>LBWJ01000009.1 GCA_000993595.1 Candidatus Peregrinibacteria bacterium GW2011_GWC2_39_14 | reverse complement strand
CTTTGGAAAACGGATGATTTTCTTGCCTTGGAAATTGCTCTGTTTTCTTCGCTCAGATGCCTTTATTTCGGCTTTTTCAGGCTGATAAACATTGCTCACCTTATTTCTTTTGAGTTCATCGGAAATAGTGGAAACGCTTCTGTGCAACGCCCTGGCTATATCTTGAAGAGAATAGCCTTTGTTTTTAAGAATATATATTTCTTGACGATCACTTTTGGAAAGATGTGAAAACTTATGTGAATTATTTTCATATCATAAACATATCAGAGTGTTCGGATTCAAATGGGAATTCAGGCGCGGCAAGCTCAAAACATCCTCGTTTCCACAAATCTTTCCATCGGTCTTTCAAAATACGGCCTTAAAAAATCCTCATCCAAAACAGGTTTTGCTTGCAGTGGCCATCTTGGATTTAAAGCAATTTGACTTTGATGCTGTTCGATTGCGAGCCTTTTTAGCCCAAGAAAACCCGTTATATCATTAACGCGAACAAGTCCTTCATGAGCAAGAACAGGCTGAACCCTGTCATCCGTGTCAAGATGACTCTTTGTCCAAGTCGTGTATTCAAGAACCGCCACCGGTCGCTGTAATTCTCGTAAAGCAGCCATTATAGCCAAATTTGCCGCAACATGATCAGGGTGCCTATCTGTCCTTGCCGGTACATAAATTTCATCAGGAAAATTTGCGCTTAAAATTCTTATAAGCTCTTCTTTTGCCTCTTCAACATATTTTCCAAGCGCACCATCTTCAAATCCAAGAAACGTCAGATTGCCATGTGGAATTCCAAGAACAGAAGCCGAATCAAGCTCCTCGTTTCGCCTTATTTCAGCTAATTCATCAGGGGTCGGTTTTTCTGAAATTCCAAACGTTGCAAGATGAGAATTTCTGCCATCAGTCATATTAACGACGCGCACATCGCCACCTTCTAGCAATATTTTAACAATAGTCCCGCCACAAGCCAAAGGCGAATCATCAGGATGCGGAGCTATAATAAGGGAATTATTCATACAGCCTTGTAGTGGTCGCATTTTCTTGTTCCTCAAAATGATCCCTGAAAAACATTCCAACAGCCTCTCCGCGATAATTAGCATTATCAGGCAGTGGACTATTGCATTTTCTAAGCAGGCTTATCTTTAAATCGCCATTTGGCATTAATTCATAAACGCATCTTAAATATCCAATTTTATAATCCGCCGAATCACTGAAAGTTGGATTATGATATTGATCTCTTAATCCACGGAAGAATGGTGTCATTTTTTCGTCAATTGCGTGCAAGACTCTTCTGACAAACTCATTTCTTTTCAAGGTTACGCGAACTTGTTTTTCGTTTGGAGTTTCTTCTATTGGTTCCGGTTTGCTGCCGGGAATTCTATGCGAAGGCTCAGCCATACTAACAATTCTCTGGTCATCAATTCCAAAACACATTCTTCTCAATTCTTCTAGTGGAATAGTGATTAAATGAGCAGTATTTTTTGGACCTTTTTCACTGCCACCAAATCTAAAATCCGCATCAGATTTGATAAGTCCAGTAACAGGGGCTCCATTCTCCGTTCCATCACCAACTCCTTTCAAATATAATCCCATAAGGCCTTGCATGCGGCTTGAAAGAGTATCGGCCAAGGCATCGGCCTTTTTTACATTATGACTATCAAGATCTGCGTCAGGCACAGATCCGCTTGTGTTAAGTGCCAGTTTTGCGCCATTTCCATCATGAAATGCGGTGCCATCCAAAACAGCCATAAATCTGGTAAGCGCTTCTTTTACCGCATTGCCTGCCGCTCTTAGTATAGTTTTTTCTCTAGTGCTGAATTCTCCGGGTCTTCGATCATATTCTCTGCACGGACCGGTTCCGGCATCTATAGAAAAGCGATTGTCCATTAATCTATTATTCATAATTATTTTAATTAAAGGACTTTATTATTTGGCAAATTACACAATATGTCAAGGAAAACTGCCTCCGTCCCCGTGTTGACTTGCCAATTTTAGTATTTCGTGCTATAATTACACAAACTAAACAAAAACCAAAATAAACAGCCAAATAGTCCAAATCATAGGCTCAATATTGCTTGCGATCGTACCTGTTTTGGTGTGGGGATATGTTTTTTACCTCAAAAAGCCGGAAAGACGCAGTATGATTTTGATTACGTTTCTAGCGGGCGCGACTTCGGTTTTCCCGATTTTGCTCTATAAATTCTCATGGCAGTATTTTCCATGGCTCAATTTTTTCCGCTATACACAGGCATTCAGTGACGATTACATCGGTTTTTCAAGATTTATTACGGTTCCGCTTAGCGTCATAATCACATTCATAATCGTTGGAATTATCGAGGAAACAATGAAGAATTTTGCGGTTCGCGTTGCGGACGAAGAAGATGATTTTAAGAATATCGACGACGTCATTCAATTCAGTATAATTGCCGCTCTTGGCTTCTCTTTCACGGAAAACATCATGTATTTTTATAACATTTGGATTCATCAAGGTGGTCAAAATATTCTTGCGCCTTTTATTTTCAGATCGATTTTCTCAAGTTTTGCGCACGTTATGTTTTCGGGTATTTTTGGCTATTTTTATGGACTTGCATGCTTTGCAAAACCAATACTCAAAGAAGAGCTTAAAACTCGCAAATTAGACAGCTTTTTCGAACTTTTATACAAATGGCGCATCAAAGATACGGACGTTCTTTTTAGGAAAATAAACATTGCGAAAGGGCTTGTGATCGCGGCAGGTTTGCATGCCATTTATAACGTATTTTTGGAACTTAACTGGACATTTATTTTAATTCCATATCTTGTCGCCGGATTTATATACATCAATCATTTGTTTGATTTAAAGCAAAATCACAAGCAATACGACATGCTGGAATCAAGAGAAGTTGCGAGCTAATTATTAAAACAAAAATAAAAACATAACAATAATTATCATGGATACAGTTCCAAAAACACCATCATTTAGAGAGGCATTGAGGGAAAGATTTCACGAATACATCAAGCCATCGCAAACAATTCGCTCGCCAAAGTCAAAAAAAGCAGGAGTAACGCATTTTATGGACGATACTGCTGAACGAAGAGAAGCTTTAAATGAAACGGCAAGGGTTATAACGGAAACGGTTATGGCAAGCCCAAAAGATGTTAAAGTCATTTTGGACATGACAATGCCAATTCTAACAGGAATTAGTGGCTATGAAGATCGTGACACAATAGCAAATAAAGTTCTTTCGCAGGTTGCTATTCAACTTATGATGGAAATAGCAAGAACAAGCCCTGTCGGAGGCGGTAAGGCGAATTTGCCACAAGTTGTCTCTGTTGGAGAAAAGGCTATGTATCAAAATATCGTTGCATTAGCTGAGTATTTGCCTAAAAAAGATGCTGCTGAAGTTGCGGGAAATCCTGTTATTCAAGGCATTTTAAAAGAAACTCGCGATAGGTTAAAAGCGGAGAATGATAAAGGTCGCAGTATAGAAAAGCGAATGGCAGGCATGCGAGCATTAGGCAAAAGAACGACAAGCGTAAGGCCTTTATAGTAAATTTAAAACAAAAACAAAATGGTTGCAGGTCCAAGATTAATAAGTGCGCCGGGAGAGGCGGATGAAGCTGCTGAGTCAAACGAGATTTTAACGCAGCTCGGTGGAAAAATTGCGGGATTAAAAGCAAAACAGGATATGCAGGCCGTAGCCGCAGAAATAGCTGAGAATTTTAAAAAAGATGGAACAAATATTAGAGATGTAAAAAGAATAATGGAAGGTAGTTCATCAGATAGAAGAGTCAGGGATCAGCTAACTCAAGCCGTTTTTATAAATTATTTTAAAAATTTGGATATTCGTTTCATGGTTCGTTCGGAAGAAGCGCAGATGATATCAAGGATAGACGTTATGCATAATTTGGATGGATATATCAAACGAATTCAAGAACTCGAAAAAAATGGCGCTAAATTAACAAAAAGAACAAGAGAAGCCGCAGTGAATGCTCAATCGCAAGAATCATATAGAGAAAAGATCGTTTCCGTGGCGGTTACAAGGCAGATGCAAGGGGTAGTTTCAGCGGAAGATATAGTGTCTACAAATGTTGGTAAAGACAGGGATCTTTTATGGGATATTTTAGTTGGAGCAGCGGAAGCAAGAAAGAACGGCGTGACTCCAATTGGCGCAATAATGAATAAGATTAGAGGAGGATTAATGAGTGCTTCTAAAGTCGAGATTTGAAGTCGGGTTAAAAGCTGAGCTTGCCGCGCGGCAGAAATCTATATCAAGCAATAAGTTTTATTTTTGTGATGATTTTTTGGGCCGGCCCACGGCAGACCGAGCTCAAAAACGGCCGCTTTATACTTTTAAGCTTTGCCTTTTGACTTTTGTGCGAATCTCGTGCTAAAATTACACACACTTAATTTTTATTCGAATTTAAACCTATGTCGATTGATAAAATTACAGTAAAAGGCGCGCGTTTGCACAACCTGAAAAACATTTCCGTAGAAATTCCAAAGAACAAATTAACGGTTATTACAGGGCTTTCCGGCTCAGGCAAGTCAACTCTCGCTTTTGATACAATTTATGCGGAAGGTCAGCGCAGATACGTTGAATCGCTTTCAACTTATGCGCGACAATTTTTGCAATTAATGGAAAAACCGGACGTGGATTCCATCGACGGACTTTCACCCGCAATTTCAATTGATCAAAAATCTGCGCCGCGAAATCCGCGTTCAACAGTTGGAACAATCACGGAAGTTTATGACTATTTAAGGCTTATATTCGCCAAAGTCGGCCATCCTCATTGTCCAAAATGCGGCAAGCCGATTACGCGTCAAAGTGTCAGCCAAATTGTGGAAATAATCTCGGATATGAAAGAAGATGCCAAAATTATGATTATGGCGCCGCTTATTCGTGATAAAAAAGGTGCGCATCAAGCGATATTTGAAAAAATCAAGAAACTTGGCTTTGTTAGGGCACGTGTTGATGGTAATGCATATAGTATTCTTGAAGTTCCCGAGCTCGATGAAAATAAAAAACACTCAATTGATATTATTGTTGACCGTTTGGTCGTAAAAAACTTCAAGCCAATCAAAAAAAACCTTCCTTCGGGGCAGGAGATTGATATGCCAAATCCGGATCGTTCAAGGCTCGCAGATTCCGTTGAAATAGCCATAAAACACGGTGAAGGAACGATTATCGTGCAGGATTTTGATACTAAAAAAGAAGAGATTTATTCGGATAAATATGCATGCCCAACTTGTAACATCAGTATTTCGGAAATTTCACCGAGAATGTTCTCTTT
The DNA here is from genome assembly GCA_000993595.1 of Candidatus Peregrinibacteria bacterium GW2011_GWC2_39_14. GTDB lineage: Bacteria > Patescibacteriota > Gracilibacteria > UBA1369 > UBA12463 > UBA12463. The sequence continues at coordinate 126,373 of LBWJ01000009.1, read as the reverse complement.
TAATAGCCCGCATGGCGCATGTCCGACTTGTCACGGGCTTGGTACAAAGCTGGAGATCGATCCCGATCTTGTTATGCCAAACAAGGGTTTAACGCTTGGGGAAGGCGCAATCATGCCTTGGTCTTCAACGACTTCGCATTTGACTTGGTATAACAGAATTCTTGAAGCTGTCGCAAAAGCAAACAAATTTTCTATGGACGAACCTGTGGGAAAATTATCAAAAGAGGCTATGGAGTTGGTTTTGCAAGGCACTGGCGATAAAAAATACACAGTCAGAATAGGCAACTCCATTTCTCGCGATTCAGACGATGACTCCGACGATGACATTGCAGTAAGCGGTTTTCAGGGCGATTACAATACAACTTTCGAGGGCGTAATTCCCAATTTAGAGCGAAGATATATGGAAACCGATTCAGATTACGTCCGCAAGAAAATAGAAGGTTTTATGCGCATTCTTGAGTGTCCAACTTGTCATGGCGCAAGATTAAAACCTGAAGTTTTGGCTGTAACAATTGATAAAAAGTCGATTGTCGATGTTTCGCAAATGTCGATTGATGAAGCTTTAAAATTCGCAGGTACAGTGGTTTTATCAAAAAACGAATCGGAAATCGCAAAGCTTCCACTATCTGAAATTAAAAATCGTTTACAATTCCTTATGAATGTTGGTTTGCCTTATTTAACTCTTGATCGTTCGGCAAACACACTTTCCGGAGGTGAGGCGCAAAGAATCAGGCTTGCAACGCAAATCGGTTCAAAGCTCTCAGGCGTGCTTTATGTCTTGGATGAGCCAACAATCGGGCTTCATCAAGACGATAATGAAAAGCTTATTCAAACTCTTATGCAGCTTCGTGATCTTGATAACACGGTTATTGTTGTTGAGCACGACGTGGATATGATGAAATCCGCAGATTTTATTCTTGATATTGGCCCCGGAGCAGGGAAGCATGGTGGAGAGGTGGTTGCACAAGGAACGCCGGAAGAAATTATGAAAAATCCAAAATCGTCAACAGGTCAATATCTAAGTGGCAAAAAGCTCGTCTATGAGCCAAAGCCGAGGCGTAAAGGAAACGGCAAATTTATTAAAATAACCGGTGCTCGTGAGCATAATCTGAAAAATCTTACAGTTTCATTCCCGCTCGGAATGTTTATCGGTGTCACAGGCGTTTCGGGCTCAGGTAAATCAACGCTTATAAATGACGTTCTTGTAAAACGTATAATGCAGGACGTTTATGGTTCACGCACAAATCCGGGCAAGCACGACAAAATCGAAGGAGTCGAAAATATAGATAAAGTTATCAATATTGATCAATCTCCAATTGGACGCACTCCGCGCTCAAATCCGGCAACATATACAGGCGTTTTTACCGATATTAGAGACATTTTTGCCATGACACCGGAAGCAAAGCTTCGCGGTTATAAAGCCGGAAGATTCAGCTTTAACGTAAAAGGAGGTCGTTGTGAAGCTTGTGCCGGTGAAGGTACAAAAAAGATAGAAATGCACTTCTTACCTGATATTTATGTCACTTGTGAAGAATGTAAGGGCCAAAGATACAATTCCGAAGCCCTTGAGATCAGTTATAGAGGCAAAAATATCGCACAGGTGCTGGATATGACTGTTGATGAAGCCGTTGAATTCTTTTCAGCCATACCAAACATCAAAATCAAGCTGGAAACGCTTCAGGATGTTGGACTCGGCTATATTCACCTTGGACAGCCTGCAACAACGCTTTCAGGAGGTGAAGCGCAAAGGATTAAGCTCGCTACAGAGCTTTCAAGGCGTTCTACAGGTAAAACGCTATATATTCTCGACGAACCAACTACGGGCCTTCATTTTGACGATATTAAGAAGCTACTTGAAGTTTTGCATCGTTTAACCGACAAAGGGAACACAATCATCACGATTGAGCACAATTTGGACGTAATTAAGTCAGTTGACCACGTGATTGATCTTGGACCTGCTGGCGGCAACCTTGGCGGTGAAATAGTTGCAAAAGGCACACCTGAAGAGATTATGAAGAATAAATCTTCGCTTACGGGGAAATGGTTGAAAAGATAGGGGGACGGAGGCAATTTCATTTGATTAATACATCGAATTATGTTATTATATTAATATAAATCGATTGATTATGAGTTTAAACGTTTTTACTAGTGCAGGCGATGAGGCGTTGCCGGGAGAATGTCCTCCGACAACTGCATTTCGAATGGTAGTGGAATTTGAAAATGAACCGCTGGCTCAAGCTTATGTAGCAAGCGAGAGGTATGGGGTTGATTTAAGTGGGCTTACAGCGAGATTAGAAGGGAAACGGGTGGTAGTGGCTTCTGCCGACGAACGTTATCTTTTTGAACATACGGGAGCAGTGTCGCTTTTTCATTCAGTAGGTCCCAACAATGATGTAAGATTTTTTTCTGAAAAGGAGTAATTTTATAAAAACATTCACTAAACTTTAATAAAGTTTAATATTCTTTATTAGAATTTAATATAATTATCTAAAATTTAATAGAATTTAACCAAATTCAATAAACTTTAATAAAATTAAGAGTAATTAAACAAAATTACGTTAAATTCACTTTACAAACCACTTGAAAAATTGTGTTAAATTGTATATAGTGGTTTCACGAAATAATGTTCTTTTAAATAAAGTTGTCAGAAGTTTAATGTAATTTAATGAAGTTTAATAAAATTTGCTGAAATTGAATGTAATGTAGTATAATCAGCAGGAATTTAAAACAATTAAAAATGACAGAGAATTTTTTGACATCCGAACAAGTCGCAAAAATTTTGCAGGTTCACCCTTTCACAGTTTTGAAATTGATAAAATCAAAACGCCTGCAAGCGATAAAGATTGGACGTATGTACAGGATTAAAGAAGCGGACCTTGAGAATTTTACAGAGTCATTAAGCCAAAAAGTCGAGGATACATCTGCCAAGCGCAAACCAACAGGGGTAGCCAAGACTGAGGGAAGTGCCTTAAGAATTATAAAATCTGGTTCGGGGAAAGATCATTTCGTGATTGAGTAAAATAAAAAAAATGATAGTCAATTGTTTAAATTGCGGGAAGTCAGTTTCGTCGAATATGCGAAATTGCCCTTATTGCAAATGGGAATGTGAAGAGGCTCTGCTTCGTGAAATGACAGCTTCAGTTGTACAGCAGAACTATAAAGAGATTCTCAAGAATAAGTTAAAAGGCGCGATTCTCGGTGTAATGCTGCGCTATGCTCATAAATAAAAAATCAGATTACTTTTAGCCCTAGAAAAACCGAAAGTTACGACAAAAAAACAACCAAAACACAAAAGGAAGACCACAAAAGAAAGTACCTTTAGCCCTAGAAAAGCTATAAAAACCCTCAACCCCTCAGAGGGTTTTTGGCCGTTCGATTTAGCTTTTGTTCTTGCACTGCTTGGCCTTAATTTCCTTCGTGCACTTGAATAAATTCTGTTCAACGGGGAAGGTGCCTTCAATAGTCTTATTAAGATCGTCTATTTTTTCAATTAAGGCTTTTATAGACTCGTCCGCATCATCCCTATATAGAAAGCGATATTTTGTAAGAACATCGGTAGAGTCTTTTTCTTTTTCATATCTGGCGGCTTCGCTGGCGTATTTGTTTATAAGATTATCGAATCCAACGCCTGTTGTGTTTGAGCCGCTCTCAGTCTTAGGTTTATCTTCGGCTGGGTTATTTGGGTCATTGACTTCCGAAATATCCGGCATGAATCCCGGTTTATTTTTTTGATATTCTTGGACGATCTCGTTCAAGCCCTGTGGGGCATCAACCCCATTTATGCCAAGCGCAAACAAGCTTTCCATTAAATTGGCACGACTTTTTGGCGGAGCTTCATTTATTTTTTTCTCTTTATTTTGGATGCTTTGCTTCATTCTATCAACAGCTGGAGTCATGCCTGCGCGCATCGCGACAAATTCATCCCATTTCTCGGTTAAATCTTTCCATGAAACATCAACGCAATTATTGTATGCATCCAATTTTGTTTCATATTTCGCAGCTATTTGCTTATATACATCAATAAATTGGCTGTCTTTAAATATCTTTTTATTTTTCACAAATTCCGTCCACAAATTGGTATAAACCAAGTCATTGGCAACCATTTCGGGCTGTCCGGCGGCTTTGTCCGGATTATTTAATGCAAATTTTCGGAGATACATAAGTTCAACCTGAAGCAAATAAGCTTTTGTAGTAAGCTTGTCGAGAATTCCATTGTTACAATTTTCATAAGCTTGTCTGATAAGCTTTGTTTGCTTTTGTATAAGGGTTTCAAGCATAAAGATGTCGTCTCTTTGGCATGAATTCCTGCTAAATATGTCTTTAAAATATTCAGAGAAATCGTCGTAGCTAACAAGATTGCTCAAAAATATATCAAAGTCATTATAATAATTAATAGCAGAGCAGCTTTCAGCTTTTGTGATGGTTGGCTTGTTATAATCGCGAACAATTATAAAGCCGCAAAGCACAGCAGAAATAAGCGCAAAAGCGGATATTTTTTTAAACAAATTGTTGGTTTTTTTATGGTACATAAGGTTTTCCAATTATTTTCGTACAAACTTTATTAGTTTCTTCGATAGTGGTTTTAAAGCTTTCAAAAAATATATTCATTTGTTCCAGTTGACGCATTAATTGCTGGAAGAACGAGCCTTGTGAATAACTATCCAGCTCCGCTTCTTTAACTTTAAGATTTACTTCAGCTTGATTTTTATTTGCTTGGATCATTTGCTGGATTTGGGCAAACGCGTCTTCTTGCGTTGTGGCAGAGGATTTCCATGAATCGGTGATCTCAGCAGCCTTGTTAAAGTCTTCGCCGGTTTTGAAAAGCGTGGAGGTATTAATAAAATGCTTAATTTCATCCATAATATTTTTGCCAAAGGAGTCTTCTTTGCCTTCAGGCGTTTTGATAGGCATTGGGACCGTAATAAGATTGATGTTAAGAAGATTGCTTAACTTGAATCCTTTTTTACATTTTGCGACTTCCATGAGATTTCCGGTCATTTTTTTAGGCATAAGATTGCGAGAAACAAGCTTTTTCATGGCTTCGTTCATCTTTTCAACGTGGCATGCGATGCAAGGATCAGAAGGAGTGTAAGTGCCATATTTTGCAGAGTGTGTGGAAATTTTTACGCAGAAGAGTGCGCCATCGGGACAAAGGTTGGTTGTTTGATGCTTACCTGCCGGAGCCATCTCAATTTTAGCCGGAAGCGGATCTATATCTTTTACGTCAAATATATTTTCAGAGCCGGAACCGGAAGAGTCATTTGCATTCGAGTTGCCTGCATTTGAGTCATTGTTGTCGCCGGAATTTCCGTTGTTGTTTTTTGAACCGGTGGAGCTATTCGAATTAGTTTTATTACCGGAAGAGAGTGTTGGTTCTGAAGCTTCATGGGTTTGGTCATATTCTTCAATGCTTGCATCAAGAGTTGGATCGCTTGGACAGGCATTATCTATAGCGACTTGGTCTGCGGGAACCGACTCCGTCTCCGGGGCATTTTTATCGGCTTCAGGGGCATATAGCGTGCCAAATGGCTTTGGTCCAATCTTGGATTTTGGCGTACTTTTTTTAGGAATAGCGTTTTTATCGCCACTCGAAGTTAAAGGCGATGAAATTTGTTCATCCTGCGGGTTTGCAAGCGAAGGTTCTGGTCCGGGAGCTATATCTTGCGGCTTCTTTGTGTCCTTTGAAGGCTGTCCACCTGAATAAGTTTGCATAACGTCAACAGCGGCAACGTCAATAAACAGGATTTTTTCAATGTCATTAAGATCCGCAACAAGGTCGAATCCCGAATCAGAAGTGTCGTTATTAGCGAATATTTCAGTTGGCATGACTTCAGCTTCAGCTTCGGCGCTAAAGCTGGCAGTATCAACGCTATCTTGATAGAGCTGTCTCATTTGCTTGGCCCATTCCAAGGCTTGATCTTGTGAAACTTTTGGGTGAGCTTGGATGAGCGGTCCAATCGTGCCATTAAGAACGGACTGTGCTTCTTCTGCGCTTAATCCCTTCATCTGTGCAACTTTATCCAAGGCTGATTGTTCAGGCTCAACCGCAACTTTTTGGTACAAAGCGAGATATAGGTTTTGACCATAGGATTTTTCATCACTTCCAAAAATATCAGATAGTTTAAATTCGTATTCAGGATTATCTATTCCTGCGGCACTAAGCATTTTTGTAAATAATTTTTTATTGCTAAGAGGCAAGCTTGAAGAATCTTCCGCAAATGCCGGAGTGCTCAGTGTTGTTCCGAGAAGCAAGATTACCAGTGATGTTATTAATATTTTTTTCATAAGGTGTCGCCTATGGCGCGGCGTGTTATTCGCACTTTGAGGTTGTGGCATCAATAAATTTTGACGGGAAGAATTCAACTTGACCTCTTATTTCGCCAAGTAAATCCCTATATTTAACAAGTAATTTAAATGTTTTTTCATAAGCCTTGTGCATTGGATAAGCATATTGAAACTCTTTATATGCGTTTACGGTTACGTCGAGCGCTTTTTTAGCATCTGCGATTTCTTTTTCAACGGCTTTACCTTTAATTTCCAGATCAGCGACGACGGCACCTTGGCCAACAACGTTTGTATTATTAAAGATTCCTATGTTTATACTGCTTTTTATATAATCAAGCCTGTCTCCATAATTCATATAAAGTTTTGCGCCTCGAACTGCCACGCAATACGTGCTTACGTTAAGAGGTTCTTTTGTAGGCAAGCATGCCTCATCTTTTGTATCGGTTTCATCAGGAGCTTTAGTTAAAGCATTCCCGGCAGTTATTCTGCTAAAGGCTTCATTAAAGAGTTCATTCATAGATTCGTGATAAACCTCTTTTAAGCTATCAAAGCTTTTTTGATCAGCGGCATCAAGCGCAGTCAAAGGATCAATAGGCGGTTCATTGCCTGAAGTTTGAGCCTTATTTGGAACAAAAAACATTATCAGGGCAATGGCTCCCGTTATGATCAGTCCGGCAATAATGATTTTGTATTTTTTATTCATAAGTTTTATAAGCAATCTTTTATAAATCCCGGGATCTTGTCTCTCATAGTTGCGAAAAAGGCGTTCAGTTCAGCAAGCGATATGTTAAGTTTTCGCATTTTTTCCGAAATTGAATCGTATTTTTCGATTAGAATCGTTTGTTTTTTCTTATACGTTGTTATTTTTATGTCATTCATAACGATTTTTTTGGCATCTTGAATCTGTTTTTGCATTTCGTAATAGCATTGGTTGTATCCTGAATATTCAGATTCTTGAAAAGCACTATTTTGCGCATTACTAAGTTTAGCGAAAGCCACTTTATTAAATTCTGCCGCGGCATCCAGTTTGTATCTTTCGTAACGCTGGACCCCTGCGCCCAAAAGGGAACTGGTTGAAGATTTATTCTTGAAATGGTTTTCAATGTCTGTGCGGAATTCTTTATTTGCACCGCTTATGCCGTCTTCGCCGTCAAAATATTTTTTCATACTCGTTAAACAGGTGTCGGTTACGGCAGGGTCTTGCGCTGCCGCCTCCTGCGCAAACGCCAAATTCATCGCATAATTAAGCCCAAATAGGGAGAGGATTAGGACTGCTAGGGTTGTTATTAATATTTTTTTCATAAGGCCTGTGGGTTAACAATTATTTCATTACTCTTGCTAAATATTTTGTCATGTTTTTTATTCGTAATCGTCGCATAGATGATATCGCCGGGTAAAAGTTGTGCAGTATGTTCGATCGTTGCAGGGCATGGACAAGCATTGCAGTCAGCCAAAATTCCATAAACTCCAGGCGGCAATCTACTATCTGATTTTCCAAAATCATCAAGAGGATCGAGAGGATCAGTGCCTCGTTTAACTTCAACTCCATCCGGAACGCCGCCAAAATCAGTGTCTGGATTCAATGGGTTTGTCATATATTTAAGAACTTCCTCGCCATCTGTAAGCATGTCGCCGTCAGTATCAGGATTGATTGGCGAAGTTTTATAAGTAAATATTTCTTCACCGTCTTTAAGTCCATCGCCATCCGTGTCCGGATTTAATGGGTCTGTTTGGTTCTGATATTCCTGAATATTTTTCAGTCCATCTTTATCCGGATCATCGTCCGCGTCATTCATAAGATTATTCAAAGCGTGATCAGCTTCCCAAATATCAGTCATACCATCTTTATCAGAATCAAGATTTGAACAGTCATAAACATTGATAACTCTATTCGCAATTTCCGCGAATTCGCCTCTTGTAAGAAGTTTTTCAGGGTCTCTTGCTTGGCCCGTTGTTATAATAAAGCTTTCATTAACATCATTAACGCTTTTCAAGAACGGCGTTAAATCCTGTCCCATAAATATATATGGTTTATACCAAGGCGCTTGCAATCCAGGTCTTTCAAAATCAATAATCTTTTGCATATAAAGCGCTTCAATGACAATTTTTACAGCTTCTGCAAGCGATATATTTGCTTGAGGCTTAAACGGATTCATTCCATTTGCGTCTTGTTCTCCAAGATATCCAAATATAAGTTCTCGCAAGAACGCTTCTTTTGTGTAATCAAAATACCAAGGTAAAGATTTTGTGAATGGAATATCGTTGAATACCGCAGGGGCACTCTTTGCTTCTTTTCCGGGGAAAATACAAAGCATTCGTAGAATCATTTTAGTAAATTCAGCTCTTGTTATATTTTGTTCAGGTCTAAAATATTCTCCGGTTTTATCGGTATATCCCTGGATGATTCCGCGCTTTTTAAGCGTCTCAACAGCATTTGAATATTTGCTATCAAGAGGAATATCTTTGAACGAAGGTGTATTTTTACTTCCCGGATTTTTTACAATTTCATTTGTGCCAAAGTTTTTCGCAAACATATCTTTTGAAACAAGATTGAGTGGCGCAGGAAGTTTTATTGATACAAAAACTTCACCAATAACTTTGCCATCAAACAAAATTTCAAGCACATAAGGGTCGCTTGGATTCACGCTCTTAAGCCTCATTCCCGCCCTTGAATCAAGAATATAAACATTTCCAAGGGTATCAATCAAGGCGATTCTTTTGTTGTTGTTTTTATAAATAATTTCGGTCGAACCAAACCAAGTTGGGTCATCGCCGGCAATTTTTCTAAATACAAATTCGTCTTCAAGATTGATATCTTTTGAATGAACGCCAACCATATCTTTTACATCCTCCTGTGTATATTCAATGTCCAAAGAATCAAGCTTTGTGTCAGTATTGGCATCAGCAATATAAAAAATACTAATCAAAATATTAGAGTCTTTATCTCTCAAATTTATCATCGGAGGCATTCCGCCGGTGCTTGGAGTGATATCAAGATAATATCCTTCTTTTGTTGGAGTCAATTTTCCGGTTGCTTCATCATACTCGGCGACGATCTCGCCTTTTGAATTTTTAATAACGATTTTTCCTTCAGTGCTTAAAGGTTCGGCTTTAAATTCACCCTTGGAATTCGTTATGTACTCGCCAAGAGTGTCAACTTTTCCATTTCTATCACGAACAAGAGTTATTGGCATTTCACTTTCCGGAGGAACCGTTTTTCCATAAGCATTTTTACTTTCGTAAGAGATAGCAGTCAATTCAACGTCAGGAGAATAAACTTCAATTTCAATATCTTGACCGGCCATATTTCCGGACTGATCAACTGCATAAACTTTTATATTTTGGAATCCAAGGTCTTCATAAGGCCCCATCATAAATATTGGATTTGAGCCATTATTCATATTTTTATCATTCGTTGGGTCCGAGTCGCCGTTATCGTCTTTCTCAAGATTTGTATCTATGAAATAGCTTGTTACTTCGCCACCTTGATCAATGGATCCGCTCGCGTCAATTCGAACAGCTTTAAGAACAGGAGTTCGGATCTTGCTTGGTCCGGCATTTGGCATCGGAGCAGAAGTGTCTGAGCATATTTGTGGGGCAAGAAGGTTTGCTCCGGAAATCGTTGAATAATTATTGTCAGTATCAAATGACGCGATTTGTGCGTAATAAACGCCATTTTCAAGAGTCAAGCTATATGTTGGGCTTGTGCCGGCAACTAGCTTTTCTTCGTTTTCTTTTGGTTCGCCAAGAGCAAGTCTAACTTTATGAACACCATCTGTTCCACGATATGTTATTTCATAGCCTGCAAGGTTTTTTTGACCGGATGGCATCCATGTAAACGTCGCGCTTTTATTTTTATAATCAGCGGCAAATGCATTAACAGAGGATGCATTAGGCAAAAGATCGTCAATTTCATCATCATCAAACCCTGTGAAATGTTTATCGGATTCGTGTGCGATCTTATAATTTTCTTTTAAATAAATATCGCCATTAAAAGATAAAATTACATCTTCATCACCATCATTATCAGCATCAAGGTAAATTATTTGGCTGTTATTTCTAATGTCTTCTATGTAGTTAACGAGTTTTTCGTTAACATTTTGTTCTTTATTGTAAATGAATATTCCTCTTGGTGTAGCGGTTTTACTGGCTTCTTCCTGCATTTTCGCAATTGAATCGGGGATTGGTATTCCGCCCGCAGAAGCCAAGAATCTGCTTATATGTGGAGCATCATAGGCAAGATTTTTACTCGATTTAGTGTAAGCGATCAAAGAAGATTTGAGGTTTTCGATATAAGAATCTCCGGAAACATTTTTGAAATTAATAGCATTTGGAATGTCTTTTGGATTTATAAACGTTTGCGTTGCAACAAGATTTATATATGGATTATTGTTTTCTTTAAACGTGCCAAGTTTTTTATTGAGTTGAACGTTTGGAACATTAATGTTTGGTTGAGTGGCTTTATCAACAGCATTTCTTACATTCATTATGCTTGAATTAACGACTTTTACGATTGCGTGAGTATATTCATTCATAGTGTCAGCAAGTTTTTTTGCAGAATCGTAAATTTTTTCAGTTTTAACTTGTGCATTAATTTTTACTTCAACGGTGATTCTATCAATCATTGAATAAGATATTGCAGGCGTTTGGATTGGCATTGATATGTCGATCGAAAGAGGTGGATTTAATGATCTTTGCGTGATATTTTCAATTTCAGTTTTTAAGCTTGTTTCAGGAACAGGGGTAAATCCTTTTTTAAGGAGGCATAATATTTTCATTAACTTCTTGAGTATATCGCTCGATTTTTTTATCGCAGAAGGTAGGTCCGGAATAATTGGAGCAGGTGGAAGATCCGGCAGTTTAATCAAAGGAAGAGGCGGCAAGTTAGGCAGATCCGGCAGCGGTGGAGGTGCGGGAATTACAGGCAATTCGAATAATTCTATTTCAATGCCGGGAACGATATCAGGGAACTTAAGCCTTGGTAAAGGCGGAATAACGAGCTTTTCAGGCATAAAGATAAGGTCCGGCCATATGATTTTTATTCCGGCTTGTATTTGTGAAACATCAAGAACTATGTCGGGAATTTTTGGGAATTGCACAACCGGAGGATCGGGAATTGCCGCAAAAATTTTCAACAAAATTTCAAGAAGTGAAAATCTGTCTGACTTACAGGAGTCACAAGAAGTTTGATAATCAACCATAATATCAAGAAGCAGTTGCCAGTTTTCAAGTATTTTTTTAATCTTTTTTATGGCTTCCATCCATGCTTCAATGCGGTGTTGCTGTCTTTGCATATAACCGCCAACATAGTCGGTTATGACAGTTAAATAATTTATGATTTGTCTTGCATATTTTGCTTCAAAGTTTCTAAATTCAATAACTTTCTTAGGGAACATTTTCCATTGTTCAAGCGCGTCAATATTTTTCTCAATGGATCTGGAAAGTCCGGCCGCATTAATCGTTAATTTTGAACAAAGCTGTTCATATGGCTCCGGTGCGTAATATCCACCCTTTTTAGCGTCATATTTACATTTGATTTTACTTTTTACTCTTTCGATTTCATTGTCCAAATCTCTTTTAAACGCTTTGTAATCATTAACAGCTTTATCAACTTCTTTTTTAGTGAGAGTTGGAACGCGAAGCATAACATCTCTTCCTTCAATCTGAATAATAGGAATACTATTTATGTATGTTAAAAGCTGTTTTATTCCTGTGAAATTAGTTTTTTGAGGCTGAACAGATCCTGTTATAGAGCTCCATTTCGGATAAATAAAGTAAATATCCGGGCCATCTCCTAGCTTGTTAACAGCCTCTTCAATTTGTCGATCGAGCCATTTTGCAATGACGGCAGGGAAGCCGGGTATTGATATGTTTTTTGAACCACTGATGTTTGCAACTTTATATCCTTTAAACGCGGGACTAGACTTGAATCCGCTTGTTTTGCCACTGCTATCTCCGGCTGGATCGGAAACAATGGTTGTCATTCCGCTTATACCTGATTGAGCAACAGATCCAGCTTGTGAAACCGCATTTGACATGCCGCTTGCGATCGTATCGCAAAGTCCTCCGCTTGGGATTGGTGGAGCAACGGTGAAGCACTGACCTGTAAGGTAAGGCCCACCTGTGCAAAATCCCATTCCAACTTTTGCTGTTAATGTTGGGGAAATATAAAGCCTGAATCCATTTGACGATTGATATGGGGTTGGCGGCCAGATCGGAGTGATGTTTGGACAACCTGTTCCAAAAACAGGAAGACCCTCGGTAAAGCCTGAGGGTACGCCCATTACATTTATCATGCCGGGAACAAGGAATGCTATGTTGATTGGCGTTGGGATACAACCGCCGGAGCATCTAAGAGCTGCAATTCCGCTTTCAATAGCGTTAGCGGCTTCGTCAAGTTTTTTTCCGGCATCACCCACAATCGCGGCACCGGCTTGGTAAGCATTATTTACATCATCAAGAAGATCAGGCGTGCCATCCATGTCTGAATCATTGCTCATTAGCTGATTATTATAATCTTCCATTTCTTTTTTCACGCCTTCAGGAAGTGTGTTTGAATCTCCTCCACCGGCAATTTCAGTTGCGCCATCTTCATTATCAGAATCAGCAAGATTAAAGCCGGGAAGGGTGGTTTTAGTTGTTTTAAACAAGTCAGTTACAGCTTCAAAAGGATCCTTTGCCTTTTCGCCGGCATCAGTCGTTGCTTCTTCTCCACCAGCAGAAATTTGCGTGAATGAAGTTGTATTTGTTGCAGGGTTTGGATCTCCATTTGGATAAAAATAAACAACAGATCCGGAAGTATTTCCTTCAGGATTTGCAAGAATTGCAGGAATATCGGAAGCAACCGGAACATCAGGCGAATTTTTAATCGCAGTTATATTTATTTTTGGCAAAGTTGTGATTTTTGCCGAATAAGTAATCTTTACAGTTGTGCCGGATGGAATGCTAACGCCACCAAGAATATAAGGAGCTTCGGCATCACCGGTTTCATAGCATTTGAAAGTCGTATCGCAAGGCTTAGAGTTATATTTTATGGAATTTTTATCAATTTCCGTAAAGCCATTAAGGCGATCAGCAAGCCATAAATTGGAAACATTGGTTTTTGCTTTAACTGTGATTGTGTAATTCATAATATCGCCGACATCAAGTTCTTCTTTTGCAACACTTGCACGTTTATCAATCGTAACACCGGCATTTTTTGCATTATCAGAGTTATAAATTGCAAAGTCTGTTTCGATTGTTTTTGCCATCGGATCGACTTCGCCTTCAAATTTATCAAGCTCTGCCATGGTTGCGGCAAAGTCCGCCTGCATTTCCGGAATATTTGTAGTCTTACTTTTATCCGGAAGCGCCAAGGTGTATCTTCCGGGGATAGGTGGAGCTTCAGTTATTTTGATTCCACTATGATAAACCAAAACATTGCTTGAAAGGTTTTCAGTTGGATCAATTTGAACTCCAAGATTACCAAGTTTTTGTCCAACGGAAGCGATATTTCCATTGTTGTTATAGAAAATTCGGACCGTTCCAACGCTGTCAGATACGGCCAAATCTTTAAATCCATCTTTGTTAAAGTCTTCAGCCACAATCATATTCACGCGTTTTGATGTTTTGATTGGGAAATTTTCCCGCGTAAAATAGCCGTTATTATTTTTATACAAATCTACGCAAACATCTTCTTTTTTACACCCGCGTTTTGTTGCGACAACGAAATCAGTTTGCCCATCATTGTTGATATCAGAGGCAGTCGCATAATTTATTCCATTAACAACATCAAGAATTATTCCGCGATTCTTGAATTTTTCATTTCCGCCAACATTTTCAAGCAATCTTATTTTTCCGCTTTCATAAGCCACAAATAAGTCATTCTTTTTATCGGAATTATAGTCAATTGGAATAATTGATTGAATTTTATCGCTCCCTGCGTATATTTGTTGACCAAGATCTTTTGTATATCCTGTTTGTGAAATTTGATTAGGAGAAAGTCTTATAGTTGGATCTCCAAGAACAAGCGCATACTCGGAAATGTATGGTAACGTTGCTTCACCAACGATATTTCCACCGGCAAGAAGCATTGCATATTTGTTTTGACCTGTGAATCCATAGCCGTTTTGAGGGATCCAGTCTGCGGAAAGGCTCGTCATAACAGCCTGAGTCTTCCCATTAACAAGCATTTTTTTGGCAAGCGAGTTTTGACCGGTTAAATCTCCAAAATTATCACCAAGAACAGTTGCATAAAGCGATCCTAGGAATTTTGAATCAAGATCTGTTGCAAAAAACCTCTTTGCTGAGAATATTTCTACGGCTGATTTTTCAAGACTGCCTGAGCTTGCGATTATATGCATTGATCCACTTATCAAAGTTGAAGCAATATCAATTTGTCCGGCTCCATTTTCATAATTCACGGTTGCCTGATTTATGGCTCCGGAACCGGCAAATTTGCCATAATTCTTTGTGTCATTTGTGAGTTTTAATTGAACGGCATATTTGCCATCATTGATAACGTTTTTATTCTCATCAAGAAGGTTTACTTTTAACGTTGCAGTGCTTACGCCATCGCTTATTAACGAATTTTTATCAGAAGTGACAATCACGGAATGAGGCGCGAGCGGAAGTGTTTTTATTTCCGTGATTACGGGATCAAACCCGGGAACAGAGGTTCCAATTTTTACAGTCCCGGCTTTTTTAGATGCCATAAATTCAGAAGAAGCCATTCCATTTTGGATTTCAGTTGAAGTATTTTCAGTAACATTTCCAAAAGAGCTATCATCAGGAGCAAATGTAATAGGCCCATAATAATTATTTATAATTTTTCCGGAACTATCTTTAGCATAAACCATAACTATCGTTTTTGCTTTTCCATTAGCCAATATTTCAGGTGAAGAAGTTTCAGTGCTGATAATCAAATCATTTCTAGATTGAATTTTTACAGTACTGTTTAAAGCAGTTTCGCCATATTTTGCTTCAACGGAAAGATTGATTTCTCCGGTTTCAGCAGTTGATTCAATCTCAACTTCAGATTGTCCCGAGAATGAAACGGTTTCTTTTGCGCCTATTATATTTCCAGGCCCGTTAATCTCAAATTTGAACGAAGAGCTCTCTCCGGTAGCCATATTCCCACTAGAGTCATATAGAGCAGCTATAACTTTAGTCTTGCCGCCACCGGCTTTCAAAATGCTTGGTGAAGCAACGAGTTCAAGCTTTGTTGGATCTTCCGGCAACGTTGAAAATTCGGAAGTCACATCAGGAGCGCCGCCGCCATCAACACTTGCCGTGAATTCAATCATGCCGGATTTATTTGTAGGAGAAGCCGTAAACTCAGCAACGCCACTTTTTGTTTTAACTTTATCTTTGGAAATTTTTACAAAACCTTTTGACTCATCGGAAACTTTTAAGGCAATAGTACTGCTATCTTTTTCATCAATATTTCCATTTTCGCCATAAACATTAACTTTTATTGTGAATGGAGTTTTATTGTCAGCCTTAACAAGCTCTTCAGGCGTAACGATCGAAATTTTCTTCTTAACGACGCTCATTTGAATTGCATTTGAAGATAATGCTCTTCCGTTCGGTGTTTTTCCAACCGCACTGAGTGTAAAATCCTCAACTTTAGTCCCGGAAGTGATATTAAAAGTCGCATAACCTTCAAACAAAGGCGCTGAGCCTTCGCCGTTTATACTGGTTTCAAGTCCACTTTCAGGATTTATTTTTAATGTAACTGCGGTTTCATTGTCTTTTGAAGAAATTTTTCCGCTGGAATTCATTGCTTCAACTTTCACGCTTATGGAATCGCCGCCATCAGCGCCCAAAACATTTCTATCCGGAGTGATTTTCAAACTCGCGCTATCTTTGCTTGAATTATCAGAACCATCGGAATCACTCGGGCCATTTGCAAAAGACAAAGTCTGTCCGGCTTGTTTTTGCAAATCTTTGACCCATTGCATAACCGCAGGAACCCATTTAAAAATTATAACCGCATCTTGGCCATTATATTTATATGGCTTTGTATATTTATTTGCCGCATCTTTCGTGAGAGCGTCTTTAGCGTTAGGAATAGCGGCACTTAGCGCTTCTGCCGCGGCTTGCTCTCCTTCTATTTTCTTATCTTCTGCATCAAGTTTAACCTGTGAAATCAACTCGTTATATTCATCGTCAGAATCTTTTTTTGGAGCATTGCCGTTGAAATTTATATCAATAAAATCATTTCCACCCTTTGCGTTGAGGTACATGACTTCATAAGGTTTTTCCGGATTTGAAGACGTCTGAATCATATAAGCATGTTTTTCATCAATGTTCATATTTTTCCAAGCAACAGCGTCTTTGGCCTTATTTTCATCAACAATGTCAAAAGTTCCAAGCAGTCTTCCGTTATCTTTTGAATAAGCTTCAACGCCATTTTGCAAAATACTTGTTAAAACTCCGTCATAATTTTCACCCGAAAGTTTTGCGAGATCCGATTCCGTGCTTTTTAACTGGATAAGCAAATTATCGTATGTGGTTGCGACAAACGCGTTCGGATAAAGTAAAGTGGTTTCTTTGTTATCAAGTTTATTTTTGAAAGTAACGTATCTTGGATCGTCGATTGGCAATGCTTCCGCGGACTTGGATTTTAATTGCATGCCAAGCATTTCATTTGTAGGATTTTTATGTCGAATTATGCTGGAAATTGTTTTTGGATTTTGATCATCAGGATAAAAATGTGGCTCAAGTAAAACAAAAACATCAGGCTTTATGAATTTAGATTCAAACCCGCCATCAGCTTTCATCGAAATTGAAATAATTTCCGTTTTTGCAGTTTCAAGAAATTTGCTTTTAAAGCCGTCAAAGCCAATAGGTGCAAGATTTTGCGAGCTTGCATAAATTTTCAACAAATCAAAAAGAGTAAATTTATTATCCCATGTTAAAGGAAGATATTTTGGGTCTTGAGTGGGAGCTTTCGGCACTTCTCCGGCTTTTGCAGGGCCATATTTACCGGAATTCTTTATGTAAGAATTGCTTCGATATGTGACTCCGCCACAAAGCCAAGGATCTTCACCGACTCCGGGAACATATGCGTATAAGGACGTATCGTCACGCAATTTCGCTTCATATAAATATTGTGCCATTCCAATGTGTCTTGCGGAAACATCGGCATTGCTATTCGCAGGGGACTCATAAATATTAAAATCATAGCAAGCTCTATAAGAAGATTGGCTTTTTAAATAATCTTTTGATTCATTTTTGGTAGCATAAGCGCCGGCTTCGTCATAAACCGGGATTGTCGCAAAAGAAGGAAAACATTTTTCCGGCGTAGTCATGTTTACAGCATAACAATCAGCAGACCAAGGTCTATTTTCATAAACTTCCCACGGTTTTCTTGCATAATCATTACCGCTATTTGCATCAATTATTCCAATATTAGCCTTCGTAATTTTGCCTGAAGATTTTTGCCAGAACTCAACTTCAGCGGTGTCATATGCTTTATCAGGCAAGCCATTTGAGCCAAATGTAACTTTATAAATATCCGGGTGATGAGGCTTCATAGCTTCCGCAACGTCATAAGATTGAGTTAGTTTTTTACCATCTATGCTGAGCAAAACGTCGCCTTCGGCTAAAAT
Organism: Candidatus Peregrinibacteria bacterium GW2011_GWC2_39_14; assembly: GCA_000993595.1. Taxonomy (GTDB): domain Bacteria; phylum Patescibacteriota; class Gracilibacteria; order UBA1369; family UBA12463; genus UBA12463. Next base: position 108,494 of record LBWJ01000009.1, on the reverse strand, counting down.
CTTGCTAACGTCATTTGCGGCTTCTGCATAAACTGCCGGCACACCGGTTTTTAAATCAGGCGCGACCAAGAACCCATATTCATAGCCTCCTGAAATCCCAAGCGCATTAAGAGACGCCTTATCAATTACCTTGGCATTAACCCCAATGCTTGGAGATTTTCTTGGGGTAGGCGGTTTCTTTGGGTCAGCGAGTGATTCTTTTGGATATTCATACGTATTCAATGTAGATAAGTTTCCCGTGCGCAGCATTTTTGCAGCTTTAGAATCGTCATTCGAAACATTTCCACGCCAAAGAGAGCATTGTTCCGCAGAATTCAAATTTTCATAAGAAACACCGTTTATATAAGATTTCCAGCCATCGTCTTTCATGTAATGGTCAAGACCATTGCTCAAAAATACCAAGTTCTTGCTATCGTTAAAATAGGGGAAAAGACACGCCTCAGCTTTGCTTGATTTAGACATCTCGGAATTTTTAAATCCAAGATTCATCTGAGCTTCTCTTTTGACGATGTTCCCGGTCGCATCGTGCTGTAAATTTGTATATCCGGAAACTTCAACGTATCTAATCAGTGGAATTGGTTTTTGTAATTTTTCAACAATTTCATCAACTTTCTTTTCAACCGAATTATTGATTTGCTTCAAGAATTCGCGACTATCAAGGTCTTTTTTGCTTATCAAGCTGATAGCGGTATCAACGCTTGATTCGTTCCATCTGCCGGATCCTGCAACAAAATCATTAACTTCGGACAAATGTTTTTCGAAAAGTTTATAATAAGGAAACGCATATTTTTCAACCAAAAATTTTGTGAATATATCCGGAATGCTTATGTCCGTGCCTTGCGTAAGCGCTTTTTTAAGATTGTCGTTTGAGCTTTTTGTAAGTTCAGCAATGGACTGTAATTTGCCATTTGATTTAATTTTTTGACCTGCGCTTGCCGCCGGCACTTCTTGATCCGCGGTGTCCATCTCAACATCCGCCGCAATCGATTCGTTAAACTTCTTCATCAAATCGATAAGCCACTCTTTCGTGTATCTGTAATAAGCCATTTTCTCAAGGCTGTTTGTATATTCTTCATAATTTTTATACATTGCGCGCGTCATTGTTTCGTTTTCACGATTCAAATCCGCATAAAAAATCTTTTGTTCAAAGTCCGTAAAATCTTTATTTCCCGTGTGATACAAATGGTTTTTATCAAGATAAGTCGCGATTTCATCCGGAGTTCCCGGAATCACGCCATGCCAAACGTCCGCAGTGGGATCAAGCGAAGAAGGATTTGAAACAAACGCATTTTTCGTATAATCATAAACATATGCACGCTCATCAAAATCCGTATAAGGGAAAATTGTAGTAAACTTTTTTCCGGCTTTTTCAACTTCAGGAAGCGGAATATTACCGATTAAAACAATCCCGCGAAGCTGTGCGACTGTATTTTTCACCTCTTCTCCTTCAAAATAAAGCTTATCCAAAACTTCATAAATTTTTCTTGGTGCGTCTGTATTATTTTCAACAATTATAATTTTTACCTTAGTTTTAGGCAAAACTTTGGCAATATCTTCCGCATATCTCTCGACGCGATATTTAACCGTATTATTTTTAAGCCCATCATATTTTTCATTCAAGCCCTCAAAGTCGTCGCCATTATCATAAATATCCTTGGAAACAAGCACAGCGACCATATCTGAATGTTCGATATTTTTCGGAGCCATAAAACTTTCCTCCGCATCAACTCTTGGATATAAGTTAAAAGCCGAAACCGTTTGTATTTCGATGACCTGAGTCAGAACAAGAGATACCACGATGAATGCCGAAATTAGTCGGTTTAAAGTCAACAAAGTTTTTATTTTTGTGTGCATTTTTTTGTCTTTCCTATACTTCTTTATATTATACACGAAAAATGCCACTTTTTAAAGGCAGTAAGCCAAAAACGTGGCATTTACGGTTGACAAAAACGTCAGATGTTATTGCATATAATCATCGAACTCAAAATTGTTGCTTTTTTTCGATGAATCAAGGTTAAATTGAACATTTTTTTGCAATTTGAAGGCATCATTTGCCTTGCTCGCGGAATATCCAACGGCGGCAATAATTGTCACAAAATACATTACAATAAATAAAATCGCGACAACGAGCCCAACCCATGCAAGAGCTGTCTTTTTGAACATGAAGAAGTAGGTGACTCCACCAATCGGTCCGGTTAAACATAAAAACGTTAGCCACATTGGCTTAAAATTCCTTTCTATCTCTGCGTTTTTAAGAATAGACACGAACGCGCTGATGAAAAGTCCGAGCCCAACAAGGCACAGAACGACCATCAGCAATGGGAAAATAAACATACAAATGGGGTTAAATTACTTCAATAATATCAGAAACCGTTTTTAAATCAAATTGCGGGAAAACTGCGCAATAAAAAACCGCCCTTTTGAGAGAGCGGTTTGAGTTGATTGTTTTTAGGTTGATTACTTACAGAGCATTTTTAACCATGTAGCAACCTCCAGTCGCACCGGTTGTGAGACCTTTAATAAGATCATGAGTGTTTGGAGCGGCAGCAGCTGAACAATCTATATTTCCATTTTCAGTTAATTCCATTGTAGTAGAAACAACATAAGAAATTTTATCTCCACTCGTCCCAATATCACTAACTAAAGAAACATAATATTCGCATGAGCTACCAAACATCGCACTCGCAAGACCTTTGTTGGGATTTTTTGGGATTTGAGATAAAATAGTTGATAAGCCAGCGGGACTATTGGCAGCGACACATCCCGCGATTGTAGCTGGGGGAGCCGTGGTTGCTAGAATATCTATTGCGCTAGCAATAGCGGCTACGTTAGATTTTCCTTGCACATCTCTTGCCTTTTTTGGATAATTCATAAGCTTCGGTCCAATCGCTACGCTCAAAATACCGATGATCACAATGACGATCAACAGCTCAATAAGCGTGAAACCTTTTTTGTTAGACATTTTTGTGAGGGTTATTTTTTTAACTAAATAACATTTTATCATGCCGTCTATAAAAGTCCATAGATTTTTATATTTTCAAAATTAAAACTTTATAAAGTTTATCAACTTCAGAATATTTTATAAAGTTCCTACATGTTTCCAGTGCTGGAAGACATCTGCATAATTGGAAGCATAATTGCCGCGACGATTCCACCGACGACAATACCCATCACAACCATAATCAACGGCTCAAAGCCCTTGAGCAAGCCCTTTACCATGTTATCAACTTCTTCTTCATAAAATCCCGCGACTTTTTCCGTGACATTTTCAAGCTGAGCGGTTTGTTCACCAATTGCAATCATATCCGTCAACATTGGAGGAATTAATTTTGGATCATTAAATGTTTCCGCGAGCGGGATACCTTGTTCAATATCTTTTGCCGCCATGGTTATCTTTTCTTTATAAATCGAATTTTTTGTTGAGTTCGCGATAATCTTGAGAGCACTGATTAAAGGAATTCCTGCGCCGATCAAATCACTAAAGGCTTTTGCAAATTCAGCCAAAACGGTTTTCTTTACAAGGTTTCCAATAACAGGAAGCTTAAGCACAAAACCATCCCAAAGATATTTTCCTGTTGCAGTTTTTTTCCATCCTGCAAAAAGGAAAATCGCTCCAAAAATACCACCAAAAAGTAAATACCAATATGCGATCATAAAATTACTGAGTCCTATAACAACCTGTGTGATTGCAGGAAGCTCTTGTCCGCCGGATTGCATGAAAAAGTCTTTCATCCCCGGGATAACAAACATCATAAGTGCTGTTACAACCGCAGCCAAAACCACCAAAATAACAATCGGATAAATCATCGCGCCTTTGAGTTTTGACCCAAGCGCAACACTTTTTTCCAAATGTCCGGCAATATTCGACAAAGTTTTTACAAGTTGACCCGAAGCTTCACCGCTTTTTACCATGCCAACTTCTGATTCATCAAAAACATCAGCATATAACTTCATCGAGTCAGACAAGCTTTTACCTTGTTCGACTTTTCGCGCTAAATCATAAACTATTTTTCCAAGCCTAACGTTGCTGGCGTTCTGTTCGGCCAAAGTATCAAGCGCTTTAATAAGCGGAACACCGGCATTAATCATGATTGCGAGCAATCTGAAGAACGTAGACAAATCCACCGCCTTAATTTTCGTATGTGAAATAAGATAATCATTTGCTTTATAAAAGAAGTCGATAACAGGATTTCCTGTGAACTTCATCTGCTTTAATTTTTCAAGCTGAATTAGTTTTTTTGGAACAGAGCCACTTGAAATATTCAAAATAATCGGTGCATCTCCGTCAAAAGAAATATTATTCAATGTTGGATTTTGGCTTGTGGCAGGCTTTGGATCATTACCGCCCATTTTGAATGTGTCGTTTAATCCTTCCAGTCCCAATTTGTTTACATTGTTTTCCATTAGCTTTTTCTTGCTACGCGATAAATTTCTTCAACAGATGTGACGCCTTTCAAGGCTTTAAAAATTCCATCATATTCAAGTGTTAGCATTCCAAGTTTTAAGGCTTCTATTTCAATATCTATTGATGTTTTTCCTTCCAAAATAAGTCTTCTGATATTGTCATGCATTTTCAACATTTCATATAAACCAACGCGGCCAAGATATCCGATTCCGCCACATTTTTCGCATCCAACAGGTCCAAAAAATTGTATTTTTTCAAACAATTCTTTATGCGCATTTTTAATCGTATCCGGCATATTTGCGAGAACTTTATCAACGCGTATTTTGTGTTCAGGTGAAGGTTCAATCGGTTTTTTGCAGTCACAAAGCCTTCTTACAAGTCTCTGTGCAATAATCAATTCAACCGTCGCAGGAATCAAATAATCCGGAATTCCCATATTTATAATACGAGTGATTGTTTCAATTGCGCTGTTTGTGTGTATTGTTGAGAGAACCAAATGACCTGTTAAAGAAGCTTCCATTGCAATATCCGCAGTTTCTTTATCACGGATTTCACCCACCATTATGATGTTTGGATCTTGGCGAAGTGCGCATCTGAGACCTCCTGCAAATGTGTAATTTATGTCCGGATGAACCTGACTTTGATTCAAACCTTCCATCTGGATTTCAACCGGGTCTTCAATTGTTAAAATATTAACTTCCGGCTTGTTTAAGCGGCTTAACGCGGAATACAAAGTTGTTGTTTTACCGGAACCCGTAGGTCCGGTTGTGAGAATAATTCCATTTGGAGCCGTAAGCGCTTCTTCAAAATATTTAAGATTTGTTTCTTCAATCCCAAGTTCGCCCAAATCCGGAATTTTCTTTGATTTATCCTGAATTCTCATTACAACTTTTTCACCGTTTACAGTTGGAAGTGTGGAGACACGAAGATCCATGCTTCTATTATCCTTTGTTGTAACGTGCGTCCTTCCATCTTGAGGAACCCTCTGTTCATCGATCTTTAATTCCGACATAATCTTGATTCTTGAAATCACGGCAGGGTGCATATTGATCGGATATTCGACGATTGGACTAAGAACGCCATCAATTCTGAATCTTATATTTACGTGATTCTTTTGCGGTTCAATGTGGATATCGCTGGATCTCATATCAATCGCAAGGCTGATTGTGCTAAGCACAAGCTGAGGCACATTGCCCGACAGAATCGAATCCTTTAATTGTTGTAGTTTTTCGTTTTCCATTTATATGCGCCTGAACGGCGTGTTACTGCATGTATGCTTCCATCTTCACTGTCAAAACCAATGTTTTTGTCTGACTTTTTTCGTCCGGCATTGTCAATGAAAATGACTTTATATCAATTAATCTGGTCAAATCTTTAACATTTCCGGATGTATAAACGTGCTTTAAGAACTCATCGAAATTTGGCTTTGTTATGTTCATATTCACAGTAAACGGGAGGATTTTATAAGGAGAATTTTTTTCCTGAACAGGCTTGTCGAATTTAATGCTTGTGACAACAGCCGGATTATTCAACTTATTTATATCCTTAAAAAATAAATCCAATTTGCGAACTAATTCCGTATAATTTTCAGAAGCAGGGAATATTTCAACAAAAGCCTTGGTTGCTTCTTGCATTGTGCTTTCATACTCCTTATCAATCTCAATTTTTTTACTTGTGAGGTCTGACTCTGTTGTACGAGCAGTATTCATTCTATCTTCAATTGTTGCGATAAATGTCGTTTTATAGTCATAATCTTGATATTGCACAGCTATGAAAAACCCCATCAACAGGACAGCAAGTCCAATTAATACTGTATAAATCATTACATTTCTTGAATAGTAATGTTGTCTGATTAATGCCGGTGTTAATGATGTATTTTGTTGCATATTATTTGTTTGTTGGTTTCCATTTAGGATTTAATTTAGCTGTAATTGTGAAATTACTTGTATATTTTGAATCCTGTTGTTCAGAAGAAGCGCCGGTAGTATTCGAATTTTTATAAAATGTGCGCATTTCAGCATCCGTGAAGGCGCCGGGGGTTTTAGGATCTTGCATCTTATTTAATCCATCTATAAGATAAGCAAGCATTGTAAACGTATCTACGCCCGGAGTTACGGCTATTCCGGAAATTTTTAGCGTATTTTCATTGTCTATATTAAATGAGACATATTTTATGCCGGTTCCGGTAACAAACGTTGAAGAAAAAGTGGTTGCTTCATAAGACGCATCAACCAATTTTGTTATGCGATTTATTTCACCAATAAACTTTGCCCAATGAATTCTTGAGTCTTTAATGCTGTTGAATGTTGTCAAAGGGTTTGAATATAAAGCGCTAACTTCTTTAATTTTTGCGTTATAGTCTTCGTGAGTTGCAATATCTGAAGATTTTTTATCTTTAAAGATTTTTACTAATTCAGCATTTTTTGAAGGAGAAACTATTGTCAATATTTCTTTTACTTCCTTGGGGTCCATGCCTGTTATAAACTCCGGATTGGAAGTCAATTGTTCAATAAGAGACAAGTTGAATTTATTTTTGGCAACTTCGTCAGTCATATCGCTTTCAAGCAAAGCGTCCTGATAGTTTTTATAATCGGTATATTCCTTCGCAAGAACATCAAATGCGGCTGCAACTTTGCTTTCCGCGTCTTTTAAGTCGGCTTCACGTTCTTGTGTTGGATTTGAGTCATATTCATTATATTTTTGACGAAACAAAAGCCCTTTATAAAGGAAAAGGTCGAGGTCTCGCTTAACAATTTGATAATGAATTTTATTCAATTCATTTTGTTTTTTAGTGAGATCTTCTCTTTTTAAGTTGAAATTTGTACCAATATTTGGAGGGCTGAAATAATCATAATCAGGGCTGAGGGTGGCATAAGAAACGCCTCCAACGATTAAGAACAATACGATCAATGAACCAAAAGCACCTTTTAAAATCGTAAGCTTTCTTTTGAGGTGATATTCGATATCAATAAACAAACTTGTGTTAATCTCAGGAGTTTTATCTAGTATGGATTTTTGTTTTGCAACATTTTTTTCTTCCATTTTAATGAGCCCTTCCATGAGCTTGCTATCGTTTGCTTGTCCGGATTTTTCGTCCGATTTTTTTTCAAAAATATTTGTTAAAAATGTATCTTCCTGAGAAGTTTGAGCTTGCCCCGGAAGGCTCACCGGAGCGGCTGGAGCCGGTTTTGCGGAATCAGTCGTTTTAACAGGTTCAATTTTTAAATCAAATTGTTTTTCGTCTGCCATTTTTATTTGGATTTTTATTTATCCAATAATTATAGCAGAAAACGGGAGCAAAGTAAAGTGTAAAAGCGTGAGCCTCCTTTGCCAAGCTGGCCAGTTTCAACTCGACGGCCTTTCTTGTCCCGCCTTATTCCCTGTGTAATACCCCGCCACCCACTTGTCCACTTTTAGCCACTTTTCGTTGGTTTTGTCTGCCTCAAGTTTTACTTTCCAATTTTCCGGCGGCAAGTTCTCGTTTTCAATTAAACCTGCGTGAGCAAGGCGTTCATGTGGTTTGCAAAGAGGAATAAGGCTATCCGGATCATGTGTTTTTGTGAGAGCGAATCTCCAAGCGTGATGCAGATATTTATACTTTTTCGTGCAACCTGGAAACGCGCACGTGCTGTTAGTTTTGGCGAGTACGTATTTTTCGATTTTAGCAGGCACGTATTTTTTTGCATTTTCTTGTGGAATAGGCTTATTCTCTTCAAGTTTTTGCTCGTATAAATCTATGAATTTTTCCATTAGGTCATCCCAACTGCCTTGACCTTTGAGTTTTTGAAGCTTTTCTGCAATTTCAGGTTTAACTTGAAGATCTAAGTCAGAAAATAAATTTTGATTTTCGTAATAATTTTTTGAGTCGGCGCAAGGGGAGTTGAGCTCAGATTTTTTATATTCTTTTGCATATGCTGTCAGCGTGCTTTTGCTCATTTCCATAGCTTTTTCCGCCCAGAATTTTGCCGTTTCAGAAGTTGCGATATTTGCAATTGGACGAATTATTTCTATGCCTTTTTCTTCAATAACGCGTTTTAATTCAGGCTTATCTTCAACTTTTCGCATTGCCCATAGGGCGACATTAACCGATGCATGACTCATTCCTGCAAGTTTTGCAGCATATTCATAAATGCTGTTGAATCTTTTTTTCTCCCAAATTCTGTATTTTGCGATTTCAGGCAAGAGTAGGATACATTTTCTTTTCCATTTTAATGAATTTTTGCCATAAAAAGTGAAGCGTGTGTGAAGATTTTTCTCGAAGGATTGATCGGGGATTTTTGCACTACTTTGAGCCTGATTTTTTTGTGCGTTTTGTGTTGAATTGGTCATATTTTTTAAGTTATGTGTTTAGCCATATTCTAGCCGAAATAAGCCAAAAAATCCAGATCAGAAAGAAAAAATCTGTTGCATGAAATGAAGGTGAGGGTGTACTCACCTTTTAGGTTGCACCAACGCACAATAAGTATAAAAAAGCCCCATCCGTTTTCACGAAAAGGGCTTTTAAAATTTTCGATTTTTACGCTAGCGCTTTAAAGCGCCTACGCGCTTGAATTATTGCAATTCAACTGTCGCGCCTGCTTCTATGAGAAGTTTCCCTTCTTCTCTTGAGATGTTCTCTTTGATTGGTTTTGGTGCGCCATCAACGAGGTCTTTTGCTTCTTTAAGACCAAGTCCCGTTGCTTCCTTAACAACCTTGATTACGTTGATTTTCTGTGCGCCTGATCCGGTCAACACGACTGTTACTGTTGATGATTCTTCTCCTGCTGGAGCGGCGGCTGCGCCGGCTGCTGGAGCGGCAACAACAGCGGCTGCTGCGCTGACACCAAATTTTTCTTCCATAGCCTTGACCAAGCTTGCGAGGTCAAGAACTGTGAGTTTCTCGACCATGTCGAGGATTTTTTGTGCATCTGTGCTAAGTTCTGCCATATTGTTTTTGATTAGATGATAAAATTATTATTTAAAAGTTTTAAGTTGTTAAGATTAAGCTGCGGCTGGGGCTGGAGTTGCGCCGGCGTCTGCGGCTGGTGCTTCTGGAGCTGGAGTTTCAGCGACAACTGCAACAGGAGCTGGTGTTTCAACAGGAGCGGCTGCGACCACAGGGGCTGCCTCAACCTTTGGAGTTTCCGCAGGTCTTGTTTTGGCATATGCCTGTACAACGCCAACAAATTTGCGCATAACTTCATACAAAACATGGTGAAATCCGGAAATAGGGGAATTGAGCATATAAACGAGCTGACCAAGAAGTTCTTGTTTTGAAGGAAGCTTGGCAAGTTCCAAAACTTCGGCTTTTGTAAGGACTTTCCCTTCCATATAAGCTCCAAAAATCTTCAATTTATCTTCAAGGGCCTTGTCTTTTGATACGGCATAAAGAACTTTAATAGGAGCCATCTCATCGTCATAGCTGATTGCGACGGCAATTGGCCCTTCGAGCAATTTTTCATCAATTGCAGGAAGTCCGGCTTCTTTTGCGCCGATGTGAATGAGCGTTTTCTTGAAAATCAAGTAATCGACCTTCTGTGCGCGAAGTTTCTTGCGAAGTATAGTCATGGATTTGACGTCAATTCCGCTGTAGCCTGAGAAAACCGCAGTTTTGGCTTTCTTGAACTTGTCGATGACTTTGTCCAGCATTACTTTCTTTTGATCTTTTGTGAGTGCCATAAACGTTATTGTTAAAAAATCTCAATTGCGCAAAGACAACTGAGAATAAATTTTGTGTCTCGGCAGGTCTTAACGGGCTGTCGCTTTCGCGGTCCCTTGCCTACTGTCTCTGACGCGTGACTAATTTAGCAAGTTATTGCCTACAAAGTCAAGGGGATTTTTATCATCAGGGACTTTGCCTAAAGAATAGGTGATTTTTATTGTCGAAGGTCGGTAAGGGCTAAAGTCCTTAGGGACGATAATATCAAAAGATTCAACTTTTATACGCAAACCATATTTTTGAAAAATAAAAGTAGGTATATTTTCAGCTAAAAAGCCTTTTGCGTTAGTAAAAAGGTCGTTGGGGAAGCCGGACATAGCCAAATAGCAAGAAAGAGTGGTATCGGAAACCTCAACAGTTGTTTCGCCCTTAAATAAAAGAACATCAATTATCATTTCGGCAAAATCTTTGCCTCTTAAAATAGGTTTGCAATTAGTCGTATCTATTTTGCACAAATTAAAAGGTGCTTCATTAATAAAGGCTGGATGAAAGTTCCCGTCGGAAATTTGAGGTGCTTGCATGGATATATTGGCAATATTTAAGCGCATTGCAAAGTATTTCTGGAGACCTGCGGCTTTTTGAGCTAAAGCTGGGTTAATTTTTCCTGAATCGGGGGATTCATTTGAAGTAAATGGCAAAGTTGCCATATCAAAGTCTGCAAAAACATCGGGATAATCATTTTCTGGTTCTTCGTATGCCATATTTTTTCTTTAATTTTTGAGAAATTACTCTAAGTTATATAGCTAATGATGTCAAGATCAGATACAATAGGCGCATGAAAAAAGCATATTCGGAAATTGAGAAGATTTTAAAGAAGCCAAATCCGTTGATTGTTGTGCTCGGACCGACGGCTTCAGGCAAAACAGCGCTTTCTTTAAGCCTTGCCAAGAAATATAACTGCGAGATTATTTCCGCGGATTCGCGTCAGATTTACAAACGCATGACGATCAGCACCGATAAAATTCAAGAAAAAGACATGCAAGGGATTCGCCATCATCTTATCGATTTTGTTGAGCCTGATCAGGTTTATACGGTCGCAGAATGGAAAAGGGACGCGATAAAAGTTATTGATGACATTTATAAACGAGGAAAAGTGCCGATGATCGTAGGTGGAACAGGGCTTTATATAAGCTCTGTTATTTATAATTATGAAATTCCAACAATTCCGCCAAATTCGGCCTTCCGGAAGCACCTGGAAGCACTCGCGGAAAAGTACGGCACTCTTTATATATATAGGAAACTTATAAAAGTTGATCCAAAAACCGCCAAAAAAACGTTAAAAAACAATCTTCGCTATATCATTCGTGCGCTTGAAATAAACAAATTCAGCAAGGCAAACAAGGTTGATAAAAAAGGAAAATCAAAATTTAATTATGCGTTAATCGGCATTAATTGGCCACGCGAAGAGCTTTATAAAAGGATTGATAAGCGTGTGGACATTCAAATTGAGCGCGGACTTTTAGAAGAAACCGCAAAACTTGCAAAAAAATATGACGTAAAGCTTCCATCTATGACCGCCATCGGTTGCAAGGAGATTTTGCCTTATTTAAACGAAAAACAGACTCTTGAAAGTATGATTCAGCGCCTAAAATACAACACTCATCATTATGCCCGCAGGCAGATTTCGTGGTTTAAAAGGGAAAAGAAGATAGTTTGGTTGAAGCCTAAAGATTTGATTTCATTATTCTAGTAAAACCGCTTTAACTAGAATTAAAAACCTTCTTATTCCGGTTTTTGGATCCAAGGATCCCATAAATTTGCCCTTGACAAAATCAGCACATACATGATTAAATATTCTCTAAGCTTAATTTTTAATCAAAATTATTATGTCAGAAGCACTAAAAAAACATATACCTCCTGCGGAAACGGGAGAAAGACGCAAAGTAGATCCGGATAGAGCGTATTTTGATCATTTAACGCCCGATCAGAAAGCATTATGGATAGCGGATCATAGATTTGATATGCATAAACCTGACGATTTTGATTTACAGGGGTTTCCCGGAGGCGAAGATACAAAATCAGCCGTTTCAAGTTTGCTGGATAGGGTGGAAGGAAGGCTTGATCAAAAAAGAATTCGCCAATTGGAGCAAGGATTAAACGTCTCGGTTGATATTTGGGACAAAGCAGGTCTATTCACGCCTGAAAGAGAAAAAGCCGGATACGCAAAGCCAAATTTTGACACTCACTATTTGCCTTATATAACTCAAGAACGTCTTGATTTAACGGGACAAGGCGAAGGTCTTGATAAAGGCTATAATGTTCCTTCTTTTGCTCCGATGGACGTTCCGGTTTATAGCGAAGATCCCGATGCTTTATCTTATTTCAAGCTTCTTGAACAAGCCTTAACCGAAGCTTTTCATGGTACTATGGGTGGAAAACAACCGGATACTCTTTTAATCGGTCCTGAAAAACGCTCAATAAGAGCAAATCAAGCCAATCTCAAAAAAATCTTATGGAAATGGGAGAAATATTTAAGTTCAACTGAATTTGTGTTTGAGCCGGAAACTCTTGATCCGGAAAATCACAATGGTTTATCCGAACAAGGGTTGCTTGCAAGTTTAACCGGTGTTGAAAAACAAACAGGCGGAGTTCTCCGCATGGAAAGACCAAGCCTTATTATGCCAAAAGATGCAGGAAAAGAAGAAATGAGCGGTCGGGATTGGGATGCGTTAGCTAAAAATCCAGGCAATCCACTTCCAAAGCAAATTTCATACCAGAACTTAAAAGAAATGCTTTCTTATGCCATTCAATGCTTAAAAACTCAGGGTTGGATTCCTGATTTTTATGATTGGAACAGTGTAGCAAGCTCTAAAGTTTGCTTAGCTCCAAGAACATTTATACCAAAAGTCGAAGGCGTTAGCGCCGGTGCAGTTCCGTGTTCGTGTTGGGCTGTCGTCAGCTGGCGGTTCCGTGTGGGCAGGCGCGATGCGGACTTTCAGGTCTCCGACGCTGGTGTGCGCGGCGGGTTGAGAATAAATTAATTTGAAATTTGAACTTTGATTTTTTCTTGTATTTTAACTTTGACTTTGTAGCTCAAAAGTTTGAAAATAAAATTGCGGTGAATAGCAACTTGAAATAAATTTATTTTTTCGAGCTACCGCGAAATCTTCTGCCTCAAAAAAGCTTTGAATTCAACAAGAGGCTCGGCAGTAGATAAAAGCATATAATATTCTCACGTTTGAGCGGCGTTTATCTCGAGAAAGCGGGATGAAAAAAGCAAACCAATGCAAATTTCATGGTTGCGACCATGAAATTATGTGGACAAACGCTGTCAATTAGCGCCGGTGCAGTTCCGAATTCGTATTGGAATGTCAACAACAGGCAGTTCAATGTGGACAGGAGCGATGCGGACAATCAGAACTCCAACAATGGTGTACGCGGCGGGATGAGGGATTATGTGCTTTGTGTTGCTTTTATCCAGCCTCCGAGCATTCTTCCGATCTCCGCTATTTGCGATTGTGTCTGAAAAACTTTAGTTTCATTTGCGAGTCCCAATTCTAAAACAAGACGCAGTTTTATAGTTGTTACTTCAAGCTGACTGCTTGTTTTAATTAGATACCCGGCTTTTAAAGGTTTTGGGGCATTCTTAGCCATGATTAGAGTTTCCATGCAGTTTAAGATCGAATTTTCTATACTTAAACCAAGAGAATACCGCCACCGTTTTTCAAGTTTGTTATTGAGTTCTATAATGCCTTTATACGCATCATAAGTTTTGTTGATAATGGGCAATGTATCCATAGATTTGAGTTTAAAAAATATTTGGCAAAGTTGGTTCGATTTCAGAAAAGGCAAGCGTGCGACCAAAGAACTTCATATTTTTCAGTATTATCTCGAAAAAAATCTTTTTGAGCTTTTTCAAAATTTGAACAATGGACTCTATCGTCATGGCAAATACGAAAAATTTATCGTTTGCGATAACAAACGAAGAGAGATTTCTGTGGCAGAAATTCGCGACAGAGTAGTACACCGGCTTATCTATAACTATTTGGAAGAAATCTACGACAAAACTTTTATTTATGATGCATGGTCGTGTCGAAAAGGGAAGGGATTGCTTGGTGCTATAGAGCGCATTAGCGGCTTTCTGAAGGCGTGCTCCCACACACACACACACACACACACACACGGCGCAATCTCAAAGCGCAAAGCTCAAAACTCAAAGCTTGTGGATTTGGAAATGCGATATTAAAAAGTTTTTTGATAGTGTGGATCAAGGGGTTTTGCTTAAAATTCTTTCATTTAGAGTCAAGGATAGCGCAACCTTTAATTTATTGAAAGAAATAATCACGAGTTATACCGCAATCCCGGGGCAAAAAGTTGGTATGCCGATTGGTAATCTTGCCAGTCAGATTTTCGCGAATATTTATCTTAACGAACTTGATCGATTTATAGTTCACCGATTAAAGACCAAAAATTATTTGCGTTATGGTGATGATTTTATAGTGATAGAGCCGGACATGGGAAGACTGGAGCTATTTAAAAATCAAATTATTCGATTTTTAAATAATGAGCTTAAATTAACAGTAAATCCTAAAAGTGACAAAATCATTAAAGTTCGCCACGGGCTTAAGCTTTTGGGAATAAAGTTTTGGCCTTCCGGAAGAACATTAACAAAACGAAATCTTTTAAGACTCGAAAAACGGCTTAATATAAATAATATTTCAAGTTATAGCGGTCTTATTAAACAGCACGGAAATTATAAGCAAATTAAACGATTTGATTGGTTGCTTTACGAAAAATTTCTTGCTGATTTGTAAAAATAAAAAAGGTATACTAAGCGCGTACTTAGGAATATATGTCCAAAGAATTTAATAAACTTGTGAGAATTGCGGCTCTTCTTCGAGCGAAAAATGGCTGTCCTTGGGATAAAAAGCAGACAATCGATTCCATGCTCGAGCATTTTTTGGAAGAAGCGGACGAGGTCAAGCAGGCAATGAATAAAAAAGATTACAAAAATCTTCGCGAAGAGCTTGGTGATTTGATTTTTACGATGCTAATGATCACGCAGATCGCAAAAGAAAGAAAACTTTTTAATATAAATCAGGTTTTGCGCGATATAGATAAGAAAATTCGCCGCAGGCACACTTGGGTTTTCGGCAAACACAAGGTGAAAACAGCCGAAGAAGCGCTTGCTATGTGGAAGAAAAATAAAATGCGCGAATCCGTTTTGGCAGCTCGCGCAATAAAAAAGAAACGCACTTAGAAATTTATATTTATGTCTGTTCTGAACAAAAAATGGCATATAAAAAACACGGATGCTTCGGCGTCTCTTCTTGAAAAACTGCTCGCGAACAGAAATTTGCGCGATCACCGTTCGATAAAAACATTCTTGGAACCTTCAATTAAGGATTTGTATAACCCGTTTTTGATGAATGATATGCGCAAGGCGGTTAATCGCATAAAACAAGCAATCAAAGATGAAGAGCGCATTATTATTTATGGCGATTATGACGTTGATGGCATCACCGGCACAACAATTGCAGTGCGCGTTTTGCGCCATTTAAAGGCAAAAGTGTCGTATCGTTTGCCGCATAGAACAGAGGATGGATATGGTCTCAGTGAAAAATTTATTCACGAATTTAAAAAGCTCGATGTTAAACTTTTGATAACGGTTGATTGCGGAATTTCATGCGCAAAGGAAATTTCACTCGCAAAATCTTTTGGTATAGATACGATTATTGCCGATCACCATACGGTTCCTAAAGATACGCCAAGCGATTCATACGCGATTTTGCACCCAAAATGTGAAGGCTCGCTTTATCCTTTTAAAGATTTAACGGGTGCGGGAGTGGCCTTGAAATTGGCTTATGCACTGCTTTCCGACGAAAAAGACGAAACCAAAATCGATAAATTAGCGGAAGATTTTCTTGATCTTGCAAGCCTTGGTACTATTGCGGATCTTGGCTTGTTGACTGATGAAAACCGTATCATCGTGAAATATGGAATGGAAAAAATGAAGCATTCAAAATGGGACGGATTAAAATATTTGAAACATTATTCAGGCATAAAACAGGAAGACGTTATTGATACGCAAATGGTCGGTTTTAGGCTTGCTCCTCGCATAAACGCCGCAGGAAGAGTCGCGCATCCTTATTACGCCTTGCGTCTTTTGCTTGAAGATGGAGAAGACAAAGGTCAGACCGACGCGCTCGCGCAAAAGCTTGAAGGCTTTAATTCCAATCGCCAGTCTATAACCGAAAAAGCGCTTAGACAAGCCGAAGAGCTGTTCTTAAAAGACAATAAGAAAAAGATTTTGATTGCGCATTCAACGGAATGGCATAGTGGAATAATTGGTTTGATTGCGGGAAAACTGACGGATAAACATCATCTTCCTTCGATTGTTATGAACGAAACCGCGGGTGTTCTCGTTGCTTCCTGTCGCAGTCCGGGATTTTTTAATATCGTTGCTGCAATATCAGAATTTGGGCATCTGCTTGAGCATTTTGGAGGGCATGCTGCTGCCGCCGGTTTTACAATTAAAAAAGAAAATCTCAAGAAATTCACAAAAGCGATGGAGGATTATGCGGATAAAAAAATAAAAAAATCCGATTATGAAAACATTCTTGAAATTGACGCGGAAATTTCAGCCGACGAAATAACGTCCGAAACTTTAAAAACAATAAATAAGTTTGAGCCTTTTGGGATCGGCAACCCGACGCCAGTATTTTTAGTAAAAAATATCAAGTCGCAAAACGTTTCCGTAATCGGCAAAAACAAAGATCATCTCAAGTTCCGCTCCCTTCTGGGCAGCAAATCCACCTCCGCGCTAAAACAAATCGATACAATCGGCTTCCGTTTTGGCCCATTCGCAAAAGACATTTTAAAATCACAATCTCTGGACATAGTTTTCAATTTGCAAAACAACACCTTCAACGGCAGAACTCAGTTGCAAATGAATGTGGTTGATTTGAAAATAAATTGATTTTCTTGAGCTTTGTTCTATAATTAAAAATTGGTATTCATTTAACCCCCACAAGAATGAAAAAAGCGATCATCGTTCTGGTTGCGCTCGTGGCAGTCGGCGCGATTGGAGTGGCAGTCTATTCCTCTTCGGGCTCAGGCTTGAAGGGTAGCGCAATAGGCGTTACATCAAATAACGGCGTACAAACCGTCAAATTGCCTCCGGTCCCAACCGGGAATGCGGTTAATGTTTTAGCGAAAATGCAAAAGAAAGTAATATTGACAGTAAATAATCAATATACGGATAAAATTGAAATTTCATCAAATTACACTTACGACAAAAATAAGAATACGATGGTCTATTTTTACACAAAAGGAGATTATGTGATGGGCAAAGACGGACCTGATTTTGCGGGAATGTTTAAAGATCCGGCAAAAGTTGTTGCAACCGACAAATCATCTATAAAAAATAATTCATTGTCGCTAGGAGATTATTCTGTTGTAGCGGCGGTATATAACAATGAAATTGGATTACCGTTTGCCGTGAGCAATATATATAAAGCAAGATTTTTCCCACAACCTACAAATCAATTTCCAGAAGGATTATTAGCTGGTTTAAAAGTGGAAAAGATAAATAACGATGGCATGAAGGTGACGAGTCCATGCTTCAATCCAAGCGGGGGCAGCTTAACAAGAGGGCTTATAGTTAAGCCGGCGGACAGCTATAGTTCTCCTGAAAACGGGATGGTAAATTCATCTTATAAAGTATATCCGTTTGATAGTTGTAATCAGGAAATATGGTTAAGAGGAGCGGGTAGTTGGCCGGAAGTGATAGCGCTTGTGTATGACAGGGATAACGGAAAGTATCTTAATGAAAAAAAGCTTATATTCTCATGGGATGCGCGTATAAATAAAGTCCCGGACATGAGCAAGGCGACAGATGAGCTTACGGCTAATTTACTTGCGCAAAAATTGACGATTCCTCAATTTCCAACAACGTCATTGGAAAAATCATCGGAAAAAGGCGTGTTAGTGGTTAAAGCTCCGCAAAACGCGGCTCCAAATGAATATGCGGCTTATGTTAGCGCTTATAATCCAAGAAGAGTGGTTTATTCATCTTGGTTGAATAAAACAACTACGCCCGCTTATACTTATTGGAAGAGTGGACCGGGGTTAGGTATAAGTACGGAGGGATCGGGCTCTACGGGCGACGTGACGGTGAGCGTGCTACGTTTTAATAAAGATACCGGAGAATTCTTAGGTATTGGGAAAAAAGAGGTAGATAATAAAACATATACCTGTAAGAACGGTCACTGTTCCCTAAATAGCGATTATAAATAAAATAGTTTAATAAGTCTTAAGCCCCCGTCTAAACTCGGGGGCTTTTTTGTGCCCGCCGTAAATTAACTGGCGCTTTCTTTTTTAATCTGCTATATTTCTCCCCTTAGTCAGGCGCGTAACAGTCTCAAATATTAGGTTTGACTAATCAGAAAATTTATAGTATAATTTACAGAATACATTAAATATACATGGCACACGAATCCGATAAAAAACAGATCATAGACTTTATTAAAGCGAGCAATAAAATTCTTGTTATGCCTTCTGCTCCGGTTGATTGCGACTCGATCGGAAGCGCTTTAAGCCTTTATGTCGTGCTTAAGAAGCTCGGCAAAGAAGTCACGGTTGTATCCGCGGATCCTGTTCCAAATGTATATGAATTTTTGCCTGTGATTCACGCAATCGGCGATAGATTAACAGCTACAAAAGATTTTATTATTACAATTGATACGCATAAAACGCACGTTGCGGAAATAAAAAAAGAGGAAGAAGACGGCAAGACGCACATCGTGATTACGCCTAAGGGAGGCCGTTTTTCGCCAAAAGATATTTCGATAAATTATGGTCCGGAAAAATATGATTTGATTATTACGGTTGATACGGCGACGCTTGAACAGCTCGGTCGTTCATATGAAGATAACGTTGATATGTTTACGCAGATTCCGGTTTTGAATATCGACCATCACATTTCAAACGAGCAATTTGGTAAAGTGAATTATGTCGATGCGATGGCTTCTTCTACAACAGAAATCTTGATTCCAATTATTGAACAACTTGAAAAAGAAACGGGAAAAGCTTTGTTTGATGATGATATCGCAACATTGCTTTTGGCGGGAATTATCACGGATACAGGCAGTTTCCAAAACGCAAATACAACCCCAAAATCTTTTGACTGGGCGGCATATTTGATTGCAAAAGGTGGACGTCAGCAAGAGATCATTCAGCGCATATATAAGACAAAACCGCTTAGTACTCTTAAGCTTTGGGGAAAGGTTTTGAGCAAGATTCAAATTGATGAAGCTTATAAATTTGTTTGGTCAACTGTGACGCAAAAAGATTTCAAAGATACGGAAAGCGACGAAGAACATGTTGGCGAAATTATTGATGATTTGCTTTCAAACGCACCGGGCGCGGAAGTTATTTTATTGTTAAAAGAAAAGTCCGTAGGCGTGATTTCCGGCAGCATAAGGACAACTTCGGCAAGCGTGGACGCAAGTGAAATCGCTTCTATTTTTGGAGGTGGTGGTCATAGCAGAGCCGCAGGATTCAAAGTAAAAAATCCGGATTTTGATAAAGTTTATAAATATGTAATTGAAAAAATTAAGGAATATCAGGCGAATAGATTGAACATTGTTGCGGATGAAAACGGCGAAGACATTGGCGTTGCACAAAAAGTCGAAACTCCGGACATGACACCTGTTTATAAATATGAAGCGCAAGCTACAGAGGCGCAAGTTGCAGAAAATAAAGCTGAAACTGTCGCAATTGAAAAAGAAGTAGTCGAAGAATTGGAATCGGAAATCGATGGCAGCAAGCCAAAAAAGCGTGTTGGTAGAAAAGCAAAAACTTTGAAAGAAAAAGAAAGCGATAGAGAAGAAATGGAAAAAGAAATTGAGGAATCCGGTGCGAAAAAAACCATTAAAGAGCGCGCAACAAGCGGCATTGAATTAAAATTGAAAAAAGATGAAACTGCCGAAGAAGAAAATAGCGCAAATCAAGACGAATCAGTTGACCAAGAAAGTAGCAACGAAACGCACGCGCCAAGATCAGGGTATAGATTTGAGGAATAGCTAAAGCTTTTCCATCACCGCCGCATCAATATCAAAGTTGCTATAAACATTTACAACGTCTTCATTTTCCTCAACCATATCAAGAACATCCAGAATTCTTTTTGCTTTTTCGGCGTCGGTTATTTTCACGATATTTGCAGGAACAAAAGTCAATTCCGCGTTTTCAGGCTTGAGTCCGGCGTTTTCCAGAGATTTTTTAACCTGTATTAATTGATTCGGTTCCGTATAAATTTCAATCAAATTCCCATCCGCTTTTACATCGCTCGCTCCCGCATCAATCGCTTTTAATTCGATTTCGTCGGCACTCGCGCTATTTGCGCCGCCCGCCGCGCCGTTTCCACAAGCCAAAGTCATATATCCGCTTTGTTTAAACATCCAGCCAATCGTTCCCGCAGATCCAAGATGTCCACCGTTTTTATCAAGCATCAATTTCAAGGAGTTGAAGGTGCGATTTTTATTATCTGTCACGGTTTGAATATAAAGAGCAACGCTTTCCGGGCCAAATCCTTCATACATAATTTCAACGCTCTCGACGCCGTCTTTTGATTCACCGATGCCTTTTTTTACAGCTCTTTCAATGTTTGCGCTTGGCATATTGCAGTCCGCTTTCGCTTTATCTATGGCTTGCTTAAGAGACGGATTCATAGCTATATCGCCACCGCCTTTTTTTGCGGCAATTTCAATAAGTTTAAAATGTCTGCTAAACATAGCGCCTTTTTTAACATCATTCGCGCCTTTTTTATGCTTGATTTGTTTCCATTTAGAGTGACCTGACATGAGGTAATTATAAAGCACAAAATACGAAGCACAAAATTTTCGTTCCACCGCGTGGTGGAATTCTATATTATAACATGTCGGTTTTGCAGAAGAGTTAATTTAAGCTCATTTCGAAATGAGCGGGAGATATTAAAAAAAGGCTTATTAAAACCAATCTTGACAAAAATTGTCGCCACCTCAAGTTTCGCGATCACTGCCTCCGTCCCTCTCAAATTGCCTTCGCAACCGCCTCATGCGCCTTTTCATCAAACGGCTCAGGGATAATTTTATCTCGCGTTGGATTAAGTACGCATTCCGCAAGCGCCTTCGAAGTCTCAACAAACATTTCCAAGTTAAACTTCTTTATGCCTTTATCAAGCGCCCCGCGGAAGATTCCCGGAAACGCAACAACGTTATTTATCTGGTTGTCACAGTCGCTCCTGCCGGTCGCAACAATAAAAGCACCCGCAGCTTTCGCATCTTCCGGCATAATTTCCGGTTCAGGATTTGCCATCGCAAAAATAATCGGATCAACGTCCATGGTTTTTATCATTTCTTTTGTCAGAATTCCGGCCTTTGAAACGCCGATAAAAACATTCGCGCCATAAAGAGCGTCTGTAAAATTTCCATAAACTTTTTTTGGATTCGTAATCTGCGCGAGTCGCGTTTTTTCTTCATCCATATGTTCGCGACCTTCATAAATAATGCCTTTTGTATCAACAATTAAAATGTGTTTTGCCCCATAAAAATGCAATAATTCGGCTATAGCAAGCCCCGCCGCACCTGCTCCGCAAATCACAATTTTCACGTCACCAATTTTTTTATCCGAAACTTTCAAAGCATTTATTAAACCCGCCAAAACAACAATCGCAGTTCCATGTTGGTCATCATGAAAAACCGGAATATCAAGTTCTTTAATCAAAGTTCGTTCGATTTCAAAACAATGCGGTGCCGCAATATCCTCCAAATTTATTCCGCCAAAACCTGTCGAAATCTTTTTTACAATTTCAATAAACTTTTTCGGATCACGTTCATCGATGCAAATCGGATACGCATCCACTCCGCCAAATTTCTTAAAAAGCGCACATTTTCCTTCCATAACAGGGAGCGCAGCCGCAGGGCCGACATTTCCAAGCCCAAGAACAGCCGTTCCATCCGTAATAACGGCAACGGTATTCTTTTTTATCGTGTATTTATAGAGATTTTTCGGGTCTTTTGCGATCTCACGTGAAACTTCGGCAACCCCGGGAGTATAAGCCAAGCTCAAATCTTCGCGAGTTTCAAGTTTGCACTTTAAGCCGGTTTCAAGTTTTCCACCGAGTTTTTCGTGCAATTCGAGTGATTTTTGATAAACATTTTGCATAAAGACAATCTACCAAAAATTCACTATAAAAGGTATTTACATTCGAGGCAAAACATGATATAATTATTAGATTTATTGAAATAAAAACAAAAAAATATGGCAGAACTTGCTATGCCTGATCTCGTTACAAGATTAAAAAACCTCGTTAATGAAGAGTTTCAAAAACAGAAGCTTGATATGGCGAGTTTGATGGCGATTTTGTTTGCTCTCGGGCAAGCACAAACGACCGGCGAGCTCATTGGTACGGCAAAAGCCTTTGCTGACAGATTTCCTGTTATCGACGGATTTTTATCTGAAGTTTCCGCGCAAGAAAAACAAAGTATGGAAAAAGACGTGCAGGCAATCATCCAAAAAATGGTCGCGCGTGACCCAATGAAAGCCGCACAAATTGCAAAAGACGCAATGCAGCCGGGCGCCACTTTTGACGCTCTCGCAGCCAAATATCCTGAAATCAAAAATTTTTAAATATAAAAATAAAAAATAAACAACAAAAATATGGCACCAAACAAAATACTGGATGATACCGAAAGAAAACTCGTTACAGACATGGCCGAGGCAAAAATTGCCGAAGCTATGGAGAAGAAAGACGTAGATGCGGTTTTGCTGAAAATTGGGACAGCGCCTGCCACTTCCCCGGATCAACTTCTCACGATTTTCAAAAGCATTGATACGTGGCTTTCTACAAGAGCTGGAACAGATCCAAACGAGAAACAAAAAGTTCTTGCCGAAGTCTATGAAATCATCATGGAACAAGTCGGAAGAGCGATAATCGTGGAAAGAAAATTGAAAGGGATGAAAGATAAGGACATAGATAAAAAAATAGGCGAATTGGAATTTGCAAAATCCGAAGAGGAAAAGAAAAGTCTTATCGGGGAATATCTTTGGGGCAAAGGGAGTTTTGAAGAAGATCCAGCTGGAACTCCACCAGTAACTAAAGCAGTGGCGGAACAAAATCAAAAAAAGAAATTAGGCGAGATTGAGTTAAAAGCATTGCCGGAAGATCAGAAAAAGGAAATTATTACAAAAGCTTTATTGGCAGGGATGACAAAAGACGTAAAGCTTGATTCATGGGCGGCTCATATGATGTCCGGAGCCGAATCTGCTACGTCTAGAGAAGCGATGATTGTTGAATATTTAATGGATGCTTATGGAAAGTCCGAGCCATTAACGGATCTTCAGGAGACATTTGATGCTGCTGCTTGGTCAGCTTTGGGCTTTGATGGGCAGAAGGGAAAAGTTAAAGAACGAAAAGTTGGTGAAATAATGAGGAATCGAGTCATTCAAAAACAAACCATAGAAAGAATATTAGAAGCTAAATCTAAGCCTGAAAAGGAAGCAATCATCATTGAGCAGCTTATTTTGGAATATAATTCAGGGAGAAGGGATGTAACGGAGCTCGGGTTAGCTGACTTGTCGGGATGGACCCCAAAAAGCCCTGCCCAAAAAAGAGGCATGATTAGATCTGCTGTTTTGTCGGGTATCATGGGCGATGTCGCTAGCAGAAAAAATTTACTTTATACTGCTGCTTTAGCGGGTACGGAAGGACTAGATGCGGAAGATTTAATAGCCGAAGATCTAGTTGCGCAATATAATGCGGCTCCAGCAAGGCTTTCAGAGCTTTCTACTCCATTAAACTGGAGCGCCTTAGATCCATCTCAAAAAGAGGCGTTAATAAGAGCAAAAAAACTTCCATCAGTTATGAGCGTAGTTGCAACGCAGAAAAATTATTTGGTAAAAGCTTTAGAGAAAAAGAAAAACAATGACGAAATAGATAAAGAAGTTGGTTCAATATTATATTCAATTGCAACGACTGATAGAAAAGCTGAAATTCTTGGACAGCGAAAATTTGATGAACTTAAAAATGAAGATGATAGAAAAGAAATTATCGTAAAAGCGTTATATGAAGAGAAGGCTAGTCCATCAGATCAAAAAAAGGTTCTCCTCGAGATGAAAGGTCTATCTATTGAGAAAAAAAGAAAGCTCGTCGCGGATTCAATCTGGACTGAAACTCTTGGAGGCAAAACCGGTGCCGAAAAAACGAAATTAATTAGGGAAAAGCTTGAAGAAGCAATTACGGAGGCAAGAGAAAAGGCCAGTGATCTTAGCGCAGATTTGGATAAACTCATAACGCCACCTTTATCAGCAACTTTAACTTCTGAACTCCTCCAGCAAATCAAAAATATTAAAACCATTCGCGATATCGCAAGAAAAGCACAGGAAAATAGCGATAAAAGATGGGAAAAAGTTAAGAAAAAGGGATCAAAATATTATTGGCATACAGATCTTGGCGGAAAATTTAAGGCGGGAGACAAGGGATTTGAAGGGGTCGCATTGCTTGGTGAACTTCCGGACGCAAGAAAAGAAGTTGAATTAAAAGGTCCACCAACAGATCCGACATCTGAAGTTGCTTTATATATTCTTTATGAAGCACGTGTTACAACGGAAAGAACCAAATTTTATGCGCTTCTTGATTCAATCGGCGGAATTCCAATCGATATTGAGAGAGCAAAGCATGAGCCATCTTATTTGCCGGATAAGGCTCGTGATTGGTTTGATGCGCTTACGGTTAATCCTGGTGCCACTCCTCCAATTGATGACAAAAAATTATTTGCAAAATTTGAAGGACTTTTGAATGAAGACGCATATGACAGAGATAAGTGCGTAGCTCATGTTCTTCAATATTTGAATGCGGCGTTTGGTAAAGCGGGTAGATACATTGAACTTGATGAAGTTATTTCCAAGGAAGAACATCTAAGATTATTAGACAATCTTGATTATGCGGAAGACATTGTCGAAGAGCTCGCAAGAATATCAGGAGTTACATTTACAACGAGAGATGATTATTATAATTTCTTGGAAGATTTGAAAGAAAATATTTCTCATGCAGGCAGCAAAGATAAAGCGAAATATTTCAAATATCTTCACATTCGCGATAAGTTAGCAAAAAACGGTGAAGATGCGGATGTTATGATGTTGCATTATGTAGAGTACATTCTTCAACTTAGAAGCAACGGTATTACATGCAATCCAAAAGAGGAACCCGGGAAAGGATGGAAAGAAGACAAGTCAGACATCTGGAAAACAAAAGATTATCCGGATGAATTTGATAGAGATATCGTTAGATACAGAGAAATTATGGGCATGGTAAGAGAAGCATTTCCTGATAAAAAACCCGGAGAACTTAGAAAAACACTCAAATCGGTTTGCGAAAATTATCTCACGTATTTGCCTGCAAAGGGCGTTACTGCCTCCGGATCAGAGGCCGAGAAAATGTTCAATATCATAAATGATCATTATAAAGCGGGGGTTCAAGATGCTCTTAAGGAACTTTATAAAGCCCTTATGATGTTTGAAATGACGCCTATTAGTATTAAGAAAATCAAATGGTCCGAAACCGCATTCAGCGAAAACATTCCTGCACAAGAAGACGTTAAAAACGAAGACCTTGATAAGGCGCGTGAAAATTACGCCAAATCAAGACGCGAAATCAGACGTTGGAGGTCACGCAAATTTAATATCAATACGGAACGCACAAAGTATACGGATATTTTCAGACAAAGAATCGCGCACAATGCATCAGTTGATCCGGCATTAATAGCTATGCCATTTGCAAATGTAGCTGAAAAAGATGCATTTAAATTGGCAATGAGAAACAAAATCGTCGGCGATCTTTTGACTGAAAGAAAGGCGCTTCTTGCAAAAGAAGTTGATTTGCAATCTCATTCAAGATGGGAAAAATTCAAGACATTCTGGAGGCAACATCCGGTCGCAAGACTTGGAATTTCCGGCGCACTCCTTGGTGCAACGGGGCTTGCGGTCGCATTCGCGGGCGCTCCGGTTGCAATCCCATTAATCGCGTTGAAAGCGGGATGGCTTGGAGTCAATTCTCAAGTCGCATGGGAAGGAAACTGGGAATTTATGCAACAGAGATTTGGAGCCACAAGAGGCAGAAAGCCTTTTGGGCTAACAAAATTGCACGGTGTGGATGTTGCAACTATGAACGAAGAAGAATCGAGAAAAAAACTTGCAGCTCATACGACTTTAACAACAGGAAAATTGCCCGGTTATAGAGGTGCTCCAACCATGACACCGCCATCAGCATTTTATGGGAATATACTTGCGGAAGATGTTTGGAATAAACATAAAGAGCACATAGACACAGCAGTTGACGCAGCTTTAGCGGGAATGCCAGCCACAGCTACAAAAGGAGAAATTTTAACAAAAGCTCTTGATACGGCTATGGCAAAAGAACTTGAATTCATTCATGAAGTTGAAAAGCGTGAACAGCATCTTAGGACAACAGATATTATTAAAAAGTTGAGTGGTTTGGTGCTTGGCGCGCTCGTTGCAGGTTATTCGCTTGCTTCAGATTTGCCAAAAACGGCACCAACGCCAGCTCCAACACCTGGACCAACTCCAGCTCCAACGCCGGGACCAGCTCCAGTCACGCCACCACCTGAGCCAACAGTTGTGCCTCCACCAGAGCCGGTTACTCCGGGCCCAATTCCTGGCCCAATTCCAGGTCCGGTTCCAGGACCAGTCCCTGCAGACCTAACATTCAAGATGATCGATAGTATGCCGGGCGATATTGATCCGGGGGTCCTTCAAGCAATGCCATTCAAACTTGGACTTTCAGGTTCAGAAGCATCGCAATTGCATACATACATGGGGAATCATCATGTCCTTGGAGGAATGGAAAGTTTAAATCCATTTGTCACAGCACGTCCGGGGATTCCTGATTCATACGGCGTATTTCAACAAGGTATCAACTTTGTTAGACCGGATGAAGTTTTCAAGATTCCGGATGGAGGAAATTTTGTCAATGAAGTTGTTAGAATCACTGGTGGAAGACTTTCTCCAGCAGAAATTGCAAGAAGATTAGCAAATTAATATATAATATAAATAAATTAAACAAAAAAATATGACAAAACAACAAACATTCTCGTACGATGACCTCTTCGTTCAATTGGGGATCGCAAATCTTCCAGCAGCGGAAAAAGAAGCATTTGCAAAATCAATTGAAGAAAACATTGAAGGCAGAATTATGGTTAGAATCTTAAATTCGCTTTCCGATGAGGAAAAAACGGCTTTTGACGCATGCAAAACAGATGCGGAGATCGCAGCATTTTTGACAGCAAAAAAGATCGACATGGGTGCCATTGCAGTTGAAGAAGCTTTGACATTCCGTGAGGAATTGATTAAAGACGCAAGCTTCATTGAAGGCAAATTGTCAGCAATGGGCAAGAAATAAAGCACAAAACTCGAAGCGCAAAATCCAAAATAAATTCCAAAGATAAAAGCGCCAAAAATCAAAAAACAAAAATAAAAACAAAAAAATGCAGTTTCTACACCTATACAATCAGTCGCCATTCAAACAAAAAAGAGTCGTCTGGGTTACGTCTCTGGATAAAAATGCCGAGGACGTTTTAAATGAAGAAAAAGGCCGAAGAGATCTATATGACATTAAAGAGTATGAAGATAATTTAAAAAATCGTAAAGATGCGGCGCTTACATCCATGCAAAATCGTGCGAGAAGCGTGACTTCGCGATTGCAAGAAACTTTAAGGCATCCAACGGCAAAGGGCGCAATAAGGCAAATCGTAGATGAAAAAGTAAAAGATAGTCTTAGAGTGAAATACGCCGGGAAAATAACGGTTGCAGAAGAAGCTCAACAGGGCAGACTTTCGAGGATTTTTGGTATAAGCATAAAAAAATATGAAACAATTACCGAGCGCGTTAATGTTTGTAATGGGATCATTTCACAAGTTGAAGGTGAGATACAAAGAGGTGAAGAGATGCAAAGACTGTACGAACAAGGAATGGATTATTTGCGCAGAGGAATAAGGGGGAAGCTTAGGTATCCGCTTAAAAAGCGAATCACAGATCCTGTTTCTTATAAGGCGAATAGAAAAGTCCTTGAAAATGTTCGTCAAATTCAAGCGGAAGCAAGGGGTAAAAAGTCAGAATACGAATCAAGAATTCGAGAAAAATTTGGTGACGTTCAGAGATTCGAAGATTCAATACGTCAATTAATTAGCCTATATGAACCAGGACTTGCAGCAAATGTAGATAAAATGTTGGAAGACAATGCGTTTAGCAGAAATGATGATTTGGAAAAGGCAATTAACCGTTTACACGACTTATCAAGGCCGGAAAAAGCCGCTCTTCTTGCTATGGCAAAAGAACAACGCGGTAAAAAAAGCAGATATTCAAAGGCTTTTGAGAAGGTTGGAAAAGAGGTGGAGACGATTACAGAACCGGCGAAAATGGCTGAAGCGCTTAGTGCATTAAAAATCGGAGAAAAATTCGACATGAGAAGGGATCTTGTTCATGAGCAAACATTTGTAATACAAAAAACTGAAGTTCGTAATGGTAAATCGATTATAGTTGGGCTAAATCCATTAAACCCAAAGAGCCCTATAAGAATAGCATTTAACTTATCGGATAAAACTTACACAGAAAATGTTGGAGTTGGTGCTGGTACGAGATTTGAAACTCACTCTTTTAGCGACATTAAACACATAAAAATAACAACCAAGTAACATGGACTTTCAACCTGAACAATTATACATTTTGATACTTAACGCCGAGTCGCTTACGGATGCGCAAAAACAGACATATATCGATAGGCTCACAAACGAAGGCGTGACAGAAGCGCTTGCGCATGAGCTTATGTCAATCTTTGAAAAAGAACATGCAAATCTTGGAAATTTCCTTGAGAAAAAGAAAGTTGAGCTTGAAAAAGCAAAAGCGGATTTACGCCAAGCCGAAGATGAGGCAAAACCACAGCTTGCAGAGCTCGTTGAATCAAACGAAAAAGAAGTCGCAGACGCAGAATCCGAATACGCACGACAATTAAGCGACGAAGTTGAAGGTCCATTCGATCGAGAAGTCGAATCTGCAATAAAATCCAACGAAGAAGATCAGATTGCGGCAATCAGATTCGGCCTTAAGAAGAAATAATTTAAAACTTGGTATTTTTTCCACCGCGAACCCCAAGAACCGTATTCGACGTGCGTTCAACTTTTATCGTAATGTTCACCTTTTTGCTGAAGTAATAATCAACAGGGCCGATGCCGACGCCAATTTCATCCGTCTCAATTATGCTTGTGTCGCCGATTAATCTGATCACTTCTGTGGCGCCTTTTTCGACATTAACAGCCGCATTAGCTCTGGACAATAACGAATCGATTTCCGTTTGCTGATCAGCGGAAAGACCACTAGGAGTATATTTGATTGTTGGTATAACAAGATTCACGACCGTTTCAAATTGCTTAAGAGCATTGCCACTACCAATCTGCGTATAAACAACAAACGCCTTTGGTTGGCCCTTTATAACAATGTACCAGTTATAAATATTTTTCGTCGGAATCGTAAAATGAAGTGCTGTATTTTCGCCAACCGTTATCTGTTGAAATTTAATTTCATCATTTGGGAAAACGCGTTTTGTAAATTGCTTAACGCTCTCAAAGTATGAATCGATTTTTAAATCATCGCCGGATAAAACCATTGGTCTGATCACGATTTTTGCGGAAGAAGGGGAGATATATTCATAATCTGTCTGCTTATTTGCCTTATCCTGAAGCCATAAAACGATTCTTGTCCCCTCCGGAATAACTTGCCAATCAAAAGGAGTTTTAACGCTCAGTCCAAGCAAGTTATTTGAATAAGTTGGCCACTCGGAAGACAAATCAAATGGCGCAAATTGTTTATTCGCGATAACCGATAAGCGATAAATAAGCTCTGCGGCCTCACCCCTTGTTACATTCGTTTCGCCATGAAGTTTGCCATCATTTTGCATCAAAATCATATTTTTTTCCCACGCAAATTTTGCATAAGGAAGAAGCCAGGAGCTCGCACGAACATCCAAGAATGGTGATTCTTTAATATTTATCGTTGGAACATTTGTATCATGCGCGATGAAAAGCATCTTGAGCCCCTCGGCCAACTGAACGGCTTGCATAGGCTTAAAAGTATTATCGGAATAACCCTTTGCAATGCCCAAAACATAAGCATGATTTATTGAATCACGATACCAGTCAGAGTTTTTTACATCTGTAAAAGTCGGCATATCTTTGAATAATTCGGTTTTCGGAAGCATATTTTTTATACCCGCATGCGTCATAATCATTTTCAAAAATTCCGCACGTGTAATTGTATTATTCGGCTTAAAAGTCATATCACTATAGCCTTTTACAGCGCCTGAATTCTTTAAATAAAAGAGCGCCTGAAAATACTTGCTATCATCCGGCACATCGATAAAAAGTGAATTTGCAGCCTCTGCGGTTTTTAACGGCATGCTAAAAATCGCACCAATAAGGCACAAACTAAGCACCACAATTTTTATTTTTTTTCCACGCATTTTAGTTTTTTAGTTTTGAGTTTCACTCATACGTTAGTTCCCCTGCACTGTATGTATCCAAATTCTGCTTTCCAATCAGCTTTATGACGACATCAACTATCTCATCAAATGGAACGGTTTTTTGCGTGCCGACTTTCATATCGCGAATGATCACAACGCCTTCGCGCACTTCAGTCAGTCCAATAATAATAGTATAAGGCGCACCGAATTTATCCGCCAGTCCAAGCTGTGTTCGAACGGAATCTTTGCCAAGGGAAGCCATTGTTTTAACTCCCGCATCACGCAAATCCGACATTAAAGATAGGCCTTTTTTCTTTGCTTCTTTACCAAGTTGTGCGATGAAAACGTGGATAACATCTTTGTGTGGAACGCGAATTTTTTCACGTTTCATATTTGCGACAATTCTTTCAACTCCTGCCGCATAGCCACTACCCGGAGTTGGCTTTCCGCCAAGCAATTCCACAAGTCCATCATATCTTCCGCCGCCGCCAATTGCGTTTTGAGCACCTTCTGTTTTATCCCAAAATTCAAAAACGGTTTTCGTATAATAATCGAGACCACGAACGAGATAAGGATTTTCAACAAATTTAATTCCAAGTTCTGTTAAATATTCCTTCAAATCTTCGTGAAATTCTTTTGATTCCGCATCAAGATATTCACTTATCTTAGGCGCAATTTGAGCCAAAATTCGGCAATTCTCTTCTTTACAATCGAGGAGTCTCATTGGATTTGTTTTAAGTCGCGTTTTGCAAAGTTCGCAAAGCGACCTTTCTTTATCAAAATAAAAATCCTGTAAAACTCGCATATATTCTTTTCGAGATTCCGGCGTACCGATCGAATTTAATTGAACTGTAAATAAATCAGCAATTCCGAGATCTTTATTAATCAAATTCGCGAGATAGATAATTTGCGCATCAAGGGCGGGATCACTCTCGCCAACAATCTCAAAACCAAGTTGCCAAAATTGTCTATATCTTCCTTTTTGTGGCCTGTCATAGCGGAAATGTGGCTCAATATAATATAGCTGAACCGGTTGTGGTAAAGCCTGCATGTTATTTTGAATATAAGATCTCATGACTCCGGCTGTTCCTTCCGGTTTCAAAGTCAAACTGCGACCTTTTTTATCCTGAAAAGTATACATTTCCTTGGAGACAACGTCCGTATCATTACCAATCGCGCGTTGAAATAATTGTGTAAATTCAAACATTGGCGTGCTGATTCTGCGGAAACCTGCTTGGCGCAATCGATGACGCACAACTTTTTTTATATAAGTATAATATTCGTGATCATTTGGAAGAATATCGTGAACGCCTTTTGGCGTTTGAAGCACTCCTCCTGGGGTCATCGTACCTTCATCATCAGTGTTTGGCATATAAAAAAGTGATTAAATTTTGAGCACGCCGTTCCGTGTAACGGAACACAGGCGTATAAATAAACTGTCGCGAAGCGACACTGTTAATTTAAATTATATAGTAAAAAGGTATGCAGGGCAACTTATACGGATTAGTGCGATTATTTAAAGCTTGACAGATAATATAATTTTACTTAAAATAAAAATCTGTTTAAAAATTAATGCTTATGGGTAAATACCGTAAAATAGAGGTAAATTCTGCAGTGGAAGATGATGATGAATACGTTTTGACGCTTAATCTTGGTTTGATCAAGAGGTATACGAAAAAAGAAGTATTATTAAGAGAAAGTTTGGATCCTTTTATACAAGCCAAAAGAAGATTTGTAAGAGTAGCCGTAGCTTCTTTGTTTATGGCTATTCTAACGCAATCTTATGCGCACGGAGATTTTCAAAGGGGAGTTCGTAAATTAAAAGATTGGGCAGCATCGCATATAATGGGCGAACAGCATAAAGAAGAGCCTAAAACTCAGCCGACGCCTCTACGTACTCGCAAGCCGCACGGGATAGGCTCTGATCCAGATTGGATTTAAAATATCCCGCACTCGCAATCATTGCCGCGTTATCAGTGCAGTATTCGAATTTTTGAGGGTAGCGAAAGGTAATTTTTGCGCCATTTGAATCATTTAAGCTTTTTAATCGATGTGCGATTTCTTCACGCAATTTTATATTCGCGGAAACGCCGCCTGCCAAATGCACTTCTTTAATATTTGGATATTTTTTTACGGCCATCATTAATTTTGTCGCAAGTGCATCAATAACAGCTTCCTGAAAGCTTGCCGCAACATCATTTACAAATTTTTTCGTCGGTTTTCTGCCTGCACGTTTTTCTTTTTCCATAAAATAAAGTACAGAAGTTTTTATTCCGGAAAAGCTAAAATTAAAAGTTTTATCTTTCATCATTGCTCGGGGAAATTTAAAAGCGTTTTTATTTCCGGTTTCAGCTGCTTTCATGATTGAAGGTCCGCCAGGATAAGGAAGCCCAAGAAGCCTTGCGACTTTGTCAAAAGCTTCACCCGCCGCATCATCAACGGTTTCGCCAATAAGCTCAAATTTCATATGATCGCGCATGAGGAAAATTTCATTGTGTCCGCCGGAAACGGTAAGGATAAGAATGGGAAATTTTGGCGCATTTTTTTGAATCGCCTCCGTCCCCATTGAATTGCCTCCGTCCCCGTCTAGCCAATTCGAATAAATATGCCCCTCAATATGCTGAACCGGAATCACAGGTTTGCCCGAAAAAAGCCCAAGTGTATTCGCGGTCGTTGTACCAATCAAAAGCGAGCTCAGTAAGCCGGGCCGTGCCGTTACAGCAATCGCATCAATTTCATCCATGCTCAATTTTGCTTTGTCTAAAGCGCTTTTTAAGACCGGAATGATTTTTACAACATGCTCACGAGCAGCAACTTCCGGAACAACTCCGCCCGTTTTTGCATGCAATTTTATTTGCGAAAAAATCACATTACTCAGTACGCGCGTGCCGTTTTCAACAACAGCGCACGAAGTTTCATCACACGATGTTTCGATTCCAAGGATTTTCATGTCATTATTGTACATCAAAAATAGATATGCTCAATCAATATTTTTGCGCCTATGATAACTAAAATCAGCCCTCCAGCAGATTGCACTTTTTTGCCAAAAATATTCCCTATTTTGCGCCCCAAAGTTCCACCGATAAAACTTAATATAAAAGTTATTATCCCGATGATTAAAGCTGGAAAATAAATATCACTTTTTAAGAAAGCAAAGCTTATTCCAACCGCAAGAGCGTCAATGCTTGTGGCAATTGATAAGCAAAGGATTTTAAAATGTCCGAGAGCGCATGCTTTTTGCTTAAAATCCCCCTCTGATAACGATTCATAAATCATTTTTGCGCCAACAATAGACAATAGAATGAATGCAATCCAATGGTCAAAGTCATTTATATATTTATCAAACTGGACTCCAACGCTCCATCCAATAATCGGCATCAGCATCTGAAAAAATCCAAAAGCAAACGCCAACTTAAGGGATTCGCGAAAATTTATTTTTTGATGAGAAATCCCATTTGAAACCGCAACCGCGACAGCATCGAGAGAAAGAGAGACGCCGATTAAAATTATGTACAAAATCGACATGCGCTCATTTTAACATATTTAAATTAGCCTCATAAGCGCTAAGCGCCTTGTGGCCTGCACGATTGCGCTTATATCCGATTGAGGAATTTCGGGTATAGTAAATCCTCCGTCAGCATCACGTTTTATATAAGGGGCCAATTCTCTATATTCACATCTCGGATTTGAAAGATTGTCAACAATAGAAGTTATTCTATTTCTTGGACCAGGGCCGTCTTTCTCCAACCAGCCTTTTAAAATTCTTAAAGCCACATGTGGCATCATTTTACAAATACATTCTTCGATATCGCCTATACTAAAACCATTTTCCAGAATTTTAATAGCAACACCGGTGCTTACAAGACTTAATATTGCAACAATATCGTCATATGCTTGAGGATGTTGAGTGTCCTTGATATTTTGCAAGATATCTCTTTGGGCTTCAGTTGATAAAAATTCAAAGGCTTTTATGACGCTTGGAGCTAAAAAGCCTGATTGGAGACAGCTTGCAATAGTCGGATAAACGCCATCAGGAGATAATAGAGACCTTGCAAATCCCAAGGAGGTGGAAATGGCCCCAGAGACGGATTGTCTCACAAGACCACGTCGTCTTTTTACCATAATCCAAGGAGCATCATTGGAATTTTCAAAACCAACATGAGCTAAGGTTATTTGCCCTCTTACGCTATCGTGGAATCTCTTGGCCCTTAGAGGATTAATGAGAATTGCACGGATTGCCGGAGACTCTAAAAATATACAAGGGATTGATGGGAGCGGCCATGATCCTTTGAGTTCTTCGGGCGTGTTAACAGAGCCGTCAGGCACGCTTTTGTGCAAATCACTTTTATCATCAGCGTCATTCATATAAATGTTTATTTAAGAGAACAAGCTACATCTATATATTATCAAGCGTCAAGTAAAATTGCATACGTCCATCAACCTCCGTCCCTCTTTATGCTAAAATAGAGCCGTTAACCTCCGTCCCCATGCGCATCACAGCAATAAAAATCATCCAGCTTCTCCGCGACAATGGCTTTGAGGCATATTTTGCAGGAGGTTGTGTGCGCGATATGCTTCTTGAAATTCATCCAAAGGATTTTGATATTGCAACTTCAGCAACACCTGATCAAATTCAAAAACTCATTCCAAAAACACTGGAATTCGGAAAAAGTTTTGGCGTAATTATGGCGATTGTTGATGACCACCATTTTGAAATTGCGACATTCCGTTCCGATTCAGGTTATTCCGATGGACGCCGTCCTGATGCGGTTATTTTTACTTCCGCAAAAGAAGATGCATCCCGCCGTGACTTCACAATCAACGCACTTTTTTATGATCCAATCGCGGATAAAGTGCTTGATTACATTGACGGTCAAAAAGATCTCGACGAAAAAATGGTTCGCTTTATTGGCGATCCAAATCAGAGAATTCTTGAGGACCATTTGCGTATTCTTCGCGCAATTCGTTTTAAAAATACATTTAATTTTCGCTATCATCCGGAGACATATAACGCAATTAAAAAGCACGCCGCATTAATCACAAAAATTTCAAAAGAGCGCATTCGCGACGAAATTATAAAGATGATGAGCAGTCAAAATCTGCGCCAAGTCTTTGAGGATTTGAGCGACACAGGAATTCTTGAGCATATAATTCCTGAACTTGAAAAAATGAAAGGTGTTGCCCAACCGATTGAATATCACCAAGAAGGGGATGTTTGGGAACACACGATGTTGGCTCTCTCAAGCCTAAAACCAACTGCCACATTAGATACAAAATTTGCGGTTTTATTTCACGATATTGGCAAGCCGGAAACCTTTAAAGTGAAAGAACGAATTCGTTTTGATGGACATTGCGAAAAGTCTGCAGAAATTGCACAAGAAATTTTATCGCGCTTAAGGTTTCCTAAAAAAATGACAGAAGATATAACGTGGCTTGTTAAACATCACATGCTTTCATTAAATATCACGCAAATGAACGTTGGCCGTCGCAGGCATTGGTTTTTGCACGAGAATTTCCTTGCTCTTGCAAACGTTTTTTATGCCGATGCAATGGGTTCACTCCCAATGGATTTAAGCCTCTATAATCAGGTTATGGAGCTTTATCGTCATGACCTTGAGCATGTTTCAAAAATGCCAGACCCGCTTTTAACAGGTGAAGAAATAATGAAAGAATTGAAAATAAAACCCGGTGAAAAAATTGGAGAAATTTTAGACGAGCTTCGTTTATTTCAACTCGCCAAAAAAATCAAAACAAAAATTCAGGCCATCGAATGGCTCAAAAAGTTCAAGGTTTAGATTTGTGCACTCGCGCATTTTGCGCCTGCAAACCGCTTCGCACATTTATTTCTTATCCTTCACCAATTTCCAAACCTCATATTTTCGCATAGCAATCGCTCCAAACGCAGGGAAGAATAATACAATAGCTACAATTGATCCAACATAAGGAATCAAGCTGACGATCATTAAAATGAAAAGTCCGAGCGTAAGTTTTCCAAAAATTGCCCATTTGCTGTGCGTATCTTTGAATATAAATCCGCTGACAAAAGCGGCGACAAAAATTTTCGAAACGTAAATTGCAATGATAAAGAGAGCTCCAAGGATCAGTCCAATTGGAACGCCAATCATACTTACAAAAAAGATAATCATTGCAACCGGCATTGATATCGTCATCAGAAAGCCAATCCCAAGGCTCTTAAAGAAATTCTTTCGCATTATATTTTTGGTCTTTGTGACTTCGTTTGGTGCTACCAAGCAGAAAATGAGTGCAAAAAGTACAAGGCCAAGAAAGCTCATGAATTTGTTATAAACTTCTCCGGCCGTGATTCCGAGATAACCCTTATTTCTCCAAGAAAGTTCAACCGGATTGTGTTTTATAGTCCCGAGAATGACATTATTTGGAACTTCAAATGTATAAGCTGAAGAATAAACAAAATCACCGCTAACACGTGAATCATTTGAAAAATTTGCATAACTTCCGATATCCATTTTTATGCTTTTCCCGACAGTTCCGCGCACAAGTACTGAGTTGACGCTTCCTTGTATATTTCCATAAACAACTCCATCCATTCTCAGGTTTCCGGCAAACACAATGAGGTCGCCGTTAATGACTGTATTTTTTGCGACATAAACATCGCTACCCATAACAAATAAATCTCCGCCAATAACTCCGGTTATTATAGCTTTGCCTGTTGCAAGCCTAACGCTACCTGTAACGTTTGAAGTGATATTGATATTCGCACCCGCTGCAATTACATTTCCTTTAATATCGTTTTCTATATTGATATTCGCACCCGCTCCAACAAAATCTCCATTCAAATTCGCGCCGATATTCAGGTTTTGCCCTAAAATATAAGCGTTTTCCAGAATTGGATTTTTTACGTCAACATTTTGCCCGCTCACCAAGCTCGCTCCAAAAGAAACCGAAGGAATAAAGAATAAAGCGCACGCAATAAAGGAAATGATTTTTTTCATATTGAGGAGGTTAGATTTATTACTGGAATTATATCACAACGGGTTGGTGAATTCAGGCTGCCACCCGAATCTTCTTTTTTTAGTTGTAACTTCTTGAGCAACATCGTCGTCATTAGTGGCGGATAAAGTCATTTTCCAATCCGGAGTGCTTAGTATAACCTTTGCCGGGGCCGCTTCATCAATGCCATGTTCGGGTCGTGCAAATTTAAGCTCGGCTTTTAAGGTTATTCCACGGCGTTCATATATTTCGCAAATCAAAGTTGCTCTCCTGGATACATTATTAGAAACGCATCTAAGGACAGCCGCGATTTCCGCATTGCAAACAGCAATCGGGCCTCTATGTAAATACCTTGTTATATCAATGCTTGATGAGCTTTCATCCGGATTCATCATATTTTAATAGTTTTTAGACGCCAATTTACAAGATTCGCGCCCAAAAATCAATGACAAATTATATTGCTGTATTAAAGTATAAAAATTTGCTAAACTGAATTTTAGATTAAATTTTTTAAAACCCCCACATGAAAAAACAAAAGATCTCAAGGTCTCCAAAGGTCTCGTTTAGCATTATTGTTACAGCGTTTGTTGTTGCTGTAATAGCTTTAAGTTTTTTTATAAAACCCGATTTTATTCAAGGGTTGATTATGAAGGCGAAAATATCGCCAAAAACCGCCGTAGTTGTGCGACCGCCTCAAATCCCGGATGCATTAGGCGGAAAACTGGATATGAATGTCATGAACGCCGTAAAAGCGGAATTTCAGAAGCAGAGAGCCGCTTTGCCAAAAAAGATGACAAAATTGTCAGATAAAGACGTGGCTAGAATAAACGTTTATAACAGTTTAAAAAGAGTTAAGTTCGGGAAAAAAGACGACGATTTACTCCGAAGAAAAACCGCACTCATAATGTCCGCTGTTGGTAATAAAAAAATCGCAGACGATCTAAAAAAGCTCTTGTTGGTTACAGGAACCGCAGTCGATGTCAGCAAAAAAATAAAAGAATATACAGATACTTTGCCATGGAATATTTACGGTGACGCTCTTCCTATTCCTCAAAACTTCATTTTAGCGTTCAAATATCCGGCTGAATACGCAAAAATGAACACCGCAAATATAAGCGTTAATACGCCAAAGTTTGGAACGTTATTTGGGGCTTGTGTTGTGGGTAATCAAGCTATGACGATTAACTCGGCATCTTTTGAATCAAGAGGAGAGCCTGGGATTCCAACGGCTTTTCAGGGATATTATTTGACATGGGATGCAGCTACAAATTCATATAAAGGAAATCAGTTTTGGCCAAGTTCAATGGAGTCATGGGGGTCTTGGAATGGGAATGTTACGTTGCCGGTTCCAATAAAGCTTGACCCAAACGGTCCTCAGCAATGTACGGTTTTTGGTATCGCATATCAAAAAATCAATCAAACCCCTGCGGTTGGATATAACCAATTCAGTTTAACAGGGCTTCGAAATCAAATTCCCGGAGATATTATTACGGCTAAAATTTGGACCTCAGATATGCCTTATCTTATGAAGGTTGGCAACGATTCTGCGGCTCATGGAGTTATAGATTTATTTGATTATAAAAACCAAGTTGGATTTATTAAATACAACGAAGATCCTCCGTCGCCATCATTCCCACCTATTAATAGCGAATGGGTTTATTTTGGCTCTACAATGGTAAGAACTTACGGAGATTCTTACGCTGAAATGAGCAGCATGACAGTGGAGCTAGAGTCTACGTATGACGATAACACGGTTATTAAAGGGAATTTTTATATTAATAGTGAATATAGTCTTTCAGATAATATAAGGTCAAAAAACTTAGAAGTTCCGGCAACTTTGCATAAAGGATTGAATACGATTCCTGTAAATTTATCTTTTTATCCTGGTGCGAATATTAATATGCATTTCATGGCGGAAAAACTTCCCGGGACAGTCGGAAAACTTCAAACAGTATATAAGGGCTTTAATACAACCGCAGAGCAAGTCCTTTCATATCCTTGTTGGCATGCGGATATTGCAACGAACTCATGCTCTGCGGTGCCTTTTGTAAAATATCCAACCGGTGAAATAAATGTGGTTATCCCGGATGTAGGCGATTCAACCTTGGATGTAACGTATTATCCGTATGAATTTTATTCATGGGCAAACTGGTTTGATAAATATTCTATAGGGCCGGAGGCTAACTCAATTTTCCAGCTTAACTTAAGTGGGACAGCGCCAACTCCGGATATGGAAGTAGGGCCAATAAAAATAAAAGTTCTTGGAAATTTCACTCAAAGTATGGGAGTGCACATTAGAGTAATGCGTGGAAATTTAATAGATCCAAACGCATCTTACGAAGTAAATAGTGATATGACGGTATTGCCAGGTAGTATTATAACGATAGATAAAGTGGAAGTGGGCGGTTTCGGAAGCGTTAATGCATATATAATTCCAACAAGTGTTCCTGGTGATTCTCTTTTGTCGCCAAAATATATAAAATTTTTAGTTGAAGCAATCCCCGCTAAATATAAAGCTGATGGTTATTATGTACATGCAGGAGATGTGGTCCCAACAACAATACATCCGGTTAATTCTTTGCCAATTGCATCTGCCAAAACTGAATTCGGAGATAATTCTCTCTTTGTATATCCTGGCTACAGCGGCTATCCAAGGCAAGACATAGACTTATCAAGACAAGGTAATAATGGAGAATTCACCGTTAATGCATCTTGCTTCACGGCTCGTGGACAGTCAGACCTGTACTCTTTTACTTATAGCCATTGGGAAGAAGAAAATTCTCCTTTTAAAGATATTATTTTGGATGCAGGATTCACAAAAATTTATTATAACAATGCGATACCAGGAATTGACGGGATCGTTAAATGGACGCCTCACGATGTAACTTTCACATTAACTAATCCTAAGCGTGTAAACAACGGAGATGCTTATTGTTTGAATTTAAACGTTTTACCTCCTACCGTATCAGTGCCGGTTGTTTGGTTTAACCTTAAAAACATTGAAGCAAAAGATACACACGGAGTCGCTGTAAAAGATTATGTTCACACAACTCCTTCGACCATAGAGCTTAAAGATGAAAATATACCAGGCGCTGTTTATAGTTTTAATTGCAGCGCGTTTGATGCGAACGGAGTTTGTTTATATTAAAAGCGAACGCAAAAATCAATTTTTCTCAAAAACTGCCACAGTTTCGATGTGATACGTATGCGGAAACATGTCGACGGGCTGGACTTCACGAAGAGCGTAGCCGTTATCGACTAAAATGCGCGCATCTCTTGCAAAAGTGGTTGGATTGCACGAAACAAAAATGATTTTGCGGGCTTTAAATCCGGCAAGTTTTAGCGAGAGTTTTTCCCCAAGGCAGGCGCGTGGCGGATCAACGATGATTATGTCCGGATTTTGAGGAAGGTTCTTAAGGGTTCTTTCTGCGTCGCCGCACAAAAATTCAATATTTTTCAGGTTGTTTAATTCGGCGTTTTTCTTTGCGATTTCAATTGCGCTGGCATTTATTTCAACGCCAAAAATGTGGGAGGAAAATTTTGCAAAACAAATTCCAATCGTTCCGGTTCCGCAAAATAAATCAAAAATTGAATCAGATTTTTTGGCATCAGCAAGGGAGAAAACGGTTTCATATAAAACCTGCGCTTGAAAAGTATTTGGTTGAAAAAAAGCGCTTGGAGTTATATCGAATTTGATTTTTTCATTGTGAATTAAAAGCTCTTCACGGATAACGGGTGCGCCAAAAACAAGTTCTTCTTTAATGCTTTTTCTTTCACCTCTTTTATCAGAAATTTTTGTGTGATAAAAAGATGTGATTTTGCTTGGGAATTTTTCGTTAATTTCCGCCCCCATTTTTTCCACCAGAACATTTTCGAATTCCGTCCCCGTCACCAGATTCGCCATAATTTCACCCGTTGTTTTTGCCTCACGTATAATGAAATTTCGCAAATCGAGAGCGGTCTCGGCATTGCTGCCGTTGCCACCATTGCCACCGTTGCCACCGGATTTTTTCAAAAAATCACGCACAAATTTTGTTATTTCTACGCAAATTCCGGATACCAAAAAGCATTCTTGAATGTCGACAACATCGTGATGCATTCGTGCCAAATGCAGCCCAAGCTGCAAGTTCGCACCGGATCCATCAAAGCTGAATTCCATTTTATTTCGATATTCCCAAGGTGATTTACATCCGATAATTTTCTTAACAGGTGGATTTTCAAATTTTCCAATTCTTTCAAGGCTTTCACGAACCTGATTTTCCTTATATTCAAGCTGTTTTTCGTAATTAAGATTTTGCCAAACGCATCCTCCGCAAGTTCCAAAATGACGACACCGCGGCGCAATACGGAGTTCCGACGGCTTAATCATTCGCACAACATTCGCTTCTGCAAAATTCTTTTTAATATGAAAAAAACTCACCTCAACTTCATCGCCCGGAATCACATTCTCGACAAAAACTGCGAGCTTTTTGCCTTTAATTTCAGCTTTATCATCATCAACAGCAACGCGCCCAATCCCTTGCCCGCCAAACGCCAGATTTTCGATTTTTAAAATTGTTTTATCGCCCCTTTTGAACATAATTTTTTACAATAGTATAAATTTTCTCAGATATTTCTATCAAATTTTTGGCTTCTTGTACAGAAAAAAATGATCCACCGGCATACAAATCAAAATTTCTTTTTCTTCTTATATTATTGCAAAAATAAAAAATTTCCGCATATTCATGATTTAAAATTTCAGAAGCTTTGCTGATTATAATGATATGGTGACCAGGTACGCTTTTGGCTTTAAATCCACAGAAAGCAATTAAAGCTATGCAGGATTTCAGGATTGAATCATACCCGAATCTAAAAATAACTTCAGGCGTTTTATTATTTTTTGCTATGTCCAAATCGCGCCTGCTGTTTTCAAGAAACAATCGAATTTCTTTGTTTGTGAAATCAAATCTTTTAAAATGCTTCTCTTCAAATTTCATGTAATTTTTATAATTTTGCCTTTAAATATATTTTTTAAAAATGGATCGTTCTGTCTTTTTTTTGCCAATTCACTCTCATCAATAATCGTGTAATTTAGTTCTCTATTAAACAAATTTTCAAATTCCGATACTTCACGAGAAAGCTTTAACACATCAGGCCTGCCTATAACGAGCACATCTATATCGCTATTTGCAGACATTTCATTTTTCGCATAAGATCCGTAGATATAGATTACACTAATATCATTA
This sequence comes from Candidatus Peregrinibacteria bacterium GW2011_GWC2_39_14, assembly GCA_000993595.1. Classification (GTDB taxonomy): domain Bacteria; phylum Patescibacteriota; class Gracilibacteria; order UBA1369; family UBA12463; genus UBA12463. The sequence continues at coordinate 65,691 of LBWJ01000009.1, read as the reverse complement.
AATCCTTCTAAAATATTTCTAAAAAATTTCTGAACTCCAAATGACTTTTCAATGATTTTTTTATACTCATCATAAAGAGGGAAGGATGTATTCAAAAAATAATATTTTTGTTTTCCGTGAAATTCGCTTTTAAATAAACCTTCTTTTTCAAGTTTTTTAAGGGTTTTATCCAGATTTGCGGCATCGCAAGAGAGTGTTCTGGCCAATTCTCTCAGATAAAGCTCTTTTTCAGGATTTAAAAAAAAGTACGTAAATAGGCTTTGAGTGAGTTTTGATTTAGGGAGCATAATTATGTAGTTATTTATCACTACAATTGTAGTATACTTTTACCACAAAGTCAATGTTATCACCTCTGTCCCCGTTCCACATGTAAAAGCCAAACTAAGGAAACGTCCCCATTTGCTAAATCTCGATTTCCATGATATAATGATATAAATTAAACAAAAACAAATGAAAATCCGTTTTTGCGGGGCAGCTCGCGAAGTCACAGGCTCAAAACACCTGCTTATGCTCAACGATAAGCGTATTTTGCTTGATTGCGGCATGTATCAGGGTCCACGCAAGGAATCCTTTGCGAAAAACAATGCATATCCATTTGATCCGCGCTCAATCGACTCAATGATCCTTTCTCATGCGCATATTGACCATTGCGGCAATATTCCCGCACTTTCGCACAAAGGTTTTAAAGGAAAAATTTATTCAACTCTCGCTACAAAAGATCTTGCCTCATATATGCTTATGGATTCGGCAATGATTCAAGCTCGTGACATGGAATATATCAAAAAACACGAGAAACCAAACAGGCCAAACAAGCTAAATTTAACTCCAAATCAAGCTCCATTAGAGCCTCTTTATACAGTCGAAGACGTAAAAGAAGCAATGACTCAATTTATCGGAGTGGAATATGAAAAAGCATTCCCGGTTGAAGACGGTCTTGCGGCATGTTTTTATGACGCAGGTCACATTCTTGGCTCGGCAATCACGCATTTTGTTGTTTATGATAAAGAAAAAAATCAAAGATTTACAATGGCATATACAGGTGATATTGGTCGCAGAAGCCTTCCAATTCTCAAAGATCCGCAATATCTTCCACAAACGGATTATTTGATTATTGAGAGCACATATGGTGATAGATTTCACGAGCCAATCGAAGACGTGCAGGCTCAACTTGCGGACATTGTAAACAAAACCGCACAAAAAGGCGGCAAGATTTTGATTCCCGCATTCGCGCTGGAACGCACGCAAGAGCTTATTTATTACTTCAATGAATTAAGCAAAAATAAGGCAATTCCACAGATTCCAATTTTCGTGGATAGCCCGCTTTCAGTCAAGCTTTCAGATGTATTCAAAGCGCATCCCGAATGTTTTGATGAAGCAACGCGCAAACTTATTCACGGCAAAGAGAATCCATTTGGATTTGGTACGCTTAAATATATTTCCGATCCCGAAGATTCAAAAAAGCTCAATTCATACAAGGGTCCATGCATAATCATTTCCGCTTCGGGAATGGCTGAGCACGGTCGCATTGTCCATCATCTCAAAAACAATATTGAGGATCCAAAGGCAACTGTTTTATTTGTTGGATATCAGGCTGATCGCACGCTCGGTCGCAAGCTTGTTGAAGGCTTAAAAGTCATCAATATTTTCGGCAAGCAATATAAAGTTAATGCAAATATCGTGAAGATGGACGCATTTTCCGGTCATGCCGATCGTAGCGATTTGATTGATTTTATTTCAAACGTTAAAGGTCTCAAAAAGATTTTTGTTGTACACGGTGAAGAACAACAATCTTTAACTTTCGCCGCGCACCTCAAGGAGCTCGGCTACGACGCATACGTTCCAAAGTTTGCCGAAGAGGTGGAGATTTAAGGTTGCTGGCATTGTTATCTTCGTCCCATTTACTCAACCCAAACAATTCCACTCTTTTTTACCATGCTTGGTCGATTTAATTCGGACTTTACAGTATCTGCGTATTTTTCCATTAAAGCGCTTGCAACAACTTGCGACATTTCATTTAAAGGCATACCTAAAATCAATTTAGACTCACGAACAAAATCAACATAAATTTGTGCCATAATTCTACCGCTCGGATCCATTGGCAAGCCTCCTTTTTCTCTCATGTATTGGACAGCGGCAGAAGATAGTAATTGAATCATCTCTATTTGTTTCCCATAATCGCCACGAGGATCAAGAGATAGGCTTTTGTCTTCAACCTGCATAGACGGATGTTTATCGCCCACTGTGTCCAGAAGAGCCATGCTCCTCCAGTCTTTAACATAGCCCGCACTGCTGGCGCGAGGAACTTGAGCTCTCATTTCACTGGCGATCCATTGCATCTCGTGTATCGGAGCCATATATTTTCTAACAAGATCTGCTGAAAAAGGAATGTCTTTTGGCATTGCAACGCTTACGTGCACAGCGGTTGGAGATCTGTCTTTTCGCGCCGAAACGTCCCAAAGCATTTTCGCATAAATAAATTGGAATCTTTCATCGGTAATAAGGTTAAAAAGATATTTTTGCATAAACGCACTCATTGTTGGCGGAGTTTTTAATTCATTTACGGGCTTATCATTACCCATTGCAACTACATTTGTGAGAAGGCCAAAGCGATCAGGGTTGACAATTTGTCCTTCCGGAGTTGCGCCAACTATTTCAAGTTCCGCTCCAACCGTAGCGGTGAGATTTCGAGATTGCATTGGATCAATAAGCTCACCTTGTAGCATCTCAATCTCTTTCATAATTTGGTCATAATCATATCCAACGTAAACGAGCAATGTAGCGATAGTTAAAAGAGATAATAAATCCGGAGAATCTCCATATATTTTAATTATTTCCAGATTTGGTGAACCCGGAATTGGCGCAATAAGCTCGCCGGGCATCATTGTAGAGCGATGAGCCATAAGATGTTTAATAAGCGCATCGTCTCCTCGCACTTGTCCTCGAAGATGTCTTTCCAATATTGCGAGTTCTGCAATTTCCGTGAATCGTGCTTTCGAATATCCGGTTCCGGCCAATTCATCTAAGGAAATTCCGCCGGGAAGAATTAGTTCAGGCCGTTCTCCGTCGTATCCATTAGACGCCATATTTGCGATGGCATCTGTATCATGACTCTGGAAGCTAACTGAAACAGTGTATTTTTTTGCAATGTCGGTAATTAAATATAAAGCTTTTTCAGCATAAGGTTCTGGTAATTTATCTACTACAGCTATTTTAAATGCCATTAATTCACTTGGTGCCATAGTTCTCATTTTTTCTTCAGCCGCTTTCATTCTTTCTTGCAAAGCGGTCCAGCCACGCGAATTTGTGTATCCGTCAATTGCCATTGGATCAAGTAATTCAAATCCTTCAATATGCGTCCATTCATGTGAAGGTTCGAAAGACTCTTGAAATAAATCCAAGCAATATCCATAAAAATCATTTTCACATCGTTCATCATTATATTTATCAGGTGTAGGAATATATCTGGACCTATCACAAGCATATGAGTAAAGAAGAACAAGGGATCCACAACTTTTATAATTTTTGCTACCCATTGCAGCTTCGAGTAATTCTTGGGCTGGAATTAAAAGTAATAATTCTTGTAATTTATCTTTGTCCGGAATTCCGATATCGGTTACAGCCAAAGCCTTTGCGTATAAAATTAAAAGAGACTTGGGATAGTTATAATCTTTTCTCGTTTCATGGCCTGCGGCTTCAAAGACCCACGGGTTTTCCTTTTCAATAAGATCAAGGATGTATTGTTCGATCCAAAGAGAAGTATCTTCGAATTCGGTTCCAAGTAATCTTGCCCAAACATATGTGGCAACGCCTAAATCCGGATGATATTTTTTAAATTTATTTTTCATCCACTTATCAATGTCTTCAGGTTTAATATCATTTTTATAAATAGCACCTCTATTTTCGCAAATATATTCAGCTATAATTGTTAAATTCGATGCGATTGATTCATCGGGCATTTTTCCATCAGCTTCAAGGTAATCATTTAAACCCGGTAAAGTAAAAAATCTGGTTAATTTTGAAGGAGTCATACGTTTGTTCTTTGGCGTTTCACGTTTGGCCCAATATCGCCCCACCGGAAAATGCTTAGGAAAAACATGATGTGAATCAGCAAGAAGAGTATGTAAGCAATCATGGTTTGGTTCAAATGCATATCGTCTTGATTGTTGAAGCGTTGGCATAAATTCCATCAAATAGCTTGCGCTTCGTGGCATTCTAAAATAATGCCCGGTTGTTGCTCCGATATGTTTTTGATGGTAATGCAGTCTGTATCTTTCTTGATGTTCAAATTCATTTCTTAACTCTGAATGTGGGATTATTCTTTTAAAATTATATGGTGTGCCTTGTTGAGGCAATCTGCCGATCATCACATCTCTCACTTCTCCATAAATAGGCTTACGTTTTAGTGGGTAGTCGGGATCCGGAATATAACGGGCATCACGTAATTCGTTAATCGTTTGAAAAATATAACCCGCAACCAAGTCCTGAACTTGTTCAACGCTTTTTGCTCCTTTTAACAAAGTCATCAAAAGTCTATATTCTTCATGCCCTTCTTCACAGCAATAATAGTCGCGAGTTGCACCACCAATGTGTGTATGTGAAGTGTCGACATCGCCCAAAATTTCCTTAATTACAACTTTACCAAGTTTTATATATTCATCTATTTCCGCTCGCTCGTCCAGAGTTGGTGCTTTTTCAGGCGTTGTTACAGGAACCATCGGCCACATTTTGCAATGATCAAATCGTTCGACTAGCTGTAATGGTAATAATTTTTTGTCCATGTCAATTGTAAGGGTGTGAGTTTAACTTGACAGTGCAAATATGTCAAGATAAGCTTTGGGTAGAAAATACAATCTAACCACAAAAATATGGGATTATCATTAGATCAAAGAGGACGTAAAGAATTAAGAGAAACCGTGAAAGGAGGAGATCCGGTCGCTATTGATGCTAAATTAAGCACCGTTGGATTGGAAGATTTAGGCCGTTTGAGTGAATTGGCAGTAGCGGAATGGAAGACGCAATTAGGAGGTAATAGTGGTTTATTTTTAGCCAGACTTTCAGCGAGAAGACAAACGTTGGGGGCTCTTAATGCAATCCCGGCTTCAAGGCCAGCATCCGCAACAACTCCAGCAGCTCTGGCAGCTCCAGTAGCACCTTCAAGTCCTGCAAGAGGATCCTCGCATGGAACAAGACAAGCGCCAAGTGTAGCCGTTAGATCTTCTGCGGCAGAGCCAAGAAGAGTAGCATAGCGACCGATTTTATTGGACGCTCATTCACCTTGACATTCCACCTTAAAGTGGTAAAATTTCCCTCCATTCTTAATCCAAACAAGAAATGGAGGATTTTGAAGGCAGGTTTGACGATGAAATGGATTTTCCGGAAGTTGATTTTGACGGCGAACAGCCCGTTATTGGAGCAGATCTATATGATTTGCAGCGAGACTTGGCTGCAATACGCGCATCGGTTTTATTAGGTGACGATATTGAGTTAAAGCAAAAGCAGTGTATTCGGGCTATAAATGCGGAGAGAAGAAAGAAGGAGCTTGAAAAAAGGAGAAGGCAAAGAGAATGGATGAAAGAAAGAGAAAGAGAAAGAAAACGAGATGCAAGGGAAAGAACGAGAGAATACAAACAAGGTCAAAAAAGAAGAGAAAAGGAAGATAAAAAAGTCTGGAGAGAGTTGCCGGATTTTTTTGAAAGGAGAGATGAAGAAAGACATCGTGGACCAACTGCATATTTTTATAGTGAAAAATTTAAACCATGCAAGCGTCGGCTTGTGAGGAGAGATGATTATGTTGATGAAGACGACGATGATGATGATGATGGCAAGAAAAGAAGAAATAAAAAGCCGGTTTATTTTGACACGATTTATGAAATGGGTAACCATCTTACGAACGTACGAGGCATGTCATGTCCGGTGTATTTAACGGGCGAGGGTGCGTCCGGTTTTGATCGTGTGTGGAAGACGAGTTACTTGAGAGACCACTTGCGCATGCTTGGCAAGCCGGCATTAAAAGATAATCGCATTGAAGAGCCTGGTAACGTGGAGATTGATGATGACGAGATTTCAATACGGCTCACGCAAAAAGGACATCGAAAAATGAGTGAGGACGAAAAGTACGTGAGGTGTTTTTTGGCACAATTTGATGAAAAAGCTGAAAGCATGTGGGCGGCAAACAATTTACAGTATGAATTTTATCCAGACACCATGTATCCACGTCTTGGGAAAAAAGGCGACACGCCTTTTGATTGGGCATTCTTGAGATCAAAATTAGCTTTTTCGTATGTGGAAAACGGCGATAGTGATCTTTTTGAATCAGGAGATATGCCTTTGCATTTTACAGAGCATCCGTTTAAAACGGTTGCGCAACAAATGTTTGATACGATTCCAAAAGACCTAAAAAGGCCGAGAAAATTCAAGATAGATGGCAATAGGCAAAAGATTTTGGATGCCATGGAAAGCGCGGGCTTTGGTCATCATCCGGACATGACATATTTTTTCATGAAGCTTAAAGATTCGGCATCGCAAGGACTTGTTTTAAGTAATGCTGCAAGAAAAATGCATGCAAGAATAGATTTTTGGATTTCAAACGGTCTTGATATAAACAGAGCAGTTGAAATGTTTGAATTTGTTATGAGAAAAAGAAACAACAGGTTTCAGGCTTTGGAAGTGGTTGTCGCGATTGTTGATAACATCTGGGGTCAAAATAAAAGGCCGTGGTATTTTGTTAAAAACTTTAATCCATTTGCGGTTTACGCAAAGGCAAAAAGTGAACATCAAGGGAAATATAGAGCGGCAATGGGCGAAGATGATATTCAGGCGGTTGAAGAATTCAGCAAATATGCAGGGTATGATTTTGAATATGGTTGCAAAGCATATTTTCAGGGGGGATGTGGTTTGGAAAAATTTATGCCAAAAAAGCGCACAATAGAAATAACGTGTTTTATAGCTAGCAGATATGGAATAGGCAATATGCCAAGAGCAATCAGAATTATAGACATAATGATTTTGGGTCTTGGAAAATTGAACGCATCAGAGCAGGAAGTTTTTATAAAACAATTTCTTGAGCATGTTGATAAAAATGAACCTCGAAGTGAAATAACTTGCAAGATGGAAGGTGATGAAGTTACGGTGCCATTTCCGGGATTGGATTTTTTCAAAGCGACTTTGGATGGTAGTAGAGATAAGATGCGTGAAAGAAAACTCGATTTACAGGTTTTGGACGCAAAATTGCTTAGAGGCATTTGGAGACAATTTAATGCGATGCCGGAGGCGGAGCGTCTTGGAATGGCATTGGATTTTGATCAAGATAACCTTGCGGCAAGCCATATGTTGCCACACAACGCATCAGCGGCAATCGCGGCACTGCCATATCATAGAGAAGGCGGAATGGAGGTGAGCAAACCAGCAAGAGCGAATATAGTTTCAAACGCAATGAATTTATATGATCGTTGCAAAGAAGAAACAGGTTCAGTAGATGAAGATGTTCTAAGATTGTATTTTGCCATGTTTGCAAATGCAATGAGAGACCCATTTAATCCGCCGAAAAACTTTTTAAAACTTATAAAAACAATAAAAGAAATACCGGAATCCGTGGAAAGCGTGAACAGGAGGATGTTCGAAAGAGATGGTAGAGGACCGCGCGATGAAGCTTCGGTAAGGACCGTTAGGCTTTGCGCCGTAAGAATATTAATCGATTTTTATAACAGAGGAGCTGTCACAGATGAACAGATGGAGAAACTAATTGAGCATGCAGTCGGCGATAATATCGGCTTTAATCAAGCTGGAGTAAAGCAGAGCGAATGGGATTTTATTTATGAGAGATTGAATAAATGGGAGATCGACCACATGGAGTCAAATGAGCGGATTGAAGCGGAAGGTGAAGGAGAGCATTGCGCAGATTTTAGGGATCAAGGATGGGTTAAAGCGACATTGTATCATCTTAGTGAGCAATATCATCGAGAGTTGTTAGATGCTTTTTCAGGTACTTTAAACTTCAGATGGGACAATATCGCGGGAGCAATGCAGGCTATCGTTCATTATAAAAGCTTGATTGAAGTAATGAATTTAGGAGACATTTTTAATTATCGAGAAATCATGGAAGGATTGGTTTCCGAAGCATTAAATACGCCGGATCAGGAAGGCGAAGATCAGTATACTGCAGATAAAGATGTCATGCTAAATCCATATAAATTACCGCGAAGCGATGAAGATGAATGGGAAAATTTTACAGAAGCTTTAAAAGAGGGTATCGAAGATGGGCTTATTGATGCGGAAGCGGTTAAAGAAGAGATGAGATCTGCGAAAACATCAAAAGATAGAATTGCCATGTTGGAAAGTTTTTATAAAATGGTGGTTGGAATGAGACAACTTATATATGCGGCTAACGATATAGATTTCGAAACAATAATAGATAATGACGGAAATATAAGCGAATACGCGGCGGAAACAATTGTAAAAGCGAATGAGACATTAAAAGCTATAAACGTAAAATACTTTAACGTAGAGAGGTTTGTGCGTCAGAAAACGCTAAAATCGAAGTTCGATATTTTGATAAAATTTAATGCATTCAAAGAAATAGACGATATAGTTGAGAGATATTGTGGTAAAAAGGCCGAAGTCAGAGAAAACATTGAGCAAGAAAATGCACGTAAAGCATTAAAGAGCGTATTGACGTTTTTTGGTATTGCAAGGGTTGTAGACTTCATGGAAAGAGAAGGTGGAAAAGGAGCGGGGCGTGATAGAGTTTTGGCATACGTCAATGATAGGATTGATGAAACGCCGGCATTGCCAGCAGGTGGCGACATCGAACTCGGGGCAATGATTGGAGACACCATTAGGAGCGTGCATGATGCAATGGCATTTGCGGCCAAGCAGGTTGGCAGACAATTTGGAGGACAGGTTATTGAATTAAAGCGCGCAATCGAAGCGAAAAGGTCGGAATATAAAGGGGTTTTGCCGGTGGGAGGCAAGGTCCATCTTTTGCACGGAATTAATTCAAAAGAGTATGATCGTTTATTTAGACTATTGAGATTAACAAGTTCAGCCTTTAAGTTGGAAGCTGCAACAAATTCATTCATAATTCCTCCGGTTATGACGCAGGAAGAAATGATTATAATTCTAGCTTGTTTGGAAGAAACAGGGCTTTTAGATAAAGGACGGCCGGAACTGCAGGTCACAATACCGGGTAAGCTTGATGATAATTCAGCGGCAATACTTGGGAGTAGCATTTTACTTTCAACAGAAGTTGGTATGGAATATCCATTAGATAGTTTTAAGACAAGTCATGATGAAGAAACTGACAAGAGAATAATGGCTTATGATGACGGCGGAGAATTGATTATATTGCCTCATATGAGAAGAAGAAAAGGCTGGGGGTATCTTTCAGGCAGAACCGATATGTTTGGAAGAAAAGCCTGGAGCGATATTAAATATTATCAATTTATAAGTACGGCTTTATCAAATGCGCAATTTGGAGGGCCATTTGAAGAAATAGGAAAATGGTATATTGCAGAATATGAAAATTTACTTGAAAGGCATAAGATGAAAGATATTTTAGAGGATAAATGGATTAATAAACAATACGATGACGAATGGTGCAAAATGTCAGCTAAGAAAAAAGAGGAATCAAGAAAACATCATTATGAAACCGTTAAAAGATGTACGGATGCATGGTATAAATGTGCAGAAAATCCGAAAGACAAAAAAGGTATCATTTTTGAGGTCAGAGATTTAGTGGATTCTTTAATGGAAAAAATGGCGGTTATCCAAGAAACGTTGACGGGTGAAGAATATGAACAAAATCCATTGCAAGCAAAGGAAGCTTAATACTATAATAATATCTTAACCAAATAATTATGTGTCAAGGAGGTGCTGAAAGCTTTAAGGGGCAACATACAACTGTTATGCCGAGACCAAGCGCGCCATCAAAACTGTCAAGAAAAGAAGCATTGCCGCCACCAACATGTAAAGCCGCGGATGAAGTTGCAAGCAAAGGAAGCGGGTTATTGGCAATTGGAGAAAGAATAGCCGCAGGAGCAAGAAAAGTGACCGGTATGCTTGGAGGTAAAGGTGTGACAGTCCTACCAAGAGAGAAAAGAGGTAGAGGAAGGAAAAAAGAAGATGATGCCGTAGTTGTTATTGAGGTTAATCCCGTTGTTGGAGGTGAAGTCGTTGAAGAAGTTGACATGGGCGGAGGAACGTCTATGTCAGACGATGTTGTTGAGGTTGAGGCGATAGTTGTAGAGTTGGAAGGCAGGCGAGCAGCAGCAGGCGGCAAAGCGATTGCCGCATTAGAAGCCGCACCGCAAGTCGCGGTACAACCGACTCTTCCGAAAATTAATTTACCTGCCGTGATTTCTTTAAACTCCATCTTGCATTTAGTGCAAGATACGCCGGTTGAAAGATTGAATGAACTTTTTGAAATGCTTTCCGCAGACGAAGGATTTAATAATTTACCAACAGATGAATCAGATGTGGTTTTGATGGCAATGAGCATTAAACGTCTTGTTGAAGAGAGGAGTAGCGCAGAAGCAATAACGGGCTATATCGGAGAGCAAGTTCGTCTCCTTGAACAGACATCTTCAGCCGCTATTTTATGTAATGTATTTCCTAGATTATCAGATCTTATAAGGCTTGCAATTGCAGATGCGCAACAAGAATTGGGAATGAGAGTATCCGTACCGGAGCAAGTGCTGAAAAGCGTGCCGTCCGCGGCGCCGAAAACTTCGGCAACTCCACCAACGCCGTCAGGTTTACAAGCCGCAGTCGCCCGAGAAGCCGCAGCAGCAGTTCAAGAAACAGCAGCGCCAGTACCAACGCCAGCGCCAAAGGTCGCGGTTGTGCAAGCCGCCGCTCCTGCACCAGAGAAAAAACCGGAATTCCCAAAAGAAATTACATTCGGCAACTTGGTGACTTTTGTACAAACATTAGAGCCAGGAGATTTGAGAGCGGGGACAAGTCTATCTTTGCAATTTAGTGCAGGTCTTGAAACGAAACCATTTCCTGGAATAGAAGCGGATGCAAGAGCGGCATTGCATCTTTTGATAGAATATAGAAGTGGAAGAGTGCAAAAAAAACATCTTGCACCATTGGTTGGAGAAGCCGTGCATGCGGCACAAGACCCACGACCATATGCTTTATTCCATGCGATTTTACCTGACATAGGATTGCCGGATGTGATTGCGGCATTAACGATATCTAAAAAGGCAGTAGCTGCACCTGCCGCTACTCCTGCTCCAAAACCACAGCAAAAAGCGCCAGCACCGCAAGCTCCTGCACATCAACAACACGCTCCGGTCGCGCCTCCAGTCCCCGCTTCAAAACCAGCAGTTCACGAAGCATCGCCAACAGCGACATTAGAGAGCCAATTAAAAGCATCTCAAAACCCAATAAAGACTTTCGAATCTTTGCCTGAAGCTCAAAGAGCGGCATTCACAGGAGATGAAATGATGGCCGCAAGAGTCGCGATTATAACAAGAATAAGTGCATTACGAAATCAGGCCGTAATGGGCTTGCCTTCAAAGGGAGAGGTGGGCGTATTATTACAAAAATTAGGTTTATCAGAAGGGGCGATAGCCGCCAAGAGAGCAAAAGAAAGCGGTGCAGCAAGAAGTGGAACGGCAACGCAAGGTGCACATAGAGGACTTCAACAAGGTGCGGCTCCGGCAGAAAATGCATTATTCGACGCAGCAGCTAAAGCTGAATTGGAAGGAATATTAATTAGAGCAAAAGCAGATGAAATAAGTGGAGGCATTTCATGGAACAGAGTTTGGGGTGATCTTCGCAGGGTTATGGAAAGAAATCCAGTATGCAGGGCTGAATTCGCAAAACACGATCGCGTTTTCTGGCTAGAGAGATCTTATCTCGATAAAACATTCGGCAGAGGTTGGATTGAAGATAACGCGCCAATGTTTATAAGAAAGCAATCAAGCAGGCAAGAAGCGCCAAGACGATATTGATTTTTTCTTTGCACTTTTTACTTATTTGCTTATAATACTTTCTGCAACTCCTTTTGCGCGGGTATAGTATAATGGCTATTATGACTCTCTTCCAAGGAGTAGACGCGGGTTCGATTCCCGCTACCCGCTCCACAGACCCGAAGCTTAGCGCAGGGTCTCTTCTGCTTGAAATTTGAAAATTTAGAATTTCACATTTAAACTTTGAGACTCTTCTTTCTAAAGCCGTATACGTTTTATATCATTTATATATAAGAAATACATAAGATTTATATCACTTTGATATAATTTGCATATGGATTTAAAAAGCACTTCATAAGGATAAAACCTTAGAGGGTTCTTTTCGTCGTAATTTTTATCGTATCCGTGAATTATCCACAGGAACGATACAAATTCACGGGATATTGACAAAGATCCGTGAATTCTATATAATGGAAGCATGACAACAATTATTACTATCCGTAATAGAATCAAAACTTTAAGGGAAGCTTATGAGGCTTTGCGCCAAGGCAAAGAGTCTCTTTTGCAAATGATTGACGAGGCTGAGATTTCGGAAAGTGTCTACAACTCTAATGCAATCGAAAATTCTACTCTAACGCTCAAGGAAACCGAAAAAATTCTGCTTGAAATGGAAATCTCTCGCAACGTTTCACTTCGAGAAGTATTTGAAGCCAAGAATCTCGCAAGGGTAGTGGAATACATTAGGGGAAAATCCAGAGAATTCACGCTTAATAAAGAAACAATACTGCTACTTCATAGAATGTTAATTAGCAATATCAATGATGATATAGCGGGTAGGTTCCGCCGATCCGGAGAATATGTGCGCGTTGGGAGTTACATTGCGCCTCCGCCTGAGCATATTGAAAGATTAGTCGAAACAAATATCCTTCAATATTTATCAGATAATGACACTTATTATTTAGATAAAATTGCGTGTTTTCATTTGGAATTTGAACATACACATCCTTTTATTGATGGCAATGGTAGGATGGGACGCGTTTTGATAAATTGTCAGTTTCAAAGTTTAGGCTTGCCACCAATCATTATTCGTAATAAAGAAAAGCAGGAATATTACAAAGCCTTCAGGGCTTATGATGAAAAAAAGGACGCAAAAATCATGGAACGAATAATAGCTTTGGCAGCAATGGAATCAATGCATAAAAGGATTACTTATATGAAGGGCGAAGAAATTATCAAACTTGCAGATTATGCAAAATCAACTAAAAAATCCCTTTCCGCTCTTTTGAACGCGGCTCATCGTCAAACCATTCCGGCTTTCAGAGAAAAAGGTGTATGGAAAATATCAAAAGTGGCTTAATTGAAATTCGGTTCCGATTTCATTGATCATACCTTTGCACACGCCTTAAGCGAAGCGGAGCATGGAGATGACAATAATCTCTCTATGCCGCCGTCAGGTACATTCATTATATTGAAATCCGCCTGCAAGCCGGCAAAATTAGTTTTGGAGACACCTCCATTCACGTCAACTCGCACGGGACTGCAACCGCAATTCGCGGGATTATAGCACGGAAACACATGTATGCCATAAGGCGCAAACTGCGCTCCCTCTTGACCAAAACAAAGCGCATCAACTTGTAATGCTCCAAGAGTTCTTCTGCTTATAATCTCAGCTATTTCTGAAGTTTTCGGAGCTGAGGCATCGCATGCCCTGCCCAAAAGAATCAAACGTTGTAATTCGATAGTTTCAAAACGCCCGGGGTGCGCTACGTGAAGATCATTAAGGTAGTCGTATACATCCCAAAAATTTTCTACAGTTTCGTGCATGCATACGAATTCGGGCTTTAATTTCAGTCGCGTTTGCTCCAAAATAACATGAATATTTTCAAGTACACGAGTCACTTCAGCGTGCGGATTGCCGCGTAAATTACGATGTTGCTCCGGCTCGAGAGTATTGAGCGCGAAGTGAACAATATTGAGTCCCGCATCTTCCAATTGCATGAGTCGCTCCGGGTCCAACAGCTCCAGATTGGTATTGATTTTTACAGTTTTTACTTCGGCCGCACGTGCCGCACGGATATAAGGAGCAAGCAAATCCATGCGTATAGTTGGCTCGCCGCCACTAAAAATCACAGATTCGGGACGCATCCTGCGGAATGTTTCTTGCAGTAGTTCCGGCGAGAGTGATTGTTTTTTTGAAGGACTGTCGCCATTCGCGCAGAATCCGCAGTTATTCTGGCACGTATCAGTTAACTGAAATTCCAGCGAAGGCACGGGGATGGCTTGATGATTCATACTTCTTTTGTATACCGGCACATAATGAATGTGTAATTTATATAGAAAATATATAAAATTCCATCATTTCTGTTACAAATGCAAATTAGTGAGACGAAGCCCTTGTGTCGTCCGTCCATTATCGTTTTTCTAAAGCCGTATACGTTTTATATCATTTATATATAAGAAATACATAAGATTTATATCACTTTGATATAATTTGCATACGGATTTAAAAAGCGCCCCGTAAGGGCAAACCCTTAAAGGGCTATTTTTGTGCTACACTATAGCCATAAGCTAACCTTTTATATCATGAAAAATTCTCTTTTGGTCAAGATTCTACTTTTGGTGATCCTCGTTTTAGTTGTTATCGGCGGGATTTATATTTATGAAGATAAATACGGCGGCAAAGATCCGATTGTTAAAGACCCGGTTATCATCACCGACAAATCCGATTTAATCCGCGTCACAGAGCCAACACCAAACAGCGTTATAAAAAGTTCTTTTAATATTAAAGGCCAAGCTCGTGGTACATGGTTTTTTGAAGCTTCTTTCCCGATAAAATTGGTGGATGCAAACGGGAAACAAATTGGTGTAGCAATCGCAAAAGCAACTTCAGATTGGATGACGGAAAGTTTTGTACCTTTTGAAGCACAAATGGAATTTACAGTGCCAAAATTGGCAGAAGGATCAGCACCACAAGTCGCAACCGGAACTTTGATTTTTCAAAAAGATAATCCATCCGGCTTGGCTGAATATGACGACGAGCTTAGAGTCCCTGTAAAATTCGAATTGAGCGCGCCCGCTCAGCAAACGGTTTTATTATATTATTACAGCCCGTCAAAAGACAAAGACGGAACAGGGAACTTGATGTGTACAAAACAAGGACTCGTCCCGGTTCAAAGAAAGATTGATATAACAAAAACTCCAATTCAAGATACGATAAAATTGCTTCTCAAAGGGGAGCTAACAACAGCGGAAAAAGCGCAAGGAATTACGACGGAATACCCATTGCAAGGATTTGAATTAAAAGCGGCGTCTCTTAATAGCGGAGTTCTCACGTTGACCTTTGCAGATCCTTATAATAAATCCGGCGGAGGATCATGTCGCATCGGCATTTTATGGTCTCAAATATCAGAAACCGCAAAGCAATTCCCGGGAGTCGTGTCCGTAAAGCCATGGCCCGAGGAGTTGTTTCAGCCTTAAAAAGGCGGGCTTTGGGCTTTCACCTTGACATCCTCGAATTTTCTCAGTAAAATAATCGTCTATGCACTTACAACCAATAGAAACAAAAGCAAAATTTTCAGAAATGGGTATGGACTCAAAGATTTTGCAAACATTAAATCGTTTGAAGTTTGAGCACCCAACGCCTATTCAAGAAAAAGCGATTCCAATTGGAATTGAGGGTAAAGACATCGTTGGAATAGCTCAAACAGGCACAGGCAAAACTCTTGCATTTGCGATTCCAATCATTCATCAAATTGTTAATGCAAAAATTGGCAATCGCCAGGCGATTGTTATTGTTCCAACAAGAGAGCTCGCAATTCAGGTTGGCGAAACAATCCAAAAATTTGCGCTACCTTTTGATATTCGCGGCGCGATTTTGATTGGAGGCGTACATATAAGCGGCCAGATGCAACAGCTTCGCAGAAGACCGGAAGTTATTATTGGTACGCCCGGTCGTATTATCGATCACATCGAACACAGAACAATTAATCTTAAGGATTTTAATATACTTGTTTTGGATGAAGCGGACCGTATGTTTGATATGGGTTTTGCGCCTCAAATAAAACAAATTCTTGAGCATTTGCCAACAGAAAGGCAGACAATGTTATTTTCTGCGACAATGCCAAGCACCGTGACATCGCTTGTTACTCGTTATACGAAAAATCCGATTCGAATTGAGGTTGCGCGCCATGGATCAGTCGCGGATAAAGTTAAACAAGATTTATATTACGTTAAAAAAGATCAAAAAATTCGCCTTCTTGAAGAGTTGTTAAAAGATTTTAAAGGTTCTGTTTTGGTTTTTTCCCGCACAAAATTTGGTGCTCAAAAAATATGCAAATCAATCCAGTTGATGGGCCATAAAGCAAAAGAAATTCATTCAAATAAATCACTCGGTCAAAGAAGAGAAGCGCTTGCAGGCTTCAAATCCGGCAGATATCGCATTCTTGTTGCAACCGATGTCGCGTCCCGCGGAATTGACGTTGAAGAAATTGAATTGGTTGTTAATTTTGATATTCCGGACGATGCGGAAGATTACATACACAGAATTGGTAGAACTGCACGCGCGGGCCTTGAAGGTCGTGCAATTTCATTCGCCACAACAGATCAGCGCGGAAAGGTTTATCAGATTGAAAGATTGATGAAAATAAGAATAAATGTTTTGCAGCATCCGCTCGCTTTTACGCCTTCACTGGGACAAGAACGCCCGGCAATGCATAGCGTAAGCGCACCGGCGCAATCAGCGCCACATCCGCAACAACATGCGCCACGTTCACATCACGTTCCAACTCACCCACAAAACACTTCATCATATCCGCAACGTTCAGGCTATGGTTCTTCACGCCCAGCACAACGTTCCGGTTATAAAAAACCAAGTTTTTCACGCTCAGGCTATGGACCATCACGACCGGCACAAGGCGAACAACGCTCCGCGCAAGGATCGTCACGCCCACATTATGGCGCACCACGACCAAGCCAAGGTTCGGCACATTCAGGTCAAAGCTCAGCTCGTCCAGGCCAAGGATCACCGCGCCCGTCTCAAGGCGGCTCACCACATCCAAGGCGAAGTTTTTCACGCCCGGGCCAAAGCTTCAAGCGCTCATTCAAGAAGTTTTAATAGCAAATTTGATTTATTGTCCATTTTAACTTACAATTCCAGTTAAGTTCTATTTTTGTTAATAAAATTTTTATATGGAAACCCCAAAAATCAAAATGCCTGACATTAAAATGCCCGACATTAAATTGCCAGTTGATTTGCCAAAAATTCCCGGAATGGAAGTTGATATGAGTCCAACAAGAGCGGCTTTTCCGCTTAGTACAAAGAAGATAATGAAGAAGACTGTTAAATACGCCGGTCTCGCAATTCTTATTTTATTTCTTTTTGGCGGTATCGTGCTTCCGATTATCGCTTCAGTCGGTTCAAAAATAAAATACCTTGGCTTGATCCTTGGATTGCTTAGTTTTGGTATATTTATCGTCGCAATCGTTATTTTTGCAGCGGTTTATTTTTATCAAAAAAGATATTTTGGTAAATATTTTTACGATTTTACAGCCGAATGCATAATGATTAGAAAAGGCGCAGTTACGCAGAACGAAATAGCGATTCCATATGAGCACATTCAAGATGTTTTTATCAATCAGGACTTCATAGATAAACTTTTCGGCTTACAGGATTTGCATTTTTCAAGCGTTACTTATTCGGAAGTTGAACCTCACATTGATGGCTTAACAAAGGGATCCGCAGAGGCAATGCGAACATTTATTATCGATGCTATAGATAAGAAAAAATCAGGAGAAAAAGTCGTTCCACCTGTTGCGCCTGTGGTTGAAGAAACGCCGGCAGTTGTGGAAGCAGCTCCAGTGGCAGTCGCGGAAGCAGCTCCAGAAACGGCCCCGGTTGTTGCGGCAGAAAAACCGGCAGAACCGGAAGTTCCTGCGAAATAAAAAACGCAAAAAGTTATTTGGAGGAAGTCGTCGAATATAGTATTTTATATATAACCAACTAACTTTTTTAATAATGGAAAACCAAAACAACAACACGCCGACACAAAATCCTGCCTCGCAGAATTCGCAAACGCCACAAACGCCTTCAGATTCGCCAAAATCAGGCGCTTTAAAATGGATTATTATAGGGCTTTTAGTTGTTATAATCGGCCTTGGTGCGGCATTTGCATATTTTAAATATCTAAAACCGGCGCCAACGGACAATATCCCGCAACCAATTGATGAAACCGCGGGTCAAATTTTTAAACCGGCACTTGCGGGTGCACAAAATTTTGCAGATTATGAAGAGGTTAAAGTTGATGTGACGCCTGCTGTTAAGCCATATAAAGTCTCAACTGATTTTTCCAATGTTGCGATAAATAAAGCTTTAAAAGGAGACGTGGAATATATGACAGATGACTCAAAAGCTATGATGGTTAAAAACGCATTCGTCGCCAATTATTCTTACTACAAGGAATTTTTTAGTATTTATGAGCAAAATAGATACAATCAAACGCCAAGCTTTGTAACAACGGATTCGATCTTGCACACTTATCATTTACTTTTTGACCATCTTCTAAAGCAACTCGAAGAAAAATATCTTGCAACGGAATTAAAAACATTGAATGCAGGGATGCTTAAAGAATCGCTTGCACAAGGCGAATTACTTGCAGGATCGGATTTTGAAAACGCATCAAAAAGAAACATGGGATTTTTTGCGGTTGGCGGAAAATTGATGGATTCTGCAACTCAAATTCCAAGCGCAGTTGCGAATGAAGTTAATGCGGAGCTCGCATTCATCGATAAGCATGAAGGGATTAAGGAATCGCCTGTAATGAACATTGGAACAAAGCCGGGAGAGCTTTCAAATTCGCCACAAGGTCCGCTTTCAGTTGATCAATTAAAAGAAGATTATACTCAATATATTCCACGCGGACATTATGATAAAACGGAATTATTAAAAGCGTATTTTAAATCAATGATGTGGTATGGAAGACTCACATTCCGCTTTAAAAGTGATGATGAAATCAGATCCGCAATACTCATTGTTTTGGCTTTAGATAAAGATGAAAACAAAAAACCATGGGATAAAATTTATGAGCCAACATCGTTCTTTGTCGGAAAAAGTGATGATGTCACATATTATCAAGTGATAGATATTGTTGAGCAGGTTTATGGTAAAAATCCGGATGTAAAAATAATCGCGCAAGATAAAGACAAATTTGCATCAGTAAAAAAATCACTCAAAACCCTTGAACCTCCAAAAATAAATTCAATGCCGATTTTCAATGCAGATATTCAGCCGGATAGAGAAAAGGAAATTTCAGGTTTCAGATTTATGGGGCAGAGATTCACAATTGATGCCGCGATTTTTCAGAAATTAGTTTATAGAGATGTTGATCAAAATCCGGCGGGCGAAAAAAGAATGCTGCCGAAGTCGCTTGATATAGCTGCGGCGATGGGTTCCAAATACGCCTATAGCCTGCTTAAAGAAGCTAAAGATACGGAATTCGCAAACTACACAAATAATATGGAGAAGATGAAAGAATATGTCGCGGGATTGAAGCAAGATATTTGGACACAGAATTTATATTGGGGATGGTTGTATTCGATCTTGCCTTTAACAACAGAAAAAAACGAAGGCTATCCTTCATTCATGACAAATTTGGCATGGGTCGCAAAGGAAATGAATACATATTTTGGAAGCTGGACAGAGCTTAAACACGATACGATTTTATATGCAAAGCAGGTTTATGCAGAGCTTGGTGGCGGCGGTGGAGAAGAAAATAAAGAAGATGATCGCGGTTATGTCGAACCAAATCCATATGTATACGCAAGACTTGCATCACTTTTGAAGATGACGAAAAAAGGCTTGAGTATGCGCGCAATTATTAGTCCAGAAATGGTTGAAAGCTTGAATAAAATGGAAACGCTCGCATTATCTTTAAAAACAATTTCAGAAAAAGAATTAAAAGAAGTTCAGCTAACGGAAGAGGAGTATGAATTAATAAGATCTTATGGCGGACAACTCGAGCATTTTTGGTATGAGGTAAACAAAGAAGATATGGCGGAAATGAGCCGGGACGTTTTCTTAAATGAAAATCCTGCGGCAATTGTTGCTGATGTCGCAACAGATCCAAACGGAAGTGTGCTTGAAGAAGGCACCGGCAGAATTTTCACAATTTATGCGGTTGTGCCGATTGACGGAAAGCTCAGACTCACAAGAGGTGGAATTTATTCATATTATGAATTCACTTGGCCAATGAATGATCGTTTGACCGATAAAAAATGGAGAACGCTTATGGGAATGGGCGATCAACCAAACGGCCCGGAAGACGAGTCAATTAAGCCACAAACTCCACCTGAGCAACCAGCTTGGACAAAAGAATTCGTTGGAAAATCAAAGCAGTAAATCGATTGAAAAAATATGTATAAAAAATTCATAGCGGTTACGCTTATAACTATTGCAGTTGTGATTGGTGCAGGCGTAATCACTTATAAATATCCGAAAGTTCGCGAAAAAATTACCCTACAAGGAGTTTTAAAAGATGAATTTAAGGAGTTTAAAGAAGCGCGCGAACTCGCAAGTAATCCTGAAAAAGTTTCCATGATTGCGGTTGGCGATATCATGCTTTCACGCGTTGTGGATCAGAAAATGCGTACCAATAAAAATTACGAATATCCATTTTTAAGGACTGCGGAATATTTAAAGAGCGCGGATTTTGCATTTGGAAATCTTGAAACTGCAATAACGCCGGGAAGGCCTGTGGTCACGGGCGAAATGTCGTTCAGAGCCGATCCCGAAAATGCTTCCGTGTTAAAGAAAATGAACTTTGAAATTATATCTTTGGCAAACAATCACACGCCGAATTTTGGACAAAAAGGTTTGAAAGATACTTTTGAAAGTTTGGATAAAGCGGGTGTGAAATTTGCAGGTGCAGGGCTTAATAAAACCGCAGCCGCCGCCCCTGTTTATATCGAAAAAAACGGCTTCAAATTCGCATTTCTCGCATATAATGATTTGGATGTCGTGCCAAAATCTTATTTTGCGTGGGATACAAATGCAGGAACGAATCCCATGTACGAAGATGAGATGATTAAAGCTGTGAAAGACGCGAAAAATAATGCGGATTTTGTTATTGTTTCAATGCATTCGGGAATTGAATACGTTCCGCATCCAAGCACAAGGCAGGTTAATTTTGCGCATGCCGCAATTGATGCCGGGGCAGAGATTGTGATCGGTCACCATCCGCACGTGATTCAAGATGTCGAAAAATATAAAGGAAAATATATTTTATATAGCCTTGGAAATTTTGTATTTGATCAGATGTGGTCGCGGGAAACTCGAGAGGGCCTAACTGCAAAAATTGATTTTACTAAAGCGGGCGTTGCATCCATTAATTTTGAGCCGATTTTGATTGAGGATTATTCACAGCCACGCCTATTTTCCGCAGC
Organism: Candidatus Peregrinibacteria bacterium GW2011_GWC2_39_14; assembly: GCA_000993595.1. GTDB lineage: Bacteria > Patescibacteriota > Gracilibacteria > UBA1369 > UBA12463 > UBA12463. Next base: position 44,341 of record LBWJ01000009.1, on the reverse strand, counting down.
AGACAAAGAAAATTTGCTTAATTCAACGCGTTTCGTAAAAACAAATGCCGATTCGGTTTTTATAAATCAGGAAGGCTACCATTATTACGACACCAAAAAAACAAACATTTTTTCAACGGTTTTAGCTATCAATGAAAAAACGCATAAAGATTTTGATTTGGATAAAGATGGTGTAAAAGAAACATACGATTTAAAGGATGGCAGATTAACGGTTTCGGAAAATTCACAGCAAATTTGGCAGTCGTCGGAAGTTTGGTTTGTGGATTCTTTCGAAATCGCGGACTCCACGGGTGATTCCATTCCCGACTTGAATATGTCAGTTTGGAAATCGGGAAATTTTGGCCCATCAAAGCCATTTTGGGTGACTAAAAACGATCCTTCGGTACGCAATCATTTCTTTGTTTTTGATTATAAGGGTAAAAAAATAAGTGCCGTTTGGCAGTCATCAAATTTATCAAAACCAAATTGCGCATTTGAATTTCAAACCGTGCCAAATGAAAAATTTCCGGTGCTAGTAACGTATGAAGGGGATTATTCGGATTTGCCAAATTGCACGCCAAAGACTTTGGGAATTTGGAAGTGGAATGAATGGGGTTTTATGAATGAGATGGATGGTGCGATTGAGCCATGAGTACGTGCTTAAGTCGTGGAAAAAGCAAGAAAATCATTGCAAATACACGAGTCGAGGTTTAGAATATTTTTGTATAATTTCGTTAAAATGATAAATCCTTTTAATTTCAAGTATTTCAGAATTTTAAGCGTTTTATTGTTTGTATCTATTGGTATTGGCGCGCTTATTTTTATGATTCTCAAAGTAAATAGCTCCTTTGTCGCAACGCGAAATAATTTAGTGGCGCAAAGTTTTTTGACCGAAGGCATTGATGCAATCAGGGTGGTCTTGGATGCAAATTCGATTAAATACGACAAAAAATGCTGGGATTTTGATCAATATACGTATGGCTTTAAATGCGAAACGGGTAAAACATTTGAAGGAAAATATAAATTGGAACCGGATTTTATGCCCGGTACTTTTGGAATAAAATTAACTAAAATCAATAAGGACTCGGTTTTTGCAAACGATTATCTTGTGGATAAAAATTCGTATCGCGGGCAAATCGTTGATACCGCATTCTATAGAATGATTGAAATAAGGCATGATGAAGTTGATTTGCTGGAAGATAGATTGACCGTTGTCGCGACGGTCGGATGGTACGAGGGGGGGGGGACAAAGGCTTTTCACTCTTAAGAAAACTTTTTATAACAGCCGTTAACATGAAAAGGAACGCAAAATCTCGTTCCGGTATTGCTATAATCGTCGCTTTGATTTTTATGATGGCATTCTTAACGATATCCACAACTATTGCGCAAACCGCGACAAACATGGCAAAAAGCACGGGCGGTTCATATAAATCAAATCAAGCCTTCTATAACGCGGAGACCGCAATGAGTAGGGCTTTATACAATTATCAGCATCCGGGCGAAGGAGTTTTGTCCGGCGCGCCTGACGAAGACGAAGAAGGTGCGGGAAATATGCAGTGGAAAGTGCTTGGAGTTGGTGCGGACGAAGGTTTGATGAACGAGATCACAGACAATGAAAATGAAGTTTGGAGCTCGTATCCGTTCCCGGGTTCAGGGACCGCCGGCAAGGATTGTGACGCATATAATGCGCCGACAGATATGAAGAAGTTTACAGCATCATTAATGAGATATATTTCTACAACAGAAGGCACCGCCATAGCGGCAGACATCGAAAAAACCATAAGTAGTGGCGGTATGGGCAAGCCTCAAGATCATCCGTGCAATTGGAATAAGTTAAAAGACAACGACTCAGCGATCGAAATTCCTTTATATGGGGTTGATAGCGCAGGGCAAAGAACGCAAATTACATTCACGGATTTTCAAGTCAGGGTTCGCACGGCATGTGATGCGAAAGCGATAAAAAGTCCAAGTGGCGATCAAGGCAATGGCCCTACCACAGCAGAGTTGATATATGAAGGAGCGGGGATGTGTGAAGCGGGAAAGAGGTACGTGATGTATGCGCCAGAGCAAACGAATACGATTGTAAACTGGGGGTTATATACGGAGGAGGATGGAGATTATATGATACCATTGAAGAATTTTACAAAAGGGAAAGAGTTTAATGGCTCAAATATAACTTCATTGAAAATAAATATAGGGGAGGATCAGGCAGACTTTATAGTATTAGACCAAAGCAACACTGAACATTTAGGAAATTTAAAAATTGGTAACAGTAAAACTACGACAAAGATTTCAAGTGCACTAAAATTACCACCATCTGGCATCGAGAATCCTTATCTCCGTCTCACCCTCGAATTTCCATTTGCAGGCAAGCATTATTTTGTAGGAAGCGACGGTGATACAAGCATCCCAAATCTTGAATATCAAATTTTATACAAAACAAACGGAGGGAGCCCAGCTGCAGGAACTAGTCAAATATCAGGCATTCCCGTGATTATCGGAGAAGGTTATTCAGGCGGATTCAGGCATATGATCAGAGCTAATATTTATGAAACCCCAACAGGCTTTGATTATATTTATCAAAAGCCTTGACAAACAAGGTTAATATATAGTATTATAACCTCCTTTAATAAAATTAAAAATGATTAATTCGCCAAACTCACAAAACAATAGACCTAGTTTAGCCGATGAGGCTAAAGAATATTTAAAAGTTGGCGGTATGCCGGCTGAAGAATTTGACAGAGTAAATTCATCAGGATCGATAAGGGCAATTGGAATTCTTATGACTCTTTTTGCAGCAGGTACAATTTCAAGAGATGTTTTCGGAAAAGAATTAGATAGAATCGTAACAGCCGATGAAAGTGGAAATTTAAGAGCGATAACCGTTACAGACGGAGTTGTTTCAGCCGGAGTTGCTGTACCTGCAGGTGGACAATATGGAGCGAATGAAGTTGCTTTTACAGGGAACAAACTTGGTGCCGTTTTAGGCGGTGATCCAGGCAGAATATCATTTAGAGATCCAAAAACTTTAGTAGAGCAATCGGCAACGAGTGATATAAACGGCCCAGCGTATTTAGCAGGAGATGAATCAAGCGATACGTTTGCTGTGTCAGAGCCGGATTATCCAAATGAAGCAAAGATAGTTTTAACATTTGCAGATGGTAGCACTACAAGAATTATCCCAAATCCAAAAGAAGCTAGTGGCGCACAACCATACGTTTCATCTGTGAATTTTGATTCAAGTGGCTATTTGTATGCTGGGACGAACGTTAAAGACCAGAGATTTCTTCAACGTTTTTCTCAAACCGCACCAGGGCAATATGCTGAATCGGGGAAAGCTCAATTGCCAGGTGGAATAGGGACAGGTTCGGTTATGCAAACAGTTGTGTACAATGGGAACGTTGTAGCGATGACTATAGATAAAATATTAATATATAGCGAAACAGATCTTTCAATAGAGCCACAAATTGTTTCGATAGAAAGTTTGCAAGCTTCTTTCGGCATCCGCCCAGGCACAAGCGAATTATGGTTTATGTCTGGCATGAACGACAACATTTACTCCCTCGACATCTCCAACCCTTCCGCCGGCGTTCAAATCGCAGTTCCGGAAGCAACTCTCCACGCATTAGTCCCAAACTGCGGAACAATGATTGGTGGCTTTTCAAGAGTGAATCCAAATGTTCTAGACATTGCACAAAAGGAAAATACAGGTGGAAAAACAAAAATGGTTCACTTTGTTTTCGATACAAACAATGGCGTTACAAGCTCAGTTGTTACAGGTATCAGTTATGATGGAATAGTTTCTTTCGCATCCGCCCCCGACACAGACGGCGATCAAATCAATAATTTCGACGACAACTGCCCGGCCACTCCAAACAACGACCAACTCGATACGGACGGCAATGGAGTCGGAAATGCATGTGAAGCTGTTATTGACCAAGATGGAGACGGCGTAATTGATTCTATCGATAATTGCCCAACCGTTCCAAACAAGGAACAGATCGATACAACCGGTACAGGCATCGGTGACGCATGTCAAAATCCGGCCGATGTTTCAGCTTCAACTCAAGAGCTATATGGCACTTCGGACGAAGTTCAGACAACTCCGGGTCATACGGTTTTTGGAGACGCGGACGTGATTCAAGGGGACCCGGTAACCGTTTCCGTCCCTCAGGATTCCGACGTCGTTATCACAAGCACAGGATCTGCTTCTGAAGATATGACAGTTGTTATTCCCGAAGGAACAGATTTCATAATCGAAATGGGCGAAGGTTCCGCGGATAATGCGGACACAGCAGGTGTTGATTTCCCACAATCGGACGAGCCATATCAAGGACAGACAGGCGATGAAGGCGTTGCGCTTGCAATTTCCGGAACATGGATGAGAATTCATACACAAAAAACAATTGTACAAGTTGAAGAAACGCAGCCCGAACAAGTCGAAGGTCCAGCTGAAGCCGTTGAAGTCGTTGAAGCCGTTGATCCTGACGTGGTTGAAGAAGTGGCCGGAGAAGTTGTTGAAGGCGTTGATGTAGCAGAAGGTGTAGATACGACCGAACCAAAACCAGAACAAAATCCCGAATCTCCGGCTGAAGTTAAAGAAATTGTTGAAGAAGCCGTCGAGGAGGCTGTCCAAGAAGCCACAGGCGATGAAGGCGGCGCAGAAGCGGACGTTTCCGGCGGCGACGAAGGGCTAACCGGCACAGATACAGCAGGCGAAGATACATACACAGCCGAACCGGCAGACAAAGGCGGTGGCGGCGGTTGCGCAGTCAATACACGCATTCACGCAGGCGACCTATCAAGCGCAGCTTTGACTCTTGCCATGGCCGGAGTTATTGCGGCAAAAAGATTCGGCGGACCAACATATTGGGCACACATGGCCAGAGTTGCAGTTCGAAGAGTGCTTGATGGTAAATTAAATCGCTAAATTCTGATCGTGCGAATCGATTTACGCTTGCCGCGTGGTAAAAATCTATATCGAAACATAGCTACATGTTTGCGCAAATTCTTCTGAGCTTGATTTGAATCAGTTCCGTCACGTGACAGAATTCTCTATTACGCAATAGCTTAAAAATTTCGTAATATTTTTTGCCCGGGGCAAAAACTGCCTCCGTCCCCGCATCTCTCTTGCCTCCGTCCCCGCATTCCATTAAAATGTCCCTGTACCATTAAAACACAAACCCCCATGATTTTCTTCGCGCACTATTTAAACGCGGAAGTCGTTGATGCAACAGAAAAAACAATTGGGAAATTGAAGGATATGATTGCGCGTGGTGGAGAGGATTATCCTTTTATTGAAGCCATTGTTGTGGAGAAGGGCGATAAGCAAATGTTTATTCCAATTTCATACGCGGAGAATTTTGCATACGATGAAATAACTTTAAAAATTCGCTCTGAAAAAATTGAACAATATAAATCGAGCTTAAAAGATTTCTGGCTTTATCGTGACATTGTTGATAAGCAAATCGTAGATATTTCCGGCACGCGCGTTGTTCGTGTTAACGACATTCAACTCGGAAAAGTGGAAGACCGAATTCGAATTCTTGGCATAGACATGAGCACTCGCGGACTTCTTCGAAGAGTTGGAGTTGAGAAGTGGCGCATATTCAGAAGCCTTGAACCAAAACTGATTGATTGGAAAAATGTTCAACTTGTTAACGGCGCTCTCCGTCTTAAAACGGTTTCAAATGATTTGAAAAAACTGCATGCCGCAGATCTCGCAAACATCCTTGAAGAGCTTACTCCAAAGCAAGGTATTTCGCTTATCAACGCCTTGGAACCGGAAAAAGCCGCGAAAGTTTTCCAGGAATTAAATCCAATGCAAAGGCGTTTGCTTGTTGATTTGCTCGGCGAAGATCAGGCAAGAGAAGTTCTTGATAACGTTCCGACAGATGATTTGGCCGACTATGTAAAAACGCTTAACTTAAAGGAAACAAAACGTATTTTTTCTTATCTCAAAAGAGATAAACGTATGACGGTTGAAAAATTTATTGAATATCCAAACGATACGGCCGGTGGTCTTATGACTTCCGATTTTGTTGAAATTGATCCGGATTGGACGGTTGAAGAAGCGACAACTCACATAAAAAATATTTCAAATAAATATAGATCCATATTTTTTGTTTATATAGTTGATAAGGCGGGAAAATTGTTTGGAGTTATTTCCGCAAGGACTTTGCTTATTAAGGATCCGATGGATCCAATGCGAAAAATCATGAAGCCGCTCAAGAAAATTCATACAGTTCATCCTGCCACAGATGTGAAAAAAGTTGCTGAAATAATGACGAAATATAATCTGTTTTCAATTGCCGTAACAGACAAGCATCACAAGTTGCTTGGAATAATAACCGTTGACGATGTCATGCGATGTCTAATGCCTTACTCGTAAAAATCAAGCAAAAGCTTGCGAGCAAATGGGCCAAATTAGCCATTCTGATGGCGATAATTGGACCCGGAATAATCACAGGACAAGTCGATAATGACGCCGGTGGAATTGCAACGTATTCAATTGCAGGGGCAAGATTTGGTTATTCCATGCTATGGACTCTCATTCCGATTACAATCCTCCTCGTTTTCACAATGAACATCACAACCAAGACGGGAATAGTCACGCGCCTTGGTCTTGCCGAATTAATTCGTGAGAAATTCAGAATCAAATTAACGCTTTTTGTTCTCGCTCTCGTTCTCGTTTCCAACATGGGCACAACAATAAGTGAATTTTCCGGAATATCTTCCGCCGTATATATTTTAGGCAAACAAATCGGCGGAGAAACTATATTTTGGACAACGGTTTTGCCAATTATCGGAGTCGTTTTATCAGGAATTCTCGCATGGTTCGTAATCGTAAAAGGCTCATACAAATCAATAGAAAAGCTGTTTTTAACAATGGCGCTTTTTTATATCACATACATAATTTCCGCATTTATGGCCGGACCGGATTGGAGCGCCGCATTTAAAGGTTTACTCATCCCAACATTAAAATTCGATAGCGCATTTTTATTCACAACAGTCGGTGTCGTCGGTACAACTGTCGCGCCATGGATGTATTTTTATTTGCAATCAACCGCAATTGAAAAAGGTATCAAAAAAGAAGATTTAAAATACAGCCAAATTGATACAACGATCGGCGGAATTTTCACAGATATATTTTCTTTCTTCATGATCGTCGCATGTGCCGCAACTCTTTTCGCACACAATATTCCGGTTAATAATGTTGGCGATATTGGCTTATCTCTCGCACCTCTCGCAGGGGAATACGCATCATATTTATTTGCATTCGGCCTTTTGAACGCATCTATTTTCGGCGCATTCATATTGCCTCTTTCAACCGCATATATCATTTGTGAAGCTCTTGGATATGAGCTCGGCATGAATAAAAAATTCGGCGAAGCACCAATATTTTACGGTATCTTTACAGCCATTTTAGTTATAGGCGTCATCACAGTCGCAATTCCCGGTATGCCGCTCCTCATGATAATGCGCGCTTCCCAAGTTGCAAACGGTTTGGTTCTTCCATTCTTCTTATATTTCTTGATGAAAATCGCCCAAGATCAAGCCCTCATGGGCGAATACGCCACCAAAGGTTTTTGGCGCATCTTCGGCTGGGTTTCAGTCTGGGTCCTTGCCATCCTAAACGTCGCCCTCTTAATCGCCCCGTTCTTTGTTCAATCATAATCCGCGGGATTAGTACACCGGTAGTACGTCGCCTTCCCAAGGCGAAAAAGCGGGTTCAATTCCCGTATCCCGCGCGGAGATTTTGCCGAATTCTTGAGGCAAATCGGAGCGCAGGACTCTGAAGCGAAAATAAGTCGAGCAAAGCGAAGATTATTTTTGCTGAAGAGAGGCGGACCGCGTTGCACGCAGTGCAACGATGATGTCGAAGGACATTTATAGCGCAGAAAAGGAAGAGAGAGATGGGTCAAAATTACAGTCAGCTTTATTCTGAAAGTGGGTTTATTTATAGAGCGGGATGGAATACAATATAATTTGTTAAATAAAGTAAATTATGGCAACAAATAACAGAACCCAACTTCATGAAAGACTCTGGTCTGCGGCAGTACAGCTTCGTGCTAACTCTGGATTAAAGCTCAACGAAATCTCTGAACCGATTCTGGGTTTAATATTCCTGAAATTTGCCGATGTCAGATTTAAACGAGCTCAGGCGGAAATGGAAGCCGAGCGCAAAAATAACACGCAAGGTAGACAAGCTCCTCTTACCCCTGACCACTACAAATCAAAAGGCGTGCTATTTTTGCCTGAAATTGCTACTTATTCATATCTCATGAGTCTTCCCGAGAGTGAGAATATAGGTTTAGCAGTCAACAATGCGATGAAAGAAATTGAGGCGAAGAACACTGATCTTGCCGGTGTATTACCTCAAGATTTTACCTCTCTTCACAAGATCCCTGGTGAAAACAGCCAGATACTGATTACGCTCCTCAAAAACTTCAATCAAATCCCAGACGATATAGCGGGCGATGCTTTTGGAGAAATATATGAATACTTTCTTGGTGAATTTGCACGTTCTGAAGGTGCGAAAGGCGGAGAATTTTTCACTCCACAATCTATAGTTAAATTACTGGTTGAGATTATTGAGCCATATCATGGAAAAATTTTGGATCCTGCCTGTGGAAGTGGTGGAATGTTTGTGCAATCTGCAAACTTTGTGAAAGCACATGCTAAAACGGCAAAAATAATGAATGAAATTGCGATCTATGGCCAAGAAAAAGGTTCAAGCAATATCCGCACTGCCAAAATGAATCTAGCAATCCATGGTTTGTCTGGCAAGATCGCCGAAGTTAATTCTTTCTATGAAGATGCTTTTAGCAGTGTCGGTACTTTTGATTTTGTACTCGCAAATCCGCCGTTTAACGTCAAAGGTAAAGACAAGAATAAACAAACAGTGATTGATGCGGCAAAAATCAAAGGTGATCCGCGCTACTATATCGGGCTTCCTATTACTGGTCAGGGAGATATCTCAAATGCCAATTATCTTTGGATGCAAATGTTTGCCAGTGCTCTTAATCCGCAAGGTCGAGCTGGCTTTGTTATGGCAAATTCAGCCAGTGATGCAGGCAATGCAGAAAAAGAAATTCGTAAAAAGATGATTGATGATGGAATGGTAGATGTGATCGTTTCGGTAGGTACCAATATGTTTATGAATGCCACTCTTTCCTGCACCCTTTGGTTTTTTGATAAACGAAAGGCGGACACCGACAGGCAAAATAAGGTTTTATTTATCAATGCTCAAGATATTTTCACTCCGATTGATCGTGCTCATAGTGAATGGACTGATGAGCAAATTCAAGAAATAGCCGACATTGTCCGTCGTTATCGTGAGGAAGGAGGCGAAGAGAAATACGAAGACATAAAAGGTAGGTGTAAAGTGGCAACACTTGAAGAAGTGCGCGCCAATGACTATTCACTTAATCCTGGGCGATACGTGGAAATTGTAGAAAAAGAAATGAGTGATGTGGATTTTGATGTAAGAATGAAGGAACTGATGGGCGAATTCACTGCTCTTACTGCTGAATCGCACGAGTTAGAAAAGAAAATCGCGGATGATTGGGACAAAATTATAACCTAAAAAACATGGCACCAACCAAAAAAATAATAGTTGAAGGAACCAAAATTTCATTTATATCTAAGGGAGATCAAGATTATTTGTCTTTGACAGATATGCTAAAGGCAAAAGATGGAGATTTTTTCATCTCTGATTGGCTAAGGAACAGGAATACTGTTGAATTTCTGGGGATATGGGAAAGCGTTAACAATCCGGATTTTAATTATGGCGAATTCGCCATAATTAAAAGTCAAGCAGGGTTGAATAGCTTCAAGATCAGCGCTAAAGAATGGGTCCAAAAAACCAATGCCATAGGTCTTAAAGCCACTGCGGGTAGGTATGGAGGCACTTATGCCCACAAAGACATAGCCTTTGAATTTGGGATGTGGATCAATCCAAAATTCAAACTATATCTAATTAAAGAATTTCAGCGGTTAAAAGAGGAGGAGAAGTCAAGAATTGAGTCCGGTTGGGACGTAAAAAGAATGTTGGCCAAAGTTAATTATCGAATCCACACCGATGCTATTAAGGGACACTTGATACCTCAAAAGATAAGCCCAAAAACTTCAAGTCACATTTATGCCAATGAGGGGGATATTTTGAATGTTGCTTTGTTTGGGATGAGTGCTAAGGAATGGCGCGACAAGAATAAAGGGAAAGAGGGGAACATTAGAGATTATGCCACAGTTGAACAGCTTGTTGTGTTGGTAAACATGGAGTCTCTCAATGCTCAATATATTATTGATGGTTTTTCGCAAGCCAACAGGCTCGCTAAGTTAAATGGGATTGCGATCACGCAAATGAAAGCCTTGATTAATAACCCATCAATTAAAAAGTTGGAAAAAAGTCTTAATCGCGATACGTCAGAATCGAGTAAGTAATTTTTACTTGCATCGACCAAAGCAAGTAAAAGTAAAATTGGCTTGAATAAGGCAAAAACAAGGGATTTTGCTTGCAAATGCTACTAAAAATGAATAAGTATGGGGAATTCAATCACACAACAAGAACTCTACAAATTCGTATTACAATATTTTAAAAAGCAAATGTCTGTTCCACGTGTTCAGATACAGATGCTTGGTGTAATTGACGGGGTAGACAAAGAAGCAAAATTTATTGCCACTGGCACTAGAGAAGGTGGTGGTTATCATTTGACTAACGAGCAACGCGAAGAAATTGCAGGTATTGTGTGGGACTTAGTGGTCCAAGGAATTGTAACCTTTACTTCTCAAGGTTATCCTTGGCTTCGCGTAACGGAATATGGAAAAAAAGTTGCTGAAGCGGAATGTCCAGTTCCTTATGATCCGGCAGGCTATCTTGATCACATAAAGACAAAAGCAGCCGGAATCAGCGAGTTGGCACTGGAATACATCCATGAAGCTATTAAATGTTTTCGAGGTGGTGCGTATAGAGCAACGGCAGTTATGTTGGGAGTCGCTTCTGAAGAGGCCTTTTTACAGCTGATTTCAACTTTTGAGAAAAAATATAGAGTTACGATTATTCCAGTTAAATTCAAGCCATTTCAGCAGTTACGGGAAGATTTTAAAAAGGAATTTGAGCCACATAAAAATGATTTATCTCCTGATATAAAAAATAACATTGAGCAAACATTTAATGGTATTTATGATCTAATCAAAAAGGGTAGAGATGATTCCGGTCACCCGACTGGTATTGATATTACTCGCGAAGAAGTACTCGCAAGTTTTTCTGTTTTGCCGATATATCTTGAGCGAATACAGAAAATTATTAATTTTTACAATAAATAAATGGCAATTTTTCAAATAAAAGATTTCGCAAAAGTTAAGGGTGGTAAAAGGTTGTCTGGTGGATTTTTTGTGCAAGACAAGAAGACAAACCATCCGTATATCCGAGTCACTGACATGGAGTCGGACAAGTTGAACGCCTCAAATATTAAATATGTTCCAGATGAGGCTTTTGAACAAATAAAGCGATATACCATCTCTGATGACGATGTGTACATAAGTATTGCGGGGACGATTGGACTCGTTGGTAAAATACCCAATTTTTTGTCGGGAGCGAATCTAACTGAAAATGCAGCAAAAATTACAGAACTTGATAAAACACAAATTGATAGAGATTATTTGATGTATTTTCTACGAAGCAGAGAAGGTCAATTTCAAATTCGTGCACGTGTTGGAGGTAGTACGCAGCCAAAGTTAGCTCTGAATAGAATTGAAACGATAGAGTTACAAAAAAGAGAGATTGAAATACAAACCCGTATTGCTTCTGTCCTCTCTACCTACGATGACCTGATCGAAAACAACGAAAAGCGCATCAAGGCATTGGAAGAAATGGCACAGCTTCTCTACGTGGAGTGGTTTGTGAAGTTCAAATTTCCGGGTCATGAAAAAGTAAAAATGGTGGATAGTGGTACTGAATATGGTATGGTGCCTGAGGAGTGGGCGATCCGAAGTGTTGAAGAAAGTTTTGAAATATTAGGAGGAGGAACTCCATCTAGGTTAGTTCCTGAATATTGGGGAGGAGAGATAAATTGGTATACGCCGACTGATTTGACTGGAGCCGATCAAATGTTTACAGACGCATCATCCGAAAAGATTACAGAGACTGGATTGAAAAAAAGTTCTGCAAAGTTATTTCCTCCTTTCAGCGTAATGATGACAAGTAGAGCAACTATTGGTGCAATTTCAATTAATACATCTTTTGCTTCCACGAATCAGGGTTTTATTACCTGTTTGCCCAACGAAAAAGTCACTTTGTATTTTCTTTATTATTGGCTAAAACAACATGTACCTTTATTCATTGATCTAGGTTCAGGAGCAACCTTTAAAGAAATTAATAAGGGAAATTTTAAAAAGATTAAGATTTTATGCCCGCAGTCTAATATTCTTAATAATTTTGAGACGCTTATAAGTTCTGTTATGGATTTAATTCTTAGACTACAGAGAGAAAATAACCGTTTATCAAAAATGCGCGACCTTTTAATTCCCCAGTTGGTCACTGGGAAGCGAATTCTAAAAGAATATTTATGAAAACCATACAAATTCTAAAATCGGGTAGTGGTGAACAAGAGGCTATAACAATCGAAAAAAATATAGTTATTGTTGGCGCAAATGGAAGTGGCAAAACCAGACTTGGGTCGAAACTTGAACAGATAAACAATCCTACAAAAAGGATTTCTGCGCAAAGATATTTACAGTTGAGCGAAGTTGTCCAGAAGCAAGATCATGAAACCGCAGAGTCGCAATTGAGGAGTGTTTATAAAAATCAAAGCCCTATTCAGCCCCAAAATGACTTTCAGCAAGTATTGATGTCTCTATTTGCCGAGGAATCTTGGAGAAACGAAAAAGCTATTAATGATATAAACACAAAGGGCAGTCTCAAAAAAGAGGAACTTCTAAAATCTGTAAAAGAGCAGGTAATTGAAGTTTGGAATTTTGTTTTTCCATATAGAACATTAAAATTAGAGAAAGATAGAGTGCGAGCCGTAAATGAAACAAATGAATTTTCTGGCGCGGAAATGAGCGATGGCGAGAAAGTGGGATTATATCTTATCTCGCAAATTCTTTTGGCCGACAAAGATTGTATTTTGATTATTGATGAGCCTGAGCTCCATCTGCATAAATCTTTAATGGTGAGATTGTGGAATAAGCTTGAAGAGTGTAGAAATGATTGTACTTTTATCTATATAACGCATGATCTTGATTTTGCCGTCAGTAAGCCATCAAACAAATTGATTTGGATTCAAGGTTATAAGAATAGTTTATGGGATTGGAAAGAGCTTGATCCCAATGAAGTCATCCCTGAAAATCTTTTTCTTGAAATTCTTGGGAGTAGAAAACCTGTTTTGTTTGTGGAAGGCAATAAAGGATCTCTTGATATGCAAATTTATCAGACATACTACGAAAATTTCACAGTAATTCCTTGTGGTTCTTGTGAAAAAGTTATTGAAGCGGTAAAAGGACTTAGAACTCATTCTGATCTTCATGACAAAAAGGTTTATGGTCTTATAGATAAAGATTTTCGTACTGAGGAACAGTTAACATCACTAAAGGATGCAGGGATCTTCAGTATTACATTGAATGAAGTTGAGAATATATTTCTTGTACCAGAAATAGTTGGAATAGTTTGTAATCATTTGTCGAAGGCTGACAAAAAAGAGGAAATTGTTGCCGAAATTAGGAAAGTTTACCATGAAAATAAAGAAAAAGCGGTGTTTGCTGCTTCAAAATATAGAATACACAGGCATTTTGGTGAAAAATTTGGATTAGTAAAAGATAAAACCGAGTATGACAATTTTAAAAAAGTTATTTTGTCAGAATTAGATCAGCTGGCCACAGTAGATTTGCCTGAGCACACTGCTGAAGTTACAGAGATACTAAAAGCGTATCCTCATAAAGGCCTTGTTGGTCAAATTCAGACTAAAATAGAGCTATCAAAAAATGGGTATAAAAATTTGGTACTTAGTTTTTTATCTTCTGATAAAAGGCAAGTATTAATAGATATTTTAAAAATATATTTACCTGAAATAAAAGATTAACCCATGAACCAATTTTCCGAAGACAATCTCGTCGAACAAACTGTCATTAAACTCATAAAAGAAATATGGGGTGATAATACGTGCCATATCAACGCCTACAAAGATGAAGACGACTTATTACTTGGACGTGAAAATCAGGGCGAAGTTGTTCTAAAAAAGTATTTATTACCTGCGCTTCAGAAAATCAATCCTGCTACGCCTGCTGATATGCTTGAGCAAGCCGTGGATGCAATCACTCGCGACCGATCCAATTTGAGTTTAGTTAAAGCTAATCAAGAAATTTACAAACTTTTGCGTGACGGAGTTAATGTGAATGTTGTAGGAGAAGATGGAGATGCTTGGACTGAACGTGTGCGATTTTTTGATTTTGAAAAGGCAGAGAACAATCACTTTTTAGCTGTGTCTCAGCTGTGGGTGGTGGGTGAAATGTATACACGAAGGCCTGACGTTATTTTGTTCGTAAACGGCATCCCTCTTGTTTTATTAGAGCTCAAAGCCTCTCATAAAAGTTTAGTAGACGCGCATCGCGATAATATCCGTGATTATAAAGATACTATCCCAAAGTTATTTTGGTATAACATGGGAATTATTATTTCAAATGGTATTGAAAATAAATTTGGCTCACTAACTGCACCATACGAGTTTTTTAACGAATGGAAAAAAGCCGAAAGCGAAGAAGATAAACCGAGAACTGATCTAACAACTATCCTTTGTGGGATATGCGACAAAACGCGACTGCTCGATATTTTTGAAAACTTTATTTTGTTCGATGAAGTTAAAGGTGAGGCAAAAAAGATTGTTCCGCGATACTTCCAATATCTTGGAGTGAATAGAGCTTTTGACAACGTTTTGCACAGAAAAGAGTTGGAAGGTAAATTAGGTGTTTTCTGGCACACACAAGGTTCAGGTAAATCATATTCTATGGTTTGGTTATCACAAAAAGTCCTACGCAAAGTTACCGGCAATTTCACCTTCGTAATTGTTACGGATAGAACGCAACTAGACGGACAGGCTTATAAAAACTTTATTAATGCTGGAGCTGTCCATGAGGCAGAAGTGCATGCGGATTCTATAGAGAACCTTAAGGATTTGTTGAGAGCAGATCACCGCCAGATTTTCACTACCATTCAAAAGTTCCAAGATATATCAGAGGCTATATCAGAACGTGAAGATATTATAGTGATGACTGATGAGGCACACCGTACCCAATATGACAGAATGGCTCTCAATATGCGTAAAGCACTGCCAAACGCATCTTTTATCGGGTTTACCGGTACACCGCTTATGGGCGAAGCAGAGACGGTAAAAACTTTTGGAGACTATGTATCCAAATATAATTTTGGTGATTCTGTGCGGGATGGAGCAACTGTGCCACTATACTACGAAAATCGTGTACCAAGGTTAAAAAACGTAAACGAAAACCTCGAGGAACAACTGGGACAACTTATGGATAGATATGACCTCGATGAAGATGAAGAAGAGAAACTGGAGCGAGAATACTCTAACTTCTATGAGATTATTACTCGCGAAGATCGCCTGGATACTATTGCGCGCGATATTGTGGAGCATTATGCAGGGCGAGGCTATGACGGAAAGGCAATGGTGGTTTGTATTGATAAGAAAACCACTTTCAGAATGTATGACAAAGTAAAAAAAGAATGGAATCGATATATCAAAAAATTGGCCATGGATCTAACGCGTACGACAGATGAACGCAAACACGAAGAGATCTTAGTTAAGCTCGAACAACACGAAAATGTTGATATGGCGGTGATGGTAAGTCTTGGCGATAACCAAAACGAAATTGCCGACATGGAAGAATTTGAGATTGATGTAAAGCCAATCAGAGAGAGAATTCTTAAAAAGACTTCGAAGGATGGAAGGGTTATATCTCTTGAAGATGAATTCAAAGAAGCTGATAGTAATTTGCGAATTGTGTTTGTTTGCGCCATGTGGATGACTGGCTTTGATGTGCCAAATCTTTCAACCTTATACTTGGATAAGCCATTGAAAAACCACACTTTAATGCAAACTATCGCTCGCGCTAATCGTGTGGCCGATGAAGGTAAAAAGAATGGTTTAATCGTTGATTATATCGGCGTATTTAAGAATATTGAGCGTGCCTTGGCGTTATATGCGGCTAGTGGAGTTGATGAAGATGACATAATCAAAAGCAAAGATGAGCTTTTAAATAATTTAAAAAATGCGCTTCACACCATAAAAGAATTTCTAAGCGCTGAACAGATTGAACTAGCTCCTTTACTCGAAGCTCCAAGCGATCAAAAGTTATTGCTACTGGAAAAATACGCTAATATAATAATTGGACAACAAGAGAAGAAAAAGAAGTTTTTAAACCTTGCTAGTGACCTACAAAGTGCCTATCGCTCGGTATTACCTGATCCAGATGCAGAGAATTTTTATAAAGAAGTAACAGCTGTTCGCGTGCTTGCTTCACGCATCCGTGATGTAGGATCGCAGAGTATAGATGTATCTCAAGTAAAAAAAGATCTGGAGGACTTGCTTGATAAATCAATCCAAGCTGGAGAATATGTTATTTCTCAACATAAAAAAATAAAAGACTTAAGTGCTCTTGATGCAGATGCCTTGCAAACATTTTTTGCAGGTCTTGATGATAAGAATTTACAAGTAGAAGCAATGTCTGCTGAGCTTGAGAAAAAGATTACAGAAATGGTTAAGAGAAACAAGAAACGTGCGAAGTTTATGGAGAGACTTGTCTCCCTTTTGCAAGAGTACAATAGCGGTGCGCATGATGTAGATCAGCTTTTTGACAATCTTATAGCGCTTGCTAAAGATTTAAGCGAAGAAGAACAGCGATCAGTAAAAGAAAATCTAAGTGAGGATGAATTGGCCATTTTTGATTTACTAGTTAAAGAAAATCTAAATCCAGATGAAGTTGCCAGTATCAAAGGTGCAACCCACGAATTGCTAACAAATCTTAAACCTCTTCTTGTGCCACACTGGAGAGATTTTGAGGCAAATCGCTCTGGGGTGAAGGTCACTATTTCAGATCTATTATTCAAGAAATTGCCGGTAGAAGCTTATACGGAAGAGGAATGCGGGCTAAAAGGATTTGAGGTTTATAACTTTGTTTATGAAAGATACAGGGATTCAAAAGATTTGATTAACGTATAGAGGCAATGAATATGACAAATAAAATAATCGCCATAATTTCAACTATAGTGGTTCCAGTGCTTGTTGCTTTTATAAGTCCAATATATCCATCAAGTAGCACAAACATTTCAACCACAGGCAATCAGAGTCCTGCAATACAAGCTGATTCAGTTCAGATAAATTATGAAGGTATAAAAGATCCAAATATCATAAATAATAGAACGGAAGAGTTGAAGGGAATCAATCCGGAAGAGCTTACTGGTAAATATTATGGACTTTTAAATAATAATAGATTTAGAGAAGTTTGTTCTTTAATGGCTAAAAGTAAGTGTGATATAAATGATGGATCTGAGGTGCAAGAGCTTCAAAGGGAAGTATTCAAGCATATTAGCGGATATGAAGATATTAAAGTTTGGGACCCGGAAGCGTTGAATAAAAGTAAAATTATTTGCAGTAAATATTCTTATACTCTAAAAGCCGACAGTAATCCGCAAAGAATTTGGGAAATCATATCATTTTATTTTGACAGGAGAGAAGACGGAGAGTGGGAGATAACGTCAAGAACATGTGAGAAAAAATATAAAGACGGATTAGGCGAAAGGGCCTGTCCACAGCCGGCTTCACAAAAATATTGCATAAAAAATTAACATGGAATCCTCTCAACAATTCATCTCCCGCAAAAACCAAGAATATACCAAGAAAAAGCCGATAAAAATGAAGGATATAAGTCGAAAGGGAAAACATATTTTCGAAAGAGAAGCTTGGACATTCATGACTCAGCATAATTTAGAAGAAAAAGTTTTTGTAATAGAAAGATTGAGAAGAATTGGCATTGAAGGCGAAAATACTCACAAGTATTTGAAAGCAGGAGACGTTGAATATAGGATTGGCTATTACATGATAGGGAAAAATGGCAAAGTTAAGGGTAAATGGACATGGGGTCAGTATTGTCCAATGATTCCACAAGAAGATTTTAAAAAATTAATAGATAAAGCGATAAAAGATAAGGTAATAAGCTAACGTACGTTTCAACGTTAAATCATCACATAGCTCATGCCGATCTCATCAAAGCCATCAAGAAAACCATTTAGTAAATGGCTTAGAATAAGCCAAAAACAATCCCTTGACCTTTCTGGTATAACAGACTATACTAGAAGGGTACATCTCTAGTATAGTTAAATATATGAACCAAGAACTAGTTCAATATCTGCAGCAACAAATTCGTACAACCAATGAGCGGTTGAAGCGTTTTACTCACAGCATGGATGGCAAAAAACACCCAAGGCGTTTTATGTTTGTGAAATTGCAGAAATATATAGACGATTTTTTGTCTAAGAAATCAGGGACTAAAATGGTAATAATTCCTGGCTTCAGGGGTGTTGGTAAAACGACATTGATGGCACAAACATGCACGGAATATCAAAGTAAAGTCGGTAAAATTTTATTTCTATCAGTTGAAGATGCCAAGAATTTATTTGATGCCGGTATTGCAGAACTTATGTCTGCTTATGAAGAAATTTTAGGCAATAATTTGGAAAGCGTAAAAGAACCCATCCTCATTTTTTTGGATGAAATCCAAAGTGATCTCAAATGGGCAGTTACCTTAAAATCCTTATTTGAAAAAACGTCAAACGTATTCTTTTGTTGTACCGGTTCATCGGCTTTGATTCTGCAGACGACAACGAATTTGGCTCGTAGAGCAGTTTTTGAAAAAATGCCTCCGATGTGTTTTACGGAATACGAAATGATCAAAAACGGCATTTATCCACCAAAGCTAAAAGAAAAAATAAGACAGGCGGTATATTTTTCTTCAAACGCTGAAGAGGTATATAACAATTTATTGCCATTGCAGGCATTAGTTAATCAATATTGGTCAAAGATAAATAAAGCTGATATTAAGACATATTTATCCTATGGAACTTTGCCTTTTTCTTTTGTAATGCCGAATGAGCCCGCAGTATACGATTCGATTTCCTTACTTTTGGATAAAATAATCAAGCAAGATCTACCGATGCTAGGCAATTTCGATTCAAATACGCTTGGCGTTGTGAAAAGAATTATCTTTGCTATCGCCGAGAACGACATAACAAGCCTCAATGCTTTAGAGGAAAGATTTAAAATAAATCGTTTGACAATAGCTAACATCTTTGACGCATTAGAGAAAGCGGAATTATTAATCAAAATTCCGGCATATGGGTCGAATATGACGATTGCAAAAAAAGCGAATAAATATCTTTTCATGTCTCCTGCGATTAGGATGTCATTTTTTTATTTTACCGGACAGGAAAGCACGTATCTCACAAGACAGGGCAAATTATTGGAAGATTCAATAGGGTCGCATTTATATAGAGAATTTATTTTAAGAGGGCAGGGGGCGATCCGTTATGATAGCGAACAAGGCGGGGCAGATTTCATTTTACAAATACTGAATAATAAACAAATTATAATCGAGGTAGGGATGGGGGATAAGGACAAAAAACAAATTATAAATAGTATGAAAAAAATCAATTCCGATTATAATTTGATACTTTCCAGTTCTGAGCTAAAAATTGATAAGGAATTTAAAACCGTATCTATTCCCTTAGAATATTATTTTTTGATGTAATTTAATTTCTATGCCCCTCTACTCCCCAACTACCCCCGCCCCCTTTCGCCTCTCCCGCTCCAAAATCGACTTATTCATCAAATGCCCGCGCTGCTTCTATCTCGACCGCAAACTCGGCATCAAGCAACCCCCAAGTTATCCATTTTCTTTAAATAACGCCGTCGATAAGCTATTAAAAAAGGAATTCGATATCCATCGAGCAAACGGTACTCCTCATCCATTAATGAAAGCATATGGCTTAAAGGCAATCCCTTTTTCTCACGAGAAAATCGATGAATGGCGCGACTCTTTGCATAAAGGCATCACTTATAAATTCCCAAAAACAAATCTCTTAATAACCGGAGGCGTTGACGACGTCTGGGTAAAACCCTCAGGTGAGCTAATCATCGTCGACTACAAAGCCACATCCAAAGCGGAAGAAGTAACAATTGACGCCGAATGGCAAGACGGCTATAAGCGCCAAATGGAAATCTATCAATGGCTATTCCGCCATAACGGCTTCAAAGTCAGCAAGACCGGCTATTTTGTATACGCAAACGGAATAACAAGTTGCGACACATTTGACGGAAAGTTAGAGTTCGATATCAAGCTTTTGCCGTACAAAGGGGACGACTCCTGGGTTCCAAAAACCATCAAAAATATATACAAATGCCTCAATAGCAATAAAGTCCCAAAGGCGGGGGATTGTGAATATTGCAAATATGTTGAGGGAGCAGGCCACATTGCAAGCAGGCATATATAATTAAAACATTCCCTCCTTTTTAGCAATAACATTTATTAAACAAATAATATTAGGGTGCTAAAATTATTATGTTAACCATTGAAGTATGAAAACAAAATCACGATCAAAATCACCATTATCTCCAATAATATTATCCGCAAAATCATTCGGTAAACTGGAAAGAATGCTTAGAGAGAATGATGAAAGAACAGAGCTTAATGATTTTGAGAAAAAATTATTAGAAGGTTCAAGAAGATTCGATCAAAACGTGAAATTCATAGCAGATGAAGAGTGAAAAACAGTTATATTTTATTCCATTCAATGATAGGACATTAATAAGCCCGGATTTCAAATATACTGATGAATATAAAGACATATATTCTTTTTTTAAAAATAAGGCTATCAAATGCCAAAAAGAGTATATTTCGAAGTGTTTTGAGCTAAGATCTGGAGATAAATGTGTAGGCTATTTGGCGTTATCTTTATGCAGTGTAAAGCAAAAATACTTGAGTAGTCCTAAAAATAGAGGGCTATTTGAACGACCGGCAATCAGGATTGGACAACTGATTATTGACGCGGGACAACACAAGCAAGGTTATGGCAGTTGCGCAATCAATTTCGTTATTTCAATAGCACGTTTAATGAAGTCATTTTTACCATGCAGGTTATTAGTGGTTGACGCTATTGACGGAAAAGCTATGAAATTCTATGAACACATAGGGTTTAAAGTTATAGATGAAAATACTTTGGTTTTTGACTTAGCTCCAATGTTTAAGCCCGAGGGATAAGATCCGGCACGCCAATTATTTTCTTTATTGCAACGGCGTAACCTGATTTAGCGTATACTCTCCTCATGAACATCTGCCTCGACATCGGCAGCACCCTCATAACCAAAGACGGCATTCCCGCCTTATTTCTTGAAGAATTCCTCGAATACGTCACTGCCGAACACAATTGCTTCTCCCATACAAAGGTTCTGATTCCTGGGTTCCAAAAACCATCAAAAATATATACAAATGCCTCAAGAGTAATAAAGTCCCAAAGGCGGGGGAGGATTGTGAATATTGCAAATATGTTGAGAAAATAATCCCAACTATTCCGCAACAGAATCGTCTGAAATAATATTGACGGTGAGCGTTTGCTCACCTATAATACGGGCACAGAAATAACTTCAATACAATGGACGGTAAACCACAAATCATTCTATATCAAACCGAGGACGGAAAAGCTCGAGTTGAGGTGCGATTTGAGCACGACAACGTTTGGTTGACGCAAAAGCTCATGGCGGAACTTTTTGACGTCACAGTGCCGACTATCAACGAGCATCTTTCGAATATATTTAAAACAGGTGAACTTATGATCGATTCAGTTATTAGGGATTTCCTAATAACTGCGACGGATGGTAAAAAATATAAAACAAAGATGTATAGCTTGGAGGTCATTATTGCCGTTGGTTATCGTGTTAATTCCGATCGTGGGATTCTGTTCCGCAAGTGGGCGACAGAACGACTCAAAGAATATATGGTGAAAGGATTTACGATGGACGACATAAGGCTGAAGCAAGGAGGCTATAAGTCGCGCTATTTCGAAGAATTGTTAGAGCGCATTCGTGATATCCGTAGCAGTGAGCGAATGCTATATCAAAAAGTGACTGATATATATGCAACGAGCATTGATTATCGCAAAGATGCAAAAGAAACAGAGCTGTTTTTTAAGACCGTTCAAAACAAGATGCATTTTGCGGTGAGTGGCAAAACCGCTGCCGAGCTCATTGCAGAACGTGTGAATAACAAAAAACCACTCATGGGACTAAAAAGTTTTTCAGGTTTACATCTAATTCAACGTGATATATACATCGCGAAAAATTATTTAAACGAAGAGGAGCTCGAAATGCTCAATCGAATCGTGGACGCTTATTTATCATTTGCCGAGATTCAAGCCAAAAGTGAGCGCACTATGACTATGAAAGATTGGATAAAGAAGCTGGACGAATACTTAGCCCTTCTTGGCAAAGGTGTTTTGAAAAACGCCGGTGCCGTCAGCGCTCAAGACGCAGAACAAAAGGCCGATCACGAATATGAGATTTATAAAAAAGACCAAGGCAAGAATTATCTTTCAGACTTTGATAGAGAAGCGACGAAACTCTTGAAACGAGCCAAGAAGAAATAAAAGTACTTTAATTTTGTCAAACTCTTTTACAAACGCCCCTCTAGTCACCCCACCCCACCCCAAAAAGTCAAAAACATTGACAATCTACCTCAAGTAAGACTATAATATGGACGATATCTAATCCACATTTAACCCATACCATAATGAAAGATTTTATTTTAAAGCTACGCAAATCCGCGGGACTTTCACAGGAGGACCTATCAAAAAAGCTCGGGATGTCTCGTCCAACTCTAATTGCTATAGAAAAAGGAGAACGCGATATCACAATAACGGAATTGAGGAAGATTTCTGAGATTTTTGACATTCCGGTCGAGGTTATCCTTGATGAGGATTTAAAAGTCTCGGAAAAAATCAACGCGCAGGGCTTCAGCGAAAAGTCTTTTAATAAATTTCATAATCTAATTCTGCAATGTATTAAATACGGATCAGGCGAGGACTTCAAAATAACCAAGACCAAGCTCGCAAAATTGGTTTATCTCTGCGATTTTGCCAGTTATTATAAGTCTTTAAACCCTATTTCCGGTTTTGAATATAAAAAATTGCCACAAGGTCCGGTTGCCATTGAGTTTTTTGATATCATTGATCAGGATGAGTCTATCCGCGTCGATAGAAAGGAAAACGCAATTATGGTTTCTCTTATCGAAGAGCCCGATGATAAGGTTCTTAACGATGAAGAAAGAAAAATCGTGCAAGCTGTCTGTAAAAAGTGGAAAAAAGCGAGCACTCAAGAGGTTGTAGATTTCACGCATCGCCAAATCCCATGGAAAATATGCAAAGATAGGGAAGTCATCCCTTATGCGCTTATCAATAACGAAGATCCGGAAAATGTTTATTAAAGACCTAGCTTTTCGAGTGGAGTTTTCGATGTACGCAGAATCTCATTTTTGCAGAGATTTTTGCAAAAAATACAAAGGCAAGCAATGGCTGGAAACCAAAAAAACCATTATTGATACCTTGCAAAGAGCCTTTCTCGTTCAGCAAACAAGCTTGATTGATGTGCTCAAATATTCGCAGGAAGATTCTATCGGCATTTTCAAATACGACTTCAAGATCGCCGGCACAAACATTTCTCCCAAATCCTCAGGCAACAGAGTAGTTTTTTCTCTCTGTAACAACACCGGCGTCATAAAAATCCTGCTTGTTTATAGCAAAAACCATTGCGACAAAAAATGCACAGAAACCCAGTGGGTTTTGTAGCAGGTGAAGAGTGGGTTTTCGGAGCTGAGGAAGTGGTGTTAAAAAGTGGGTGGATACAGGCGTATTTTCCACTTAGCGTATACTTCCCGTCAACTTCCTGTCAATATTTTGTAAAATTTGACATTTTCCTCCACACAGACTATACTACCCTCGCTTTCATTAAAACCCCTTTATGAACAACTCAATCAACATCAAAGAGCTTCGCCATCAGTTCGGCATGTCTCAAGAAGAGCTTGCCAGAAGGCTAAACCTCTCTCGTCCGACGCTCATCAGTTTGGAAAAAGGAACGCGTCCTTTAAAGCTCGACGAAAAACAAAAAATTCAAGAAATATTCGGCTTGATTCAAAACCAGAAGTCCGAAGAAAAAAGCGATATGAGGATCGATATCCCGCAAAAAAAGCTCGATAAATTCAAACAAGTATTGCTTTATATACTCGAAAAAGTAGGCGGTAAGCCAAACATCGGATTAACCGTGCTTTATAAGCTTCTATACTTCATAGATTTTGATTATTACGAAAAATACGAAGAGCAGTTAATGGGCTTAACATACATAAAAAATCATCATGGTCCAACTCCAAAAGAATTCATCAAAGTCGTTGAAGAAATGAAAAGAATCGGGGAGCTGGAAGAGGTGAAAAGCCAGTATTTCAAGTACGAACAGCGAAAATATCTACCGCGCATCGCTACGGATTTATCAAAATTAAACGGCAGAGAGATCGAAATAATTAACTCCGTTTTAGGAAGGCTCTCAGATAAATCCGCAAAAGAATTAAGCGATTATTCGCATGGTGATGTTCCTTGGATGACTCACGAAGAAGGCGAAGAGATCAGCTATGAAAGCGTATTCTATCGCAACGATCCATATTCCGTAAGACAATATGAGGATGAAATTTAATTATTTGGACGATTTCTTGAGGGATTTGAAAAGTTTAAAAAAGAAAATACCATCTTTGGAGCAAGATTTAAAAAATTTCGAAAAATTCATTCCGGGAGTCGACTTTTCCAAAAATAAAAGGTTTGTCATTTTGACGGAAGATAGCCGAAAGCAGATCAAAATAATCAAAACGCGGTTAATGGTAAGAAGCCTGAAAGGATCAAGCAAAACAAGGCTCGTTTTCTCTTTTTGTGTTTGCGAAGATTGCATCGATTTCATTGAAATCTACCTCAAAAACCAAAAATCCAGAGAAGATGATGCGCGAATTCAGGAATATTTAAAATGCCATAACTAAGCGCATTACTGCCTCCAAGGATTGTGAATATTTCAAGATAAATGGTGGTTTTCAGTGGTTGATGTCATTGAGGTTTTAACCGACAGCGAGAGAGCTAGTGCTTATTGGACAGCCATGAAGGCAAGGGTGCAGAGTGAGGGTGATTTTCAGTTATCTACAATTTGTAGACAACTGAAATATCAAAAGCCACATTCGGTCTTGCCCCAAGTGAATATAAGACATTGAAAGGTCTTAAGCGTGAGAATCTGCGCGACCATATGAATGATTTCGAACTAATTTTCAATATGCTTGGCGAACGTGCTACAACGGAAATTCATCGCAATGAAGATTCTAAAGGAATTCCAAAATTGAAGAGTGATGCTCACGCAGGTGGCGATATCGCGGGCGGTGCACGCAAAAAGCTTGAAGAAAGATTGGGGCGATCTGTTATAACAAAGCAGAACTTCTTAAAGAATCCGGAAAAGAAATAGCGTATACTCTCCTCATGAACATCTACCTCGACGTCGACGGCACCCTCATAACCAAAGAAGGCAATCCCGCCTTATTTCTTGAAGAATTCCTCGAATATGTCACCACCGAGCACAATTGCTTTTGGCTTACAACTCATTGTAACGGCGACACCGAACCCGTCATCGAGCATCTGAAAGGCAAAATATCCGGAAAAGCCTTAGGCTATGCCAGAAAGATAAAACCAACCACTTGGACTACATTAAAAACCGACGGAATCGACTTCACCGAAGACTTTCGATGGTTTGACGATTACATTATGGAAGCCGAGATGGCCGTATTGAAAGAGCGCAGAATAATCTATAAATTCGTTCACGTTGATTTGAAAAACGATCCGGAGCAGTTGAGGAAGATGGCGCAAAGCATTATAGAATAGGGGCGGCGGTGTGGGAGTGAGCGCGCATAAAACCCCACCTAACATTCCCCTAACATTTTCCTGACAAACATTGACTTCGCTCAAAACCGGGTCTAACATTTAAATTACTTAAACCCCACGCCGTTTAGGAGAACTCAGTTATTCAACGGCGTGTTTTTTATTTGTTTAAATATATGAATAAAGAAGAAAGGGTTTATGTTTATATAGATGGGTCAAATCTATATTACAATCTCAAGAGAAATAATTGTAGTAGTGTAAATTTTGATTTCAAGGCTTTTATAGATAGCTTTGTTGGGGACAGGAGATTAGAGGGTGTCAGATATTACATAGGGCATGTTATAAAAAAGAGAGGCGATTTGAAGAGTGAAAGGCTGTATTGGTTTCAAAAAGAATTATTTTGCAGATTAAGAGTGGCGGAATTTCATATAGTAAAAGGGCGAATAAGAAGAATCGGCAACGTTTTCACGGAAAAAGGCGTAGATGTTAGAATCGCAATCGATTTGGTCGAAGGTGCATACGAAAATCATTATGATAAAGCGCTTCTTGTAAGTTCGGACGGTGATTTGGCTCCGGCAATCGATATGGTTCGTCGCAAAAATAAAGCAGTTGAAATCGTGAGTTTCAAGGATAATCCATCGTATTCTTTGATACAAAAGGCAAATTATCGGCACTTTATAGGTATAGACGATTTGCAGAGATTTGTAGCGCCCCAATAATTTCCATATTATAATTGTCTCAGTATAAATAACCCCACCCCCATGAAAAAAGTTTTCCTCCTGGGCCTGCTTGCCGGCCTCGCAATGCTCGTTTTTGGCATGCTTTTTGATCAAGGCTTCAACTGGGTTTTTCCCGGCCTGATGAGCGAATACGAAACAAGCGGCGTTTTCCGCGCTTGGACAGAGCCGCTAATGTCACTTTATTTTATCAGCCCTTTTATTATGGGTATCGCATTTGCATGGACTTGGAACAAAACAAAATCGCTTTTTAAAGGAAGCATCTGGAAAAGAGCATTAATGTTCTCACTCGCATTATTCTTTGTCACAACATTTCCGGGCATGTTCATTTCATATGCAAGCTTCAAAGTTTCGCTACTTATGATCGCATCTTGGACGCTCTCATCCTTCGTTCAGGAATACGTCGGAGGATTGGTTTTGGCGAAGATGAATAAGTAGGCAAATTTCGCCTCAGACAACCGCACCCTATTTAGCTTGACTTCAAACCAAGTTTATGTTTAAATTATATCCAATTTGCTGAAAGGCAAATTTTTAGAGCTAAAAACACATAAATGAGAGCATTACGTGATGCATTGCAGGACCTTGTTGAGCAGGAATTTGATCCTGTGCATAGAGCCGCGCCTTTAAATGGACACGATTTAACAGTTTTAACAAGAATGAAGCACGGAGAGATCGCACTTTGCATGAGGCACGCATGTTTGATTAATCCGGAAGACGTTGAGAATAGTGAAGAAATAAGGAGCTGGGGCAGGCAAATTACAGCTACACAAACCGTGACATACGCAATAATAGATCGATGTTTTTCTGATTCGCCAATTGAAACATGGATTGATTTAGAGGACGTAAATTATATTTTTCACGGATTGTATATGGAAAAATTTTTGCTGAAGGCGCTTGAAAGATTAGTTAAAATTACGCATCACAAGTTGTATAAATTGGATTTAGTAATGGAGTCGGACGGTAAAGGCAAATACAGGTTGACTAAAAGAAAAGCTATAAATAAAAGTCGAGCTAAGCTCAAATTATGTGAAAAAGTGGATGCTAATGGATGGGATATTGACGATGATATAGAAGGGGAAGCGGGCATTGGTGAAGGTTCAGCGGACGAAGTGCTGGAAGAAGCGAAAGGATGTGTTGCTAAATTGAAAGATGACGGTAAAACGTTCGTAAGCCTTGGTGATCAATTGTTTGCATATTCGCCTTTATCGCGTGGAGATCAGCGTAGAATGCTGGTTAGAGCTAAATGCAGTGACCCGGAAATCTCAAGAATAGCCACTAATGAATTGATAAAAAGAAATTTTAGATTAGTAGTTTGGTGTGCAAATAAATTTAGAGTTCGTCAGGGTGATGCTATATTTTGGGACGTTATTCAGGAAGGATTGAGAGGCTTAGAACGTACGATCAAAAAAATAGAACTGAGGAGGGCTGAATTTTCAACATACGCATATTGGTGGATAACGGCTTACATAAGAAGATTTTTAGAAAGAGACAGGCACATGGTTGGGATACCATATTGGGAGATGGAGCTATTGGCCAGTATAAAAAAAGCCATGAGAGAGGCGGAATCCGAAGGAAAGTCACTATCAATAGGCGATATAATGGAAATGACAGGCAGAAGCATTAAAGACGTAAAAAGGATATTAGGTATCGATGATATAAGAGAATTTTCAACATCCGATACGATTCAGGATGAGAGCGGCGATTATGTCCCGGCAAACCATGACTTGGAAAGAATAATTCTATCAGAGGGGTTGAGCGATCTTGGCTGTAATGAGGCGGAAATGAACGTGGCGATTAGATTTGAATCCAAGAATTTTATGGAAGTACTTAGAATTGTTAAGGGGATGATCAAAAACAGGTTCTCAACGAACAGATCAAATTTAAGCAGGGAAGATATGGACGATAGAGACCTGTATATGTTTTTAAGAAGGCTGGATCTTTATGATATGCCATGGGCAGATGTAACAAATAGCGATATTGCGTATGAATGTGGATGCGATAAGCAAAGGGTTGATCAGGTTGTGAAAGATACAATTAGGCCACTTATAAAAAAAGCTATGCATAAGCTTGGATTTAGTGCGGAAAAAATCGAAGCATATAAAGAGCTATTGGACTTATGGATGATGCGTAACGAGAATATGTCGGAAGGGAAAAAGAAGGCGGCAAAAAGCAAGGCGGCGGTTGTAGTTGAGCCGATTGTGGCGGATAGTCCGACTGTAAACCAAGAGGCGGTAGAGTCGTTTGAATCGGCAGCAGTCGCATAATAAATAATTTACAAATTTATATAAATGATAACGGATAGCCTTATAGAATTAGGAATATACGGAGATGAGGGCGATGCTGAAGCAAGCAAGCCTGAATATGACGCCGGAGCAGGAGGGAATCTAATGGACGTGCTTGGTGGAAACGTAGATTTGATACGTTTTTCAAGGACGGCGCTCAAACAGGCTTATATTAAGCCCGTCATAAGCGATGTTGAAACTAGAGGCCTGATTATTTTGGCACAAAGTGGAGATATGGATGCCGCTCAGGAAGTAGTTGAGCGAAATTTAAGATTTATAATCAGTCGAGCGGTTTCTTGGTCAGGTCAAAAGAGCAAGCAAGAGATGGTTATGGATTTGATACAAGATGGTGTTTTGGTTGCATATAGATGCGTCAAGGGGTTTGATCATCGTTCGGATTGTACCTTTTTAACATACCTCAGAGGGGCATTAAATAATTTTTATAGCGCTAGGTTGCGTGCATATGTATTAAAGCATGGATATAGAGATTCAAGTTATGGATCAAATAGAATTAGAGAGTTGAAAACTGCGCCTGGTTATGCGGAAGTTGCCGGTGATAGACAGGTGAATGAACTGCAACCTGAGGAGATAGAGATGCTTTTGAAATGTTTAAAAGAAACGGCATATAAGGTAAAAACAGTCATAACTTCACGCACAGTATCTATGGAAGCCGGAGGTAGCGATAATGACGATGATGGCGGGTCGTTGGGCGATATGATGTCAGATGGGCATGCTGAAAGTCCGGAAAGCGTCGCTGTAAAAAGAGAAAGAAAGAGATTGTTGATGAATGCAATTAGCGGGCTTGGTGAAAGAGATCAGCTTATAGTGTCTTTAAAATTTAATTTAAACAGCGGCGAGTGTGGGGATCCGGTTAAACTTTGTAGATTGAGTAGGAATGCGGATCTAATGGAAAATATGGTTCAATCCGTAAGTGGATTTATGGAAGTTTTGAAAGGTTTGTGTGAAGAGTTTAAGCCAAGAGCAAATGGGGTTACAACAATGAAGCGTCAAAAAATAGTTGAACTTCAGGCGATGATAATGGAAAGCGAAGATAATCCGGAGGCAGTCGTTAAGGGTGAAAATATTTTTGGCCGCATGTTGCGATTTAAAATGGACGATTGCGCGGAGACGCTTTGCGTAATGGCGATGAATAGGATGACGGAATTTGATAGAGTCGTATTGAGTCAAATTTTTGCAATTCCAAACGGTGAAGATTATCAAATGCAGGCGATGTGCGATTTTTTAGGGATAACAAGGGAGAGAGTAAATCAAATATGGCACAGGCGAATTCAGCCGTATATTAAAAGTGCATTCATGGATAAAGATTACGATGGGTATGATAGAAAAGATCGAGATGTTGATCAGGAAGAATATTTATATTAATTCTTCAAGTATCTTTTGTGCCTCCTCATTCTTCTTCGTTCCCATCAATTTCACTCTCAAATCATTTGCGCCTTCAAACCCAATAATATACATTTTTAAGAATTTTTTCATATCTTCGTAGTTCTTGAAATCGTCCCAAGTTTTATCGAAAAGCTCCAAGTGGTCGAGTGCATATTTAAGCCGTTTTTTGATTGGTAGGGCAGAGAAATCCGCACTTGAACCATCGGCGCCACCAGTTTTAAACGCAAGCAAATTATGAAAAATTCCGCGTCCAATCATAATCCCATCAACGCCATATTTTTTTGCCATTTCGATTCCATGTTCACGGTTTTTTATATCGCCATTCCCGATAATTAAAGTTTTTTTCGCGGGCTTGTTGCCTACCAATTTTCCGCCCGCCTTCATCATTTCATCTCTCATTTTCACAGCCTTTCCAATTTCATCCCAGTGCGCAGGAACTTTAGACATCTCTTTGCGCGTTCTGCCGTGTATCGTGAGCGCATCAAGGCCCATAGTAAGCAAAAAACCAATCCACTCCTCAGTTTGTATGTTATTAAATCCAATACGCGTCTTGACGCTAACAGGCATGTCTCCCGCGGCTTCTTTTGCAATCAAAATAATTTCTTTTGCAAACGCAGGGTCTTTAATCAACGCGGAGCACGCGCCATTTTTAATAATTCTTTTTTCCGGACACGCCATATTGATATCAACGCCATCAAATCCCAGTTCTTTAATTTTTTTTATTCCAAGAATATATTTTCGTAGGTCCATTCCCCAAATTTGTGCAACAATCGGGTGCTCTTTTTTCGCATATTTAAGCCGATGAATGACTTTATCCTCACCCTTTGTTCCAAATGCTTCAATGTTCATAAATTCAGTAAAAAACACATCCGGCCTTCCCGCCTTCATAACGATTTGTCGAAAACACGTGTCGGTCACGTCTTCCATTGGCGCCAAACAAAAAAACGGCCGCTCTGATTTTCCTAATTTTTCCCAAAAATTCATAACGCAATTCTATCATGTTATAATCCACGCATGAACAAGAAACACGTTGGCGTGATTTTAATTCTTCTCGCGAGCATCATTTGGGCGATTGATCCCGTGCTTGTTAAATTGTCATATTCAAATGCAACATTCGTACAAACACTTGGAATAAGGGCGATTCCAATGGTGATTATTGCCTTTATTTACACGTTGATAACGAACAAGGCGAGTTTTAAAGTTACAAAAAAGGAATTTTCCGCAATGATGTATCTTGCGATTTTTGGCTCAATAATCGGCGATCTCATATATTTTTATTCAGTAAGTAAAATTTCAGTCGTAAATTATTCCGTGATAGGGCACATCCAGCCAATATTCATTTTGTTAATCGGATATTTTTTCTTAAAGAGCGATAAAATAACAAAATACGATTACATCGGAGTCGCATTTATGTTTTTAGCTGCATTTTTTGTGGTAGCAAAAGACATGGATAGCTTGAGGAATTTTAGCATTGGTACAAAAGAGGATTATTTTATGCTTATTGCAACTATTGCATGGGCCACGACCGGAATGGTTGCAAGAAAATATTTAAGTAATACCAATGCCGGAGTTACGACTTTTTATAGATTTGGAATTGGCGCAGTTATGCTTGTTGCTTATTTAATTTATACAAACGCATTTTATGTAAGCAATGTTTATCAAATATTAAACGGAGTGATCGCTGGAATTGGAATATTGCTTTTTTATGAAGCCATGAAAAGACTAAAGGCCGCTCAGGTTACTAGTCTTGAGCTTACTTCTCCATTTTTTGTCGCAATTCTGGGCTTTATATTTCTTGGTGAATCAGTGACTATTATGCAAATGGGAGGCATGTTTTTGCTTATTTTTGGCATCTATTTCCTGTCAAAAAAGGAATCAACCACTTCATAATTGCTTTTTTCCGCAAAAAATATAAAATACAAAGCAGAAATTTTAAAACAAATATGCCACAACAATTCTTATTCAAGGAAATGCTTTTAAAAGAAATCGCAAAGACCAAGGGGATGGTCAATTGTCATGCTCATTTGGATCGCGCATATACCCTTACAGAAGAGAACTTTGCGCTTTCAAACGCCTTGATGGAAGAAAAATGGGTTTTAAATCGTGATATTAAAAAAGCACATACACGAGAGTCGCTGATAAAGCGTTTTGAGGATGCTATAGCCCTTTTTATGGAACAGGGAATCATTGCTTGTCGCACTTTTGTTGATGCGGACAACATCGTTGACATGCTTTGTATAAATACAGCCGCCGAAATGCGTGAAAAATATAAGGGAAAATTTATTCTTCAGCTTGCACCGCAACCGTTGGAGGGATTTTTGAATGCGGATGCGACCAATTTTGACAAAGTCAAAACTGGTCTGTTCGAAAAAGCATGCGCGATTTGTGATGTCGTTGGAGGTTTGCCTTCAAGGGATAGGAAATTCGGGGACGGAGGCAGAAAGCACGCAGACTTTTTATTCTCAGTCGCAAAAAATCTTAATAAAGATATAGATGTTCACATTGATCAGGAAAATAATCCGCTCGAAAAAGATACGGAATGGTTTTTGGATAAGATTGTGGAGAATCACATGGAGGGCCGCGTGACGCTTTTGCATGCGCTTTCCGTGTCATGCCAATCAACGGAAGATCGAAAAAGAATTTATAAAAAAATGGTTGATACAAATACAAATGTAACCGTGTGTCCAAAGGCTGTGATTACCATGAAACAGCACAA
Organism: Candidatus Peregrinibacteria bacterium GW2011_GWC2_39_14; assembly: GCA_000993595.1. Classification (GTDB taxonomy): domain Bacteria; phylum Patescibacteriota; class Gracilibacteria; order UBA1369; family UBA12463; genus UBA12463. Next base: position 11,209 of record LBWJ01000009.1, on the reverse strand, counting down.
AGATAAGATGGCGCCGGTTCATAATTCTATAGCGCAAGTTGATGAAATGCTTGAAGCCGGCGTGAACGTATCAATTGGTACGGACAATATTTCAGATATTATTGTTCCGGATTGCAGCGGAGATCTCGTGGATGAAGTCCTTATGCTCGCGGCCGCATGCAGGTTGTACGACATCCCAAAATTGGCCGCAGTTGCGACGACAAATGGCTATAAGACGCTGAAGCTTAATTTATAATAGTCAATAATCAATTATCAAACAGTTGATATGCCTAAAACAACCCCAAAAAAACCTATACTAAGAAAACTCTGGTATAAAGCTTCCGCCATGAAAATTGATCCTGTGGTTGAGGAATATAACGCGGGTGAAGATATTCTTCGCGATCAGGAATTGATTCCATATGATGTCCAGGGATCGCTTGGATATGGGAAAATGCTGCATCGCCATGGAATAATCACAGCTAAAGAATTGGAGCAATTAAAAAAGGGTCTCGCGGAAATTACAAAACTTTATAATGCGGGAAAATTTGTTTTAACAGTTGAAGATGAGGACTGTCATACAAAAATCGAAAATTATCTTGTTGAGAATTATGGTGAAATTGGAAAAAAGATTCACACAGCACGTTCACGCAATGACCAGATTTTGGTTACAGAAAGGCTTTTTATGAAAGACAGGCTCGCTGATATGAAAAAAGTTGCATTAAAGCTCGCCAAGGACTTGGTTGATATGGCGAAAAAATACGAATTTATGCCAATGCCCGGTTATACGCATATGCAGAAGGCAATGCCGACTTCTGTCGGAACTTGGTACGGTGCTTTTGCGGAAAATTTATTAGATGATATTAAAATGATGATTGCGATTTCAGATACACTCGTTGATCAAAATCCGCTTGGAAGTGGCGCGGGATTTGGTTCTCCATTTGCATTTGATCGCGACAAGCTATCGGCCGATCTTGGCTTCAAAAGGACGCAAAGCAACGTTATTTATTGCCACAATTCACGCGGTAGAATTGCAGGAATGACGCTTGAAGCTTGCATAGAAATAATGCTGACTCTCAATAAGCTAGCTTGTGATCTTCTTTTCTTCACGACTCAGGAATTTAATTTTTTCCATGTGCCGGATAATATTTCAACAGGCTCATCAATCATGCCGCAAAAGAAAAATCTTGATGTTTGTGAATTGATTCGCGGTCGCACAGCAACAGTCGTTGCATGTAGAAGTGAAATGATAATGAATTACATCAACAAAATTTCCGGTTATCACAGGGACGGACAGGAAATTAAACGTCCGTTGTTTCTCGGCTTGCGTTACACAAAAATGTCACTCGAAGCAATGTCGGTTGTCATAAAAAACATTGTTCCAAACGAAGAAAAATTGCTCGATAACATGGTGCCTGAACTTTTTTCCGCGCACAAAGCTTTTGAAATGGTAAAAGGCGGCATGTCTTTCCGCGACGCTTATCGTGAAGTCGGTTCTCATCTCAAAGAAATAAAAATCGACAAATCCTCGATCGTTTCCATGCTCAAACAGTCCAAGCATCAAGGCGGTGTCGGCAATCTTGGACTGGATAAGCTGGCGAAAGAAATTGAAAAATTATCCAAATAAGTCGGCTTTTACAAGCATGCAATAGCAAGGTAATTCTTCATAACCATCAAGCGAAACTCCATAGTGTTTTGTTATGCCATTTTTGAGAACGCGAAGTCCGCGTTTTTCAAATTCTTGTTTTATCAATTTGTAATCATCAATGGCGTTTTCACCTTTAGTAAGCCATTTGCCGTTTTCGGAATAATCAAGGGTTGAAACTCCGGGACTAAAAGGTTTTGCCGGCAAACAAACAGTGATTAATCCAACATTTTCTTTGTTCCATTTTACTAAATCTGCGAAATTTTTTATTGCCATTCTTTGGTCGCTAACGCGATCGAGACAGTAAGATAAAACAAACAGCGTGGGGCTGCAAGAGCTGCGCGCTACCATTTCTCTGGCATCATCGGTGTCCGTTATATCGCCTTGTAGATAAGTAACGCGAGACTTGGGATCTTTGGGCAATTTGGCTATATCAAACGAAAAGCGCGATTGAACAATATCAGATTTCGCCAAAGCTAAATTTGCAATATTTGCGAGACCGCCACCGATTTCAGTTACATAGGGAAACCACAATGATCTTCCTAAGAATTTTTCAATTCCAAAATCGTCTATGCCGGGTTTATAAGATTGATAGATCCCGCGCTTATATTCCATGTCATAGCGTGCCTGCGGAGACGGATTAGGGCCAAGTTTAACCCTCCACTTAAGAAGATCCGGATCAGAAGGGGTTTTTTGCCTTATTTCTTCAATTCGCCGAGCCGCATTTTCAGGATCATCCGGTTCAAGAATTTCAAATTTAATATCGTCAGTAGGTTCGCGATCAATCGCGTCAGTTGTTTCTAATACATTCATTTTAATAAATAGTTAATTATAAGCAGTCATATTCTTTTTTGCCTGCCCAATAATTTTCACGCATTGGACAAGATGAATATGGGGTATTTCTAATTCTCTGAACTTCTTTCGAATTCCAGATTTCTGAAAGTGTTTGTTTCTTAACATCGCCAAGTTTTTTTCTCGAGCCCGTGCACATATAAACTTCACCCAAAATATTCGTATAAACCGCATAATTAAGCTGTCTGCACCAAAGTCCGCCAATATAAGGCAAAGTCAGTTCATAATCCAAATCAAATTCTTTGCGATCCATTTCAAGCGCTTTTTCATACAATTTAATCGTTTCTTCTCGAGTTATTTCCCAGTCTTTTACGCTTATAGCGGCTCCAATCGGCATCATAGGTCTAAAAATTGGCATTATATTATTCTGTCTGCAAAATCTTAATGATGGGATGATTTCTTTGATGTTATATTTTGTAATAACAGCATCAAGACCAAGCCGTGTTGGTTTTGTTTTATTAAAACCAAGTTCGATCAAATAATCTATAGCCTTATTTCTTTTTAAAGCATAGCCATCTCTTCCGGTCATAAAATCTTCCACCTTTGGATCTCTGGAATTACATTTAACAATTAAAGAAACGTTTTTTTCGTAAAGTTTCTTCGCCATTGCTTTATCAATCACCATTCCGTTTGTGAAAGAAATAATCGTCATGCCAAGTTTGTTTGCATAATCAACCATAGGCCAGAAAAGCTTATCTATAAGCGGTTCGCCGGCCCCGGAGATCTTAAGAGTTCTGCATCCAAGTTCCTTGGCTTGATCGAATAATTTGAATCTTTGCTCAAGCGTTAATTCATTTTTGAGAGTATCGTGTCCGCCATAAACATCACGGAAACAATAACGACATTTAAGATTGCAGATATTGGACGTTTCAATGTCCATAAGTAACATTTTATTTTCTTCCTGTGCTTTTTTAAGGTCTGTATTCGAAAGATCAAGGCCTTTTATAACAGGAATTTTTTCATTTAATGGTAATGCTGACATAGTTTTATAAAGTTAAAAATTAAAAAGAAAAAGGTCGCTAATTGCGCCTTTCAAATTGTTTTTCGGGTGGGAATTACAGTCCTCGTTTTACCTTTTACGGCTTAATACGAGCTTATACCCACCCAGTCCGTGGTTGAACCAATGCGCAACTCTCGTCACCGTCGTTGTGCTGGCACCGGTCAACTCGCTGATTTTTCTATATGGAGTATCTTTTTGAATTAATTTTGCGGCTTGAAGTCTTTCAATCATACTTGTTAGTTCAGAAAGTGTGCAAAGATCACGAAAAAACTTGCGACACTCGTCAGCATTTTTTAGCTTTGAGATCGCATTAAACAATTCTTTTGCTTCCACTGTATTTATTGCTTTTTCAGTCATTCTATTGTTTTAACGTGTTAATACGTTGATACAATATCAAAACACGCAAAAATTGTCAATAGTAATTTTATATGGCTTGTAAAAGCCACAAAAATAAGGTATAATAGAATATATGGTTCAAACATTAGCAACATGGTTCACGCAAGATGATGCTCCGGATAAAAAACGTTTAAATCCGGATAAAATTGCACGTTCTCGTGAAATCGCATTATACGAACAGCACAAGATAGAATTAAAAAACGCAAGAATTGCGTTAATGAAAACCGGCCTTAGGGCGGAAGAGGTAAATTTAAAAACACTTCCGGGAGACATTGCAGGCATGGTTGATGCAACCGGCATAACAGCTGACCCTGTTATTTTTCGCGATCTTGAATTTGCAACACAAACTTTGGGGCACGAACAGGCTCATAAAAATGGAATAAAAAATGAAGCGCTTGCGGAATTAATAGGAGCGTTTAAAAGTGGCGGTGAGGTTGCACCTGAATACAGAACTGCTGTGGCCGATTTTATGCATGTCGCAAAGGTTATTGGTCTTAAGACAACAATCGATTTATGTGAACAGGATGCCTATTCTTGGATGTTCCAAATATTCGTTCGAAAATCTGGGGGAAACGTAATGGATTATCCTGATTGCGTGAGATCATTCGAAAAAGCATTCCCGGAAGTGCGTGTAAATATGCAAACGAATTAAAAAAACACAACTAAAAAACCCCTACTAAATAAGCAAGGGTTTTTGTTTTGCTACAGTATTTAAACTTTAGCGATTATCTCTTCTTTTTCTTCGCAACTTTTTTCGCAACTTTCTTTACTGCTTTTTTTGCGACCTTCTTAGCAACTTTTTTCTTTGCCATTTGAAGTGAGGGTTAAATGATATATTATTAATATAGTATGAAAAAAGAAAAAAGCAAAATATTTACAGATGGTAGTTGTCTTGGAAATCCTGGTCCGGGTGGTTGGGCGGCAATAATATTTGATGATGATAAGAAAATTGTCATCAGCGGAAATGACGCATACACAACCAATAATCGCATGGAAATGATGGCCGTAATTGGAGCACTAAAATGGCTCAAAAAAAATAAAAAAAATTATGCAACAATTTTTTCTGATTCAAGTCTATTAATTCAAACGTTAACAAAAAATTGGAAACGCAAGAAAAATAAAGATCTTTGGGCAGAGATGGATAAAGATTTAAAAGGAATAAATATTGAATGGCAGTGGGTAAAAGGACATGCAAGTAATGAATATAATAATTTAGCGGATGAAATTGCAGTCATGGAATCCGAGAAAGCAAAAAGATTGCCAAGAAAATCAACTATAGATATAAACTTTGATGAATCGACTGATCAACAGTGTCTATTTTAATCGCAAAAATTGGCTTGTATCAGCCTATAAAGCATCAAGCTTAGATTTCAACGCATCTTTGGATTGAAAACCAATTGCGCTATCAGCAGGTTGCCCGGCTTTAAAGAAAATCAACGTTGGAATGCTTTGAATTCCATATTTTGTTGCAGTTTGTTGAGCTTCATCAACATCCATCTTAAAGATTTTTACTTTTCCGACGTACTCTTCTGATAGTTCATCAATGATTGGTCCCATCATTCTACATGGTCCACACCATGTTGCAAAAAAATCTACTAAAACAGGAAGATCTGATTTTAAAACTTCTTGTTCAAAGTCCGCGTCTTTTATTTGTACTGCTGGCATAATTAAAATTGTTAGAATATAAATATAGTATATATAATTCTAGTGCATTAGAAGGGAATTAACAACCTTTTTTTAATGGCTTACTCTTGCGAATCTTCGGCGCTATGGTTGGAGTGATTTTGCCCATTTAAAATTTTCGCTTTTTCAAAAACAGCTTCAAGATTTTTTGCAAAAATATTAGGAAGAATTGTTGGAAGAGAAGCAACGAAAGATTTTCGCAAAATTCGTAAGAATGGAAGTTTTCTAACAGCCATTTTGTAAATTGATCTTCGCATTTCTTTTTTATCACGATACAAAGGATCAAGGATAAAATTCATCAAAACAAGCGACTGATTTATTTCAAGAATTTTATGTGAAATTTTTTCTTCCGCATTTCCGCGTTCCATTATTATTTTGAAAAACAGAGTTTCATTTATTCTTTTTATTTCACCATCAAAATATCCGGTTGTGCATGCAACGACATTTTTCTCGGGAAGAGCGAACATAAGTGAGAATCTAAACACGTCTTTTTTGCCGTTTACAACACGAATTCCAATGTATGTGTGGTCGTCATCAGTTTTAAGGAAACTTTCAAGGCTTTGCTTCACAACTTCATCGCGCAAAACAAGTTCCATCATTTTATCAGCCAGTGCTTTATCGATTTTTTTAATTGCTTTCAAGCTTACCGCGCTTCCATTCTTCATTATTTTTGCGAGCTTGACGATAACTTCGGACCCAAAATCCATAAAAAGATTTATCATCTCTCGCAAAATTTTGTCATAATAAAGTCCAAGAGCCGCGTGTACTTTTTCTTGAAAGCTTTCATATTCGTTTTCAAGTCTGGAAAACATGATTGTTATTCCACTATCTAAAACGCACTTGAATGTATATTCATCTTCATCAAAGTCATGAAAGCTTAAGAATGAAAAAGGAATTAAGAAAGAATCGTTTAATTCCGGTACAACAACAATTCCTTCGCTAAAGATTTTTACGACGCCTTGGCCTTTTGTGATCATTTTGCCTGCAGGATTTGTTCTTTCAAAGGCGCAATCAAAATTGGCAACAAGATCGCCCTGTTTCAAGAAGAGTGCGCCTAAAATAAATTCATTTCTGACTTTAAAGAAATCATGCGCGAATTCATTAAAAGCTGTTCCAGCATTGCTTAGCGTATAGCAATCTTTCGTGAAAGTAGTAAAAGTTAAAATATCTTCCTTTAAATTAAGCTCTTTTATATCGGAAAAATTGATTATTTCACCGTGATCATTCGCGCCTTTGCCTTTTAAGCGCAAACCTTTGTCGAGAAGTACAACTTCACCTTCTTTCTCAATAAAAACTTTATGAAACAGATTTGATTTCTGATATTTGAGGCTGTACGAAATAGCCATGGATTACAAATAAAAAAATAAACTTTGTTAAAAGCTCCTTTCTATTTTGGAGACCTTTTTAAAATGGACACTTTTAATTTACACAAAACACGGCTCATTGTAAAGGGCATTTTATAGCGGATATTTTAAGCATGGGTTATATTGAACACACTATGAATTTCAAAAAAACTTTTGTACTTTTAATCGTCGCAGGAATTCTTTTGCAATTTGCGAATTTCATGAATATAAATAAAGCCGAAGCCGCTTATACGCTTTTAAAAATAATTTCCAGAGCAGAGTGGGGCGCAGATGAGAGTTGGCGCGTTTGGAATGGTAATAGAACGATTCCAAACATTAAAAAAGTCGATAGTGAATATGTGGAAAAATTTTCTGATGAACTTCAGGTCGTACGTAGGATAAATACAAATCCAGCAGGGCAAACACTCACTTGGCCAATTGAATACGCAAAAAAAATAACAAAATTCGTTATTCATCATACGGATTCAAAGGCTAATCTTGATAATCCAAAACAAAAAATACGTGAAATTTATTCTTATCACGCACTCACGCGTGGATGGGGCGACATTGGATATAACTATATAATTGATCGCGAAGGAAATATTTATGAAGGTCGCGCCGGTGGAGAGTCGGTTATCGGTGCGCATGCCGGAACTGCAAATACAGGTTCAATCGGAATTGCGATTCTTGGAAGTTATGATAACGATGAGATTCCGGAAAAAGCGCTGCTTTCTCTTGCGGCTTTAATAAGAGAAAAAAGCATACTTTATGGGATTGATCCCGTTGGCTATTCAACATTTCGTGGAAAAAACACGCCAAACATTCTTGGGCATAGAGACGTTGCGGCAACAACTTGTCCGGGTAAGTTTATTTATTCAAAATTGGATGTTATTCGAAAACTTGCAGCGCAAAAAATCGATACAGTTTTTGAAACAACGTTTTTTAAACGTCAAAAAGATAAAGGATACGATTACGACAATTTATCTGATACATATTACGTAAACATCGATCCTTCAAAAACACGTGATCTTCAAATAAGGCTTAAGAATACGGGAAAAGTAACGTGGCCGGTTGGCACAACGCTTGTTGTGACAGACCCAAAATCATTCAATGATAAAATCGAATTTACTTCAACCGCGCTTAGTTTTGCGGCCGGCGCAGGCGATACCGCAACTTTCACAATTTCAATGACTTCAAAAAACAAACCCGGAGTTGTGATGTTTGAAATGGCTCCTTTTATAAATAATAAAGTGAAGCTTGAAAAATATATAAAAATTCCCGTGAATATTGCTCCACCGGTTTATACTTATGCAATTGTGACCGCTGTTTTGCCGCAAGGCATAGCGCAGTCCGGCACAAAGCTTAACGGTACGCTTGAACTAAAAAACACAGGAAACGTCCCTTGGGTAAATTATGGCGACAATCCGGTAACTCTTGAAACCGCATCAAGAACAAAATCAATCGGCGCTTTATTAAACGCAAAAGTTAATCCGGGCGAGATCGGAAAATTCACATTCGAAGTAACGACACCAAATATTTCCGGAGATTATGTGGAAACAGTTGTGCCGGTTGTAAAAGGCATTCAAGGCATTCAAGGAGAGGAAATAAGCTTCACAATTCCAACTTATAATAGACTTTTTGATCACAAGGTTTTTGGAATGAGTGCGCCAAACTCAGCTGATGCTGGAGGAGCGGCAAGCGTTTGGGTGAAATTCAAAAACGTTGGTGGCGCAACTTGGACAAAGTCGGGATTGAATCAAATCCAGGTTACGGAATCACCTTCGATGTTTAAAATGAAAAGTTGGACAATGGAGGAAAGTAAGGCTGCTCCCGGAGAAGTCGCTACAATCAAGTTTGAACTTATTGCTCCGCAAACAAAAGGCATTTCAAGTTTTAGATTTAAGTTAAAAGCCGGGGACGCAGTATTAACAAGAATGCCGGTAAGTGTGAGAGTTCGCGTTTATGGAAATCAAGTTGCTGATGATATAAAAGATGACAAAGGCGGAAATATAAGAATCCTATTATCAAAATTTAATAGTGAGCCGGTTATAACCGCAAATGGCAATTTTAACCTTGTGTCTGCGCAAAAAACGCTTGCGAATTTTCACGAGAATGATGAGGTGACGATAAAATACGTGAGTGGTGTATACGAAATTTCTTCAAAAACCGCCTCAGGAATTTTGAGCAAATTAACTTCCACAAATCCGGTTCGAGCTGAATCTTTAAATGGTGCAATTTTTGAAATAAAAAATTATGAAAACAGGCCGGATTGGAATACGAAATTAAATGATAATCTTTTTCGCGGTACTTTGGAAATCGCTTATTACAACGGAAAACTCCGTTTAATTAACGAGCTTTCTCTCGAAGATTATATAAAAGGAATTGGAGAAGTTTCAAACGGCGATCCATCCGAAAAAATAAAAACAATTATGATTTTGGCTCGTACATATGCAAAATTTTACATTGATGTAGCAAAGAAATTTGAAGGTGCGCCATATAATCTTGATGATAATCCAAATGTTTCTCAAAAATATCTTGGTTATGGTTTTGAAAAACGTTCATCAAATACAGTTCGCGCAGCTGTTGAAACTCAGGGGATTGTTGTCACATACGCGGATAAACTCGTAAAAACTCCTTATTTTTCATCCAGTGATGGCAGAACTCGAAGTGCGAAAGAAATCTGGGGCTGGACCGATACGCCTTACTTGCAATCGGTTTCAGATCCTTATTGCAAGAACAGCGCCCAATTCGGTCACGGCGTTGGCTTGAGCGGCTGTGGCGCAACAGGCATGGCAGTAGCAGGCAAAACAGCCGAAGAGATAATTAAATACTTTTATCAAGGAGTGGAGCTGAAAAAGATGTATTAAAGGCCGTTGCCGTAGGCAACACAGGCCCATATAAATAAAAATATCGCGTAGCGATAACAATATTTGCTATACTGTTTTTGATGTACACACTCAAAATCAACACCAGCGGACAAATTTGCGAAATTGCTTTGAAGAAATCAGGCAAAAATATTTTTAAAAAAACGTGGACAGCAAGCGAAAAAACAGCAAAATACGCTTTCGAAATCTTAAAAAGTTTAATTAAAAAATATCCGGACTTGCGCGAAAATATAAGTAAAATTGAAGTAAACAAAGGCCCCGGCTCATTCACGGGAACGCGCATAGGAGTCACGATCGCAAACACAATCGGATTTCTGATGGGCGAGAAAAAAATCATCGCTCCTGTTTATGCAACAAAGCCAAAAATCACAAAAGCAAAAAAGAAGCATTTAAAAATTTAAAACGCGCACCTATGAAAGGCACTTTATACATCGTCGCAACGCCAATCGGCAATCTTGAAGACATCACGCTCCGCGCCATCCGCACGCTTAAAGAAGTTGATTATATAGCCGCAGAAGACACGCGTCATTCCAAGATTTTACTTGATAAATATGAAATAAAAACTCAGCAAATCAGTTTTCATTCTTATTCGGATGATCACAAGCTTGCACAATTAATTCAACTTTTGGATGAAGGTAGGTCGATCGCTCTAATAACTGATGCTGGCACTCCGGGCATTTCTGATCCAGCGTATAAATTGATTCAAGCCGCACTACAAAGCCAAATAAACCTTGTTCCAATTCCGGGCGCATCAGCTTTTTTGACAGCGCTTTCCGTTTCCGGACTTCACATGCACAGTTTTGTTTATTACGGATTTTTGCCACTCAAAAAAGGTCGCCAAACTTTATTTAATTCTTGGTTGGAGGAAGAGCGCGCAATTATTTTCTATGAATCTCCACACAGAATAGTGCGAACACTTGAGCAGATTCAGGGGATTCTGGAGGGTGGCGCCAATCCAAGCGATTCTTCCGACATTCGCTGGCGCGTTGTCATCGCTCGCGAACTTACAAAAATGTACGAAGAAGTTTTGCGCGGATCGTTCAGTGAAATTATCACGCATTTTAGAGCTAAAGCTCCGAAAGGGGAATTCGTTGTGCTGCTGCAGAAGGCATAGCAAAAAGTGTGCGCTTTATGTTGTTTCTGCGGCTTCTTCCGTGCCTATAAAATTGCCCGAATAATATTTCGCTACCCATTTGTCTACTTTTTGCCATTTTTCAGCCGTTTTATCCGTTTCAAGTTTTATTTTCCAGTTTTCCGGTGGCAAGTTTTCGTTTTCGATTAGGCCTGCGTGAGCCAATCTTTCGTGCGCCTTGCAAAGAGGGATGAGCGTGTCCGGATCATGTGTTTTTGTGAGTGCGAATCTCCATGTGTGATGAAGATATTTGTATTCTTTTGTGCAACCCGGAAACGCACATATGTTATTGGTTTT
>LBWJ01000008.1 GCA_000993595.1 Candidatus Peregrinibacteria bacterium GW2011_GWC2_39_14 | reverse complement strand
TTATTTTTTGTGATTATTCGTCAAAATCTTAACCCATTTCTTTGTTTTATTTAAGCCATTATTCAAATCTTATCATGGAAAAACCGGGGTCTTTTTAGGCATCTTCTATTGACAATTTTCCTCTTTTGGTTATAATAGCTCCCATTAAATAAATTTATATGAACTCTATCCCCTATATTGACCAAAGCTTAGATTTAGATGGAAATGCCTTACAAACCGACTTTGCAATAACAGCATCCGGTCCCAACAATCCGCCAGCCAAAATCGGAAGTCTTCGCAGATTTGCTTCCAGGGCCGCTCTTGTCGCAGGGTTATTCTTAGCCGGCTGTGGCGCAGCTTCTGCGGTTGGCGATGATTCGACCGACGATGTTAGAACCGATGGAATTACAGATGTTTCCGATGCTCAACCTGATGGCGACGATAATTTTATACCATGTAAAACCGACGAAGGTTGTGTTGCTCAATTGGGTCATATGGGGCTTGATCCCGACTGCGTAGATGCAAAATGTATACCTGATGATCCTACTCAAGACAGATACAGTGGGGATAAACCCGGCCATTGCGAATTTGATATGGAAGAGAAAGATTTACCTTGCGATGATAGAAGCTTCTGTACGATTCACGATATTTGCGACGGGTCCGGGGTTTGTGAAGGTGAAGCGGTCGCATGCGCATGGGATGGACTTGAATGCCACGATAAAGAATGCAATCCTGAAAATGGCTTATGTAATACCGTTACAGTTGGTGCATCTTGCAATGATGAAACACAATGTACAACCGGTGGAAAATGTGATTCTAAAGGAGAATGCCAAAATGGAATATTTGTTGAAGATACTGCCGCTTTCTGCGACGATCATGACCCATGTTCAACCGATTATTGCCAAGTTGGAACAGGTTGTGCTCATATTGACGTTGAAGACGGAATCATATGCGGAACGCAAGATGCATGTCACAATGCTCCTCCAACGTGCGTTGCCGGAGAATGTGTTGGCACTGACCCAATTGAATGTGCTGACGATGGAAAATCGTGTAATGGCAAACCTGCTTGTGACCCAGTAGATGGATGCGTAAATATTGATATTCCTGCTGAACATGCCGCTTGTGACGACAACTACGCAGATGACTTATGTGCGCTTGAAAGCTATTGCGTCGCAGGACAATGCGTAACGAAAACATCAATGGATTGTAATGACGATAAGCCATGCACTCAAGACACTTGCAGACAAGGCGAAAATCCCGGATGTGATCATCTTCCGATGCCGAACAACATGGTTTGCGCATCTGCGGACGCATGCCATATCGACGTTGCCAGATGTCTTGATGGCGAATGTGTTGGAACAGGTCTTATTGATTGTCCCGATGATGGAGAATTCTGTAATGGTGAAGAAGCTTGTGACCCCGTAGATGGATGCACACATATAAATGTACCACTGAATGGGTCTGTTTGCACTGATAATCCCGATCAATGCGCCTTAGAAAGCGCTTGCAATGATGGAGAATGCGTCACGACTAAACCTCTAATATGCGAAGCAACCTTGAATACTTGTGAAACTTCATCTCAAGTACACTGCGATACCTCAACCGGAGAATGCGTTAAAGACGAACCGGATCAAGGTGAATATTTACCGCAAGGACACGAGTGTGACGATCATAATTCTTGCACCATGGGCGACCATTGCGTTGCTCACGTAGACGATTATGACCCTCCAAACTGGCCAACGTATTGTGAATCTACGTCAACCGTTCATGGCACTCCTGAATGCCCATAATCACAAAATATTAAATTCATATGAATTCCGTACAACATACAAACGATCAAGATTTAACGACTAATTTCGATGCGCCCATTAAGATTGAAAATCGTGAGCCGCCAAAATTAGGGAAAGCACGCATATTTTTCCATAGAGCCGTTCTTCTTTCCGCGATGCTTTTAGCCGGTTGTGGTGCAGCTTCTGCGGTTGGCGATGATTCGACCGATGATGTCAGAACTGACGGAATCACAGACGTTTCCGATGCTCAACCTGATGGCAATGACGACGATGATTCTGATGCCTCCCATGCCATACCATGCAAAAATGACGGAGAATGTGCTTCCAGATTATCCGAAATGGTAACTGATCCGGAATGTATAAATGCAAATTGTGTTCCTTCCGCTGACGGCATACCGCCTTCTTCTTCCGACGAAGCAACGGCCGGATACTGTGAATTTACACCTAAGGACTTAGGCACATCTTGTAATGATGAAAATTTATGCACGCAAGACGATTCGTGCGATGGAACCGGCATTTGTGAAGGTGAAAAAATCGCATGTGAATGGGATAAAGACCCTTGTCATTCTAAAAAATGTTTAGATGGACAATGTAATGCACCTGTTGAAGGAGCGTTTTGCCAAGACGATAAAAATTGCACTATTGATGGAGAATGCGACGCCAATGGAAAATGCCAGCCCGGAGAAACTCCCATTAACGCAGTGGTTTATTGCAATGATAATGATCCTTGCACCTTAGATACTTGTGTTGCCGGAACCGGATGCTTAAGCTCTTCAGTTGAAGACGGTACTATTTGCGGCATACAAGATGCTTGTCATAACGATCCTTCTGTCTGTATTGGCGGAAAATGTTTAGATGTAAGCTTTATCGACTGTCCTGATAATGGCAATTTATGCGACGGTGAAGAAACTTGCGATTCTGCTATCGGATGCACGCATACAAATATTCCTAATGAAAAAACGCCTTGTGATGACCCAATTGTTCCCGATGGACTATGCGCGCTTGATGGATGGTGTAATAATTTGGAATGCGCTCCAAAAGCATTAACCGATTGCAACGACGATGACCCTTGCACCAAAGACGCTTGCGAAGAAGACGGCACCGGCTGTCTCCATGACTTAGAGTCTGCTGGGACCGTGTGCGGTGAAATAGACATATGTCATTTGGATTTCCCAAGATGCGATGAAAACGGTGCGTGCGTAGACGGAGACGAAGTTAAATGTGATGATGATGGAAGATTTTGTACCGGAGAAGAAGCATGTGAAGTGGCCGCCGGAGGGTGTACCCACATAAACGCTCCCACTGACGGGATCATGTGTTTTGAAAATTCGGATCCATGCGCTGCCACAAGTATGTGTGTCGACGGTGAATGCGTTACAGACGAACCCGTAGTCTGCGACACTAACGGCTCCGATGACTGCAAGTTGGTAAAGTGCAACACTACAACTGGCGCATGTGATGATGTACATTATTATCCAGGTAGCACTATCCCATGTAATGACAATAATCCTTGTACTGCTAACGATCATTGCATGAGTATTGGCGGAGTTCCAAATCTTTGCCATGGTGAGCCAATACACTACACTCCCGAATGCCCTTAATTACCAGTTCGCGTATTTCACATTTCCTCTTGCCTTTTCCCTTAATAAGCGTTATATTCATCTTGGCCTGAGAAGGCTTTTTTAAAAACGCGCTGAGTTTTAAGCGCAAAATATCAAATCTAATATGAATATCAAAAATAACGCACTGGTCAACTATTTCAAAGACAGCTGGGTAGAGCTCCGAAAAGTCACGTGGCCTACGAAAAACAAAGCCATCAAGCTCGCAATGATTGTTCTTGGATTTTGCTTTGGCGCAGCCTTGCTTTTCAGCATCTTGGACTTTTTGTTCAACACAGGTTATCAATATTTATTGAAAATATCACTATAAAACTATGTCAAAACAAGCTCTACATACAGGTCGTCACTGGTATGTCATTCATACTTATTCCGGTTATGAAGATGCGGTTAAAGATGCTCTTATGCAACGCATCGAATCTTTTGGAATGCAGGAAATGATTTTCGACGTCATGGTCCCAAAAGAGGTTCAAATCGTCATCAAAAAAGGCGAACCTGTAACGGAAAAGAAACGTATTTTCCCGGGTTATGTTTTTGTTGATATGCTTGTTACAGATGATTCTTGGTATGTTGTCCGAAATACGCCAAATGTAACGGGTTTCGTCGGCGCAGGCACAACCCCAATTCCAGTTTCTGAAGATGAATGGAAAACAATTAAAAGAAAAATGGGCGAAATTGAGCCAAAATTCAAAATCGATTATGCGGTCGGCGATCATGTGGTCATTTTGGATGGACCTTTCGTCAATTACGATGGAAATATCATCAGCATTGATGAAGAAAAAGGAAAAGTTAAAATTCTTATCAGCATCTTCGGTCGTGAAACTCCGATTGAGCTTGATTTTACACAGATAAAGAAGAAATAAAATGCAGAAATCTACAATTTTTATAATCATGCTTGCGGTTCTGACGGTTGGTGTTCTCGGAAAAGTTTTTGCATATGATTATTTGACACAAGGTTGGGCAAATATTTTTGCGGCGGAAGAACAAACGCAAACACAAGATTATAAACCTTATATAAAATCTCAGAAATTGGCTCAAACAAGCCAAGATGCTGACACTGTTACACAAGGCACGACTCAAGATCAGACACAAACGACGCAAACGGAAACTCCTGCGCAAGACGCAAAACTAACCGAAATCCAAAAACTTCTTGAAGATATCAAACTAAATACGGAAAAATTAACTCCTGAACAATTAACAAGCGTTGGATTTAAAAGCGCAAAAATTACTCCCGTAACTTTTGAAGGACGCGTTTTTCAGATCGTTGATGTGAGCGATATTTTAAATGCGCATAGCGGAGAATTCAATATCACAGACGGAAAAAATATATTCGCGGTTGTTGCGGAAATGCAATTTCAAACTCAGCTTGAAGCGCAAGATGTTTTTAATCTTGTGAAGACGAGAATCAAAGGAATGCCGGGCGTTTCCATTAATGAAGACAACAAATCCGGCGATGGCTCTTACTTTATGAATGACTCAAAACGTATCGGAAGTGCATTTTTGGTTGTCAGAATCAAAAATACCGTGTATTTTTACACCTACCCGAAGACAAATAACGCATTTATTAAAAATTTGATAATACTTTTAAACCAATAAAACTATGGCTCCAAAGCAAATAAAGACAATCGTGAAGTTACAAATCGCAGCAGGAAAAGCAAATCCGGCACCACCGGTTGGTCCTGCGCTTGGTCAGCATGGCTTGAACATTCAAGACTTCTGTAACCAATTCAATGCAAAGACAAAAACAATGGGCGACACAGTTGTCCCTGTTGAAATCTCGGTTTTCACAGATAGAACTTTCACGTTCATCATGAAAACTCCGCCAGCAGCTGTTTTGATTAAAAAAGTACTTGGAATCGCAAAAGGCTCAGGCACACCAAACAAAATTAAGGTTGGCACAATCACGCGCGCTCAATTGCAAGCAATCGCAGAACAGAAAATGGTTGATTTGAATGCGAATGATGTTGAAGCCGGAATCAAGATTATTGCGGGAACAGCTAAGAGTTTGGGTATTAAAGTCGAAGGATAATTTGTAAATTGATTATTGAATATTGTAAATTAACTAATTGTGGGAGGTCGCTTAGTCAGCGTGCCGTTATCACCACCAAAAAAACTCTATGAAAACACACGGAAAAAAGTACAAGGCTGCAAAAGCGCTTGTAACACAAAAAATCTACACGCTCGATGAAGCTGTAGCGCTTCTTAAGAAAACTTCAATCACGAAGTTTGACGGAAGCTGTGAAGTACACGTTAACCTTGGAATCGATCCAAAAAAATCAGACCAAATGGTCAGATCAACGGTAGCTCTTCCAAATGGTACAGGTAAAGAAGTTCGCGTTATCGCGTTCGTCAGTGAAGACAAAGTAAAAGAATGCAAAGCCGCAGGCGCAATCAAAGCCGGTGGTGAAGATCTCGCAGAAGAAATCGCAAAAGGATGGCTTGAATTTGACGTTGCAATCGCCACTCCGGATATGATGAAAGCTCTTGGTAAAATCTCGAAAATTCTCGGCCCTAAGGGCTTGATGCCAAATCCAAAAGCAGGAACTGTTACAACTGATGTTATCAATGCAATTGGCCAGATCAAGAAAGGTAAAGTTGAATTTAAGAGTGATAAATTCGGCGTTGTTCACAATATGTTTGGCAAAGTTTCATTCGGCGAAAAAGAATTGAAAGAAAATCTTTTGACTCTTTTGAAAGCTTTGAATGATTCAAAACCTGCAAGCGTGAAAGGTGTTTTTATCGAGGGAGTCAGCCTTGCGACCACAATGGGTCCGGGCATTACCGTTGATAGCTCGAAAACACTTTTGGAACAACTAAAATAGCAGAGCAATAGCGAAGCGGTTGCTCCATATAAATAAAAGGTCGCGCAGCGACACCATATGAAAGTGCATATAAAACGCATCGACAACGATTTGCCTCTGCCGATTTATGAAACGGATGGAAGCGTTGGATTTGATATTTCTGCACGAACGGATGTTATGATTGAGGCGCGAAGTTTGGCTTTTATACCTGGCAATTTAATTATTGAAACTCCAAAAAATTACATGCTCGTTGTTGCTGCGCGCAGCAGTGCGCCAAAGAAAAAAGGCTTGATGACTCCTCATGGAATCGGAATCATTGACCATGATTATTGCGGCCCCGAAGATGAAATAAAAATTCAGGTTTATAACTTCACGGATAAAGCCGTTGAAATTAAGCGCGGTGAAAAAATCGCTCAAGGAATTTTTGTGAAGATTGGGAAAGCGAAGTGGAAAGAGATTGAAGTTATTGAAAAAAAGACTAGAGGCGGATTTGGGAGTACGGGCGGGTACAAGTCCTAAAGTTTCCCGGCATCCATTTTCTTTAAAACAAATTCAAGAACGGCTTTCGTTAACGCATTCCCTGGAGGCAAATTTGGCAATCCGGGAGTATCCCATCTTTGGATTTGTTGTATCGTGGAGTCCCCCATGTTAACCGCTTTCGAATAAATATAATTAAAATTCCGTTCTGTCATAACGTATTCTTTGCCTGCTTTTTTAACTTCTTTAAGCAACCTCTCAACTATTTTTCTTTTCGTGATCGGACAATCGTGCATCCCGGAATACCCGTCCCCACCCCATTTATCAGGGGCGTTATGAAAAAGCGTTAATTTCTTTGCTATAACATACAAATCGTCTCCACTATCAAGACTTCCCATCAAAGATTCCATCATAATCGCATACACCTCTTCGGTGAATTTCATTTTTCCAAAAGCACCTTCGTACCATCTAGACCCCGGAGGCATGTCGCTTTCAACCCAAGCGTCTACGCATTTCAATACCTCTTCGCGTGATGGGACAGTAACCGCATCCGCTGCTCTTTCAGATGCTGCTTTTTGTAATGAATCAACTGCGACGGCATCTTCGCCGCCTGCCCCGCCCTCAGCCTTTACGCCCGGATTTTTTAATGCGGCAATTAATCTTTCAATAACCTCCGGTGAAGGAGTTATGCCTTTCCCAGCAGCTTCAATTAAATCTTCCGCGGCTTGATCCGGATCCAAATCCTGTAAATCAGCTTTTTTCATGTTTATATTATAGCATAAATTTTATATTATTACAAATCTTCCTGAGCTCATTTCAAAATGGAATTCTTTACTATGCAATAAACTCAAAATTGCTTATAGATAAGACTTTTGCGTTGCCATTTTATCCGCGCGGATAAAGCCTATGCGGCTAATAGCACTTCTGTTACCTGCATTTCTCCAGCTTGCCTCACCTTACGTTCAAAATATAAATTAATTCCAACCGTAGACTGATCTTTCGGATCAATAGCTGTATGCTGATAAACCGATACTTCAAATCCAATTTTCCTTCTCCTCTCGCATCTTATATCTAATATTGTATCTTCTGCAGAAATCGGCGCTACCGCCAATAGTCCCCATCCTTCGGCCATTTTTCGTTCAACTAATCTCATTGTATCTTGCGTCGGCAAAAGCTCTCCAAATTGCCACGACGGCTGAGTCGTCGGCGCATCTTTAATGTCATCCAGTCTATTCATATCTATAAAATATTAATATGGAGGTTAATCTTACGTTGACCTGGATATTTTGTCAAAAAAATCAAATCACCTCCAAATAGCATCCTTCACAATAAATCGGCTCGGGCCTTTCCGGTGCGTATGAACTTTGGACTTTAGCGCCACACTTTTTGCAACTACGATCCCAAAGCTTGCGAGGGTTGCGAAGATTTAAGCGATCGTGATACCTGCAAACAAAACATTTGTGTGGAATTGGTAAATTCTTTTTGCGATAAAAACGTAATTCTTGTGCGGTAATACGATAATTTTTGCCACAATTTTCACATGCCAAAATTTCGTCGGTAATTGAGTCCGGCACGTCTTTTATATTATTTGGAACCACATAAGTCTGCTTTAAATATTCGCGCGAATCTTTTTCTTTTAAGTTATATCCCTTGCTTTGAATTTGCTCTTCTGTAAGAGGAAAAAAGTCGTTCGCAACCGATTCGTTATAGCCAAAAGCCGAAGTTGAGATAGGGAAAAATTGACCCCACTCGCCGGTGCTTTTCATGTGTTCTTTTATGCGCTTCAAAAGTTCGCGATATTCCTTTTCTTCATACTGTTTATTCAAAATACAAAAACTTTTATGTTTCAAAGCGACGCATCCAAACATGTCGTGCACACCTTGCCACGCAAAAGCCGAATAATAAACGTTGCTCGCATCCATTGCGCAATATAATGAACAAAAAATACTATTCCCGCCCGCGCCAATACATTCGGAATTATATCCAAGATCCAACCTATCGCCCCAAATATCAACGTCCATGCAATCGTTTGCCGCCATCAGCATGTTTGTGCAATATTTGCAGTCACGAATTTCCGCGCAATCAAAAGAATAAAAAACATTTTTGCAATGATCGACATTATCCCCACTTACGTTTTCGTTTTGCAGTCCTCGAGATGCTTTTCTTGGCTGAGAGATAATGAATTTTTCAAATTCGGATTTTACTTTTTGGAGAGTTTTATAGTCTCCCAAATTTATTTCTTCAATCTTTTTATAATAATCTTCTTTTGTATATTGCTTATTAAAAATGCAATATTGTTTTTGGCGTTGATTAGCACAAAAAAAACAATTTTTACACCCGATGCAATCTATTAAAAAGTTTGATTCTGCGCAATCTTTGCAAAATCTGATGAACGAACAATTGTAACAATTAAACGAATTTATCGCTTCATAACAAAGCTCGGAATTGCGCAGAGTTAAGCCGTCAACGCAGTCTTTTAAAAGTAAAAACGTTTCGCAAAAATAACAGTCTTCCGCCTGCTCTCCGTCAAAAACCAAATAACAATTTTTCAATTTATAAGCGTCGTTAATGTAATCACTATTCAAACTTTCGCCAAGAACAAGCAATCCCAGTTTTGGAACAGAATCCCACAAGTTTTTCCACTGTTCAAAAAATGGCTTGTTAAAATCAAAATCGCGACCATAAGACATTGCATCCCAATCATCACCCCAATAGCAACCTTGGCAATAAACCGGAAATTTCTTATCCGGAGAATAAAGCGAAATCATTTGAGTGCCGCATTTATCACACTTGCGATTATACAAAATTCGCTCATTTCGATAAGCTTGCCTGCGCTGTTGACGGCAATGGTAGCATTCAACCGGATCCGGCATGTCGATTTTTTTATAGAAATTCCGATCGGCTTGATCAATTTCAAAAGAAGTTTTGCAATTTTGGCAGGTTGGCATGGTTATATGTTATAATGCCGGCGTGAAAAAAGGCAAATTAATCACTTTTTACGGAATCAATAATATTGGCAAGACAACGCAATGCTTGAGGCTTGTTAAACGGCTTCAGGATGCGGGTTTTGATGCTGTTTATACGAAATATCCAAAGTATGATTTGGCGCCGAGTGGCCCTTTTTTAAATAAAATTTTGCGTGGAAGCGTGAAAAATAAGCAAAAAATCTCGGAAGAAGAACTGCAAATGTGGTTTGCAATCAACCGCTATCAATATCAGCCGGAAATCGAAAAAATGCTCGCACAAGGGAAAATTGTTGTCGCGGAAGATTATACTGGAACGGGCCTCGCTTGGGGCTGGCTGAAGGGCGCAAAACTTGAATGGC
Organism: Candidatus Peregrinibacteria bacterium GW2011_GWC2_39_14; assembly: GCA_000993595.1. Lineage (GTDB taxonomy): Bacteria > Patescibacteriota > Gracilibacteria > UBA1369 > UBA12463 > UBA12463. The sequence continues at coordinate 76,861 of LBWJ01000008.1, read as the reverse complement.
TGGAGGAAGTTAATAAGCATTTAATCAAAGAAGATTTGGCGATTCTGCTCGAAGGAAAGCGCTTTCTCCATGCAAAAGAAATGTCACATATTCATGAATCCGATGATGCGCTTGTTGAAAAATGCAAAAAAATCCATGCAACTCTTGGAAAGAAATATTCTTGGAAAGTTTTGAACGTTGAACCGTCGAAAGAAAAAACTGAAGAAATGATCTGGAAAGTTATAGAAAAGTTTTTGAGATAATCCCCTCCGTGTGCTAATATTGAACTGCACTTAACATCCCTATTCCAATGCAATTAATTGATGGAAAAAAAGTTTCACAGGAGCTAGTCGAGCAAGTGAAGCGCGATATGGAAGTTCTGAAAAAAGAAACGGGCATTTCGCCAAAGCTTGTTGTTGTGCAGGTTGGTGAAGATCCGGCGAGCAATGTTTATATAAATCAAAAAAGAAAGGCTGCGGAGGCTTCCGGAATGCTATTTGAACATATGAAATTCGAGGCTTCCATAAGCCAAGAAGAACTGATCAAAAAAGTTGTTCAACTCAATGAAGATAAAGCGGTCACGGGATTCATTGTGCAAACTCCCCTGCCAAAACACATCAACGAACCGCAGGTTTTTAAACACATAAATCCTTATAAAGACGTGGACGGTTGCACGGCTTATAACACGGGAAAAATGTTTTTGAGTCTTGAATTTGAAGATCTTGCGCCTTGCACACCACTTGGATGTATCCGACTTTTGGAACACTACAAAATAGACGTAAAAGGCAAAAATGTCACGATGATCGGATCCAGCAATACTGTCGGAAAACCGCTCGCAATTATGCTTTCGAACAGAAAAGCGACTGTTACGATTTGCAACAGCAAAACAGTTGATTTGGCAGCACATACAAGAAATGCAGATATCGTTTGCGTGGCTGTTGGAAGGGCAAAAATGGTTACCGCGGATATGGTAAAAGATGGCGTTGTTATTATTGATATCGGAATAAATCGCACAGAAGAAGGCAAGCTTGTTGGAGATGTTGATTTTGATGAAGTCGCAAAGAAAGCGAGTTTTATCACCCCTGTTCCCGGCGGAGTCGGACCAATGACTGTCGCATGTTTAATGGAAAATACGTATAAAGCCGCAAAACGGCAAACAAATAACCTTAACAACAAATAAATATGTGTGGAGTTGTTGGAATTTTTGGAAACGATTATGTGGCACAAGATGTTTATGACGCGTTGATTTGTATGCAACATCGCGGACAGGATGCGGCCGGAATGGTGACGTATGATGGCGCAGCTTTTCATACGCAAAAAGACCTTGGACTCGTGCATGATGTTTTCCACACAAGACACATGCAAAAACTGCTTGGATATGCGGCAGTTGGGCACACAAGATATTCCACATTTGGAGGCAGAACCGTTGAAGAAACTCAACCGTTTATCGGACAATCTCCTTTTGGAGTTGCGCTCGCGCATAATGGAAATGTTTTTAATTCGTATGATTTGAAAAAAGAACTTTTTGAAAAAGATCAAAGGCTTGTAAATTCAAATAATGACGCTGAAGTTATTCTTAATCTTTTCACAAAATCTTTATCAAAACAATTGCATAAAAAATCGAGCCCTAACTTAAATTCCAAAATTATTTCCGAAGCCGTAAAAAGTGTTTTTGAAAGATCACGCGGGGCATATAGCGTCGTTTCTTATATCGCAAAACAAGGAATGGTTGCATTTAGAGACCCTCATGGAATTCGCCCTTTGCTCTTTGGAAAGCGACAAAACGGACTTGTAACGGATTATATTTTTGCATCGGAATCCATTGTTCTTGATATCCTTGGATTTGAATTTATTGATGATGTGAAAGCCGGTGAAGTTGTTTTTATTGATGAAAAAACGCGAACGGTTCATCGCACAAAAGTTATGCCAAAAACTCTTACGCCATGCATTTTTGAATATATTTATTTTGCTCGACCGGATTCGGTTTTGAATGGAATTTCCGTTTATAAAGCGCAAATGAGAATGGGAGAAAAGCTTGCGGATAAAGTGAAAAAATTAAAACTCGATATTGACGTTGTTATGCCGGTGCCAGATTCTTCCAGAGCCGCTGCGCTTGCGATTGCAGATCGACTTGGGCTCAAATATCGTGAAGGGCTTGTTAAAAACAGATACATTGGAAGAACATTTATTATGCCCGGACAGAAGATCAGAAAAAAATCCATTCAATACAAATTGAATCCGATGAAGCTGGAAATCACAGGCAAAAAAATTCTGCTTGTGGACGATAGCATTGTTCGCGGAAACACATCAAAACAGATTGTGCAGATGATAAAAAATGCGGGCGCGAAAAAAGTTTATTTGGCGATTTTTTCACCACCGATTGTCAGCCCATGTTTGTATGGAATCGATATTCCAACGCGAGAAGAGTTAATTGCGTCCAGTTATTCCGTTGAACAAGTTCGAAAATTTGTTGATGCTGATGCTCTTATTTACGCAGATCTTAAAGATGTTCTTGAGGCTTGCACATCAGGAAATCCGAATGTTAAAGATATGTGCATGGCGTGTTTTGATGGAAAATATAAAACCGGAGATGTTACTGAAAAGATTTTGAAAGCAAATTCAGACTCAAGATTAAACGATAAGGCGTGCGGACAAATTGAAGAAAATTGTGATATGCCCGGCATAAAAAAAGGTCAATTAAATTTAGTTTAAATATGAAAAAAGTTTTATTAATCGGCAACGGCGCACGAGAACATGCGATTGCCGAAGCTTTGAAAAAAAGTAAATACGGTATGAACTTATTTACTTATGCGAAAGCGAAAAATCCGGGAATATTTGATTTGAGCGATGGCGGATATGAAATTGGAGACGTTCTTGATATAGCGCATATTTTGGCGTTTGCGGGGAATACAAAGCCTGATTTTGCGATTATTGGCCCGGAAGATCCAATTGCGGCGGGTGTCGCTGATGAGCTCGGCAAAATTGGTGTGCCTTGCGTGGCGCCAAATAAATTTGCGGCGCAGATTGAAGCAAGCAAGTCTTTTACGCGTGATTTGATGGAAGAATACGGAATTACCGGCAATCCGGAATATAAGGTTTTTACGTCACCTGAAGGCATTAAAGAGATGCTTGAGAAGCTTGGCGGAAACTTTGTAATTAAGGCTGACGGCTTGATGGCCGGCAAAGGCGTGAAAGTGTCGGGCGACCACCTCAAGACCGTTGAGGAAGGCGTTATTTATGCTACAGAGTGCTTGCAAAAAGCGGGACGCGTTGTTGTTGAAGAAAAACTTATTGGACAAGAATTTAGTCTCATGAGTTTCACGGACGGAAAAACTCTCGCAAATATGCCGGCTGTGCAGGATCACAAAAGGGCTTTTGATGGAGATTTAGGACCAAATACCGGTGGAATGGGAACGTATTCCGATGCAAATCATTCACTCCCATTTTTGACGGAAAATGACATACAGCAGGCCTCAGAAGTGAATAAAAAAATTATTCAAGCTGTGTATAAAAAAAGTAGTCAGTATTTCAAAGGAATTATTTATGGTGGATATATGGCGACCGCAACCGGCGTGCGTTTAATTGAATTTAATGTACGATTTGGCGATCCGGAAACTATGAATGTTTTGCCAATTTTAAAAACTGATTTTGTTGATGTTTGCGAGGCGATAATCAATGGCACTTTGGATCAGCTAAAAATCGAGTTCGAAAATAAGGCGACGGTCTGCAAATACGTCGTACCAAACGGCTATCCCGATTCCCCTATTAAAGGCGAAAAAATCGAGATTGGAAGCGTGCCGGAAGGCGTTCGAGTTTACTTTGCCTCCATCAATCAAACTGAAAATGGACTTGTTCTTGGCGGAAGTCGCGCTGTTGCTTTTGTTGGAATCGGAAACACAATCGAGGAAGCCGCGGAACTTGCTTCCAGCGGACTCTTATCCGTTAAAGGACCTGTGTTTTACCGCAAAGACATCGGCACAAAAGAGCTGATTGAAAAGAGGGTGAATATGATGAAGGAGCTGCGCGGGTAATTACATGAGTATTTGATAGAATTATATCTGATTCATGTAATATTGCTGAACCAATTCGTGAACATATTGTATCGCTTCGGACTCTGACCTTGTTTGATATTTTTTTCCGGAATAATCACCGTTTACTTCCAAGCTATAAATTATTCCCACACTTGTATATTTAAATCTTATAAATGCAAATGTCGACATTGATTTTTCATTCCATTTTCCTTTCGCATTTGGATCGGTATTTTTTTCAAAAACCGCGAGTCCTATTGTATGCGGATTATCTACACCGTTTAATTGAGCAGGCACCGGTACGAAATGCTTTGTACCTTGCTCTTTAAATGTTTGCATCATATGATCCACAGCTTGCGCCTCTTCGCCTTCCTGTTTTTTGCGCTCTTCTCTGCTTAATGAAAACATTCCTGCGCATGATGGCGCTACTGCCATTAAGCCAAGTCCGACGATCACTACTCCCATTAAGCTACGCCTTGTAATGCCCGTTCTTCTGCCTGCTTGAATACCGAAATCCTCGAAAGACACCGGATCTCTAGCTGCTCCACGCTTAGCATCCTCGAAAAATGCTGCTGCCGCACGATTTACAGTCGCTACAGCCATTTCCGTTAATTCGCCTTCGGGAATAGTTAAACCAGGCATTTCATTTCCGCTAAAAACTCTTGGATCTAAAAAATTCCAAACATCACGCCCTGTTGCGCCTGCTTTTACAAGTGCCATATCAATTGCCGCTTCGCGACCATCTCTTTGTTCAAAACCAATAGCCATATTAATTTATTACAGGCGGGAATTATAATATCGATTATGGCAAATGTCAAATTTCCGTACTAGTACGGCGTCCGTGTGCGATTTTAAATGCTCCCTTTAATCTTCGTCGCGATTGACCGCTTTTTTAATCTTGTCTTTGAGTTCGGATGCTTTTTCTCCGTATTTTGATTTCTTGATGCTTGTTCCGATCTCTTTTCCTGCACCCTTCATGCTGTTTTTTATTGCGTTTAAGCCTGTTCCGCCACCTGCACGTTCTTTACGCATTTCAGCGCGAAGTTTGCTGCCAGGATTTGGTGCAAACATAAAGCCTAAAGCTGCTCCCGCGGCTAGTCCCAAAAGTAATCCAAGTTTTCCTCTCATAGAAATTTGTTTTATTGATATTGTAATTTAATATTAGGCGCGAATTCATTTTGCGTCAAATTTTGCATAAAATCCCGGCTATAATAAAAGTTTTCTGACGTAGTGAATAGCGTGCGAGCGCACGAAGTAAGCGAAGCCTGCTCTCGAAATTAGAGAGCAGAGCGTGAATGAGCGAAGGAAGAAAACACCTTGAAGGGAAAGATAGTAAGAAAGGAAACCGACAAGGTTTCCTTTCTTGTATTAAAAAAGCCCTCCCCATCCCCTTCCGAAGTAAACTGAAGGTTCTAAGGAGGGCTCCCCCTCACATAACTTTAGTGCCCTTTTGGGCCATGTTCCGCTTACGGAACGTCTTTACCTGCGGCTTAGTATGCCGGTGTTGTATACCCCGGAACGAGATACTGATAATCCGGTGAATACGTTGGTGGATTTGTTACACCATTGAACAGACCTTGAACTTGATATCTGTAGAACAATGATGCGACGTCACCTCTTTTCATTGGCTTGTCCGGGTGGAAATAGCTTCCAATACCATCAACCAATGTGAATTTTCTTGAGTAGCAAACATAAGGTAAGTACCAAGCTGTATCATATGTAACCGGCGTATCTTCATAAGGAGCATATTGGCAAGCTGGTAAGCTTGAACCTGCTGTTCTGAAGAACATCTTAAGAAGTTCAACTCTATTTACTGTGTCTGCAGGTTTGAAGCTTCCATCCGGATAACCGTTGATGATGCCCATCAATTTTGCAGTATAGAGATAATTCATATACCACTCGCCTGGATTAAGATCCCAGAAACCGATGTTTGTGCCATTCGTAACTTGGATTGGCTTGTTAAGAGCTTTCAAGATAACTTTCATTGTTTCAGCTCTATTGATTGGTGTTGTTGCTCCGAATGTGCCATTGCTGTAACCTTCGAAGATTCCAAGCTTGACCATCTGAAGAACTGCGCGGCAATATGGGCTTGATATGCTAATATCGTTGAATCCGCCACAAGGCATTGTTTCTCCGACTTTTGATGTTGCATAGATATAATCCGTTTTAACATCTGAGCCATATCCGTTTTCTGCGTAAATCTTATATGTGTATGTTCCGACTGAAACGTAGTTTCCGCTATAGTCGAGACCATTCCATGTAACATAGTTCACTCCACCATTTTTGAATTCGTTGTTCGTGATTGTTCTGATCGTTGCCGTATCTTTCATGATAATGACTGTAATTCTTGCGCCTGTGTTAAGCGTAAAGTTAATGACAGGGCTGTTGTATCCAACTCTAAATGGATTTGGTGTCGCATAATCATTGAAGATATATGGTCTTGTGTTATACGTTGGGCAATAATAAGAGTCCGTACACGTTGTGTCGCCGTTGCCATTGTTATCGTAATCGACTGTAACATTGACATTTCTCATGTCATTTCCATATGAATTTGCAGCTGTGATTTGGAATGTATATGTGCCTTCCGGGACAACTGTGCTTGAAGAATCGCGTCCGTTCCATGTGACATAATACGTACCCGCTGATCTATAAACTGTATCAGCAAGAGTAACCATGTATCTATTTGTGTTGTATCTATCCAAAACTTGGATTGTGATATTCGCGCTTGCATTTGCAAGTGTGTATTGAAGTTGCGTTGTCTGTGTATTTGGATTGAATGTTGAAGGATTAACAGATGCGCTTGTGATTGAAGGAGCTGTTCCTGTATCTCCACCGTTTCCATTGCCATTGTTGTTCACATAAACATAACCATAAGCTGTGACTGTTTCGCTTCCGACGAATGCGTAAATTTCATATTTATATGAATTGTTTGCAACAACACTACCCCATTGATCTCTACCGTCCCAGATTGCGCTTCCGCTTGTCGCGTCACCTGTGAAGATTGTTTTAACCAATGCCGCGTTGTTGTCTCTGATTCTAACGTTAACGCTTGCCTGCTTATTCAATGTATACGAAATCGTTGTTGATTGTGTATTAGGATTGAACGTTGAAGGATATGCGTTGTGGCTTGTGACTCTCAAGTTGCTGACAACGACTGTTCCATAATCAACCGTAACGCTTCCAACCGCTCTAGCTTCTTGTCCGTTGACTGTTGAATAAACGACGTATGAATATGTACCTTCCTGAACGACCGTTCCACTTGTATTTCTACCATCCCATGTAATTGAACCTGATTGGCCATAAACAGAAGTTGAAAGTCTTTTAACAATAACATCGCCGCCTTGCATGATCGTTACTGAAGTATAAGCGGATTGACTTGTTGCATAACGGATTGACGTTGTGCCGCCTGCCTGAGGATCAAATGTTGATGGAACCGCGGAATGGCTTGTAATTGATAATGAGTTAACAACATTTGCATAATCAACCGTAACATTTCCGGCTGCTTGAGCCTCTTGTCCGTTGACTGTTGCATATACAACATATGTATATAAACCTTCTGCGACAACTGCGCCGCTTGTATTTTTACCATCCCAAGCAATATTTCCTTGTTTCAAAAACGCTGACGATGTCAATCTTTTAACAAGAGTCGTGCCTTGCATAACTGAAACTGTGATATACGCAGATTGATTTGCTGTAAAGTAAACGTTTGTTACTGCACCTGCTTTAGGATCAAAAGTAACAGGAGATGCATAAACATTGCTGAGTGCAAGCTTTGTACCAGCGCTGCCATATGCAACCGTGATTAAGGCTGTGCCAAAGGCTGTTCCAGCTGTATTTGTAGCTGAAACTTTCGCAAGATATTGTCCTGCAGCAACGGTTTGGCTATTGCCGTCTTTGCCTGACCAATAATAGGTATATAAACCTGCGCCAAGATTTGCGCCTCTAAAGATTGTATTAACGACTACGCCGCTTCCACCATTAGAAGTAACCGTTAAATCAACAGTTGCTTGCTTGTCCAAATAAAATGAAATATTTGAAATTTCATTATTTTGTGGATTGATAGTTGAAGGAGTCGCTGTCATTCTTGTAACAATTGGAGCTGCAAGCACTGAAGGAGATCCAACTGTGATTGCTGCATCTCTATAAGATGAACCATATGTGTTTGAAACCATAACTCTGGCTCTATATGAACCTGCGGCAACATAATTTCCTGCATCATTTCTGCCGGACCAATAATATTGATGTGTAGCAGCTTGAACTTGGCCATCTGCAATAATCGTTTTAACCAAACCTCCTCTTATATCCAAAATAGTCAAATCAAGATTCGCGGCTTTATCAAGCGTGAATGTAATCGTTGCTTGCTGTCCTTGATTAATTGTTGATGGAGATGCGCTGACACCTGAAACAACAGGGGCCGTTGCGTTATAAGCAGGCAACAGTGCTGTCCTTGAAGGGACGACTGTTGTGTCCAATGTGTAGGCTCCTGCTGGAGCTACAGACATCAAGAACATCACTGCTCCGATCAGTAATGCAGATGCTTTGGACATGAGATTTGTTTGGGATTTCATTTTATATATGGTTATATTTTTATAATAAATTATTTTTGTCGTGCCTTGATTTTAAGCTATTTTCAGCAGATTTCAAGACAGGGGTGTAATTGTATAGCTGTTCTTGGATTTTGTCAATAGTAATTTAAAACTACTTGTTTCTGTGCTTATTACTATATAATAGGTTGACATTCTTAGCTATATTATTTTATATTCTTTACGCCGTTAATACAACTATACACGGCAAACATTAAAATATTCTAAACAAATCTTAAATTATGCCTAACACGAAATCAGCAAAAAAATCCATGAGAAAGAGCGAAGCAAACAGGAAAAGAAACTATGTTGTTCGCGCAAAAGTAAAATCCGTTATTAAAGATTTTCTTCTTTTAACGAAAAATAAAAAAGTCGATGAAGCAAAGAAATTGCTTCCTGAAGCATATTCAACAATCGACAAATCTGTGAAGACTTTTGTTTTACACAAGAATAATGCGGCAAGAAAGAAGTCAAGATTGGCTGCGGAATTGGCGAAGATTGAGAAGCCAAAAGCCTAAGCGTATTTTTAATTGAAAATTGATAATTGAAAATCGTTTGATTATTGATTATTGATAATTTCATATATAGAATGATATAGCATTGTTCATTAAAAAGATTTCTTGGGCCCGTAGCTCAGTTGGTTAGAGCAGCCGGCTTAAGGCAATGGATTTAAATCGACGTGAGGATTATGAATTTCCGCGTGGCAATTTTGACACAACAAAATGCATTTATTCGCTTCGGCTAATACTGATGAAAGCGTGCGATTAGATAAAGATCTTGTATCAAGCTTGAATTTTTTCTTTTTAGAATCTACATGATGAAAAACTAAAGCTGCTAGGTTTTTATTATAACCGCAAGCCGAACAACAGCCTCCTGCATCGCTTACTAATTTTAATTTTCTTGAAAATCCCCTACGCTTCTGAGATTCGTAACATTGATGGTATTTGTTCTTACAGCCGATAGAGCAAAACATTTTTTGCCTACCATGCAGTTTGATACCACATATGATACAGTTAGACTTTAATGTCATAACCATATTATACGCTCGACATAATTCATAGCCAAGGGCTGTTTGAGAAGTAATTCTCAAATGATAACCTGTCAAATTCGGGGAAACCTAAAAATTGCTTTCGAGCAAAAATGGCAATCCCGAGCCAAGATCGCTCGTCTAACGGCGCGGCGATAAGGTGTAGAGACTAGACGGCAGGGTCGCCTTTATTTATATAGACCTGTGTTCCGCTTTGCGGAACGGTCTGGCGACAAGGTATAGTCCAGATTACAAACCCGAAAGGGGCAACGAAAGTTGTAGTGATAAGCATAACCGGTAGGTCTCCCGTTCAAGTCGGGACGGGCCCACCACTGTTTCGGAATTCGAAAATCGAAAAACGAAACAAATTAGAAATCTTAAAAACGAAACTCGCAGTTTTAGCTCGCTATGCGCACCCCTGCGTAGAATTTTTTTGAAGATGGATCGTTCAGCCTTATAGTTTTTGTTTGAACTCCATTCACCGGTCCACCATTGTGTCGCATTGTTACATACCCTTCTCCGGCGTCAATTATATAGCCAACGTGGCTTATCGTATTCCACTTGTCCCCGTATGTACCCCTGAAAAAGATCAAATCTCCTTTCTTTAAGTTTTTAGATTCCGGGATAATTTTTCCACCTCCTTTTACAACCCTTGTGAATAAAGATGGTGCTGAATAATCCGGGGGCTTAATTCCAAGCACGTCCGAAACGTATCTTGCACACATGAGATCGCCGAGAATTTTTCCATCTCTATAAATGTTTGGATTAATCATCATTTGACTTGGTGATACCCCTGGGCGATTTCTAAACATGTTTATATAATCATCCGGAGTCACAAAAGGCATCCCATTTTCAGCCATTCTTCTTCTAAATTGAGGGTGATTTCTAACTTCATTCAAATTCATCGCACCCTCTCCGAGAACGAGCTCTTTCGTCACCTCTTCAAAACTCATAGGCAAGCCACCTTTTTTAGCAAATGCTTTTTCAAAATCTTTTAGCATCAACTGCTCGTCATTAGCGTATTTCTCAATTCTATCCAGGTCGCCAAGCTTGAATTCGTATCCCTGAAGCAATACAAATTGTCCGAATGATCCGCCTTGGCTAAGTCTTTCAAGAAGTTTTAATGTTTTGTTTTCCGGATCCTTAATCTCGTTTTTTTCCGAATCCCAGTCTCCAAGCTTTTCCGAACCTTTTCCCTTCAATGAGCGCAAAATTTGCGCATCCGTCATCAAAGCCTGAGCGTTGATTCTAATCCTTTTGGCTAAAAGAATTTTTTCTATATTTTTGAAATCTGCAACATATTCGCTATTTTCATCCTTACCTTCTTTGAGCATCTGATCGATTGTTTCTTCTTTCCATGCTGCGTTTTGCGCAATTTCCTTTTGACCTTTATAAAAATCCGATTCTTTTTTAAGAAGCTCTTTATATAAATCTCCTTCCTCGCTTATTGTCTCAATAATCTCAACTTTATACCCGCTAAAAACCGGAATGTAGCCTTGATCATCAAAATAACCAACCTTATCTCTTATATCCCTTGAGCCAATTCTTACTGCGCCCTTATTGTCTATAACTTTCACCTTTTGGACTGAAGGTGGCAATATATGTCCAAGCCCAATGTAAAGCTCGAACTTTGCGTTTCCTTTCAAATCAATTTCCAAAGCTTTACCTTTAACAAATTCACCTTTCGTAAACGCGCCAGACATTTTTTCATATTGCTGATTGGATTGGATATCGAATATTGAAGTCTTCGAATCATCTGCATATTCTTCTATTGTTTTCGCTTTATCTTCATCTTTTTGTTTTGAAACGCTTTCTGTAAACTTCTTAATATTTTCGTCGTGTTCGCTTGAAACGACAATTTCTTTTTCCATTAACCAATCAACGATTTTTTCATTTGGAATCTCTGCACCATTTGAAAAATCAAACCATTTATATCCGGGCATCGCGCCTGTATTTCTTATCTCCGCTATTTCTTTATAATGCAATTTATCGCCTTCGGGCTTATCAATTATTTCTTTCTGAAGACGGTCAACTTCCATTTCCACGCTCAAACGCAATCGTTCTTTGCGACTTTTTTCTTTTTCCATCTGCTCTTTTTGTTCTTGCGAAAGCTGTGATACCTCTTGAGTTTCACTTCCCGGTGTTACGCTTTCAGCAGAACTACCCGGTCCTTTTGGCAATGATGATCCTGGCGCCATTTTTTTTGTTTTTATTATTTGTATATTATATCAAAAATTGGGCTGTTTTACAATCTATAGTGCGTGTCAAACCCGTTTTCTTTGTATAGAATGTCTGCGTATGGAAGAAAAACAAATCATTTCAGGAGCTCCGCAAGTCAAGCTCTTGGCTTATACAAGCGGCGCGACAAATTTGGCCGTGGCGAGCGCACGCACGTGCTATTCGCCCAGATTGATTGAACCGAATGAAATTACGCCGGACCATATCGAAAGAATTGGAAAAGGCATTTATGAAAGCGGACATCACACGCCTTTCACGCATCCTACTTTTGTTTTTGGCTTAAGTAATGTTTCACGACAATTTGTTTGGTCGTTTTTGCACAACCATCCTTTTTATAATTCCGAACAGCAAAGCCAAAGATATGTCGCGATGAAAGAAATTAGCGTTTTTGTTCCGCCAATTGAAGGAGAGAATTTGAAAATTTATAAAGAAGCGGTTGCTAAATCTTATGATTCTTATGCAAAAATTTGGGAACTCATGAACGCCAATAATTTTCGCTTGATGGAAAGTATTGGAAAAATAAAAGGTCAAAATGAAAAGCAAATTAAAACCGATTCAGAGAAAAAATCCATTGAAAATGCAAGATACGTTTTGCCAATTGCGGCCAATACTGCCCTTTATCACACGATTTCCGGAATTGTTTTGAAAAGATATATTCGGATGGCGAATACCGGAGATTGCCCTTATGAAACGCGACTTGTGGTTGAAAAAATGGTTGAAGAAGTGAAAAAAGTGGAACCGGATTTTATTGATAAAATTCCTGAAGAGCCAATGTGGCCGGAAGTTATTTTGGAAAATTTTGGTCCGGAATCCGATCCCGATGAATGGGTTTCGGAATTTGATAAATCTTTGGACGGGCATATTTCAAAATTGATTTCTTTTGATGCGAATTCGGAAGCGATCGTTGCGCAAGCGGTGCGTGATGTTCTTGGCTTAAGAAAGACGCAAATGTCAGATGCAGAAGCCATTGAAATGGTGATGAATCCTGCAAAAAACGCATATCTTTTGGATACGCTAAATTCTTGGACACTCAGCCCTTTGATGCGCGTCTTGAATCACGCAAATTACACTTTCAAAAAACGTATAAGTCATACGGCGGATAGTCAAAATCAAAGACACAGGATGACGCCGGCATCAAAAATTATGTTGAGCAGAACACATACTGAAAAACCTGATTATATTATTCCTGCGGTTGTTGCGAAAAATGCCGAGGCCGCGGAAATTTATAAAAATACGATGGAGCTGCTTTGGGAGGCGAAAAATAAATTAATTGCGAATGGCGTTAATCCTGATTTTACCGTTTATTTGCTTCCAAATGCCGTTAACGTGCGCATGACGGAATCAGCTTCTGTGCTTCATTTTATGCATAAATGGCGCATGAGAACGTGCTTTAACGCGCAAACTGAAATTTATGATGCCTCCATGGACGAATTGATGCAGGTGCGCGAAGTTCATCCGAATTTGAATAAATATATTGGCCCACCGTGCTTCACTCGAAATCTTGGCGGAATCAAGACGGACTTGAAAGAAGGCCCATGTCCGGAAGGGCCAAGGTGGTGCGGAATCAGCGTATGGTTGAATTTTCCTAAAGTTAAAAGACCGTTTTAAATATGAAAAAACAACAAAATAGGCAGAAATTTCGTGCCGCAATGTTTGATTTTGATGGCACTTTGACCGAAAGGACGCCAAAATCCTCTGTTCCGGGTTCACTTATAAAAACTTTGGAGAATTTATCGAAAACTGTACCTTTGGCGCTTTGCACAGCGAGACCTTTTCGAACCGCATATCCGAAAATGCAATCGTGTTTTGGAAAAAAGTTTGAAAAAATGGGGTGGGTTTTGATTGTTGAAAACGGGTGCGCGGGATTTGAATTGAAGAAAAATAAATGGGTGGAATTTTATCGCGTTAAATGGCCGGAAAAGTCGATTAATAAGGCAAAACTCACGCGCACAATCAAGGCAAAATTAAAAGGGCTTATCGGGCATCACGGAGAGGATTTTCAATATAATAAATCGAGCTTGGTGATGCAACCTTCTTATGAAAATGCGGATAATAAAATTGTCGATAACGATGAAATCGCAAGAAGGTGCGACGTGCTTGATGATGGCATAAAAAAGATTTTTAAGAAATTCGCCGGAGCGAATAAATTAAAGGTGATAAATTCAAAACTTGGAATAATAATTATTCCAAAAATTGCGGATAAGGATACCGGAATAGAAAAATTTGGTGAATATCTAAAGAAAAATCGAAAAATGAAGTTTTCGGCTAAATATAGAGAAATTATCACAGTCGGAGATCAGCCGGAAAAAGGCGGAAACGATGAAATGTTTTTGAATGGAAGAATTGGAACGCCGTTTACTGCGGGCGAGATTTTGAAATCAAAATACCCACTTGGCGTTTATAAAAATAAAAAACGCTTGATTGGACCGAGCGCAACTGAACATTTGCTAAAGACGGTGGAATTTTGTTAAAATGAGGGGGACAGGGCTCTAAAGAGTACTGTCCCCTATTATTAATTTAAAATATGACATTCACAAAAGTTAAAGTAGACGTGGACCTCTGCATTGGATGCGGAACGTGCCCTGCGGTTTGCCCAAAAGTCTTTAAAATCGGCGAAACCGGCAAATCAGCTGTCTTAAAAAAAGACGGAACGACTTCTAATGATTGGGTAAATTTTACTGACGTTGATGATACGCCGGAAAGCGTACAAGGAGCAGTCGATTCATGCCCAACGCGTGCGATTTTGGTTGAGTAATCCTTAATAAACAAACATGACTTACGGAATAATTATTATTGGTGGTGGACCCGCCGGTTTGAGCGCCGGGATGTATTCTGCGCGTATGAACATGAAAACGCTTGTGCTTGCCCTTATGCCCGGTGGACTTTTGACTTCAATTCATGCAATCGAAAACTGGCCCGGAGAAAAATCCATTGATGGAATTGATTTGGCAAATAATTTGATGGAACATGCACAAGGAAGCGGTGCGGAAATTAAATATGAAGAAGTTGTTTCTGCTGAGAAAATAAAAAGTGAAGACGAAAAAGACGCATATCGCGTAAAAACTACGAGCGGAAGTTATGATACTTATACGATTATGTTTGCGACAGGCGGAAAACATAGATTACTCAACGTTCCCGGTGAAAAAGAATTCAGCGGAAAAGGTGTTAGCTATTGCGCACTTTGTGATGCAAATTTTTATAAAGGAAAAACCGTTGTTGTTGTCGGCGGCGGAGACGCGGCGGTTAAGGACACGCTTGTTTTGGCTCAGCATTGCGTAAAAATCTATGTGATTGTCAGAAGCGTTCTTAGGGCCGAACCTGCGAACATCAAACTTTTGGAACAAACTCCAAACATTGAAATGATCTATAAAGAAGAAGTCGCGGAAGTTCTTGGCGGAGATCCGAAAGCCGGCGGCAAAGTTGAAAAAATCAAATTTAAATCCGGAAAAGAAATTGTAACCGATGGAGTTTTTGTCGCGATTGGAACCGAACCAATGAATGCAATTGCGAAAGATCTTGGAGTCACTTTGAACGAAAGAGGCGAAATTATTGTAAATCGCAAAAGCGAAACAAATTTGCCGGGCGTTTATTCAGCCGGCGATTGCACGGACATCGAAGTCAAACAAGCAATTCTTGGCTCTGCGCAGGCTGTGATGGCAAGTTATTCGGCATTTAAATATACAAGGTCGCTCTAGCCGGCGCGCATTAAAGTTTAGAAAAAATTTAAGATAAAGTTAAAAAACTTTTAGAGATTTTTAATGTTGTTGCCGTAAAATGAGCCAAATAAGTTGGCTTGTTTTCTTTTTTAAACCCGTATGTAAATTATATCAACTATACATACGTTTTATATAAATTTTATATATAAATGCTATAAAACCCATACGAACATGAAAACAACAAGGACGTCCCTCTCTATTGATTCGGAGCTTCTAAAAATGGCTTCAAATAGAGCCAAGGAAGATAAAACGTCTGTCAGCTCTGTAATGAGAATTTTGCTGCTCGACTATGCGATCGGAGAAATAAAAATTGGCGCAAGGGTTAACCCTAAAATACGCGGAGAGATAATCAAAGTTGACCGAATAACGCGGGATTTAATGAATGGCGTATTGAAAAATTGGAACGAAAAATCAAAAAAGTAAAAAGATTGAATATGAGAATTATATTCTCTAAGGCCTTGGTTAAAAGAGAAAATATGGAAAATGATATATATAACATAGCAAAAATAGCTTATGAATATGCGTCAAATAGCCCTGCTGAATCTATTGAATTGATAAAAATATATGTAACAACCAAGACGGGTGAAAGAAAAATTGCATTTTTCATAAACACAAATAAAAACGATATTTTCTTTTTACTTTACCGCTCAAGAGATAAAGCAATTGCTGATTTTAAGCGTCAACTGATGTGCTATCTTGGCATCTTGAAGTTCAGCCTCAGGTCTAATTGGTTTTACATCTTTGAATTTGACCACGATTTTTGATACAATTACATAAAATTAAAATTTAACCCTCACACACATGCAGAAGGAGTATATTAATTTGAACCTGAAAAATCCTTATTCAGGTGATTATTTGCTTACGGTCTATCATCTTGTGCCGGAAAAAGGCACGGATCTTTTGGATGCGGCAAGTGAAGTCGCTGCAGAATCCAGCACCGGTTCAAATGTTAAGGTTACAACTACAAAATTCTCTGCGGGGCTTGATGCTCAGGTTTATAAAGTTGATAAAAAAAGAAGCTTGGTTTGGATTGCATTTCCTTGGAGGATTTTTGATCGCGGAGGAAACGTGCAAAATATTTTAACTTATATCGCGGGAAATGTTTTTGGAATGTCGAACATTATCGCTCTCAAACTTCTTGACGTTTGGTTTCCGAAAGAGATGCTTAAAAAATATGATGGTCCTAGCACTTCTCTTCCTGAGGCGAGAAAATATTTGAAAGTTTATAACAGACCAATTCTTGGAACAATTATTAAACCAAAAATCGGACTTAAACCCGAAGAATTTGCAGATAAAGCTTATCAATTCTGGGCTGGTGGCGGTGATTTTGTAAAACACGATGAGCCGCAGGCTGATCAGGATTTCTGTCCATATTTTAAAACCGTTGATAAGATTCGCGATGCAATGAATCGCGCGGAAGATGAAACCGGTCATGCAAAGTTACATTCGTTTAATATTTCCGGTGCGGACTTTGATACGATGAAAAAACGCGCAGAATATATCATCAAAAAAATGCGTCCGGGATCGTTTTGCTTTTTAGTTGATGGAATTACGGCAGGTTGGACCTCTGTTCAAACCGCTCGCAGACTTTGGCCAAAAGTGTTTCTGCATTTTCATAGAGCCATGCATGGCGCTTTCACAAGAGCTGAAAATCCGATTGGATTTACGCCCGGCGTTTTGAGTAAGTTCGCAAGACTTGCAGGTGCATCAGGAGTACACACAGGAACCGCAGGAATTGGGAAAATGGCTGGAACCGCAGAGGAAGACATTTTTGCCGCATATGCCGCATATCAACCAAAAGTTAAAGGTGAATTTTTTGAACAAGATTGGCATGGCATGAAAGGCTGTGTATCAATTGCGTCCGGAGGCTTGAATCCTCTACTTCTTGCTCCTTATATAAAAGCGATTGGCCATGTTGATTTCATCACAACGATGGGTGGTGGCGTACATGCGCATCCGATGGGAACGAAAGGTGGCGCGACCGCTTTGGTCCAAGCCTGTGAAGCATGGCAAAAAGGCGTGAGCGTGCAGAAATACGCAAAAGATCATGAAGAATTGGCGCTTGCGATTGGGAGATACAAGAAGTAAATTTCAAAGCTCAAAATCCAAAGGTCAAAACTTATAAGAGTTCGCGACCAAGCATTCCGGAAAATTCGCCTTTGTTAATAATTCTTGACGCCTTTCTGAGTTCGCGATTTATTCGTGGTGAATCAAAGATATTATTTGTTGCGATTATGTCTGCTATTTTTGCTGTTAAAAATGGTGTTGCTTGAGATGTCCCGGTTGCGTAACCATATCTATCTCCCGGCAAAGAACTTAAAACGTCTTGCGCTTCAGTTGAATAATCAACCCATTTACCAAAATCACTTTGATATAATTTTTCTCTGTTTTTATTAAGTGCCGCAACAGCAAAAACGTTATTAAACGCGGCCGGATAATATTCATTTTCACTATTGTAATTCCCGGCGGCCGCCACAACGATTGCTCCTTTCACAAAAGCGTATGCAGTCGCCTCTTCCAATGATTTTGATTTTTCCTGCAATCCCAAACTCAAATTTATAATATTTACGTTTTTATCAGACGCAAACTTTATCGCTTTTATTAAATCACTTATTCTTCCGCCGTTTTTACCGTCTGTAAATTTCAATGGCATGATTTTCGCGAACGTTGAATTCCTCGCGATTATTCCTGCAATGTGAGTTCCATGACCAACATTGTCGTCTGTAATACTTGATCCATTCATAAAATTCCAACCTTGAATAATTCTGCCCTTTAAATCTTTATGATTTGCATCAATGCCGGAATCAATAAGCGCGACTGTAACAATAAGATTTTTCGGCGCGTCTTCCGGTGCCTCTAAAGCTTCTTTCGGCTCATTCGTATCTTCCAACAATTCAACGGATTCCGCATTCATCTCCAGCTCATAATTTGGCTCAGCATAAGCCACTAAGTCAATGTTCTCATAATCTTTGGCTATCTCTTTTACGTCAGAATCTGTGCGTAATTTTAAAACAAAAATGTTTTTAAGCGGGCCTTCTTGGACATTATTTTCATCATTAAGTTTTACAATTAATTCTTTTTTTGGCTTCAAAACATTTAATACGCTCGTCATAGATATTTCTCTAAAAAATAACGAGTCTATTTTTTTCTCCGTTAGCGCACTATCAACTGTTTCCGCTTCAGTTAGACCATATTTTGCATTTAATAAAGCCAACTTTTCATTTACGTCACCGGTTATACAAATGTTAAATATAAAAATTGCAAAATAAATCGCAGCGAAAACGATTCCTAAAATTAATATTATTGTCTTTTTGCTTTTCATTTTCATCGATTAATTATATCATTTTTTCCTCTTTCTTGAAAGGGCCTCCGATTGTTACGAAGGCCCAATCCCCCTGAAACCCCTCCCCATTTGTTTACTTTTATCTTATCTCTGAGCCATAAAAGCCATTTTTGCAAATTCCGCTCTGGTTACATTTGCTAGTGGCCTAAAAGTTCCATCCGGAAACCCGCTTATGATTCCGGCTGCTTTTGCATAAACTACATATCTTGAATACCACTGATCTGTGCTTGTGTCCGGATATGTTGCCGCCATTGATATTGCTAAATCTTTCTTTGAAGCTTCAAGCAATACCTTTAACGCTTCCACTCTCGTTACCGGAAGATTTGGTCTAAATGTCCCGTCATCATATCCGTTAATTATTCCAACTGCTTTTGCGCCTGCAATATATGGAGCATATTGTTCAGATCCCATAATATCCTTGAATAATTCTTCTTTTGAACTGTCTCGTGTTGGAATGTTATAAGCATTCAGAACCATCCTTACGAGTTCAGCTCTTGTTAATGTTACATCCGGCGAGAAATTACCGATCGTTGTTCCAACAATCTCTCCTTTAAGTCTCAAATCTTCAATGTATTGTCGCGCCCAATGATTTTCAATGTCTGTGAATGGAGGAGCTATATCTGATGATTGCAGAGCTACGTATGATCCACTTCCACCACCTGAAATAACTAATCCACCGCCACCTCCTCCGCCGCCGCCACCGCTACCTCCGGTGCTTCCTGATGTCGACGTATCTATAGCCAATAAAGCGTATTTACTGAAATGGTTAACCTTTACAGTTAATTTGTTGTTTACGCTGTCTCTCAATGTGGTAGGAACTAGATCCCATTTTGATCCATTTCTGTAATATACATTTAAGTCGTTTTCATTTATCGATGTGTTGTCGACTACGCCGTTATTATCCACGTCCGGATAATCAAATGTCATATTTGCAGAGAATTGACCGTTTGGAACCGATGAAGTTATTTCGTAGTATATTCCTCCGACCTTAAATCCTGTCATATCTTCTCCGGATTCAGTTTTCTTGTCCATCGTTAAATTATATTCTCCGTCCGGCATGTCTTCAAATTCCATTTCCAATCCACCGTCGTCACTCTTATGCTTTGTTAATAAGCCTATCATTGCTTTTGTAGTGGCGTCCGTTGCGTTATTATTAACATCTTTAACTGTTAATTTTATCGTGAATTCTCCCGCATAACCATATGCGTATGTAACCGGAATCGGCTCTCCCGTTCCCGGAATCAAGGCTGATCCATCGCCAAAATCCCATGTATAACCGCCTATCCCACTGAACACATCGGATGACGTTGGCGTAAGCGTTATATTTTGGCCGATCTTCGCAACTGCTAATGCGGGTGCGATTGAAACGGCCGGGCCAATCCCATCAACGATTAGATGACTATAAGTTGTTGAATCAAAGACGTTTCCTGCTAAGTCGATTATTGTTCCCGGCGTTACTGTGTTGATATCAAAATTCGGCGTATCTCCAAGCAATATTGCGTCTAATAAACCAATTGTTACAACTTTTGCATTATAAGAAATGCTTGCGATAGTTAAAGATTTTTTCGTCGCCGTTGCATTGTTATATATTGTAAAATCGCTTGATTTTGGGCCGTTAGTTGCGTTATTTTGCAGCTCTTCGTCGAAAGTTATTTGTATTGTTGTCGGCGTTGTCGCAATAGCAGAAACTACCTGTGGAGGAATCGTGTCCCCTGTAGGCGGAGTTGTGACTGTTAGAGTTGTCGTTCCTGAGACTGCTCCACTTGTTGCTGTGATTGTAACAGGACCACCTGCTGTGACTCCTGTTGCAAGACCTGAAGCATCGATTGTTGCAACAGCTGTATTGCTTGATGTGAATGTAAAGGTTGGTTGTGGATTCATAGCCACATTGTTTTGATCAAGCGCTGAAGCTGTATATTGTTGTGTTGCTCCTGTGTTGATTGTTGCTGTTGCAGGAGAAACTGTGATTGATGTTAGGACAGGTGTTGGAACAGGATCTGTAACTGAAACCGAAACGTTTGCCATAATCGAACCGTTTGCAGCGCTAACGCTCGTCGTTCCTGCACCAATGGCAGTTAAAAGTCCCGACTGATCGATTGTTGCAACCGACGTAGTGTTCGATGCCCAAACTATCGTTGGCTGAGGATTCATTGCGACTCCATTTTGATTCAAAGCTGATGCGGAAAATTGCTGAGTTGCACCAACCAATAATATCCCTACGCTTGATGGCGTAATTGAAATCGACGTTAATATATCAGTTGATAATGTTAAATCTATATTTGTCAGTGCTTGCGCTGCATAGTTCACAAATGCATCTGCGCTTGCACTGTTCATTGATGCGGTTACCTGAATGTGATCACCAACAACCGCACAAACGTTTAGATTTGCCGATTCAATTAAATATATTCCGCCACTTGCCGTTGTCGTGGAAAGAGCCGGAGCTCCATTCGTTAAGTCCGTTAAAGTTACCGTCGCTCCGTCTGTTGCGACACCGTTTACGGTCACCGTTCCATAAAGTGAGTTTAAAGCGCATCCTTGTGCCGCCAATGCAGTTATCGAACCGGTCTGAAAAAAAGATAATAACACCGCCATCATTGCTGCAATTGTGATTTTTGAAACCGTTTTTTTGATTTTAATCATAGTTTTTTGGTTAAAAAGTTATATATATAAAGCTCTATTGTTTGTTCACAAAAACTCCGTCTCCGGGATTGATCGTAAAATCGCCAATAGGCAAATTTATTATGTGACTCACCCACAGTTGCGTTGCGCTATCAAATTTTGAAACAACATTAACTCCAGTTAATGACGCTCCAAAAACACCGGCTGTTGTCGCACCTATCGCAAGATTGTTCCATCCCAACGCATTCCAACCAATCGAAAGTGGCGAATATACGACGTTGTTAATTGATGAACCGTTCATTGCAATTGTTGTGCCGGCATTAACGTGTACGAAAAATCCTTTAGAAATCGCAATTGGAAAATTGTTTATAGGCAATCCCACTATATGGCTTCCATACTGTTGATTTGTGTCTATCCATTGCGAAACAACGTCCGCACCCAATAAGCTTCCCAATGTTTCAGCTGTGTAATTAATTTGTTGATTTGTAATACTATCAACAGGTTGAACCGGTAAAGTTATTAAATTCCAGCCCGGTCTTAAAACTAAATTAACAATTACGGTTGTATTTTTTGTAATCGTTTTTGTAGCATAAACGCTAATATTCCCTGCAACGTCTGATATATAAACGTCCAAAGTCAAAACACCGTCCGCCAATGTAGATAAATCAACGCCACTGACGGAAAATACGCCTGCCGCATCAATCATGCCTGAACCCGTTACCGATGATGCCGCGCTATCCGTTACCGCATAATTAAAAGGCATATTTACTTCACCTGTTCCATCAAAACTAAAATTGTTTTTATTCGTATTATCTATCGCATTTAAAAAATTAATAATCACCGGAGCGGCTGGCCCCACTGCATCCACTGTGAACTGACTCATTTGCATTGAAGTGACATTTCCCGCTAAATCAGTCTCATCAATTACACATAAATACACATCATCAGCCAAAGGAGCTCTCATTGGATCAGTTAAAGTAATCGTATTATCACCTACCACTACGTCTGTAGTCGCAGATCCACATCCTCCATTTAAAGTAATGGTACCCTCTTTGTCAGTGTTGAAAGTATATGCAGGATTTGCGTTATTCGTAATGCTTGGAACCGGAGTCACCTCTGTTAAAACAGGCGGAATCATTACGGAATTTTCAAATGCATAAAAAGTTGCCGGATGCGCTGCATTAAAAGAAACCGTTGTTCCATTATATGCTTCGTTGCTTAATATCGTAGCATTATTGATTTCAGCCCCTGTATCATTATCCCAAATCATAAATGTTATATCGTTTAAAGTTAATCCGGCTGAGAAATTATAGAAATCCACTTTTAATTGAGCGCTTGATAAAACAGTCGAAGCACCGCCATTAAAAATCACTATGGAAAAACCCCCCACGTTCTGGAAAGATATATAACTTATCGGATCCTGAAGCAGCGTTATCGTTGCAATGTCGCTTACGTCTAATGGTCCAACGAATGTAATTTTTCCTACCGCAGGATCTTCAAAATAAATTCCATCACATGCCGTTGGCGAAAGATCGCATGTCTCTAAATTATTATTTATTCCGCTTAATAAAAGGGTATCATGAATATTTAAAAATGTTCCTACTGAATTAATAGTTATCGTTCCCGGATTAAAAGTATAAGAACTTGTTATATCAACGCCCGTTGCGTCTATTATTGAAGTCGACGGCACTGTCAAATCCACTTGCGTTGTCGTCCCAAAACCGGAAATAACGCTAAAATTTAGACTAATAATGCCCTGATTGTCTAATACTAAAGGAGTGTTTGTAACCGACATCCAATCTATTGTCACTTTTCCAGGAATATCCACGTTAATTGACATGAGACCATTTTCATCAATTCCAAAAACATCAATGGACTGAAATGACAATTTTGTATCGTCATAGCTTGCATCTAAAGTCATGGCTGTTACATTTGTCATCGCATATACTCTAATCGGTACAGACGCGATGTCGCCTACATTAACAGTCATCGAATCTACGCTCAAAGTCGGAGCGGCCGCCGCTTTTGCATCTGGCATAATGCCAAGATTTAACATAAGCGCAAATAAAGTTATTACCGCGCCGGCCACCCTTCTCGACACTTCTGTTCTTTCAAATTTTTCTTGTATCATGGTTTTTTTGGTTATTTAAATTTTTTGCGTGATTTAATTATGTCATTCCGTAATATTGTCAAAAAGGGAAATTTATTTCAAATTTAAAATGCCTTTTTTCGCATAGGTATGGCGAAAAATCAAACTGTCGGTTGAAACCCGTCGCCAGCAAATTGACGGGCTAATTCCGTCAACGTGTATATTTTTGTACGTCTTTATTTAAAGCCTATTTTGAAGTTTTAAGAATAAAATTTTACAATCTGACGTAGAAACTTGTCGCACCGTCTATTTTGTATAAATCGTCACATCTTCAAGATTGATTTTCGATAGAAATCTACTTTTTTTTGTAATTTTTTAAATTAAAAACTATTTTAGATTTTCCAAGAAATCCAGTAGCAATCGGACACCGAATCCCGTTGCTCTATCTTGCTCATATGGTTTTGGGTCATGCGTGAATGCTGTTCCCGCAATATCAAGATGCGCCCATTTTGTTTTATCAACAAAGTGTTTTAAAAATGCGCCACCCTTGGAAGAGCCCGCCATGTAGCCTGATCCGTGTTCGACATTTTGAAGATCTGCGATTTTTGATTTTGTCTTCTTGTCAAAATCCGGATGCATTGGAAGCTCCCAAACAAGCTCGTCTGTGCGTTTTCCGGATTCAATAAGGAGCTTGTTCAATTTATCGTCATTGCCCATTGTAGCGGCATATCTATCCCCAAGGGCCACAACGCAAGCGCCGGTGAGAGTTGCAATATCAATCATATAACGAGGTTTGAAATTTTTGTTTGCGTATGCGAGCGCGTCTGCAAGAATCAAACGACCTTCAGCATCGGTATCCACAATTTCAATTGTTTTGCCGGAATAAGAAGTGACAATATCGGCCGGTTTAAACGCGCGAGGACCAACGAGATTTTCCGTAATCGCCATAACGCCAATTACGTTTTGCTGAATTTTTAATTGTGATAACAGCTCAAACAAGCCAAAAACAGCACATGCTCCGGCTTTGTCGCCTTGCATGTCGTCAAGATGCTTGCTTGGTTTCAAGTTATATCCGCCGGTATCAAAAATTACGCCTTTTCCAACGATCGCGATCGGTTCCTGATTTTTGATAGGCATGTATTTGAGGATTACAAGGCGCGCTTCCTGATCTTCCTTATCCGCTCCTGCATTGACCGCGAGAAGAGTATTGAGTCCGAGTTTTTGGAGTGCTTTTTTCTCAAGAATTTCAATTTTATAACCGTATTTTTTTGCTAGTTTTTGTGATTTTTCTGCAAAATCTTTTGGAGATAAAATGTTTGCCGGCGCGTTTGTCATTTCTTTAACAGTGTTCACGGCGTCGGCAATTTTTAGACCTTTTTGAAGTGCTGGTGCAAACTTTTTTTCATCTTTTGTTATAAATATAACTTCCTCGATTTCCGCTTTCTTAAGCTCTTCAAGCCCTTCGCCTGTTTTATATTTCGCAACGTCATAATTTGAAAGCCCAATTCCTTCCGCAATTTCTTGCGCAAATCTTTCAAGTTCGGCGTACAAGAAAACAGCGACGGATTTTTTCTTGAATGATTTTGCTTTTTTGAATCCGTTCGCGAATGCGTTTCTTACTTTTGCGGAATCTAGTTTTTCTTTTTCAGAGAGGCTGATAAAAATTAGTTTTTGTTCGCCGTTTATTGTATAAATTTCATCATCTTTACATTCGAAATCTTTGGCTTTAAATGCAGCAGAAATGAGTTTCACGAGATCTTGTGGAATCGAATGCGTGAATAAAGATTTTTTGAAAGTGTAAATCGGAACAATCAAAACTTTTTCAGAGTGCGATAACGATGAAATAAATTTTGTTTTCATAAATATGTGAGGTTTAAAAAAATTAGTGCGTTTTTATTTTACCAAATACTCATGCGCTTTTTCCAGAACTTTTCTTGACTGATCAAATGTGATTTTTTTGCGCGCTTCTTCGTATACAAACCAGCCGGAACCCTGATGCTCATGCGAAAGAACGACTTTTGTTTCGTGTGTTTCGGCGATAAAAAAATAGACATCTTTATAAATCATTTTCCCTTCGTATCGAAATTTATAACTAATCTTTTCGCGAAAACCTTCATAAAATTCGATTTCTGAAATTCCGGTTTCTTCTTTTAGTTCGCGAGCTGCGGTTTCAAGCTCTGTTTCCCCCGCTTCAACGTGACCTTTTGCAAAATCAAAATGCCCCTGCGGATAATGCAAAAGCAAAAATTTCACCTCGGAGTCATCATTTTCGCCGCGATTCACAAGGACTATTCCGCAAGATTTTTCTCTAATTTCAGGCATTTTTTATGGTTAAAAAGCCGGATATATGATAACTTATTCTTTGGTTTTTAGGAAATATTTACCTGAAAATCTATATTGCCGGGGTGGCGGAATGGCAGACGCGCACGTTTCAGGTGCGTGTGCTCGCAAGAGTATAAGGGTTCAAGTCCCTTCCCCGGCACCAGAATAAATAACAATTTACGATATGGAACAAGAGATCCAAGCTTATTACGCAGATCAAAAAAATAGTAATAAAAACTGGATAATTTTTGTTGTTATAATAATTATTACCGCCATAGTGGCTGGAATGATTTATTGGTATTTACGACCACATTTAGACGTCGACCCTCCTTCAGGCGTTGTAACAGCTGCAAAAAAAGAATTACCCTCGTTATTAGACTCCTTAATTGCCGACCCAAGTGCACTAAAAAGTTATGGTTTTTCAAATCAACAAGAAATTAAAGAAGCCACCCTTGGCAATGCATATAGAAATTATGCCATCCTCAATGATGACATAAGCAATTACACGTCTGACACCAACTTTATATCGGTAGTGAAACCCACTTCATGGTATTTTTCAGTTGTTTACGACAATAGCATAAGGGTTTTATTAACAATCGTACCTCAAGGGTTATCTGGATGGAGAGTCGTTGGCATTGGTGGCAACAGATTGGCTGTGGAACTGCAAAATGTCGAAGAAAAATGGCCACGTTCAAGCGGTTATGACAAAGCCATGTTGGAAGTTCTTCAGCTCCATTATATTTTCATAATTGTCAGCAAAGATAATAAATACAGCCTTTACCCTATAACTCGTTTTTCCGGAGATTCATTGAAACCGGAATTATATGACCCCGTTACTATTATGCAGATTCTGAAAAAAGATTTATTAAAAAAATAACCCCATGTCCAACACCGATCTTCTCGGCTACGTCGCAGGAATTCTATCAACGGTTTCGATGATTCCGCAAACGATTAAAAGTTGGCGCACGAAGTCGACCGGAGATTTGTCCCTGATGCGATACGCGATGTATTCGCTCGGGCTAATTTTGTGGACTGTCTATGGCTTTTTGATTCAAAGCTGGCCAATAACAATCATGAGCGGAGTTGGTTCCGCGTTCGCACTTTCGGTTTTGGCGATGAAGATAAAATATAAATAAAGACTTTTAACATTGGCTTTAATCGGACTTTTTTAGTTTTTTCTTTACAATTTCATCGAGGGAATTGCCTTTCGAAATAACACTTCTTCCGAGTTCCTTTTCCGTCTGCTTTCTTGCATCCCCTGCTACATTTCCACCTCGCTTGGCCACTTTTTTATGCTCTATCATCACTCTTGGTTTTTCTTTCCGAGAAATCTCTGTTGTCACTTTTTCTCCAAGCATCGTAAAAATCAACTCCAAATCAGTCATATTATCCCGCAAATTTGCTTTCGTTTTATCGGGAATATTTTTATATTTCCTATATTCGCTTGGTGTCATGCCAAAAGTAGCTTTGGAAATTTCGGCAGTTAAAATCGCGTAATCTTTTTCATGCGTAAGACCTCGGTCCTTCCATTCATCGGTTAAATTCTGACGAATCGCTATGCCACGCAAACGCTTATCAATCCAATCTTTTGAATAGCCTTTCTTCTCATAAAGATCCTTCATCCTCTCTTGTGCCAATTCGGGATTTTCAATCTCATCAAGTCGCTCTTTCCCCACTTCGGCAAGCCATCTTTTAAATGGTTCCGCTTTTGGTGACGGAACGGACTGAATAACTCGAAGAACGTTTTCCGTATTTCCTGCCAATGTCCTTCTCTTTTTGCCTGTTTCCGTCAACATCTCTACGTGGGGACAATTTGTCCCTATGTAGGATCCGAGTTCGACATCTCTTTTTCTGAGCTTTTTAAGATAGTCCGTAGGATTTGCAGAATCAGTCAATGCCTCAATGATGTCCACCACAGAGTAAAGCCACTCATCATTGTGCCAAGCTCTGCGAACCTTTTTCGATTGAAATAGAACGATCTTATTTTCCCGGTTATTCATAATTTTAGAAGTTAAAGATTAGAATAATAAATCAGTTTTTAACCCCATAGACTAATTCAATAAATTCAAAAAATAAACTCAGTGATTTTTTAACGCCTGCCGGCTTTAGATTTGAATACATCACGTGTGTCGGCCACCAATGAGGAAATTCTTTTTGAATAAAATCCTGGCGAATAGACTTTAAATCAATAAAACCAAGATGCAATGCCCTTTGAAAAAATAAATCGGCAACACTGTAATGCTCTTCACAGGCTTTTTCCGTTTTCACGATTTGCTCCAGATATTTTTGATATTTCGGAAGAGCGTCTTTCTCAATCCACTCCTTGAATGGTTTTTGTGCTTTTTCCATTTCTTTTATCATTGCATGGAATTCGTCCAATTCCATTTCATGTCCTCCGACCATCACCTTTGGCCTTTCCGCTCTATCTTTCATGTCTCGAGGTTGCTCTCCCGCTCTCTCACCGTATATCTCGAGATATGCTTCATGTGGTGATTTCCCCTTAAGAGCTTTGTGCGGAAAAAAGTTCCATGCATCTACGAATACCTGCATGACATCATTGAGTTCGTCGATATCGTCGATTGGCGAAAATAAATTGAGACATTTTTTATTATACTTATTTGAAGCCGTCATTGCGGATCCCGTAGCGTTCCAAATCCAATTTTTAATGTCATCGACGCTAACTTTTTCTTGAACATTATATTTTTCGAATAAGCTCTTTAAATCTTTTTCAACTTGTTTAGGTGTTTTTTTATCCATATATTGCTTGCGATAAAATGCAAAGACATTTTACGTAAAAAATTTCAGCATTACAACTGATTTCACCTAAATAGCGCCTTACCCTCGCCGTGGTTCCGCGTTCGCGCTTTCGGTTTTGGCGATGAAAATAAAATATAAGTAGAGAATTATCGCTCGCTAAATCTCCTTATGAATCTTTGAACTGAAGGTGGAAGATCTCTAAAATGTGCTTGACCCTCACCATCAATACCGTCAAAAATTGCCTCTAATGCACGAGCCGCGTGATCACCATTCGTGACCGTTGCAAGCTGCGTGAATTCGATTAATTCGGCATTATCTTGAAGAAATTTTAAAGTTAAAGCGTTCGCTGTCATGTACAGCGCTTGCCTCATGCCATTGAGTGCCGGCTCAGGAAGTCCACTCATCCCCTCCAATGCTGCAAGCATCTTTTTTATACTATCAAAAAGCTTATCAAATTCCGGTTTTAATGCGCGATAAAGGATTGGGTCTATAAAACCCTCTTTCGCAAGATCTTCCGCCCTTTCAGCCCCGAAAGCGCTGATTGGATGCGCAATTCTGATTGTTAAATCCATAGCCGTGGCCGCAATGTCACCTCTCAAATCTATGCCGCCTTTATCGTTCAAAATAATCGCGGCACCTGTCGTCTTTTGTATGTCTAGTCTTTTTTCGACTGATATTGCAGTTATTGCTCCTGAAGTTTCGGCCGGAACCACAAGCTCTGAAGATTCTGACGGAGCTACTACACCTTGTTCGCTTACGCGCTTTTCAGCCAATTTCGCTTTAACCTCTTCCTCTGTTAAGCCCCAAATCGTTCCCGGCTTTAAATAACCGCCATAATCACCGGACATACCTCCTCCATAAGATAAATTGCAAAAAGGACTTAATCCACTTTCACGGACACTGCCTTTCAAAATTTCTCCACCTTCTCCCGGTTTCTTTCCCTCTTTGAAGAAAAAGAATCGATCTCCCTCTTTTAACGCCGCTCGGCGTTTTGCGTCTTCAAATTGCGGACGTTCTGATACTGATTTTAAATCTAATTCTGCCATGTACCTTGTATAAATTAAATTTTGTAATTTGTAAAATTATTTTGCGCCTTTTTCGTCATCGGCTCCAAGCGCTTTCGGTTGTTCCGCAGGTAATATGCCAAAAAGTGCAGCTCTAACCTCGTCTTCAATTTCCCTTGTAGGCATTGGCGAATCGGTTCCTGGGGCAGCAATTCCTTCCGCAGCTCTAATCCGATCTTGAAGCCGCATAACAGGTTCTTCCCCTAATTTCGTTAACACATCAGCGACATTACGCCTACCACGTGTTTCCGATGGACCATTAAATAATTTGCCTGTGCTTAAAGCTGAGGCTACTCCATGCACAACTCTCAAATGAGCAGAGTCTTTTTCCCATCCTTTAAATGTATGAGCCCTAGGAAGCATACCAATTGCCGCGATAACAGTAAGAACTTCATCAGCAAGCAAATCGCCACTCATAAGCGCTTTCTGAACCATGAATATCCCTCTATTGTTCGTAATAAATTGCCCCAGCTCCGATTCTATCACTATCGTTTTTCCCTCTACTCCCTGTATATTTTTCATCCTTACTCTCATGTTATTAACGCTATCGATGAATTTTGATATAATTATTTGAAAAGTCACATCTGAAAAAATCTCCGGAAATTCTCCCGATTCAATTAAATCCGCAAAAATTCGTCTTGGCTCTTTTTGGCTATCAACCTCAGGTAAAAGCCTTTCAATAATGCGAGATAAATATTCCGCCATTCGATCCGGTGATTGACCGCGTGCTTCTGGGTCCATATTTAATATTGTTAAATACTGTTTATATTATACTATAAAGATGAAAATTTGTACAGGGCAAGTACGGGGACAGGGCGGTGAAGCCCCTTCGTCAGAAATTTGTTAACTTTTCTCTAAGAATTTGTTAGAATATAAGCATGAAAAAAGTCAGTAAAAACTATATTGCGCCAAGTAAAATCGTCACATCATCTCCTCAAGACGATATAAGCGAATATGAAAAAAAGATGATAAGTAAACTTGTAGACAGGGCTTTTGCAGAATACGGAGAAACTATTAGGCGCCTTGGAGATGCATAAAATCAAAAATATGAAAATAGATATAAGTAAATTTGGCACAACGCTTATTTCAAGGCCGTCCGGAAAAGAAGCTTTTTTGGCTTTTAAATCAAATCTGGTTAATATTGTCAAAAGCGAAACGATCGAATTGGATTTTGAAAAAATATCTGTGTTGGCCCCTGCATGGGCCGATGAATTTATAACTCCACTTGTTAGAATTTACGGTAAAAAAGTTTTATTTTTAAATACCGAGAATCCATCCGTACAAGCTACGCTAAATATTTTAAAAAAATCTAAAGAATCTTAAATATGGACTTCGCTTCTATCATCACCGAGCTCAAATCTTATGCAAATCTTGCAAATGTTGCAGGCATGGCGCGGTTTGGAATTACGGGCAAATACGTTCTTGGCGGGCCGAATATTCCGACGATTCGAAAAATGGCGAAAAAGATTGGTCGCAATCACAAGCTGGCACTTGAACTTTGGAAAAGTGGAATTCATGAGGCTCGAATTTTGGCGCCTATGATTGATGAATTTGAACTTGTAACCGAGAAGCAGTTTTTGGCTTGGGCAAGCGATTTTGACTCGTGGGACGTTTGCGATCAATGTTGCACAAATCTGTTTGATAAAGTTCCGTTTGCATATGAAATGGTTGTGAAATTGAGCGGGCACGAAGAGGAATTTATAAAAAGAACGAGTTTTGCTTTGATGGCGGTTTTGGCTGTGCATGATAAAAAGGCATCTGATAAAAAAATGGCGGCGTTTTTTCCGATTATAAAGCGGGAATGCAAAGATGAAAGAAATTATGTTAGGAAAGCGGTTAATTGGGCACTCCGCCAAATTGGGAAAAGAAATGCGGAGCTTCGAAAACAAGCAATTTTAGTTGCGGAAGAAATATTAAAAATCGACAACAAAGCCGCAAAATGGATCGCCGGCGATGCTTTAAGAGAACTTAAAAATCCAAAAGTCAGGAATCGGAATTAGACGATCTAAAGCTCCGACGACCCCAAGTATTTTTGATGCAAATAATAAGTCAAATACCCGACTCCCATCAAGGCCAGTCCTGCGATTACTAATGAAAATGCCCAACCAAAGCCGTGGCTGAAGTACTCACTTGTAATTTTTATGATATATGCTATTAAAAATATTGATCCCCCAAAAAGGAAAATTTTGTTTTTTAAATAAACGCTTATAAATATTGCCGCAAAAACCAATCCCGGATAAATTATTTCCCAAAACATATTTTGATCGGGCTTATATCCTCCAAGAATCAAAGCTGTAATGAAAACGCCACACATGCCAAATGCATATAACATATTTGAAAAAACTTTTTTATCGATTTTTGAGTAATAATAGCCAAGAAAAAGAAACGAAAAACCCAAAACTAAGGTTCTATATTCAAAGAATTTTTCGGCGTCAAGAATCGGATTATTGCCTGCGATTAAGCTTGTTAAGCTGAAATAAAACCATGAAGAAAATGCGATCGCCAAAA
Organism: Candidatus Peregrinibacteria bacterium GW2011_GWC2_39_14; assembly: GCA_000993595.1. Taxonomy (GTDB): domain Bacteria; phylum Patescibacteriota; class Gracilibacteria; order UBA1369; family UBA12463; genus UBA12463. The sequence goes on along the minus strand of LBWJ01000008.1, from coordinate 44,588 downwards.
TATTGAAAAGATATGTTTTGTAAACAAAATAAGAAATCGCGTATATCAATACCAAAGAAGCTGAAACAAATGCATTCACGCCCGCTGCATCAACGTCAAGTCCCGCAATATCTAAAGTCACATAAAAACCGATTGGCATAAGAATTGCGGAGATAAAAAAGAATGCCTGACCCGCCGCGTAAATGATTTTTTCGTATCTTGATAAAATGGCTCCAAGAACATATGCCGCAATTGCCGAACCAAGACTTGCAAGAATTTTTCCAAAATCGTTCATCTTATCCCAGTTTGTGAAAATCAAAATCACTATGCCCAAAATAATTATTCCGCCTCCTATAAAATATAAAATTTTTGAAATATCAAAACTGGTTTTTTCTGATTTACGTCCTGCAATTCCTTCATCATAAGCCGAAATAAGCTCGTCTTTGGAAACCAAATTCTGCGAAGCTATATATTTGATCGCCTTTAACAATTCATTTTTCTCCATATATTAATTTGTTATTTTATCCAGCCTAAAAATGTAAATGAATAATTTCTTATTCCTACGTTTAACTCTTTACTTACGCTCCCGTTAATCGCAAATAAATTTCTGCCATCGTTTGAATCAAACAGGCTTGTGCGCCTGCCTTGCGCAATTGTGAAGCCATCCAAAGCGATTCTGCTTGTATCTAAACTTAATTTTGCCGCATCTTCGAGACTTATTTCACGCGCTTGATCCTTTGCAACATCATATAAATATAACTTTACCTCTTCTCTGTTTTTATAATAATTTTGCGTTCTTTCATCGTATTCAACTTTTGCAATTGTGCCATTTTTAACTTCATATATTCCGCTTGTATAACCTTCAGCGTACAAAAAGCTGTATGTCGGATGCTTAAATAAACCCGGCACATAAATTGCCACCGCTACAAAAATAATCATCAAAATCGGAATTGCAATTGCTGCAATCAAAGGAGCATTTTTTCGATAATCCATATTAAAAAGTTAAATGATATTTGTATTATTTAGCGCGATTTCACTTCCACCCTTTTTTCTTCAGTCCCTTTTTTGCAGCTTCCTGCTCAGCTTTTTGCTTGCTGGAGCCTGAGCCTTCGCCGCATAGTTCGTCTTTAACGTAAACACCAACAATAAAACTTTTGGCATGATCCGGACCTTCCTCTTTCATCACTTTATAAACCGGCATACCAAGCATTTTCTCCTGAGTGATTTCTTGAAGACGTGATTTTGGGTCTATGTGAAGCCCTTGCTCAATGATTGGAGGAAGACGATCGAGAATGAATTTTCCAATAAATCCGTGCGCAACTTTGTAACCTTTATCAATGTAAATTGCACCGATTAAAGCCTCAACCGTATTCGCAAGAATATAAGGTTTTTCGCGACCTTTAGACATTAATTCGCCTTTGCTCAAATATAAATATTTTCCAAGTTGAAGTTCAATTGCGATGTCTGCCAAGTGCGGACCTTTCACGAGAGCGGAACGCCAATCCGTGAGCGTGCCTTCATTCTCTTTTGGATAAGATTTGTATAAAAATTCCGTTACAACAAGCTCAAGAACCGCATCACCAAGAAATTCGAGGCGTTCATTTGATCCGCCATCGCGCTTGTGTTCGTTCACGTATGATCTGTGCCTAAAAACTGTTTCCAGAAGTTCCGGATCTCTAAATTTTACGTTAATTATTTTTTGAAGCTCTGCAAATTTGTCGATTGTCATTTGCCCTTTGGATTTTGTCATTTTTTAAGATATTCGCCCGTTTTTGGGTCGCGATATGTGCAATGCTTTGTCATTATACTACTCAAAACACCATTTATAAATTTTGCGGAATTTAAATCGCCGAATTCTTTTGCAATTTCGATCGCCTCATTTATTGCAACAACAGGAGGAACGTCTTCTGAAAAAAGAATTTCAAATGCGCCGATTTCAAGAATCGCGCGATCCACAGGAGCAATTTTCTCAACAGGCCAAGCAGGCGCCATTTCTTGAATTTTCGCTAAAATGTCTTTTTGATGCTTGATCGTGCCTTTTATTAAGCCTTTTGCAAATTCCGGATCATCAAGTTTCAAGTCGCCATCCGTTAAAATAAAGTCAAAAATTTTATCAACTTTTTCCTTGTGATGTTCGTATGCGAAAAGTGCTTTCATAGCAACAATTCTGCTTGCGCGTCTTTTAAAAGCCATACGGAGTTAATTTACAATTTACAAGCTTCAATTTACATTCAATTATCAAGATTCAAAACTCAATTCACAATGAATTTACAATTTTCAATTAAGCTTTGATTTTCTTTATCACGTCTTTGCCTTTATCTAGCGGTTTTCTATCAGCGTAGCTTCCGCAGACTGGGCAGATGTGATGATTCAGCTTTACTTCGCCGCAGTTTTTGCATTTTGCGAGCGAGTATTTTTCAACAAGCTGTTTTTGTGCTCTCTTCTTGAAACCACTATATCTTTTTTTGGTTTGGCTTCGTGGAGCTTTTCGTTTGTTTGTCGGTCGTTTTGCCATTTTGTGATTGTTTAAACAATTCTTTTAATTTGAGTAAAGGTTTTTGGGTCTCGATAGATGAAATATCGACGTCGTGATTATGTCCGCAGTCGCCAAGATTCAGATTCTTACCGCATACCGCACATAGACCCTTACACTTTAAAGAGCATAGCGGAATAAGCGGAAAATGCAATAGCAATTCTTGTCGGAACAGCTCGGCGATGTCAATTGTCGCATTTTTCATATCAACGAGGTATAAATCGTCAGCATCTTCAACAACATGTGGTCGTTCGAATAAGAACTGTCTTTCGATGAGCTTGATCGAAATTTTTTGTTTAAATTTCTTTATGCATCGTGAGCAAACAACGCTTGCTTCTGCAGTAAATTTCTTTGCGGTTACGTTTACCTCGTGCGAAAGTTTCATAACTTGCACTGCGGCCGTTATTGGCATTTCAGTTTTTTCATCCAATTTAAGCAGCGCATCAATATCAAATTCGACATGAGCGCCCTCTTCGGCTTCTAAAATCGAGCCAATATTAAGTTTAAATTTATTTTTAGGCATAAATTTGTTTTTTAAATCAATTCCTGCTGATGCTTCCCATCAGGCGAAGAATATATATAAAAAGATTGAAAATGTCCAGATAAAGCATTAAAGCCACGTCCATCGCGAATTCGTGAGACGTATTTCTTTTGAGCATAAGCTGAAAATCAACGGCCGTATAAATGCTGAAAAGCGCCACTCCAAAGCCGGAAAACACCATTTCAAATGTATTACTCCATGGAACAAAAATTCCAATTACAGAAACCACGATCATGCCGATAAGAAACATAAAAAGCCAACCGCGAATTCCTGTGAAATCGACTTTTGCGGTATAACCAATTATTGCTGATGCTGTGAACATTAACGCTGTTGCGGCAAGCGCTTTAATGATAAACATGCCTCCAAATTCCGCTATAGTTACAGCCAAAAGCGGCGCGATTGTTACGCCTGTTATAAACGTAAATGCTGAAAAAAGAATGTAATTTATCGGACGTTTGCGCATCCACATTCGAGATGTGAAAATGAGGATTAGCTCAAGTGCGAAGATTCCATAAATTAAGCCGCGGGACGCGACGATCATCGGCAGAAAATAGAAAAATCCCATGTATGCGCCAACTGCGGACATCAATACCGCAAGCGCGAAATAGAACATAACTTTTCCAAAAAACGTTGGAGCAATCTTCGCTCCCGTATAATGTAAATTTGCGATTTGCATATTGTTATTGTTAGGTGAATACGTGTTGGAAGTATAGCACAAAATAACTCAAAAGTCATAAGTCAAAGGTCAAAATATATTAATCCTGAACCGAAACCTCATATTCGTACGTCAATCCGCTCTCGCTAACTGCAATCTCCAACAATGGGACTCCCGGGAAAAACTCGTGATGCATCCTGTCAGCTTCATTTATATCTTCCACTGTAAGAGAATTTGTTGATATAAATCCTATTTCCGGCCCCGGATGTACTGATTTTATCTTTGATTTCGCGAGTTGATCCGGATGATTATGTAATGAAAACATCTTTATTGGTTTTCTCTGTCCTAACTCCTTCTTAAGATCTACTACCGCTAAATTTATATCTTCTTCCTTCACCCAATCGATAGCTGAAAATGCAAATTTCTTTATCTGAGCTCCATCGTCTAAAACCGCAATGATAACAAACACTTCTACGAATTCTCCGCCTTCGCATATTCTTCTCACTTGAGCTATGAATTCCGCTTCTTTTGTACTATTTTTTCTAACTTTTTGACTAAATAGCAATCCTGCATTTGCGCGCACTTGAACCGAAGAAATCATGTTATCATATGCTCTCAATAAATGCGGATTCATTTCGATATACTGTGCAACCGAAACCTCCTCACCAACTCCATCATCCGGCAAAGAAGCCCAAAAAGCTTGCCTTTGCTCTATATATAAATTTGATTCGGCTATATTTGCAGAATTTTCTCTCGCCATCGCTCTAAATTTCTGCATAACCGCATCATCTATTCTCAAATCCAAATCGTGAATACTGATAGATTCTGCCTCATCGCCAAGATCATCCGAGGCGCTGCCGGGTTGTGATAAATTTGCCATAGGAAATAAAATAACAGATTATATTCAATCTGTCAATGTCGACTCCGTCCCCCTATTTCTGCTTCAAATTCATGATGTCGCATTTTCCACAAATCTTTTTCCATTCTTTTTTGCGGAAATCTTGAAATTTTTTGCTGTGCCAAACGGCTTGCAAGTCTTCCGAGCCAAGATCGCCAATATTAAAATGCGGAAGCATACAACAAGGCGTTCCCTGGCCTTTTACATTTATATAAAGATAATCTTGAACCTTTAAACATGGCTTTTGCATGAGCGTATTGAGCCCGTGAAATTGCCTTTTGAATCTGCGAAATAAAAATCCACGAAGTCCCGAGCCGATTGAATTTTGGATGCTATTAACCTCAACGCCAAGAATGCGACCGAGCTTAAAAGCTTTTTTGAGCGCACTCTCTTCTTCTTTAAAATTTGGACGTGCGAGATTTGATAAAAATCTTGTGTCCAAACGCAAAATTTCGACATTTCTGATGCGATTTCTGGCGGCAAAATTTATAACATCAAACAGATCATTTTCACGGTTTTTTTGGTTGCAGGCTTGAAGCGAAATATCTGGATTTCCTGATTCTTTTGCGCGTTTTGTGAAATCAATAATGTTTTTTAAAGACGAGGAATTTCTGTGACCGTCGCCGCTATAATCCGTGATTGAATCGACTGAAAAAACAACCTGATCAATACCGGTTTTTATAAGTTTTTTTTGAATTTCTTCACTTAAAATAATGCCATTCGTCGTAATGCTTACAAAATGACCACGTTTTTTTGCCTCTTTTATTGCATTAAAAATCTGCGGATAAACAAGCGGCTCGCCCCAACCTGTGAGGTAAATTCTTTGAACGCCTTTGAGTTTATTTAGGATTCGCAAATATAAATCATAATCCATGTGCGCCTCCCCTGTTTTAAGCGTTGTTCTCGGACACATCGGACACGCAAGGTTGCAAGCGTTTGTAATCTCAAGCTGCACCTTCATTGGTGTTTTTGGAATTACGTAAAAAATCTTTTTTATATAACGAAGCATTGTGGATCAATTATCGATTATCGATAATCAATTATCAAGCAATTTTCAATTTACAGGATTCAATTTACATTTAATTCTCAGTCTTTTACTGATTTTGCGAGAGTTTCCGCTTCTGCGAGAATCTTTTCAGAACCGCTGAGGGGCTCATATTTTGCGTATAGCTTAATTGCCAATTTAGGATCTCTTCTTGCCGCTTCCATAATAACCTCATAAGCAAAAGGTTTGTCTAAAAATCTTGGCGAATAAATTATTATAACGTTCGGATATTCTTGCGCTATAAACAATAGAAGCTCTCTTACAATTTTTGACTCCAAAATCGTATTAAATTCTTCCAAAATAAGTCCCGGACAACGCAAAATTGCTTTTTTTACAGCATCCAAATCGTCCCCGCGTAAAGCCTGTTTTAACTCTTCCAGTTCTGTCGCATCAAGGCCTTTTTCTGAAATAAATCTAAATTTTGGCGCATCTCTGTCCAAGACTTGGCGTGCTTTTGATACCGGCTTTTGCTTTCTTGGTGCTTTTGAAGCAGACAAGTCCGATATTGGCGAAGACGCCACCGCTTGCATCGCATCTCTACCATGAGCTGAACACACTTCCGCTATTGGACGCAATTCCACAGTTGCCCTGTCTACCGTAACAGCATTTGCAATATGCAAAAAACCACCTTCATAGCCCATCATCAAATTTGCCCATCCACGATTAATTATCGATAAAATTTCCAAACAGTCTTCACGTCCCACTTCTTCCACCGCACGTCTGACAGCAACGCTTATTCGATGATCTTCTCCTAAAAATACTTCACGAATTGCTTTTGCTACGCCCAATTCGCCGGGTCTCATTCTAAAAAATCTCTCCGCTGTTTCATCAACAGCATCGCCTCTTTGTTTTAGACTTAAAGCCATAAATTGTATTATAAGTGTTTAAATTGTAAAATATATTTTTCGTTATGTCAATTTATAATTTGACAAATGCCATGCTTGTTATTTATAATCGAAACCTGAATTTAAAAAATTATTATGAATGCAGCAGAAGCAATAGAAATACCGGAAGCATTTCCCACGGGCGCGGCCCCTAATTATCTCATTAATCTTGCTTTGCAAAAATTTGGAGTTGCTGACTCACGTGACCTTGGAGCCAGAATAGGCATTGCAATCGAAGATCTGGTTTTTGGCTTTCCTTTTCCGGATGGCGTACGCTTCATTAAAGGTAGCAAACTTGAAAGATTCGACTCTGACGCTTACATTGGATATATCCGCCTTGATAAAGCTGATCCATATAAGGCTGAAACAGATGCTAACACTCTCGTACCTCTAACTGCTCATCTAAAAGCTAAAATGCCTTTTGCAAGCATAAAATTTGATCGAGCTAATGGATTTATCAGTGTAGTCATTAGCTATTGTCACCTTGAAAAATTATTTGGAGACGCAAGGAGCATTCGAACAAAAAGAATTGGAGATATTGCAGAAGAGGCCGCAGATGCGGTTGGTGATGCTGTTTGCCCTGGCCCTATAAAAATAACAAATTAATATATGGGAGCACCAAATCCTGATTTAATGTCATTAGACGAATTAACCGCCGTTCCTGATGGAAAAGGTCATGATTATCTTAGAAAAAGAGTTGTTGCTGAAGCTGAATGTAGAGATGAGCCTGAGCTTTCCGCGAAAATGAATCGAGGCTTTAAGGATCTTCTGGAAGCGTCCGATCTTAAAAATCTTCATTATTTGAGATATGCTGATGCGTTTGGAACAACTGCATATACGTGCTTTTTATTTGCACGTAAGATAGATTTTGTGCCTGAGCCTCGCCCAAAAGACCGCCAAGATCATACGGTAACCGTTAATACGCTAATACCTTCCACTGTTGATTATCCCAGCATTGATGACCTCAGGTTTTTCGCATTATATTTAGGAGAACAACTGCCCGGAGCGCAAATTGTGCTGAGTGAAATCGATATGTCTATCAAGGTTCAACTTCCATACTGCAAATTTCCTGAATTTAATAGCGCTGTTGCCGACTTGGGAATCCGACCAAGAATCGACGAAACCGCAGGAAGGGCTCTTGGAGCCATTGCCGCAGATGAACCTGCTGATACGCTTCTAGACGCTACCAATGATACCGGTAGCCGCATTATTCCCGGATAAAAATTACTTCTTCTTTTTAAACATTTTCACAACTGCCCAGAGCTTGAATATTGCAACTGGGAGCAGTATTAAAAGTGCGAGGAAGCCGAATGTTTTGCGGAGAATTTTCATTGTAGATTGGAAAAAGAATACAAAACCAATATAATACAGGAAATGATAAAATCCAAAGGACAAAATCCAAAAACCGAACCGATTAGCCGAGTTGAGATAAGCAAAAAGGCGCTAGAGCATAATATTGCGGCTTTTAAATCTTTGATTGGCAAAAATGTAACGCTTTGTTTTTGCGTGAAGGCAAATGCATATGGGCATGGGCTTGCTCAAGTTGGAAAAATAATTTCCGAATATAAAGATGGTGGGTCGTCTATTTGGCTTGGCGTTAATGCGGCTTTTGAAGCGGAAACTTTGAGGAACGCCGGAATCAAAAATCCGATTTATATTCTTGGATATGTGCCGCTGGACCAGATTGAAGCGGCTGTAAAAATGGACGTGCGATTTGTTGTTTATAATAAAGAAACGGTTGACGCCGCTGCGAAAGCTGCAAAAAAGTTTGGCAAAAAAGCGCGACTGCATTTGAAGATCGAAACCGGAAATAATAGACAAGGCGTTATGCCGGAAGATGCTGTGAAATTTGCAAAATACATTATCGCAAATAAAAATCTGGAACTGGAAGGAATCAGCACACACTTCGCAAATATTGAAGATACGACTGAGCATGAATTTGCTAGCTTTCAACTCGAAAATTTTAAAAAGACAATCGCAAAAATTGAAGCGATTGGTATAAAAATCAAATATAAACATTGCGCAAATACGGCGGCGACAATCCTTTTTCCGAAAACACACATGACAATGGTGCGCGTTGGAATCGGACTTTATGGGATGTGGCCTTCAAAAGAAACGTATGTTTCGGCCTTGCAAAAAGGTCGCGGAAAAATAAAACTTGAACCGATTTTGACGTGGAAAACGAAAATCGCGCAGATAAAAATAATCCCTGAAGGCTCGTATATTGGCTATGGATGCACGTATAAAACGACTGCGAAAACGAAAATTGCGATAATTCCGGTTGGATATTATGACGGCTACGACCGCCGACTTTCGAATAATTCTTACGTTTTGATTCACGGAAAACGCGCGCCAATTTGCGGACGCGTTTGCATGAATATAATCATGGTTGATGTGACGGATATTCGCGATGTGAAATTGGAGGATGAGGTTGTGCTACTTGGGACGCAAAAAGGTAGCGCAAAAGGCCACGCCGAAACCATTTCTGCAGAACAAATGGCAGGATGGTTTAATACGATTAATTATGAGGTTGTAGCGAGAATTAATGAACGGATACCTCGAAAGGGAATTTAAAATCGTCCGGAATACCAAACGTTTCCATAACCCTTCTATGCGTGGCTTCAAAATTTGCCACGACCGCGTTTCGATTATCAGGATGAGCAATATCTCTCGGATCATAATTAAGTCTCAATGCAAGCGCAACTCCATCCCCCGCCCTTCTATCTGCATGCGCTATTGCCGGATCTGCGCTAACCGGATTTCTGTTACTCTGTGCGGCGTTTAACGCTGCGAAAAGGTCTGAATGACCTATTCTTTGAGCTCCATAAGCCGTAGTTAGTGCTGCTACAATTCTAGCGGCCGCATCGTTATTTGAAGCCTGAGCCGAATCAAATAAGACTGCGTCATAACCGCCTACTCTGCAAATAAGCGGAACAAAAAATCTCCTGTCTATCTCTCCTTTTGTGATGCCTTTTTCTATGCGTACCATAGTATCTCTTGCCGCTTCATCAGCTTCTTCCCGAGAAGCAAAATCTCCGTCTATGCTCATATATTTTTATTAAAGGATGTTGTTATAGCAAAAGTCAAAATATAAAACAAAAAGTAAAAAGGGCCGAATTTTTGATCCAGCCCTTTGTTAATTTTTAAAATATACGCTTGTCTATTTTTGATACATCTCTTCAAAATTGTTTTTCAATTCTTCAAGCTTTGAAGCTATTTCATCCAAAGAATCGTAATCTTTTGCTTCGCAAGCGCTCAAGCCTTCAAAAAATACAGTTTTTAATTCTTCAGCTGCGGCAACGGCTTCTTCGCCCAATTTGCTGACTTTTTTTGAAAGAGTTTCAACTGATTTTTTATTTTTTACAAGGCCTTTACACATGCCGAGCTTATCATAAATATCGTTCATGCTTTGTCGAATTTCATCCATTGAATCGCGAAGTGGTTGCAAAGTGTCATTAAACAAACTGTTTACAAAGTCTCCACTATCCATATCTTCTTCCGAAAGCCCTTCTGTCGGATTTGCTTCAAGAGCTTTAAGCGTATTCAAAATTTCTTGCATCCCACCAACTATTTCGTCGGGCATTTTGTTTTTCTTAGCTTTTGTTATTTCTCTAACGACTTCTTTATCGAATTTTTTAACTTCTTTTGTAAATTTCATCAATCCTTCACAAACTCCCATTTTTGGCATAATCTGATTCATTTTATCCATCAATGATTCATCTTCCTCTGCATTTGGGCCACCTCTAAGGTTTTCGAGCTTTGTGCGAAGTGCATCCAATTCTTCTTCAGTTGTTGCCTTTGCCTTCTGGAGCTCTGTTAAAGTTGCTTTAGCATCATTAATAAGGCCTTTTGCTTCATCTATGGCCGGGCACGCTACGCCCTTTATTCTCTTTGCCATCTTGTCAGCTTCTTTTTTCATTCTTGTAATTTCGTTGAGAAAATTTTTAGCTTCACGTTGAATATTTTTCACTTCCATATTGACTTGCCTTTCATCCATCTGATATTGTTGTTTATCAAAATCTTCCTGATTTTCGCCTTGATTGCTTTGATTGAAATTCTGGCTTTGATCAGACGTTTGAGTTGTATCGCTCATTGGCGCAGGCTTCATTTGCCCACCTTGCTGAGATTGCATTGACTGATCGTACTTTCCCCATGACTCACAATAACCGCCTTTATCATCTTGAACCCACTTTCCATTGCATGGTTTATTCGTAGAACCTTGCTGTTGATTTTGAGGTTGATATCCTTGGTTTTGCTTATCATCTTGACCTTGCTGCATCATTGGCTTATATGGCTGTGATTGAAAATTCCCGTCCTGGCCTTGCATTGGAGGGCGATTACCATATTTCATGTCGTTTGGACCTTGATTATTTGGATCAAAGTTACCGGGCATAAAATTCCCGCCTTGACCGCCAAAGCCACCACCGCTTGAACCTGGACCTGGACCCATTTCTTGTCTTGGACCTTGGCCACCGGAGTCACCACCACCTTCTCCGCCTGATGGAGGAGGGTTGCCCGACTCTTGGGCTAAAAATGGTCCAAACATAAATGTCTGGATATAAGCGCCTACGGGAACAGACAGCGTCAACGTCGAAATGATGACAACTGCCACGGTTAGACTCGCGAGTTTTTGGTTTTTCATTTTTGTTTTTGTTAATATACATAAATTATACGTCATTTTGGTTATTTTGTCAATGGTGTTTTGATAAAGTCGCGACTAAAATTTAATTATGAAAAAATTAAACCTTGGAATCATCTTTGGTGGTCGTAGCGGCGAGCATGAAGTTTCGCTTGTTTCTTCAAAATCGATTATTTCGCACGTTGATGCAAAAAAATATAACGTTTTTAAGATTAAAATAACGCAGGATGGAAAATGGTTTTTGGAGGATAAAAAATCCGTTCCGGTTCTTATAAATCTTGCACCGGAAAAAGGAAAACTATTATTAACGGACAAGAGCGGTAAATCGCTCTGCGAGCTTGATGTTGTTTTCCCTGTTTTGCACGGACCTTTTGGCGAAGATGGAACGATTCAAGGTCTCTTTGAGATGGCTAATGTGCCTTATGTTGGATGTGGAGTTATGGCTTCCAGCGTTGCAATGGATAAGATCACAACTAAAAAATTGCTGGATAAAGCCGGTGTTCCAAATTCAAAATATATGTGGTTTACGCGTGAATATTTTGCAAAAAATTCCGCAGCTGTAATGAAAAATATTATTCGTGAAATTCGCATTCCGTGCTTTGTTAAGCCTTCAAGGATGGGGTCTTCTGTTGGAATTTCAAAAGTGAAACACGAACGTGATCTTGAAAAAGCGATAAAACTCGCATGCGAATATGACAGCAGAATTTTAGTTGAAAAGCATATAAACGGGCATGAAATTGAATGCGCGGTTCTTGGCAACAGCAGCCCAAAAGCTTCGACTGTCGGTGAGATTATTCTTGGTGGAGAATTTTATGATTTTTATGATAAATACGTGAATGGAAAATCGCGTGGCGAAATACCTGCGAAAATTTCTCCAAGATTAAGCGAAGAATTCCAATTAATGTGTTTAAAAACTTATCGCACACTTGATTGCGTGGGCATGGCGCGTGTTGACGGGTTTTTATCCAAAGATGATAACGCGCTTTACATAAACGAAATCAACACGATTCCGGGCTTCACTTCAATCAGTATGTATCCAAAGATGTGGGCACATGCCGGGATTCCTTATGAAAAATTGATCGAAGATTTGATTGCGCTGGCTTTTGATGCGCATAAAGAAAAGAATAAAAATAAAGTGAATTTTAGCTCGAAGTCGGATTGGTTTAAGAAGTAATTTTTTAGCGTTGACTGGATATGCGTTTATGTTTATAATTACATCCTTTATTATATTTTAAAAAATTAATATGAACGCAATTAGATCATTCAATACCGCTGATGGAGCTCGCGATCCAAACTTATTAGTTGATGAAGCATTTAAGACTATTTGCCTTACGGATGCTAAAAGTTTTTTAGATTGTCATACAAACGGTGAAGCCGTTGAAGGATTTACCTCTGCGAAAACCGCATTGGACCGCCTTGTTAATGGAACCATTGATAAAGCTAAGCAAGTTGGACTTGTGCCCGCTCTCGAATGGGTCCGTACTGCTTTTGAAGAAGCCGCAAGAGATGACCGTTATAAAGGCAAAACAATTAATCTGCGCGACTTATTTGCCTGTTTTATGACAGATGTTTACGCGGAATTGCATCACAGAAACACTACTGTTCAAGCTGCGCTTAGACAAGTTCATACTGTAATCATGGAAGGACTTGCGGTATAAGCCTTGTATCCGAATTTACAAGATTCAAACTCCAATTTACATTCAATTTTCAAGATTTAATTTACAATTTTTAAACTGTAGCGTTCATAAAAAATTCATAAATAAGCCAAGAATAATTTAAGAATATCTCATTTTCTTCATGTATATTGCGCGCATGAAATATGATCTTAAAGAAAGAACATGTGAATTCGGCAAAAACATAATACGATTTGTAAAACAAGTGCCTGAAAACACAATAACCAGGCCTTTAATTTTACAAATAATGAGATCCGGAACAAGCATAGGCGCTAATTACTGCGAAGCTATTAATTCGGGATCGAAAAAAGATTTTATGCATAAAATCTGCATAGTAAGAAAAGAAGCTCAGGAAACATATCATTGGCTTATAATGCTTGAAACCGCCACTCCCGAATTTTCCATCATAATTAAACCGCTTTTACAAGAATCTCATGAATTAATTTTAATCTTTAACTCTATTTTTCATTCTCGCAAGTCATTTAACTGAAAATTAGCACTTGAAAATTGTAAATTGAATGTAAATTGTAAATTGTAAATTGTAAATTTCTTTATTTGTAATAATATATTGACATGGGATTTTTCTCGTCGTCTTTGCGTAGAAGAGGGAATTTTTATTTGGCGCTGGATATCGGAACCGATGTCGTAAAAGCGCTTATTTGCTGTAGTGAAGGCACAAAGGGGCGAGTTATTGGCGTTGGAAAGTGCTATCAAAAAGTTGGAGACATGCAAAGTGGCGTTGTTATGGACATCGCGAGCGTTATTCAAAATTGCCACTCTGCGATTAATGACGCAAAAAGAATTGCAAATGTTAATCCGGATAAAATGGTTATCGGGATTGCCGGTGAACTTGTTAAAGGTGCGACTTTAAGCATGCATTACACAAGACGCGAGCCTGATACGAAGATTGATTTGGCGGAACTTAAAAATATTGTTCATAAAATTCAGTGGAAAGCGTTTGATCAGGTGCGCGCGCAATTGGCATATGAAACAGGCTATAATGAAATTGACGTTAAACTTGTTAATGCGGCGATTGCAGACGTGACGATTGATGGATATCGCGTGAGTAATCCAATTGGATTTCAAGGAAAAGATGTAATCATAAGCATATTTAACGCGTTTGCTCCGCTTGTACATTTTGGCGCGCTTCAAACAATTGCATCGGAATTAAATATGGAACTCTTGGCAATTTCCGCGGAACCTTATGCTGTTGCAAAATCGCTTGGCGAAACTGAAAGCATAAATTTGAATGGAATTTTTATTGATATTGGAGGCGGAACAACTGATATTGCGATTGTTCGAAACGGCAGAGTTGAAGGAACGAAAATGTTTACAATTGGCGGCAGAACTTTCACAAAAAGACTCGCACAAAGTTTGAATGTTTCTTTTACGGATGCAGAGAGAATCAAAATTGCATACAGCACGTATAAACTGGAAAAACATTCAGAAAAACTTGTTCGTGATGCAATGAAAGGTGATAGCGATGTTTGGCTTACAGGAGTCATTTTAACGCTTAGTGAATTCGAACAAATCGACATGCTCCCGTCGAAAATTTATCTATGCGGAGGTGGTTCACTTTTGCCTGAAATAAAAGAAATTCTTGAAGGGCGTGAATGGGTGAAAACATTACCTTTTGTAAGAAAGCCAATCGTAAATTTCATGACGCCAAAAATGGTTGAAAATATGACTGACGATACAAAACTTTTGACCGAAATAAATGATGTTACGCCTTTGGCATTAGCAAATATTGCGCTAGAATTTATAGGAGAAGAATATGTGCTTTCAAAATTGCTCAAAAAAGTTGTAAGACTTATGCAAATATAAAACATGACAGACAAAACCTCACAACAAGAAAATACTTCGCCGGAAGAAAAAATCGTTCCCGCAAAAAAAATTATTTATGCGGAAATAGATGATGAAGTCACGACTATTTTTGATCGTGCGCATGAGACAAAAATGAATGATATTTACATTGTTGCGCCAAAACAAGCAATGATCTTCCAGAGCCTTGTGAATCTCAAAATTTTAAAGAAGAAGATTGAAGATTTGGGCAAAAAAATGTCGATTATAACGAGCGATACGAATGGAATTCATTTGTGCGGACAGATTGGCGTGCCTGTTTATAATCGCGTAGACATGGGTGGACTTCCGATTCTTTCACAATGGAAAAATAAAGATGATAAAGAAATAAAAATCAGTCCTTTAAAAGCGTCTGTAAATACGATGGAAGATGAAACTCCAACAAGGCTTTCCAGCAAAAAGGTTTCAATTGTTGATTTGATTGGGCGCGGAAGTAAACGCGAAAGGCCTTCAATGATGCCAAAAGGATTTAATATTTTTAAAAGAAAAAGCAGTCATGAAGATGTTGTGCCGGTGACTGATCCTGTTAATCGAAAACTGGTTTTGATTGCGCCAAACAAGCAAGCACTTGTTGCGCTTATTTCCATCAGCGTTGTCGTGCTTTTGATAATTGCATATATCGCCTTGCCGGGAATTACGATCTATATAACGCCAAAATCAAGCGTTCTTGAACAGTCTTCAAATGTTTTGCTTTCTGATTATGAAAAGAATAAGGGCGAAGTTGATTCGCATCAGCCACGAGTTCTTGCCATGCATCAAATTACACTGGCTGTTAAAAAAACGAATTCATTTTCTGCGACGGGAAAAATCTTTAAAGGGTCTAATGCATCAGGAAAACTTACGATTATAAATAATACGACTGATACAAGGCCACTTATTGCAAAAACAAGATTTCAAAATGCGGATGGCGTTGTTTTCCGAATTCAATCGCCTGTTGTTGTGCCGAAGTCTGATGGCGTGAATCCGGGAAAACTTGAAGTTCCGGTTTTTGCCGATGAATTTGATGCGAACGGAAATGTGATTGGAGATCGCGGAAACCTTGGACCAACCAAATTTATTTTGCCGGCGCTTATGGGTAGCACGCAACAACAATTATACGGGGAAAGTTCGACTCCAATGACAGGTGGAAAAAGTGATTTTAGCAAAAAGATTTCAAAGGAAGACTTGAAAACCGCTGTTAAAAACATGAAAACAACTCTTGCTAATACCGCTGCAGATGAGCTTGTGAAAGCGGTTAATGAGAAAAACTCCTCTCTCGCTGAAAAGATGAAATTTGATTTGGTAAATAATAAATTCGCAATTGATATTTCCGAACCAAGAGTAAGCGTTGATAACACGCTTGAAGAAAAAATTCAGGATCAATTTGACGTTTATGGCGAAGTTGATTTGAAAGGCTATTACTTCAACAAAACCGAGGTTCTTGAAATTCTGAAAGCGGAAATAAAAACCAAACAAAGTCCGCAAAAAAGAATCGCAAGAATCGATGAAGGATCGCTGAGCTATAGGGTTTTTGATATTGATAAAAATACCGGACATATAAAAATAACGGCTACAATTAAAGCTGCGGAAGAATTTGACTTGGACGCTTCGCAAGAACTCGGTGCGCAATTGGTTAGAAAAATTAAAGAAAATATAACGGGCAAAAAGATTAGTGACGCAAAAGATTTTGTGAGAAATTTGCCTGAAGTTGAAAAAGTCGAAACAAAAAGCTGGCCGGCTTGGGCGCCGACTGTGCCTTCGATACCGGACAATATCACGGTGGAAATTGTGAGATAGTTGGACAGATATTTTCGTTATTTATCTACCCATGCGTTTGACATAACCGTAGAATACTTTTAAAATTGGCTCTTATTCTAAAAAATATTTGATGAACAATGGGCCAAAAATTGGAATTGTATGCGCGACTATTAGGGAAACTCTATTGATAGTAAATCCTCGCCAGTTAGGCATGGTGCAGATTGAAAAAGCCCCTTTTAGAATTTATGAAGGCGGCGATCTTGCAATGATGATGACCGGAATGAGACAATCGTGTGCTACCTTGGGGATAGAGCATCTTTTAAATAGATTTCCTTCTATTAAAGATGTTATAAACATAGGAGTTGCCGGCTCCCTAAATAGCGCGCTCCCTGTAGGCAGTGTTGTTCTTGCAGAATCAGCCCAGTCTCATGATCAAGACGGAGAAAAAGTCGTCCAACTAGCAGATAGTCTGGCAAAATTGAGAGACGATAGCGAGCTCGAGCTATCCAGAGTGTTGACCGGCAATAGATATGTCTCATTGAAAGATGGTATTTTGGAATTAGATAGACTAAAAGACCTTGGAGACGTTGTTGATATGGAGGCCTTTTGGACCGTAAAGGGGTGTAAAACACATGGCGTTACCCCACATGTTGTTAAGGGGGTATCTGATTGGATATATCATCCAGATCCCGACTTACAATTATCGCATTTTTCTGAAAAGGCTAATTTTGCAGCGCGAAATGCGAAACCAATTTTAAGAAAAATCATAGATATAATCCGCGATTAAATTTACAACTTCTGCTCTAAATAATATCACATTGACATAGAGAAGCAGAGGGTTATAATTATACACCAATTATTAATTTTATGTGCTATGCACGAATTTTTTGAAAATAAGCATTTCCCACAGGAAGAAGAGGGACGATTGCAGGACTTATGGGAACAAAACGGCATAAATGCATTCGACTTAGACTCTCCTGCTCAGGTTTACTCTATAGACACGCCTCCTCCAACCGTTTCCGGCAACATGCATATTGGCCATATATTTTCTTATACTCAAGCTGAAGTTCTCGCGAGATATAAAAGAATGCAAGGCTTAAATGTTTTTTATCCGTTTGGATTTGATGATAATGGACTACCTACTGAAAGGCTTGTGGAAAAACAAATTGGACACAAGGCTAACGAATTTACGAGAGAAGAATTTACGGACAAATGCTTAGAAATAACCGAAGGATATAGAAGAAAATTTAAGGAATTGTGGAGGAGTTTAGGATTAAGCGTTGACTGGAGATATGAATATTCAACTATTTCTCCTGAAGTACGTAGAACGTCTCAAGCCTCCTTTCTCTCTCTGTTAAAGCAGGGAAACGCCGTTAGAGTGGACTCTCCTACTCTATGGTGTCCTGAATGCGGCACTGCTGTTGCTCAGGCAGAGGTGGACGACAAGGAGTTGTCTTCATCTTTTCATACTATAAAATTTACACTTGAAGATGGGTGTAGCGTCAATATCGCGACTACTCGTCCCGAACTCTTGCCTGCATGTGTAGCTGTTTTTGTTCACCCTGAAGACGAAAGATATAAAAACCTTATCGGCAAAAATATAACCACTCCTTTGGGCGATACCGTAAAAATAATTGCGGACGATGCTGTTAGTATAAACAAAGGAACTGGAGTTGTCATGTGTTGCAGTTATGGAGACGAGCAGGACATGAAATGGATAAAAGAGCATCACCTGCCTGAAAAAGTAATTATCGGCAAAGACGGCAGGATGGTTGACTCTGGTATTGATGAAATCAATGGCGCTTCTTGCAATAAAGCAAGAGCAATAATAATTGATAAATTAAAAACTTCCGGAGATCTCATTGACTCTATTCCAATAAAACACGATGTCGGAGTGCATGAAAGATGTGGAACGCCAATCGAAATAATTCCAATCGCACAATGGTTCATCAAAATAATGGAGATGAGAGATAAATTGATAGCACGCGCCGATGAAATTAAATGGCATCCGCCGTATATGAAAGAAAGGTATTTACAATGGGTAAGTAATCTAAAATGGGACTGGGCGATTTCTCGCCAAAGGTATTATGGAGTCCCAATCCCCGTTTGGTACTCTAAAAAAACCGGCGAAATCATTTTTCCTGATGAAAGCCAGCTACCTGTTGACCCACACGCAGAGCTACCATTGAACATGCCCGCAGAACATACCGCTGATGATATAATTGCGGATTCTGACGTATTAGACACATGGGCGACCTCTTCTTTGACTCCTCAAATCAACGCGGGATGCGGGCAAAATGCCGACTTGCACAATCGTGTATATCCGATGGACTTGAGACCGCAAGCACATGACATTATCCGAACTTGGGCACTTTATACCATAGTGATGAGTGAATTGCATGAGCAGAGTGCTCCTTGGAGTAATATCATGATATCCGGTCATGTTTTAGCTCGAAAAGGAGAAAAACTTAGCAAATCAAAAGGCGCCGGCGGAAAAGGCCCCGAATCGCCGGAAGAGCTTATTGCGAAATACTCTGCTGATGCCGTCAGATATTGGGCTTGTGGAGCCTCTTTGGGAAAAGACGTTGTATTCGACGAAAATGAAATTTTAAAAGGTAAAAAACTTATTACAAAACTGTGGAACGCCGCTAAATTTTCGATCGGCAATTTGGAAGATTTTGACCCTACAAAAGATATGGTTGCCGAATCCGATATGGAACCTACGGATCAGTGGCTTTTATTACGCATTAGAGAAGTTGCAGACCTTATGAATTCAACTTTTGAAAAATACGAAGTTGGTTCCGGACGTCAAGAGTTTGAAAATTTCTTTTGGAAAGATTTTTGCGATAATTATCTGGAAATGGTTAAAACCCGATTACGCTCCCCTGAATTGATCGAAGGAGGCGAAAAGAAAAAAAGATCTGCGCAAACCGCTCTTTATCTTGGACTTAAAGCCGTTCTTCAATTCATTGCTCCTTACATGCCACACGTATCTGATGGAATTTATCAACATTATTATAAAAAATACGAACCTGAATCAAGCCTCCATAAAACTAAATACCCGCAAGGCATGGAAGGAGTAGACGGCTCTGAGCATGAGTCTTTAAGATTTGGAATGAATAATTTCATCACTCTTATCGGCAATATAAGACGCATTAGAACGACTGAACGAATAGCTTTTTCAACAGAATCAGAAACTCTTGAAATTTATGGACCTACAAAAATTTTAGAATCCTTAAAGCCATTTATTGATGATATAAAAGGCTTTTCGAAGGCTAAAAATATTCAATTTATAGAAGGCGAAAGCTTTGACGTTAAAATTATCCAATAAAATTTATTTACCCTCATGTCTGATTCTAATCGATCCGCACCACTTATAGAAGCCAGCACTTGCCCTGATGATCAGGGCGCCACTCTACTTCAAAAACCGCCTGTTTTAGACGGATGGGGTATTTTTGATTCGGATAAATTAGCGCTTATAAAAGACAAACGATTATTGAAACACATATATGCCGGAGTAAGCGGTGCATGTGATTTACATTGTGTTTATTGCCAAACAAAAAGTGGAACACCTATGCCCGGCGAAATGACATTAGGTGAACGAAGGGATTTGCTTGATCAATTCAAGGCTCTTGGTGGAGAGATGGTCCATATTGCCGGCAGAGGAGAACCTTTGGTTGATCCTATTTTTTGGGACCAACTTGCTTATATGAAATCTCTTGAGCTTAAGCCTGTTATTTTTACACACGCTGCCGGAATGACGGATGAGGCTGTTGATAAATTAAAGGCTGCAAATGCATCTGTTATTGTTAAAATCCATAGTCTCGATGAGGGATTGCAAGATTGGTTTGCCGGCAAAAAAGGCTACGCACGAGCACGAGCCGAAGGAATGGAGAGACTCATTGCAGCAGGTTTTAATAAGAATGCTCCAACTAAGCTCGGGGCTGATATTTTAGTTATGAAAAAAAATTTACATGAGATTGAAAGCCTCTTCAGATGGTGCAGGGAACATAATATTTTTCCACTCGTAAAGCCATTTCTCACCAACGAAAGAGCCGCTACTCCATTTGTAAAAGAGAATCTTCAAATAACGCCTGGTGAATTACGAGCTCTGTATGAAAAGCTCTCTGAAATAGACAGACAAGAATATGGTTTTCATTGGAAGCCTGCGCCTCCATACGCCGGAATCCATTGTAATTATTACTTGTATCACATTATGGTTACGATCATGGGAGACGTTGCTCCGTGTATTGGACTTCCGCATATCGGCAATATTCGAGAACAATCTCTTGCGGATTTATGGCTCAGCCCTGAGGTGGAGAAGGTTAGAAATATTTTAGATAATGTTTCCGGTAAATGTAGAACTTGCGTAGAGCACAAAGAAGAAGGTTGCTATGGATGCCCGTGCAGAGTGGTTTATAAAAAAGGGAACGGCGCTTTATTCAATAGCGGAGCGTGCTTTGAAGA
This sequence comes from Candidatus Peregrinibacteria bacterium GW2011_GWC2_39_14, assembly GCA_000993595.1. Lineage (GTDB taxonomy): Bacteria > Patescibacteriota > Gracilibacteria > UBA1369 > UBA12463 > UBA12463. The sequence continues at coordinate 23,677 of LBWJ01000008.1, read as the reverse complement.
TATCGTTTAAAAAACAATACAATGAATGCAGTAGGTGAAATCATAGCCAGCAGAAGAACGATTAGAAAGTTTAATCACGCTAAAGACGTTCCCCTTGATGAAATGAAAGAAATGGCACACCTTGCTTCTTTATGCCCAAGCAGAATGAATGATCAGCCGCTGGAATATGTTTTGATAAAAGACCCTGAATTATGCGAACAAGTATTTGCAAATATTTTATGGGGCACAAGAAATAAGGTAAATACCGCATTCGCTGATCCAGTATTTGCACCAAATTCCTATATTGCAATGCTGGTTAATAGAACAATAAGAGACGTCGGATATGAATATGATGCTGGCGCAGCAGCTCAAAATATAATGCTTTACGCACATAGCCTTGACATAGAAAGCGTATTTTTACATTGCATAAACAGAGTGGCACTTTCTCAACTTTTAAGCGTTCCTGAAACGCATAAGGTAGATTCATTAATAGGACTTGGCTATCCAGCTCATACCTCGACCGTAGTTCCAGTGACAAATGGCACAGTTTATTCGCTGGACGCAGGTCAAAATATTTTACTCCCAAAAAGAGACCCTGACTCCATAACTCACCACAATCGCTATGGAGCAAAATGAATTAATATCCTTGCTGTCAAAATACGACACGCCTGAAATATCTGATGCATTGGACAATTTACATATAAATGGCGCTTGCCTTGGTATAGCTCCAAGGAGTAGAAATACCGAAATAACTGGCACTGTTTTTACTGTCAAATTTGAACCTGTATCACCTGGCGTTTCCGCAAAAGCTGGCGATTACATAGATGATGTTCCTGAAGGCAGTGTCGTTGTCATCGATAATGGCGGGATTGATAATTGTACGGTTTGGGGAGACATCCTCACTCTTGTCGCAGGGATGCGTAAACTTGCCGGTACCGTTATAGATGGATCATGCAGAGATCTCTCTGTAATATCCAGCTCTGATTATCCCGTTTTTTCAAAACATGCTTTTATGAGGACTGGCAAAAATAGAGTTAGACTCGCATCTGTTCAAGAAAATATAACCCTATCAGGAGTTACTGTTAATCCCGGTGATTTTATCAGGGCCGACAAAAGCGGCGTTATCGTTGTACCTAAACACAATATTGAACTTGTTCTTGAAGGTTCACAAAAAATACATGAAGTTGAAGATAAAATACGTTCAGCAGTCATAGGCGGCATGCGTCTAGATGAAGCAAGAAGGACGTTTAAATATAACCAACCTTTGAGGTAAATCTTATGCAATACATGGACGTTACATTCAGAGAGACTACAAACGTAGATGGCTTACATCCAAGCGAAACGCATGTGCTTGAGACTCTTAAGAGATTGAAACATTCCGGGATTGATTACGTAGAACCTTCATACATACAACCACCAAAAAATGGAGTTTTTTCGTTAAGAGATTATAACGAGGAGTTTATCGCCAGAGTGGCTGCGCTTTTCGAAGGCACAAGGACTAAAATAGCGACTATGCTATTACCTGATGGTTTTAATCCCGGACTATATTCGGATGTTTTTTTTCAGAGCGTTGACATGGTTAGGCTAGGCTGTAACAGATGGGAAATAAAACAGACCGCAAAGCCAATTGATTATTTTAAAAAAAATGGACTCCAAGTTGCTGTCAGTTTAATTAGATCAAGTCAGTATTCTGCAGATGAATGCGCTAATGCTATGCTAGAAGCCGAAGGCAATGGTACTGATATTTTTTATCTTGCCGACACCAATGGAACGATGTTGCCCGAAGATGTTAGAAGACGCATATCGGAGCTTAGAAGACGCACTGATATTCTTTTGGGATTTCACCCTCATGATAACATGGGTTTTGCTGAGGCGAATTCCCTGGAAGCCATGAACTGTGGCGCGGAATTCTTAGATGGATCACTGCTTGGTTTTGGCAAAGGCGCCGGCAACGCAAGAACGGAAAAAATGTTTGTTCTTTTCGAAAGACTTAAAAAGGAAGGCTATGACAGCAAAGCTCTTATTCCGGCTATGAGATATTTTTTTGAAAATGTCTATAGCGCACTTCCCGCACAAGCTGTTTTCACCGAACAATATAAATTTATACTTTACGCTTTACATGGCGTCACTCTTGCAACTGATAAAAAACTGAAAGAGCTTGCCAGGGTACATGGGCTTGATGAATTAGACTTGGCGGCCAAATTAGTTTTTCAGTTTAGTGGAGACTTTGACGCTTTACAATCAAGCTTTAATGTAGAAAGTGACGACCAATCACTGCCAATAACAACTCAATGATGAATAGAATCGGAGACATCTCAAGTGCCGTAGAATATGCAAAACAAGCTCCTTATTATGAAAGGGTTTTACCAACACAGGCCGTTGATAAACTCGAAGATTTTCACGCTATTCCTTTTTTAGACAATAAAACATATCGACAGAATACTCCGCCTAATAACAACGACCTTTGCGCAAAAAATCCTGCCGGTTGTTTTGTGTTTTCATCGGGAGGCACTACGTCTGAGCCCAGATTGATTCTTAGAGATTTTGACGATATTGGCGACCAGCATGAATATTTTCAAGGGTTAAACCTTGGTCCCGCCGATACGGTTATAAATCTTTTTATGCCCGGCATTTGGGGTGTTTTTTCTACAACAAACATAGCTCTTTCTCATCTTGGATGCAGAATCATACCCCAAGGCGGAACAAGGTTGGACGAAGAAGCCATGGCACAAATAAAATTTTTCGTTAAACGATTCGGCGCCAACTGCTTTACCGGCATGCCTTCAACTATTTTGACAGTAGCTGATTATTTAAAAAATGATGATGAGGCCAGAGCAAAAGTTAACAAAATATATTGTCTTGGTGAAAAAGTTTTTCAATCTACGCTCGATTATCTATGCAAGATTTTTCCTAATGCAGTCGTGAAATCCGCATATGGATGCATGGAAAGTGCTGCCATAGGATATCAATGTGCCAATAAAACCTTGAGCGATTATCACGTTTTCCCTTATCAATATGTCGAAATTGTTGATCCTGAAACAGGGAATATTGTGCCAGATGAACAATTCGGAGAGATAATTATTACCACTCTAAAAAGAAGATTAATACCATTAGTTAGATATAGAACCGGAGACATCGGGGCGTTAACAACCGACGAATGCGAATGTGGTGGCGAAACTCAAACGCTTAACGTTAAAGGCAGAAGCCAAGACATGATTGTTTCGGCAAGCCTCCATGTTGCCGTTGATCAAATCAGAAATATTCTTAGCAAATTCCCGGAATGTTCAGATGCTTTTCAAATTATAGTAGGCAACTACAACCATCGCGATGCAATTAAAATAATGATTGAATCTGAAAGCCCTTCAACCAATTTAGCCGGAAGGATAAAAGAAAAATGTATATCTGAAATACAAGATTTGGAAAGCGAGCTTCAAACCGGCAGAATTCATTCTTTTGAAATTGTATGCGTTGCAAAAAACAGCATTGAAAGGGTAAGGTCCACGGGAAAGATTAAAAGGATTATAGATTTAAGAAAATAATATTTAGATGACTACATCGGAACAACAATTCGCAGGATTTTGGATAGTATCAAACTACTCATGTAATAATCGTTGTAATTTTTGCTACACAGAAGCGCAAGGGTTCCCATCTGAGAAACTGTCTCTTGAAAATCAAAAAGGCATTATCGATTCAATGACCGAACTTGGAGCAAAAAAATGCACTTTAATAGGCGGAGAGCCAACTTTACATCCCAATATAGTTGATGTTATTGAATATGGTTCACAACATGGACTAAAAATGAAGGTTGTTACAAATGGACGAAAATATGCAAATGAAGATTTTTTACAAAGAATGATTGATGCAGGCATGTCCTTTACCGCAATATCCGTACATGGAAGCTCCAAAGAAGAACACGCTGGTAATACTGGCGTCGAAAGAAGTTTTGATGAAACCTTAGCCGGTATAAAAAATTGCATTAAGTTGAACGTTCCTTTTGTAACACTGACAACCGTCAATGCTTCAAATAAAGACAGGGTCTGCGACATGGCAAGGTTCCTTCACAACCTTGGAGTCAAATCCATTGTCTATAATTTAGCGTCTCCGATAGAGGGCGACGTCGTCAATGACAAGATTTTGTCTCCTGCCGAATTAGCAAGAATCATTCAAGGTTCTTATAAAGTCCTTAAATCTGAAGGAATACAGGCTCATTTTTATGCAACGGTTCCGCTTTGCTTGTTTGATAGAGATCTGCTAACAAGTATGATAGACGAATCGTATTTGATACCTCTTTCCGGTGGCGCGATGAGCGAATGTAATATTTACGATGGGTCTGGAATAGCTTTTGACCCAACCGGTAATATATTGGCCTGCACTCATCAGGTTAACAGCCCTATTGAAGCCATTCTTGACGATCAGCAAAAAATTAAACCACGAGAACAAGTTAGAGATATTTTATTACGAGTAAGAGGTACTATTGGTCCTGAAAACTGGAAATATCCATCCGAAGATTGCGATGCCTGCGAAATGAGAATGAAGTGTATAGGAGGATGCCCTTTATTTTGGAGGTACTTTAATCCTGGCGACTATATCGACAAATCCGCTATTTCGTCCCCGTTATAGTAAAAAACTCGTCACTTTCTTTATTAAACTTAAAATATTCTTTTTCATTTCCTTGATTATAGAATTTTATATTTCTACATCCCATTTCTTGCATATGCTTTTTCAAATCTTTCTGCAAAATTGGATTATAAGTGGTTTTAAAAGTTTGAAACGTAGTGCGATTATTATTCGTAGCTCCAGCGATAATATTAAAAATCACCTTATTTTTTAAGTAATTGTAAATATATAAAAACGTGAATTTGCCTTGCTGTATCACATTATATCTCTTCTTATCTTTTAATAATTTGTCATAATTTCTTTGACTTATAATAACCATTCCATTTGGCTTTAACACATTAAACATTTCCCCAAGAGCTTTCTTCAAATCTTTTTCAGTTTGCATATACGCCAAAGAATTGCCAAGGCAAGCCACAAAGTCATATTTCTTTTCGCCATATACTGATTTTATTTTTCTAAAATCGCCTACTTTTAAATTGGCTTTTATATTAAATTTTTTTAAATTTATTTTGGCCTGTTTAATCATTCCTGAAGACAAATCCATTCCATCGACTTTATATCCAAGCTTTGATAAAAGAATTACATGAATTCCCGTACCACATGCACAATCTAAAATTTCATTTTTCTTAAAATCTTTTTTTAAAATATATTCGAAAAAAGATTTGCCAGACAAGCGTTCTTCAATTGGAAGCATGATATCGTGAATAGAAGCGAAATTATTGTAGAACTTAGCGTTTAATTTTGAAGAATTTGTTGCCATGAATATTTATGTATCATGCTCATATTAACACTGATTTATTTGCTCGTCATCTGCCAAACGCCATCCCAGTTCCATGGTGGATGGTTTTTGATAAAGGCTTCGCAACGAGAAATGTAAGTTTTGGATGGGCCGTCTTCGGAATAGATTTTTAAGGCTTCTTCAAAAGCGGTTTTTGCTTCTTCAAATCTGCATTCGCGATATAAAGCGAGTGCTTTTTCGAATTCGGATTTCAAATTTGCGCCGATTTCTGAAAAATTGTTTTTCTCTGACATAAGCTCATAAACGTGAATTGGTTTGAGTTTTCCGACAACACGGATTAAATCGATTTCACGGAAAATAAATTTATCTTTTGTCTGCTCGTACGTTGATTCGGAGACGATAATATTTGTGCCAAATTGTTTATTTGCGGATTCAAGACGACTTGCTGTGTTAACCGTATCGCCAATAATCGTGTAATCAAAGCGGTTTTCCGAGCCAAGGTTGCCGACGACCGCTTGTCCTGTTGAAATTCCTGTACGGAAATTTATCATCTGAAAATTGCCGATTTTTAAGCTGTTATTAAGTTCTTCAAGGGCGCGTCGCATTTCCAGAATCGTTTGACATGCAAGTTCCGCGTGATTCGTCTGATCGATTGGAGCGTTAAAGAAAGCCATAATCGCGTCACCTTCAAATTTATCAAGAGTGCCTCCATGCGCCAAAATCACTTTGGACATCGCGGAAAAATATTTATTCAAAATATTTGTAACCATTTCCGGCGGAAGAAGTTCCGAATATGAAGTGAAGCCTTCTATGTCAGTGAAAAAGACACTTATTTCTTTTTTCTCTCCGCCAAGTTTTAACATTTCCGGATGCTTGATTATTTCATTCACAACCGACTCGTTAACGTAATGACCGAATGCGTTTTTGATTACTGATTTTGCTTTATACTCGGCAAAATATCGATAAATCAAACTTGAAATATATGCTAGCAAAATTGATAAATATGGATAAACCATGTCTGCAATTTCGGCGGAATTATTTGTTTTATCGAACATGTATTTTGCGTATAAAAAGTGCAGACCTGAAAGAATAACTATTATTAAAATTCCTGCGATGAAGTGAAAATTCGTCGCGAATAAAATTGTGATTGCGGCCAAAATAAAGCAAATCGCGAGCGTCGTCGTACGGCTTTGCGGAAGCAAATAATCTTTGTTCAAAATCGTTTCGATTGCTTGCGCCTGAATTTCCACACCGGGCATCGGGGTGGAAGTTGAAATTGGAGTATATTGCAAATCCTGAAGTGACTTTGCCGTTGCGCCAATCAAAACTATTTTATCTTTGAATTCGGAAGGATCGATTTTTCCGTTATAGACATCAGTGAAAGAGAATTTTTTGAAACGAGAAATTCCGGCCGCGCCTTTATAATTAATAAGCATGCCGTTATCGGACGGCGTTGAGCCTGCCGGATACGCGATATTTGGATATGCAAATTGCGCTATAGCAAGCGGCAAATTAAGATTTGGATCTTCTTTATATATCACTGCCAACGGAATTCTTCTGACGACATTATCCGCATCGGGAAGAACGCTTATGTTGCCGTTTTGCGCACTACTACGAATTATTTCAATCGGATTAATTATCGATGTTGCCGTTAAATAGCTTTGCGGTTTTTCAGTTTGAATAACTGCATTTTGCGCGATAAAAACATTGTCATATTTTCCAAGTTCCTCCGCAAATGCGATGTCATCCGGATGGTTATCTTTAAATATAAATGAGCTTAAAAAATCCACAAAATCTTTTGCGTTTTCGGGAGTGAGACTTTTGATTTCGTTAAATTTCGCTTTCATCGCATCTTCCGGAATTCCGCGAGTACGTGTGGAAAACAAGATATCGAATGCGACAGCTTTTGGAGCGCCTTTTTCGATTTCATTAAGCACTTTTGCATAAAAAGTTCTGCGCCAATTTTGAAAACGACCGAGACCGGATGTGTCATCAAGACTTTTATTATCGATTTCAATGATAACAATATTTTGGCTTAAATCTGCGGTTTTTTGATATAAAACGTTTTGGAGTTTAAGGTTCCAAGATTTAAGTGCGCCGGAAAAAATCCCCGCAAAAACGAGCACGGAAACCAAAACAAGCATGCCGGCAAGCGCCAAAATTTTTGTTTTTATTTTTTGCATAATAATTATTGCGCGAAACAGGGCGCTTCTTATCGTAACTTTTAGCCGCGCCCAATCGCACGTTTTTTTATTACAATATCATGAAATTATAGCATACAAATGCGGAAAATGCAAGAATGGAAGTGCATTATTTCTAGGAACAAAAAATATTACGAAATTTCTAATTTATCGTACGATATAGAATTCCGTCACGTGACAAGCTCAGAAAAATTTGCGCAAACATATAGCTGTGTTTCGATATAGATTTTTGCCGCGCGGCAAGCTTAAATCGATTCGCAATATCAGAATTTAGCGATTTAATTTGCCATCAAGCACTCTTCGGACTGCAACTCTGGCCATATGCGCCCAATACGTTGGTCCGCCGAATCTTTTTGCCGCAATAACTCCGGCCATGGCAAGCATCAAAGCCGCGCTCGATAGGTCGCCTGCGTGGATGCGCGTATTGACCGCACAACCACCGCCACCGCCTTTTTCGGCTGGTTCAACTGTGAATGTGTCGCCTTCTGCTTCGTCACCTGCTAATCCTTCGTCGCCGCTTGAAACGTCATCGCCTGCGTTTCCTTCATCGCCTGCAGTTTCTGCTGCGACTTCTTGAACTGCTTCTTCGACAGCCTCTTCAACAACCTCCATAACTTCTGCTGGAGATTCGGGATTTTGTTCAGGTTTTGGTTCGGTCGTATCTACACCTTCTGCTGCATCAACGCCTTCAACAACTTCTCCGGCCACTTCTTCAACAACGTCAGGATCAACGGCTTCAACGACTTCAACGGCTTCAGCTGGACCTTCAACTTGTTCAGGCTGTGTTTCTTCAACTTGTACAATTGTTTTTTGTGTATGAATTCTCATCCATGTTCCGGAAATTGCAAGCGCAACGCCTTCGTCGCCTGTCTGTCCTTGATATGGCTCGTCTGATTGTGGGAAATCAACACCCGCTGTGTCCGCATTATCCGCAGAACCTTCGCCCATTTCAATTGTGAAATCTGTTCCTGCAGGAATAACGACTGTCATATTTTCAGAAGTAGATCCTGTGTTTGTGATAACAACGTCGGAATCTTGAGGAATGGAAACAGTTGTTTCATTGCCTTGAGTTATCACATCCGCGTCACCGAAAACCGTATGCCCCGGAGTTGTCTGAACTTCGGCTGAAGTGCCGTATAGCTCTTGAGTTGAAGCAGAAACGTCAGCTGAATTTTGGCATGCGTCGCCAACGCCTGTGCCGGTTGTATCGATCTGAGCAGGATTTGGGACAGTTGAACAGTTGTCGACAGAATCAATTACGCCATCACCGTCTTGGTCAATAACAGCTTCACAAGCGTCTCCAATGCCATTGCCGTCTGTATCGATCTGGTCATTATTTGAAACGGCTGGGCAGTCGTCATCGAAATCGTTGATTTGATCGCCATCTGTGTCTGGTGCGCTTGCTACCGACATAACTCCATCATAGCTAATTCCTGTAATAACTGAGCTTGTAACGTTATTATTTGTATCAAAAATAAGATGAGCCATTTTTACTTTCCCCGCTGAAACGGATTGCTGGAAAAGATCGAGAACGTTTGGATTGACCTTTGAAAAGCCACCAATCATTATTCCGCAATTTGGAACTAATGCGTGAAGCGTTTCTTCCGGAACTGCGATTTTGACGCCGGCGGATGGGTTACTGATGTCGATGGAAGAAATATTATCACCTGCTCCAGTCATGAACCAGAATTCACTAGTACCAGGTCTAATTCCTAATATAGATTGCGCACTGTCACTCATATCAACTGTTTGTGGCTCTGCTTGAAGATTATTTTCATCATATATTCTTACTTCAGAGTATGTAACAACGATAACTTTTCCATTATGGACCGTTATACTATCAGCGCGATCAGATGGCAACGGGATCTTCCCAGACTCTGCATATTGGTTTGTGCCATTTAAAGAAAAACGTTGAAACTGATTTTGATTATCTGCTTGTGTCCCTGCGTATAGATCTCCATTCGAAGCGAAGCTCAAAGACTGAACAGTCGGTTGCAACCCAGTTTCCGCTTTCGGATTTGGGGTTAAGGTCTGACTTGATCCATCTTTGAATGTGACGATAATCTGCCCCTCATTCGCAGGCTGATTGGCTACAGCGAACACATCTTGAGACTCTGATGAAGCGAGATAATTTGGATAAGATATTGCATCTGTTGTTCCAATTCCACTTAAACCTTTAGGGTCACGAAATGATATAGCCCCTTGTTCGCCGCCTAATGTTGCCCCTAATCTATTACTTGTAAAAGCAACTTCATCCGCTCCGTATTGTCCGCCCGCAGGCACAGCAACTCCAGCTGATACAACTCCGTCTGTAACCGTTATCGCTCTTAAATTTCCGCTTTCATCGGCTGTTACAATTCTATCTAATTCTTTTGATAAAACCTCGCGCGATATCGCACCTGCTGTGAAAAGAGTTAAAAGAACTCCAATTGCCCTTTTTGGTCCTGATGAATTTACTCTATCAAATTCTTCAGCTGGCGCACCACCAACTTTTAAATACTCTTTAGCCTCATCGGCTAAACTAGATCTATTATTTCTTGAGCTTGGCAAATTAATCATTTTTAATTTTATTAAAGGAGGTTATAATACTATATATTAACCTTGTTTGTCAAGGCTTTTGGTAAATGTAGTCAAAGCCGGTTGGAGTCTCATAAATGTTGGCTCGAATCATGTGTCTGAAGCCTCCTGAATAGCCTTCGCCGATAATAACGGGAACGCCCGATATTTGGCTTGTTCCCGCGGCAGGATCGCCGTTTGTTTTATACAAAATCTGATATTCAAGATTTGGGATACTTGTACTGCCATCAATACCTCCCGCGAAGTAATGCTTGCCTGCAAATGGAAATTCGAGGGTGAGGCGGAGATAAGGGTTTGTGATTTTTTTCAAAGCTTCAGAAATTCTCTTCTTTCCTTTAGTCTCTGGCGTTTTTATATTTATCATACCCATAGCAGGGTTTAACGCATCCTCAGCATCCAACACCGCAAACCCAATCTCTTGTTTGTTCTTGATATTCCAAGCTGTGATATTTGAACTATTTGTTGCATTTTTATCAGTTATATCCTTTATCGGCACCATATAACTTCCGTCATCCTCTGTATAAAGCCCCCAGTTAACGATCGTATTCGCCTCGCCGTCTTTCACATACATCCCATACCTCTTCTCTGCTTCACACATGCCCGCCCCTTCGTATATCAACTCGTCCCCGGTTGGGCCATTGCCTTGGTCTCCATTTGCTCCGCCGCCCGGACTATCTCCACCATTCGAACTCTTTATCGCTTTTGCGTCACATGCTGTGCGAACCCTTACTTGAAAAGCGCTAAACTCAATTTGCTGCTTATTCCCTTCTCCATCAACCCCATATAAAGGAATTTCAATCGCTGAATCCGTGTCTTTCAATTTATTCCAGTTGCATGGATGATCTTGCGGTTCACCCATACCGCCATTACTTATAGTTTTTTCCATGTCTGCCACCATGGCTGTGCTTTCCGTCGTAGAGATATATTTCATTAACGATGCCGTAAAACTCTTCATATCGATTGGTGCATCATACGCATCGCAATCTTTTCCCGCTGTACCCGAACCCGGGAATGGATAAGAGCTCCAAACCTTACTTTCACTATCCGTAATCTCATTCGTCAGTCCTTCATCACTCCCAACTCCAAGCACCTTCCATTGCATTTCGCCTGCCCCTTCTTGATCTGCGCTCGGTGCACCAGATAAAACTCCCGCATTTGGATGCTTATAATTATAAAGTGCAGTCTCCATCGCAGTTTCCGCGTTATAAAAAGCTTGAGTGGATTTATATGAACCGCCTGTGCTTGTTGCCATGTTTGTCGCAGTGTTTGCGACGGTCGTGGAAATTGTCAGCATTGCCATCATAAAAATAAGTGCGACGATAACCGCGATTCCTTTGCGAGGCTGTGCGATGTGCGAACGTCTATTTTTATTTTTTCTAATCATATTAATTACTTTTTACCTCATTCATAAGTCTTGGAGTCGCGGTTGTTTGGATCGTCACTCCGGAAAAATTATCCGCCGCACTTCCAAAATATATTTTTGATGGCTTGATTGTCATCACGATTGTTACGCTTGGCTGATAAACATATTCCTCCATTGCATAAGCTTTATACGGATCATTCCATGGCGTTATATAAAAGCGAAGATCCGTGATGTTTGTGCGCGATGAGCTTACCGGATAAAAATCACCACCATGCGGATATGAAGGGTCGCTCCAATCTCCACCGGAATAAGTTAAAACATTCATGCTATCACACGCTTCGTTTTCCCTCTTAAATCTGTCCGGAATGCCATCTCTTGGTTCATTATCACACCCGACAACCTGCACATTTGATAAAACATATTCACAACCCGTAACCGTATCACAGCCCGAACTTTCTCCCGTATTCAACTCTGCCCCATATACTTTTTTCGTGAATCCATCCGGACTAATCAATGCCAATTTATTTTCATAATATGCTGCAGTAGCTCCATCTCCAAGCGCTGTCGTGCCACTAATAACTCCACGTTCAAACATGTCCGCATATTCACCATATGTCAGACCAATCGAACCATGCAAATTTCCTTCATAATACCCCTCATAATCCACTGCGTTATTTTGCACTTCTGTTGCCAGCAAATTCATAACCAATTGCGCGTCTTCTGTCACCGCCTGATTCATGGAAATATATTTATTTGTGCGCATAATATCCGCCAAAGCTTGCGCCGTCAGACCGCTCACGATTCCAACAAGTCCAATCGCGATTATCATTTCGATGAGCGTGAACCCTTTTCTTTGTGCGCCTAATTTTGGCTTATTAGTCATCATCTCTGATAGTTATTATAAAAAGTTTCGGACATACTTATTTCTTTTGCGCTATCGCCCAAGCCCCATTGAACAATCGAATCCACTTTTATTTTTATTGCTTTGTTTAGATCTGGTCCGGCCAGATCATACGTTGGCGTAATCTTTATCATTCTGTGAAATTTTGTAGTCGCAGTGTACGCAGGATCTGATGTATAAAATTTTCCGTTATTAACTTCGCCGAGTTTTAATTGATAATCGGCATTTCTATCACACGTTGCCGGTGTTTTTAAATCCAACGCGCATACTCCGGATTGCACCAAATCAATTTTAAAATCTTTTGGTGCGCCTGCAGCGGGCTCACTAAAATTCAAAATATAATTTTGATGAGTACCACCACCCAAATGGTAATCCTGCGTTCTGCAATTCATTAGCGGATTTGTCGCCGTTGGCTCAAAATTCCAACATGCCGCATCGCTATATCGAATCAAATTTGAATTAATAACTTTTCGCACAACTTCCACCCCCTCGCGTGATAGATTTTGCGCAATCAAAGTATCTCGAATTGTCATCACGGTTTTGAATGCAACAGAAACAATAAAAATCGAACCGACGATAACGGTTTCGATTACAAAAAGCGAAACTATAACTTCAATTAGCGTTGTGCCGCGCCTCTTTTTTAATCCGCCAAATTTTTCGTTTTTATTTATCATGATTTTTCCGGCAAACCGGATGAGTTGCGATATATTTTGATTTGTTTTTGAGTATTAGTTCCGTCGCAAGCCTTGTAACAAACTGAAACAAGAGCAAAGTCCGCAGGCGCAGGCGGAGCAGGCGTTTTATTCATCTGTAAATTAAATCGACCAAGCGGCGGATAGTACAAAAACGTAACATTATCAAAACCGTCTAACTTTAAATCATAATTGTCCGGAACATCATAAGCCTCTAGAACATAATCCGCTGAATTATCACCTGCTGGAGGCAAATTTGAATTATCCCATTTAGTCACAGCACTGTCGTATTTACCTTTATCGTTATCATAATCCGCAAAAAGAATTACCCTAAGCTTTCCATCATATTCCGCTGTTTGCAAATAAACCCCATATGCATTCGCTGTTGTTTTATCTACTGTACTACCATCGTGATTTGCGTCCGTATAATCAGTGACCTGCTTGCCATTCACCGCAAAACCACGCGCCTGCTCAATCATACTGCCAATCTTTGCATACGCTTCGTTCAGCTTCGCAACTCTTTGCATTCCGGAAATTCCATTAACGCCGCTGACCGCCAAAATGCCGATCAATACAATAACTATCAGGATTTCGATCAACGTAAATCCGTGTCTTTTAAAGCTTTTGAGGGGCGCAGTCTTCTGCATGAAAATATTTTAGCACCTATTCTGAAAATTGAAAATTTGAAAATTGAAAACTATTTGATTATTGAGACTTGATTATTGATAATTTCCTCTAATTCCCTTGGCTGATTCCCGAACCCATTGTTCCGTTAAATATTGGCAGATCTTTTGAGGATGGCTTGTATGTAATCGACATTGAAGCTGCTCCATCCAAACCACCGGCCAATCTATCTTCATCTTCAATTGGTATTGGATCTCCTGTGCCAGTATCTTGCTTCACCGCTCTCAAGCACCACACGTTTCCATCTTGATAACTATCCGTTTCTCCAAATGTATTATCATTAGAACTAATCGAACCTTCAATCATAAGCTGTCTCCAAAGCCCATCATTAAGAGATGAGGATTTTGACATTGAACTTTGATCATAGCTATACACCCCTCCATCTGCAAAAATCTGAATTTGTAGATTTTTGACTTCATTCCCAATATAAACATTTCCACCTCGTGTATTTTCTTTAATTGCAATTATTCCAAGTTGAATATTACTATCGCTTGAAAAATCGCTTCCAATATAAATATCACCACCGACTGCAACTATTGTCTTACTTTTATCCCAACTTCCAAATTCATAATCATCGTCCAATACAACATCGGTTTCAACCAAAACCGCAGACGTACCTGAATTCCTAAGATCATTCGCTACGCTCGAATTATCTCCGCGATAATTTCTCAACTTTTCAATATTTTTAATAATCAATTCTCTATTTTGCGATTCCTCTCCTGAAATAACAGCTTCGCCCTGCGTGTTGCCACCAATAACAATGCTGTTCTTTTCGTCTGAAGTACATGCAAATTCCGGATATGCCAAGCAACCCGGAGCGCCTTGATAACAACATTTTGCAACTGCAGATGGCGGCTCTGGGCCTTCATCAATATCGCCATCACAATCATCATCTTTACCGTTACTACAAAGATCTTTTGTATATGTTTGCGCGCCTTCTGTGACATTACATGTTGCAACTCCACCGACGCACACGTTTACACCATGTCTTTCGCAAACACTCAAAGGCGTTCCAACCGTACAAAGCTCGCCTTCCCCGGCACAAGTTCCTCCTCCATCTAAGTCACATCTTCCATCACAGTTTTTATCAACGCAAACTCCGCCAATAATAACATCGGCTGCGCCCGGGTTCATCGACGCATCATTATCATTACAATCGCCCAGCAATTTATCGCCGGGGCAAGATCCGTCTCCAATCGCGCAATAACCATCGCCATCAATATCATGAGCGATTGCACCGTTGACCGGAATATTTACTCCATTAAAATCAAACCAACCAACTGCGCTTGACCATCCCGCTTTTTTCTTCCAATCGTTTGGTATGTTGCCTGTATCCTTATCTCTTTGAAGTGGGCCCCATACAGCAATTCCAGCAACAGGTGTTTCACCTCCTATATCGATAACTCCAACTTGAGAGCTATATATTCTTGATGATGATAAAAATCCACCGCTTGGCCTTATTACCGCCTTATATTCATAATCACAATCCCATCCCATGTTATTCCCCTTTACGCCCGGCGCAGGATTTGTATCATTACAATAAAAACTTATCATTCCAAGGTTATCGTCCCATTCCCAACCTTTTAAAATAAAATTTGGCGTAAAAGACCCATCCGCAGCAACCTCTTTTTCCACACAAACTCCTTGCCCCGCCCCAATAACAACACCTGTTTTATATGTTTTGCTTCCGACTGTAACGTCTTTAATATCCATTGAATTATTAAAATCGATAATTCCCGCATTTGCGATTCCCGCAGTCAATACGGCTGTCGTTTTCCCCTTTAAGGGCACGCATGGATTTGCCGCAGCAGCTTCAGCTACATTAATTTTTGAATATACAAAGCTAACGACCGCTATCGAAACCATTATCGAACAAAGCACAAAGGTAAAAGCGAGCTTACGTTTTGTAAAATTACTCATGTTTTTGTTTTTATTGTTGTTTAATAAATTATAACACAATTTTGATATTTTTGCAAGTCGCATAGGAGGGGGTTTGCGAGTAAAAAACTCTTCTGATATAATTAACAATTAGCACGTAAAATAAATTTTAACAACTTAAAAATGAGAACAAAAACCCCTCGCGTTTTCGCTTTAATCACAGCGGGAACCCTTTGTATTATGCTCGTTTCCGGCTTTGCAATTGTTTATGCCGCAAACCCACCATCCGGTAACGTTGTGCCAAATTTTTCAGCGCTGAACGTGGCGGGAAATACGACGATTGGAGGAGCTTGCACGGTAAATGGGCTTACTGCAACAGGAAATGCTACCTTTACCGGCACCACGTTGATAAATAACGCAAGTGGCTTAAGAGTTTCTTCCGGCACATCGGCTGACGATTTGACTATAAAAGGAGGCAATGCCGATAGCCTTCATGCCAGCCTTATCACCGCTCTTAAAACTTTAGTTCTTGAAGCCGGAGGCGGTAGTGCCAACTGGGTTTCTCCAGATGTAGGCACTGTCGTATTGGGAGGTGGAACAGATAAACTTGCTTTGCTTGGAAATGGATATGGCTGGGCATCTGTAACAGTTGATCCCGCAACACATAAATCAACAATAGAGTTACGAGCTGATACTATAAAAACTATTGGAGACATAGTAAATCCACTTATATCCAGTGGCGTTGCGATGCCTGTCAAAATTGACGATCCCGAAGGTTTAAATGTAACTAATGGCATCGATATACAAGGTTCAATAAAAAACTCAGAACCTGGCGATAAACCTATCAAAATTGATAATGATTTAAATTTACTTGGTGCAATACGAACACTAAATAATTGGGATACATATCCCGTTATTGTAGATGACATATTACAGGTAAATAAGGATATTGATGCACGAGGAGTTGTGAAAAATCTAGATCCTACCGATAAGCCTGTTAAAATTGATGACGGCTTAACTATAACCGGAGTTATCGATGCTCAAAATACTATTAAAAATACGACCGGTGTAAACCCAAACGACGGTAAGGTAACGGTAGATGACCCCTTAGACGTAACGGGAACCGTAAGGGCACAAAACCTTAATCTATCAACAGATCTCACGTCAAATTTATTTGATGGAATAATACATGCAGGTCTTGGGTATTTCTCTGCTAGCGTTGGCACCAATGGATCTATTTTTATGAAAAACGAAGACATGGCCGGTCACCCCGATAGCGACAATGTTTATATCACCAATACTACTGAAAAATACGCTAGTGGCTCTCTTGTAAATATTCCAACGACCGTGTTTGATGATTTATATGTTAGGCACAACACTGCTCAAAAAGCTGATGGTAATATAATGCTCGATGGATCACTCACAACCGGAGTTGATAAAATATTATACAGAAATAATGAAAACGTTGGAGCTGGACCAGGCGATCCTTTAACTTTCACAACACCTTATATTGATACTGATGTGTACCCTAACACTGCGATACTTGGAACGACAGGTTCACATTCTGGAAGTACAACAAATTGCGGACCAAATGCAATTATAATGTCATGTGGCTATGAACATGCTGACGGTAAAGTATTGGTTTTTAAATTAAAGCCAGTTAATAACACTTGCGAATATAATGTGTATGCTACCGCTAAAGATCAGAACATCAGCTTCACAACCGTGTGCTTAAGGAAATGATCATTTGCTTGAAGCCGCGCTTATATCTTGCTTACAAACATTGATCCAATATAAGTCCTCTAGCTGTGTACATTTTGAAACATCTTTTGCTTCAACTATCTGTTTAAGCAAATCATTTTTATCTATAACCTCTTGGTGCATCTGCTCTTTGCTTTTCGCGGCTGCGATTTTTGCTTTTACTTCCATCCAGCAAAGCTGCTTGAGGCTGTCAACTGATAGCTCTGCGCATCTTGAAACGTCCTTTGTTTCAACTATTTCCTTTTCTAATTTTTGTTCTTTAACAGTCGTTTCGCATACTTGCTTGACTGTTGAATCTTTAATGGCTGTGCACAATTCTGCGTTTTGATATGTCATTGCTTTTTGTAACGTCTGCGCATCTAATGTCTGCTGCACTTGCTCTTCCGGCGTCAAGCTTTTTGCGCAACCGGTTAAAGATAAAGTTGCGACGAGTGCGAAAACCAAGGCTGTGAATAGAAATTTGTTTTTCATTGTGAAGGGTTTTAAATTCTAAATGTTATTTTAGACCGAGAATGCTATAATCGCAAGCGCGTTCATAAAATTAGCGCGGAATTTGCGAAAAAACCATTATGAAAATTGCATTTAAAACATTGGGGTGCAGAGCAAATCGGGCGGAGTCGGATCGGCTTCTTGAACGGCTTATGAAAGCCGGATTTTTGTGCGAGACGGAAAATTCTACGAAAAATTTCGATGCGGAAATTGTTATTGTGAATACTTGCAGTGTCACGAATGACGCGGATAAAAAATCGCGGCAAGCGATTCGCGCTATAAAAAATGCAAATCCAAAAGCAAAGATTTATGTCTTTGGATGCAGTGTTCGTGCGGATAAAAAGTTTTATGAAAATATGGAAGAGGTGGAATTTGCGGGCGAAATAGACGAAATAAACTCAAAGCTCAAAGGTCAAAAGTCAAAGCCACAACTTAAAGCTCAAAACTTAAATGCGGAGGTGGCGCTTTCTCGCACGCGCGCTGTTATAAAAATCCAAGATGGCTGCAATAATTCGTGTTCATATTGTGCGATTCGGCTTGTGCGCGGACGCGAGAAGAGTTATCCGATGAAAGAAATTTTAAATCAAATAAAAGAGAAAGTTGCGCTTGGATTTAAGGAAATTGTTTTGACGGGAATAAATATCACGAGTTGGAGGTCTGGGGACGGAGGCAATTTTGATTTTGCGGATTTGATCGGCGTGATACTTAATAAAATCAATGTTCCGCGCCTACGCATCAGCTCCATGGAGCCTGAAAGCGTTAATGAAAAATTCGCGAAACTGCTTAAAGATAAGAAATTCTGCGCACACATTCACCTGCCTCTGCAATCCGGATCAGATAAAATCCTAAAAATAATGCGCAGAAAATATGATACGAAAAAATTTGAAAAAGCGTGCAGAATGATTCGAAAATTTGCGCCGGATGCAGGAATTACAACCGATGTGATTGTCGGATTTCCTGGCGAAAGTGAAAAAGATTTTAAAGAAACCGTGAAACTTTGCAAAAAAATCGGATTTTCAAAAATCCACGTTTTCCCCTACTCCAAGCGAAAAAATACGCCTGCGAGCATTATGCCAAATCAAATTGATGAACGCGTAAAAAAATCGCGTGCAAAAACTCTCAGAAATTTAAGCGAACAACTTTCTAAAAAATTCATCAAATCTCAACTCGGCAAAACGTACGACGTTTTATTTGAAGAAAAAAGCGTTGGCTGGACGCCGAATTATATAAAAGTTCACACGTCGCCGGATAAATCGCTCGTGAATTCGATAAAACCGATTAAGCTCACGGAAAAATTGACAAAATTTTAATTCGCTTGCTCCTGCGCTTGCTGCTCCCCTTGCACCGGCGTCATGACGCCCGGCACAAAAGCGACAACGCTAAAAATCATAACTGCAATCAAAATAATTACTACCAGTTTTTTCATTGTATGAGGGTTAAATTAAGAAGACTAAGCGAGTCCGAGTTTCTTTCGAATTTCCTCGGCTTTTTGATCGTCTTCGACGGATTTTTTCTGCAATTTATATGAATTTTCCAAGTCCATCCAGTCTTCAAAATGCTTTTGCGCAAGCTTTTCAAGCTGTTCTGTGTATTTTTTGCTGAGTTCCGCAAATTTCTTTTTTTCGTCTTCAAAAATCTTTACGAGTTCGTCGACTTGAGCTTGTCTCAGCTTTGGAATTGATTCAACAATTCTCTTTTTTTCGTCTTTTGTAAGAGAGATCGAGCCTGCGAGAAGTCGTAAAAAGTATTGCTCATCAAATTTTAATTCATGTTTTGGAACCGGAATATTTAAAACTTTTGGAAGCTTTGCGCCAAGTTGAAAGTTCGCAGGAGTTTTATCTTCAGGTTGTGCAGGTGGTGGAGTTGGCCCGCCAAATTGACCGCCCGGTGGAAATGCGCCTGCTGGTGGAAACGCTCCGCCTGGAACTGCGCCTCCGAATTGGCCTGCCGGTGGCATTCCTGCGCCAGGCATTCCCGCTGGTGGATATGCGCCGTATGGCTGACCGCCAACTGGTGCTGCATATTGGCCACCCATCGGTGGTTGACCGGGAGCCGGTTGTGCGGGATAAGGTTGCGCCGGATATGGTTGTTGTGTAGCCGCGTATTGTCCGCCCATCGGAGCCTGTGGAGCTTGTGGCGCCGGTCTTTGTTGTTGCGGAATTGGCTGACCGCCAACTGGCTGTCCGCCTTGTGGTTGTCCTTGAAATTGCCCGCCCATTGGTTGACCATTTTGTGGTTGTCCTCCTTGTGGATTTGCCGGATTGTATGATTGATCTGCCATATGCGTTGATTTTATATTAATGTAAAGATTATGTAAATCAAAAATACCAATTTCAACGGAATGATTGGCGTTTTTTTGAATGCCTCAACTTTCATAATCGTAAGCATAAAATTTATTGCGACAAGTCCATACCAAGGAAACGGCATAACGGAAAACATGATCGCCTCGGCTATTCTGTCCGCATATAATTTTGTTTGATTGTTATTTTTCAAAAGAATAAATCCTGCGAAGTCCGCTATATTCAACATGATTAAAGCCTGAATTGAAGCCGCAAAATACGATTTTATAGTAACCGCAAAAATTATCCCAAAAATAATTGTAGCAGCAGAAAGCATGCGCGGAATCGCACCGGCCCTAATGGCTCTTTCTTTATGCTTTTTCAAATCGACCGCGATCGCAAGCATGTGCGCTGATTTTTGCATTAAATGACCCATAAAATAAATGTTAATACCGGCACGGAAATTATATCCGCAATAATTCTCATCTTTTTATCACCAAAAATTCTTATTGAAAGCAAATTAGGCGAAAATGGCTTAAACGCGTGATAATAACAATCGATAAGCGCATCCATTCCCATGTGTAAAAACACATTAAAACAAATTATTCTCACAAGCGTTGTATCTATAAAAAAAGACAAAACCATCATCAGCAACATAAAAATTAATTGCGAATGAACTCTATGAAAAATCCCCTGCAAATTTGGAGTTGTATGACCGGTTTTAGCCTGTTTAATAACCGGCTTAATGTGCTTTATAAAATAGAAAATATGGTCAACATCCATTGCCGTTGATGCCAAAATAATAGGCATGATATTATCTCGAGCAATTTCCGGCCCAAAGATAATGGACGATGCGGCATAACCTATAAGTGCGTGTGAAACTGTATTCATTTGATTATATTATAACATGAAATGATAGTATTGTGAAGAGTGATGTTTATGCGCATATAATTAAAGCAGAAAAATAGAGAAAATTCAACCTCTCAGGCCATGCTCTCCAATTGCGCCCTTACTTTATCGTAAGTAATAGACGGAGGAGAATGAATTACCCCGCTTTTAGCTTTATCTTCTTTAAGCTGTCTCGTCACTTCTGACGTGAATTTACAATCTTTGTCGGCAACAAAAATGTTTGTTTCGGATAACTCTTTCGTACCCTGATTATTCAAGTTTGCTGAGCCCATAAACGTATATTCACCATCCACGTTAATTAGTTTTCCATGAACCATTCCCGGATAAAAATAAATACTTAAATTGTTACCTCCGGTTTCTTCCAATATTCTCTCAATTACTCTTTTATTTAAATCGTCCCCGACGTTTGCAGTTTTAGGCAAAATAATATCAACCCTTATACCTCTTTTTGCGGTTTCTATTATTGCATTCGTTACATCCTCGTCTCCAAAATAAGCCATTTCAATTGTCATATTATTCTTGGCTTTTTTGCATAGCTCAAGGAATTTAGGCTTGATTTCAAACTCTTTGCCCGCATTAGATTTTTTATTGAATACAAAATCCACATCGGCCGAACGACCCATCTCTTCTCCCGATAGCCCTTCTCCTTTTAATAGCCTATCAGCCATAGTTTGACTGGAAAATTCCACCATATAATCGTGGAATTCACCACTCGCGTACTCATCGCCAATGTTCATTCCGCCTGTAATAACCGTTTTTCCGTCAAAAATATAATATTTTGAATGATCATTCCTCTCCCCTTCGATATAAGTAATATTTGGATGATTCCTAAGTTTGCTTGCCAGGTCATTGCTTTTTTGCTCTTTAGACGTTGCCTCATCTTGATTTGTGTAAAATCCATCAATTCTGTCGGACTTGAATTTAAGCCCCAAACCAAGCCCTGCTTTATGAAAAAAACTTTGCTTACCTTTTTCAGCATATTCAAAAACTCCGCCTACGGCATCTTTTACAATCGTTATTTTTGCTCCTCTATCAGCCGCTTTCAAGAGCTCTCTCGCGACCTCGTTTCCGGTTTTATCATCCCTCCAGAGAAAAATATTAATATAAATCGTTTTCGCTGTTCTTATGTTTTCGATTATTCTTTGAAAAGCCTCTTTACCGTCGACTAAAAGATCCACCTTATCCGCCATACCCCCGCCCTTTGCCATTTCAGCAACGATTGGATTCTTTGGAAACAATGCTTTAAGCCTTTTCATAACATCATCTCTAAAAAAAGATTCGACTTTTCCTTCACGTTTCTTCATTTCGTCGTTTATTTCTTCGAGAAATATTTGCACGCGCCCTCTCTCTGCATTCGTTAGAATTTCTTTTTTAAGCATTGCAGTTATGGCTTCTACTTTATCAAAAACCGACATACTCTCTCCAAACGCATCGCTTCTCGACGCCTCTCCTGCTGCAGCTTTCGGTTTATCCCTACCGTTATTTCCTGTTTCAAATACCGGGCTCATGCTTGTTTGATTAAATCATCCAAGTCTTTCATCTTGGATTTTTCTTCTTTTTTATCTACAAATTCATCAGCTTTTCTTGTGAAGAGCTTGAAGTTTTTTTCAGATTCCTGAACAGCAAGCAGTCCCTGCTCTTGCTCGGCAAGAATTTGCTGAAGCCCTAATTTTAGCAATTTTTGTGCATCCATAATATAAAATTATAGCATAAAAGAAGGGATTTGTAAAGGAATGCGCCATCAAAACCAGCGCAAGATTAAAGTTTAAATTTTCACTCTAATTTCCCCCATAATACTCGTCACTCGCAATTGCTTCATCTTTCAATATCCCTGAAATCCAATCCGGATTCTCCAGCAAGTTGTCTAAAGTTGCGGGTTCGCCCGTATCATAACTACCGTCGGGGCCAAATCTATCAACCTGTCCGTTTTCTAAAAGTCCTTCCACTAAATTCCTAACTTCCTCAGCAATTGTTCCTGCCATAAAAGGTCCATATTCATTATCAAGCTGATCTCGTTGCGGTATTCCTCTTCCATGCATCCAATAAGGCATACTGCCGGTTAATTCGAAAATTCTTCTCATTTGTGACGCGCCCTGTAATTTACTTTCGTCAAAATTACCTGGCTTAAACTTATTAGCCGCTTCCAGCTGCATGTTTAGCGAAGCTTGTGAAATTGCGCCATCAATCAAGATTAATGTCTCCCAAATTGCTTCTGCCGTTTCTTGATCGGGTTTAAACATCTCAACAAGCTCCCTGAATCCCGTCTCCATTCCGGCATTTCTTTCTTTAAGGTACGCCAATATTTCAGGAAGTTTGAATCTTTGATGAGCGTCAAACTTGCAAGGCGGATATTGCACAAGATTTGCGAATGCGTCCCTGGCACCTGGATTTTCCTTAAAAAATGCATGCATTTTATCTTCATCAATCTCGCGTGGTCCTTCTGATAATGGCATATGGTTGTTGTTAAAGGAGGTAATTATAGTATCAACGATTCGAATTTGTCAAAAATTGTATTGTATCACAGTTAAGTTTCCATTGTGGATTAGATTTTTGAGAACATAATCTTGAACTTTCATCATCGGGGTCATTAAGTTCATGCCAGCCCCTT
>LBWJ01000007.1 GCA_000993595.1 Candidatus Peregrinibacteria bacterium GW2011_GWC2_39_14 | reverse complement strand
TTAATTGATATTCTGTCATTGGGATTGGGTTTAGGTTATGCACCAAAAACCTAATCCCTTCTTTTATAAATGGAAACTAATTCGCTGATACTTACACGACTGGCTTAGATAACTTCTTTTATTTTTTGAAGCAATAATTCAAATTTCGCATACCCCGCAGCCGTATTAAAATGCCCCGCATTAAGCACAAACGTAAGCTCTATACCAAGATTTTTCGCAAGCTCTTGCCCGTTTATTAACTGCACGAAAGGATCGTTATCTGAGTGAAAAACAACAAATTTTTCGGCACTGTTTTTTATTTTATTCCAATCGAATGGATGCGCGATAAACGGCTTATCCGTCTCATAATATTTGGTTATAGAAACGCCAATCGGCGCCGCGATAATAAAAGCGGCCTTAACTTTATTTGGGATCTTTTCAAGCTCACGCAAAAGAACCGCGCCACCTAAGCTATGCCCAATCAAAACCGTATCCAACCCAAAATCTTTTTCATATTTTTCAAGAAAATTAAACCATTTATCAAAGTCCGGCTTATCTGCATCTGGAAGCTGCGGAACATTAACCATATGCCCCAATTTTTCAAGCTCATTTTTAATCCAAGGAAAAAAATTTTCCTCCGGACGACCGCCCGTGCCATGAAAAATAAAAAAATTCATAGTTTTATCTTCCTTTTTTTAAACCTTTTAAAATAATTTTCTTCATCAAGTTACAATCACCGCTCATGCAACGCCTTGAAGCTTGAATAAACGCATTATCTTTTTTATCACCAATGTCCCTATAATCAATATATTCATAGCCATTATAAACAGCAACCATATCGAAAAATAATCGAATAGTCCTTCCATTTAATTCAAAAAACGGATGCAATGCAATCAATTCACACATGTAATAAGCAATTTTTGAAGCGAATTCATCAACGGGTTTGTTTCGAAAATCCTTTAAATAACAATCCTTCTCGAATTCTAAAAACATTCCATTCATCTGATCCCTCAGGTGCACAGCCTGACAAAAAACCGTACTATCTTTCGAAATATTTTTATCTCTATATTTCCCAGCCCATGAATACAACTTAAAAAATGCAAATTTGTGTAAATCTTTTAAATATTTTTGATTAAAAACAATATTTTCATCCAAATTTTCATGGAAATGCTCATATGTTTTCAAAAACAACTGAACTTCCAACTCTCCAATCTCTTCAGCGTTTTTTACCCCCAATTTATTTACAGGAATATTGGTATTTGGATAATAAATATAATTTTTATCCGAAAAATATTTCATGAACAAAATCTTAAAGCTATACGACGAGCCTTAATCTTAACGCCCCTATCACATACAACTTTATATCCTTCAATTTTTGAAGAATTTACAACCGTTTTTTTCGCTTTTCCCTCAGAAAACTTCACAATAGACAATTTCATAAAATAAAATTAGAAAACAACCTAATTTTAGCAAAATAACCAACTTTTTGAAAGCTCTTCTCGTATTTCGAATTTCAAGGCTGGTAGCGCCACGGGGAATTGAACCCCGGTTCCCAGGATGAAAACCTGGTGTCCTAACCACTAGACGATAGCGCCATGAATACGTAAAAGTACGCAATCTAGTATATGTATTTTAGAAATTAAGTCAAATTTAGTGTAAAATGAAGCCATGAAGACATGGAAAACAATTAAATCAAAATACGTTCTGCGTAATAAATATCTTGCAATACGCAAAGACGATTGCCTGATGGAAAACGAAAAAATCGCAAAAGATTATTTCGTTATCGAAAAATTGGACTATGCCATGATTGCGGCTTTCACAAAAGAAAATCGCCTTGTCATGGTGGAGCAATATCGCCACCCCGTTGAAACAATTGGCTTTGAACTACCAGCCGGCGGACTTACACATAAAAACGAATCAATAAAATTATGCGCAAAACGTGAACTGCTTGAAGAAACCGGATATAGCATAAAATCTCTCAAAAAAATCGGTGAATTTCACGCGGCATCAGGAATTTTAAATAATAAAATGCATCTTTTTATCGGATATGGCGCCATAAAAACTCACGAACAAAATCTTGATGAAAATGAGCAAATAAGTCCCCTTCTTTTCAGCAAACAAAAGGTGCTTAAATTGCTAAAACAAGGTAAAATAAAGGATGCCAGCACAGCTCTTACGCTGAGCATTATTATCAACAACAATCTATGGAATATTTAAATATAAAACCTTATAAAACCCGCATCTATCTCGATAATGCGGCAACAACGCCAATCGACCCAAAAGTCTTAAAAGAAATGGAACCATTTTTAAAAAATGATTTTGGGAATCCGGGCGGAATGTATTCATATGGATATGAAGCTCGCGAAGCAATCGACCACGCAAGAACCATAATCGCAAAATATTTAAACTGCAACGCGGGCGAAATTATTTTCACAGGAAGCGGAACGGAATCGGATAATCTCGCAATCATCGGAACGGCAAAAGCAAACCAAAAATACGGCAAACACATAATAACAACAAAAATCGAGCATCCTGCGGTCTTGGAAACGTGCCAAGCTCTCGAAAAAGCGGGATTTGACGTCACGTACTTAAGCGTTGATAAAAACGGCTTAATCGATTTAAAAGAACTCGAAAAAGCAATAAAACCGGAAACAATTTTAGTCAGCATTATGTATGCAAATAATGAAATTGGCACAATCGAACCAATCGCAGAAGCCGGCAAAATAATCGCAAAAAAACGCAATAAAGAAACCGGACTCCCCTATTTCCACACAGACGCATGCCAAGCGGCAGGGTCACTTTCACTTGATGTGAATGCGCTCGGCGTTGATTTGCTAACTTTAAATGGTAGCAAAATTTACGGACCAAAAGGAGTCGGCGCACTTTACTTACGAAAAAACACAAAAATAGAACCGCTGATTTATGGAGGCCATCAAGAATTTGGAATCCGCGCAGGAACGGAAAATGTCGCGGGAATTGTCGGCTTTGCAACAGCATTAGATTTGGCTCAAAAATCAATAAAAACCGAAGTTCCACGCATAAAAAAACTCCGTGATAAACTGCTTTCCGGAATTCAAAAAAGCATTAAAAAAATAATTGTAAATGGCCACCCAACTCAAAGACTTCCAAACAACATTCATATATCAATTTTCGACATTGAAGGAGAAGCATTGGTTCTTTATCTGGATCAGATGAACATTTGCACAGGCACCGGCTCTGCCTGCAGTTCAAAAATGCTCGAAGCGTCGCACGTCCTCCGCGCAATCAGCCTCCCGCATGAAATCATTCATGGCAGTTTGCGCCTTACGCTCGGCAAAAACACAACAGAAAAAGAAATCGAATATACAATCGCAACACTCGCAAAAATAGTCGCGCATCTCCGCGCAATGTCCCCTATCAATTTAAAATACACACGATGAAAAAATTAAATAAATCGCCCGACGTAATCTCGTTTAAAGGCACTCCGTGGCTTTATTCCGGAATCGTCAAAGAACACTTTTTAAATCCAAAAAACTTTGTAATAAAAGGAAAACCAACTTTCAAATGGAACGGAGTTGGCATGGTTGGCAGTCCCGCATGTGGCGACATGATGAAAATTTGGCTTCTTATCGACCAAAAAACCGATCGCATCAAAAAATGCGGCTGGCAAACCTTTGGATGCGCATCAGCAATCGCATCAACATCAGTTTTATCCGTTATGCTCGTTGAAAAAGGCGGAATGAAAGTCGAAAAAGCCCTGCAAATAAGCCAAATGGATATTTTGAAACGTCTTGGCGGTCTTCCATCGCGCAAAATCCACTGCTCGGTTCTCGGCGATAAGGCTTTAAAAGCCGCAATCAACGATTATTTCAGAAACACAAAACAAGGCTCACGCGTCGTCGCCGAAGGTTCCCGCATGATTGATAAAGTCCTCAAAATCACAGACAAAGACATCGAAGACGCAGTCCTCCACGGCGCAAAAAGCTTTGAAGAAGTCGTCGAACGCACCAAAGCCGGCAAAGGCGACCCTTCCTGCCTCCCACTTGTCGAAGAACTCGCGCACTTTTACATCAGCAAATACTTCCCTTGCGAGAATTGTGCGGTGAAAGGGAAAAAATAGTTCATATAAATATAAGTTATCAAAAATTTTATTAACCTAACGAATCAATAACATGAAAAAAACAATAATTGGTATTTCAGTTCTCGTCCTGCTTGCTCTCGTTTTTACGGCGCCTTGGCTTTGGATCGATAACGGAGAAAATATTATGGAAAATAGTTTCTTTCAAGGAAATGATTCGAAGAATTTCAAAAAGACAAAAAGTACTTGCGATTGCGATGGTTCATGTTTGAATGTTAAATGGACACCGTTTGGAGCAAAAGTAGATGCTTGCTCTGAAGATTATTATTTTATTTCATTTTGGGGACAAAGATTTTACATGGACAGCGAATAAAAGATGAAAACCAACCTCCAAAAACTAGTAATTGAAGAATTTGCCGGGAAAAATGCCCAACTTCTTTATATCCAAAAAGCAAAAGAAGGGCTGTGGATTTCCGAAGATCACTTCATCAAAAAATACTTCACAAAAAAAGATGCAAAAGTCTTAGATATTGGCTGTGGGACCGGAAGAACCACAATACCTCTTTCAAAAATGGGCTTCAAAATAATTGGCATAGATCTTGTTCCTGAAATGATTAAAAATGCAAAAAAAATTGCCAAAGAAATGAATATGAAAATTGATTATAAAGTAGGCGATGCCACCAATCTTAAATTTGATAAAAATTGCTTTGATTATGCGCTTTTTTCGAATCAAGGATGGACTCAAATTCCGGGAAGCGAAAATAGACTAAAAGCGCTCAAGGAAGCGCATAAAATTTTAAAAAAAGATGGAATTTTTATCTTTACAACTCATCCGCGAGTTTTCAATGTACCATTCTCTTTCTTCTGGATTAAACAATGGATTAGGCTCTACATTTTGAAACCAATCGGATTCAATATTCCGGAACAAGATTTTGGAGACAGGTTCTTCGAACGAGAATCAAGCGATAAACAAAAAACTTATAAAACACGCCAATACATCCACATTCCATCCATAAAAGAAGTTAAACGTGAAATCAAGAAGACAGGATTTAAAATTCTTGAAATCAACGGAAATCTACAAATTTCTAAAACGGACGTTAGAACAAATCCGCCGGTTTTTTATGTATGCCAAAAATAAAGCTGGAACGTTAAAAAACTTGCCGCGCGGCAAAAAATTATTACGAAATTCCCGTCTTATTGTACGATATAGAATTCCGTCACGTGACAAGCTCAGAAAAATTTGCATAAAAATCAATCCATATCCCGACATAGATTTCCATTTCGAAATGAGCTCAATTTTCACCTATACATTAAGCCTATACAACAAGTTGACAAATGAATACAACCAAGATTAAACTAAATTCCTATAATTTAAATCAATCAAAATGTCACCACGAACAACAAATAGACCAGAACCGATAAACCCTGACGTAGTAGGAGCGTTCTTAACAACGATTCCAGAAGAAATGTTTAGACCAGAAAATCATGCAGAAGCAGCAAAAGCACTTTTAGATGGACAAATCCGTCTTCGCACAAGTCAATTATTTGGAGAACCAAATGCTCCAAGAGTAAACGGTGGAATGCTGCAAGTAACGATAGCAGGAGCAGTTAAAGAATGCCTTGGTATAGGGATAAATTTGGCAGGCAATCCAGCGATAAGCATTCACGATGCAGCTGAAACTCCATCAATTATATTAGATGCCGTAATAGAAGCGGAACGATCTGCGGGCTATCCTAGCCCAGACGCAATATTTTTATTATTACGCAACAAAAGACATGAAGCCGCAGTGGCAATGGGGTTAATAGAAAAAGGCCCAACAGACGAAGATTAAAACGCTGTTCCAGACGAAGCAAGCTCAATTTCGCCCACTCGCCCCTTTTGCCATTCAATCTTTATCATTTCCCATTCATTTGGATTAATTTGGATTTTAGACTTTCTCATTCGCAATCCTTCTTGCCTCGCCTCCAAGCTTGCATTTTAGCCTAAAATAGGGTAAAATATAATGATATATTAAACTTGTCAATGAACAGACATCAAAAACCTGACGATAGAGAATTTGAACGTGATGAAAACACCGGGCTTTGGCTTGCAGGTGGAAAACCGAACAGTGGCAGAATTGTTTTTCGTGACCATAAAGGCAACATCGTACTTCCTGATGGAACGACTGCTCCAGATGAGCTTATTCACGTTCCAAAATCACAACAACCGGCACTAGATGCGGTAACGCATGAAACTCTATCGCGCATTGATTTTGCCAACGTGTTAAAAGGCGAAGCAGCCATGCCTGATCTTCACACGATTAGACCTATAACGCCTGCTAACCTTAAGCCGAATAAAGCAACTCAAGATTTACTCCATAAAACAGTTCTAGCGGCTCTGGATAAATTCACAAGCGGAACAAATAAAGCCGATGCTCAAAAACTCTTTGAGCGATGTTCAGGAGTGCAAGGCGATAATCCATTTCAAAGAAATGAACGCGAGGGCCTCAATCCTTTCTCCATTGAAAACGAAAGTGCTTTCATAGAATTTATACAAACCCTACTTAACCTATTAAGTTCTAAAGCGGCTCGATCAGCAAGAGAAAGCGTACTTAAAATGCTCTTCCATCTTCAAAGCTTTGCTAAAGGAATAGACTGGAAACCTCTTATACCGGATTTTATTAAGCATCTTGATACGGACGACTTTGAAACGGCTTTCTTTTTTGAACACATTTTAAAAATTAATTTCAAATCAATAGCCCAAGAGCAAGCGGAAGTTATTTTAAAAACACTGCAATCACAACATCGACTATCGGGAGACTTGGCTCAAATCTTACTTAATCGTTTTCCGGAATTACAAAACGCTTATCACGCAGAAATATCCTACGCAAATAGATCACTTGCCGATATCGCCGAAAATGTAACGACTTTATCGGAAGAAGCAATGAATGAAACAAACGTAATTGGTGCTCAAGTTAACCTGGCAACAGCAAGTAATCGCAAAGTCACTTTAAAAAGCATTCAAGAAATTGAAGGCATGCCAAAAAAATGGCGAAATAAAATATGGGATATGAAGACATTCACTTTTCGCGATGAATCCAAAGAAGCAATGTTAGAAAGAGTAAAAACACTTTTAGCAAACGCGCCTGGAATCGATAAAAATGAATCCAAGATAATGACAAGGCACATTACAACTCTTTGGCATCACAGCATATCTGGAATGGGGCTTGAAATTGAAATGAAATTGCAAGGAAGTAATCAAAATAGAGACCCGAACAGCTCCGTTCAAAGCAATATAATAAATCGTTATGAAGAAGCCGAACTGGGAGTAGACATTGATGCCGGTGTAGCGGAGCTCAGGTCTGGGATAGAAGGCGGCATACCGGTAAACAAAGAACATTGCACAAATCTACTTTATTTAAACGCTGAATTGGAAGGTTGCCACGACCTTGTTAATATAGCCAGCAATCATCATCACGTTACGGTTTCCAGTAAAATGATGGATGAGGGTTACATAGAGCAATTTTACGGCCTTGGTCATAAAAAAACCGTCTTCGCTTTTAAGTATATGAATCATCAAGGTGCCGGTGGTAGTTTTACCCTTGAATCCAAAAGCAGTCCGCTTGCAGTTGGCACAAGCAGAGACCTAGCGGGAGAAGTCCCATACTTTTTTGAAACAGCGCGTTACTTAGATCAATTTTTCCTATTGGAATCGCTAAAAGCCTTTGCCGTTGATGATTTTGATATGTCTGATTTTTTGAATACAACGGACTCTACTTTTTTAGAACAACTCAAGCAAAATCCACAAGCCTGTTTAAGTCTATTGTATGAACAAACGGGTCAACAAAACCTTCTTTTAAGGGTATATCTTTATTGCGCCAGACAAGCAAAAAGAGAAGACCTTATTCCATTGATTTTACGATTAAGAAAAGATGATTTATTGCCTGATACAAGCCACGAACTTCGTATTGCATTATGGAGACAGCTCAAAAAAAGAGATCAAACTGACGAAAAAAGCTCAAAAGCAAAAGCAAAACCAATGCCGCTTGATCCAAAAGACATTATCGCCTCCATAAAAGAATTGGATAAATCTGATGGGCTGGTTTGGTTTGATCATATACGCATTATGGAGCGCTTTGGTGCAAGGGTAGAATTCAGTGACGTTAAATCAACCTTAATGAACAAATCCGAATCAATATTTGTTAAATTATTACTGATTGAAATCATGCAAAGAATAGATTGCGAGGAGGACCCGGAAGGGTTCAAAGCTTTTATATTATCGGAAGACGTTCCGCCTTTAGTAAGAGGCAAAATCATAGACAAAACAATTTGGTATGGCGATGAAGGCATTAAAGGAATTCTAGCAGAAAATCCTGACCTTCCTTATCAAGTTCGAATCGGATTAGCGGTAAAAGCCACCAACTACTCTCCAAGAGTCGACTCGTTAACTCAATACATTGATCCTACAAAGATCGAAGAAATACAATATCTTTTAAAAATTCGGTCTAGCGACGACCCAAGAGGCAGCATTTCAAACGGCCATTATCGCATTATTGAAAACATATTCGGAAAAATGCACGATTTGTCATTTGAAGATTTTTTTCCTATGATAACTGACACAAAAATGAAACATGACTTTAAAACAAAAATCATAGGGAAGTTAAGCCCACTTTCAGAAGCTCAAAGAAACCGCTTACACGCATACATTGAGTCACTTCCTCAAACTTACGGTAAATATGAAATGAGCGAAGCTTTAAAAAAAGTTAAAACGACATAGCTTTGCACCACGCGGCAAGCTTAAATAATCCTTTGATTTTTCTCATCTGCAATCTTTCCCTCTTCTTCGCAACCCCATTTCAAACAATGCTCTTCACAAGATTTTTTTAATTTGGTAGTATATATAGCTTCCACAACAGGTTGTGTGCCCGACTGTATATGAAACACTATATATGCGATTTCATGCAACGAATTCGGCATAAATTCTATTGATAAAAAAACGCTCCGTAATATAGTTAGAGTTGCTCAGTAAATCACCCTGAGCTGTTCTTTTCATGCTTGAACCACACTCTCAAATTGTTTGTAAATTGAATCTTGTAACTTGTAACTTTCTATCATATGTCCCCAATCAAAAAAATCATCAAACGTGACGGCCGAATCGCAGATTTTGACCAAGCAAAAATCGTCTCTGCCATCTGGAAAGCAGTTCAATCCGTCGGAGGTGACGACAAGCACTCAGCAGAGCAAATCGCGAATCAAGTCACAGCAGTTTTGGAAGTATTTTTCAAAAAAGATACAGACATTCCAAATGTCGAACAAATTCAAGATCTTGTTGAAAAGATTTTAATTGAAGGCGGACATGCAAAAACTGCAAAAGCATACATTTTATACAGACAAAAACGCGCCGATGAAAGAATCCAAAAAGAACTTATTTTAGGCAAAGGAATGGGCGAAAACAATCTCAATTTCTCCATGAACGCCCTCAAAGTTCTTGAAAAAAGATATTTATTAAAAGATGAAAACGGCGATCTTAAAGAAACTCCGGAAGATATGATCAAAAGAATCGCAGATAGCATTGCCGAAATGGACAAAAACTATAATGGCGACGTCAAAAAAACCAGCAAAGAATTCTTTGATATGATCGCAAACCTCGAGTTTATGCCAAATTCCCCTACTTTAATGAACGCAGGAACAAACATCGGACAACTTTCCGCGTGCTTTGTTTTGCCGGTTGAAGACTCCATGGAAGGAATTTTTGATACATTAAAAAACGCAGCCCTCATTCACAAATCCGGTGGAGGAACAGGCTTTTCCTTTTCCAGACTTCGCCCTTCAAATGACACAGTCAAATCCACAACAGGCGTTTCTTCCGGTCCCGTCAGCTTTATGAAAGTTTTTGATGCCGCAACAGAAGTCATTAAACAAGGTGGCAAAAGACGTGGCGCAAACATGGGCATTCTTCGCGTTGATCATCCGGATATTCTTGATTTCATCAACTGCAAAGCAGACATGAAAACTCTCACCAACTTCAACATTTCTGTCGCAATCACAAATAAATTCATGGAAGCACTTGAGAAAAATGAAGAATATGAACTTTTGAATCCACGCACAAAACAACCAATCAAAACTCTTCCTGCACAAATGGTTTTTGATATTATTCTGGCTAATGCATGGAAAAACGGCGACCCGGGATTAATTTTCATCGACGAAGCAAACGCAAAACATCCGGCAAAGCATTTAGGTGAAATTGAAGCCACAAATCCATGCGGCGAACAACCATTATTGCCTTACGAATCCTGTAATCTCGGCTCAATCAATCTAAACAAAGTCATCACAACCGATAGAAAAGACTTGGACTGGAAAAAACTCGACGCGCTTGTTGAAAAATGCGTACACTTTCTTGATAACGTCATTGACGCAAATCACTATCCAATTGATAAAATCGCAGAAAATTCAAGACGCACACGCAAAATCGGACTTGGAATTATGGGATTTGCAGACGTTCTCTTCCAACTCGGCGTTGCATATGATTCGGAAGAAGGAATTGCATGGGGCGAAAAAATCATGAAATACATATATGACGCAGCAATCAAATATTCCATAAAACTCGCAGAAACTCGCGGAACTTTCCCTGCATGGAAAGGCTCGGAATATGAAGCAAAAGGCATGAAAATTAGAAATGCATGTGTCACGTCCATCGCACCAACCGGAACGATTGGAATGCTCGCGGAAGCCTCTGGAGGACTTGAACCAAACTTCGCCATCTCATACATCAAAAATGTCATGGACGGCACGGAATTCATTTATACAAACAGATTTTTTGAAGAAGAAATGAGAAGACGCGGACTTTTCAGCCAAGACTTAATGACGGAAATCGCAAAAGTCGGCACAATCCAACACATGACGGATTTGCCTGAAGACATCAGACACACATTCGTTGTTGCGCAAGATATAGCTCCTGAGTGGCACGTTAGAATGCAAGCCGCTTTCCAAAAATATACAGACAGCTCGGTTTCAAAAACAATCAACTTCCCTGCAACAGCCTCAATTGAAGACATCAAAAATTCATATTGGCTCGCATTCAAATTGCATTGCAAAGGAATCACAATTTATCGAGACCAAAGCCGTGAAGCACAGGTTTTGAACATCGGAAGGGTAAACAAAAAAGAAGAAACAGTAACCGTGCCAATGCAAGCTCCACACGCGCACATAACTCCACCTCAAACCCTCAAAAAACCTGTAAACAAAGTCACTCTTGAAGAAGTCATTCCTCCACCAATTATCAGCATGAGCTCGCCGGTTATTGACGAATTCGGACACAGAAATCACAAAGCCTTAAGCAAGCTTGAAATACTCAAAGAAAAAAAATGTCCTGAATGTAAAAACGAAGTTCAAGTTGGCGAAGGTTGTCTTTTATGTTTAAATTGCGGTTTCTCTGCATGTGCGGTATAATCGGCCGGCTAACATAAGAAACGTATAAAACGACTATGGCAAACGTAAATCGAGCTCAAAGACAAGACGAGCAAGATACATTTAACGACGACGATATAAATGCCTTATCTGAAGGCAAAGTCGACGCGCAAGATATCTTTGAACAACAAGAGGCCTTCACAAGGCAAGTCATCGACATTCGTGAAAGACTCGAAAGGGCTGATGGTGTTTTAAGCGCGCAAGAGCAAAAAAGATACAAAGACAAACTCCTTGATATAGAAATAAGCAAAGACAGAAAGGGTTTAAAAACTCTTGATAAAGAAATGGCGGCAACTGTTGCTGATACCCAAAAATTAACTCACAGCTATTTCGAAAAGCTGGATACGAATCGTGAACTTTTTGGACTAGATAAAGATCGCCATGTAGATACTCTCGCGGAATATAAACAGGAATTCAAACAGCAAGACGTCAAAGGCAAAGAAACATATTTTAAGCAAGTGGATCAAGAAATAGACAGCCTAAGAGAGCTTCAAGATAAACTTGTAAAACTCGTTGGAAACTCCCCTGCTCACATGGAAGAATTCAACAAACTTCGAAGACACGAAAAGCGCGATGAATATCTGCCGGAGCTAGAAACCGTCATGAAACAATACAACTCTTTCATGAAAAAGCTTGAAGGTTCAAAAGAGTATGACGCAAGCGAAATTCGCATGATGGAAATGAGATTTAAAGAATCTTCGGTGGCGGATCAAAAGAAACTCCTTCAAGAATGGGGATTTGAAGGAAAAACCGAAGCCGGAGCCGAAAAAGTCGCAGAAGTTGCACAAGAATTAAAAGCACAATTTAATTTATTTTCACCTACAAGACAAAAGAAATTCGATCGCGAATTTGCAGATGCAAAAACGAAAAGAAGGCAAACAGAAATCATTGATTCCATGCGCGCAGATTTGAAACAGGACTATATGAAACGCGTTAACGGAAGCAAATATTTAAGCTCGAGCGAAAAACAAAAAGCATTACAAAGTGTTTCAGACAAAAATTTTGATATAAAATTTATTGAACTATGTCTTTCATCTTTTGCTCAATGTGAAGCCAAAGTTAAGCAATTTGAAAAAACATACAGCAACGCACCAAAAGAAGTACAAGACCAATATCATTTTTGGGAAGCGGATTATGAAGAAAAGCAGAAAATAATCGAAGAGGTAAAAGAGCACGTGAAAATTGGAAAAGAGTTTGAGGCAAAAGTTAAAAAATTCGCGGAAGAAGGTCTGGTAGCCAAGAAATCAATGAGTGAAGATAAAGATTATATCGTGAAGTGGAGACACAATTTCCGAAAACTTTCTCTCGTTGAAAAGAAAAAACTATTACAAAATTCATCGCTCGACGCACCTATCAGAAAACAGGTTTTAGCTGATTTTAGAGCGCTTCCTGAAGCACAAAGAAAGCCGTTTGAAAAAGCGTTTATGAAAGGAAATTTGAGAGAAAGATTAAAAATCCTCACACAATTAAAAGAACAAGGAAATGAAATGATGAAAAACCGCGACGGTTTAACGAAAAAAGTTGGGACGATGGAAAAACGCGGAACCTTAGCGCATAAATCCGCAAGAGCATACGAGGCGTGGATAAAAACACTCTCCGCCGAAGATCTTAAAAAATACGCTAAAAAATCCGAACTCGACGATCCAAGAAGAGAAAAAATGCTCGATTTATTTGAATCAATGCCAAAAAGCGCACAAGAAAAACACAACAGTTTTTACGAAATGGATTTGAACGAAAGAATCGCGCTCATGAGTAAATTGAAACCTGAAGATACAAAAAAAGCGCTTGATGCAGCGGAAAATCAAGAAACCGCAGAAGACAATGTTCTTGATTTCAAAAAACGCGTTGAAATAAAAGCTTTAAGAAAAGTTGCCGATCAATTTAAAGAAAACGGTAATTTGCAGGCAGAAATGCACTTGCATCAACAAATCCTTGAATTAAATCCAAAAGACAAACAATCTCTCGCACGCATGCAAGAAATCCAAAAAATGGAAAATCCTTTACTAAAAATGCTTGACGACAAACTTCAAGGAAATGACGAGCTAAAAAGACAAGTTGAAGGTTATCAAATAGTCGATATATTCGAAACATTAATACGAAGAAGCGAGCTTGCAGAAGGCGCAAAAGGCCTTGAAGAAAGAAGCGGAAAATTTAAAGACAGCCGAATGGCAGAATTAAATAAAGAACTCGCAGAACACTCCAAGGGCACACAAATCCTCGATGAAACAACAGGCCGCGCAATTGACGTTGAAGACCTTGACGTTGATCGAGTTGAAGAAGGAAGTGATAAGGAACTTGTGAATAAATACGTTGACCTTTTCAGAGAAGAAAGACCAATGAATACTGCAAATCAAAACCAAAGTCGTCTAAGAAGGCTCACGATGCACAAAAGAGATGGTCGTGAATTAAAAGGCGAAGAAATTAAACAAAAGAAAGCAGAATTTGAAGATCAATTAGCGCAAAAACTCGGAGTTGGAAAAACCGCTCAAGATAGAGAAAATTTAAAAAAAGCAGTTAAAAAAACTCGCCATTCAAGGCTTAACACCTACGATATCGCCGCTTAATTCGGTGCGAGCAATAACATAAACAATCACCGCAAATAATAAAATAAAAACGGTTTTTGAAGTTACGTATAAATCAAAATAAGAAAATTCCAGCTTCGCAAAATTTTCTGCAAGCAAAAATATAAACCTTGAAATAGTCACACAAATAAGCCCAAAAACGACTCCAAGTGGAACGTAAATAACACCCAAAACAAAAGCCACAAAAGAAAAAAACATAACAGTTGGAATTAAAGGCAAAATAAAAATATTCGCAATAGGCGCAATAATTGAAACTCGATTAAAATTCATCAAAATCACAGGCAAAGTGAAAAACTGCGAAGCAATTGTCGCTAAAAAAATATCACGAATTCCAAAAAACTCCGGGAATTTAGAGCACATTTTCTGCAAAATCGGCATAAGGTAAATCAGGCTTAGTGTAGCCAAAAACGACAATTGGAAACCGACATCGGAAACAACGATCTCGGGATTTATAAACGTCATAAAAAACATGGAAGCAAAAATTGCAATTTGAATAAAATTTTTCCTACCCAAAAATAGCGCAAGCATAGAAATTATCCCCATCAAAGAAGCTCGAACAACCGAAGCACTCGCGCCCGCCAAAAACATAAAAAATATCACAAATAAAACTGAAAAAGCGACCTTCAACTTTCTTCCCAAAAACGAAAAAAGCGCAAACACGCAAGCAATCACAATTGTGATATTATAACCGGAAACCGCAATAATATGCGTTAAACCAATCTTATTAAAATTGCTCAAAATATCACTCGGAATCCCCTTCCTTGCGCCAATCAAAAGCGCGGAAACAAAGCTTGAATATGGTTCGGAAAAAATGCTTTCCAGCTTAGAAATAATATAAGCGCGAAAAAGCAAAACCGGCCCGGCGCTCCCCTTCTTCAAAATTCGTATATCCGGATAACTCATTGTATTAAAATTTCCCACAGTTCCAACGGCACGAATGTAATCGCCATGTCCAAATTCACTATGCAAATTTACCCTTATGCTAACCAAAAAATCCATTTTATAAACCGAGCCGTTATATTCAACCATATCTCCCGCAATTTTCACCATCGAATACGAATCATAATTCACAATTTCCTCGGAAATAACGCCATAAACAGTAATATTTTTATTTCCAAAATCCGCCAATGCCAAACCGTTATTTTGCGTTAAATAAATTCTCAAAAATCCGCAAACAAAAGCGATAAAAACCATGAAAACAATTCCGATCTTTCGCGTTCTAAAAAACAAAAACCCACACAAAAACATCAGCAAAATCGCCGCATAAAAATTTTCAAAACAAACAATTCCAATCGCCCACCCCAGTCCCAAAAATACAATTTTTGACACCATCAACATATGGCATCAATATCACGGACTACGGCCATTAACAACGAGCCTATGTTGTCAAAACAAATCAACGTCAAATAATTGCATTAAAAAGCCTCATGAAATATTCTTAACCTCCGATAACGGCCTAAAAAGCCAATATAAACAAAACATGCTGCAAGATAACCTACAGCACATATTACAAGAAATCGGATTTACCGAAAAAGAAGCGGTAATTTACCTGACTAATTTAAAAATCGGCACAAACAGAGCAAGCGTCATAGCAAATGAATCAAACACGCAAAGATCAACCGCCTATTCAATAATCGAAGTCCTAAAAAGAAAAGGCTTCTTGATGGAACTCAAGAAAGATAATTTAAAACTTTATACAGCAACGGATCCAAAAATAATCCTAAATCATTTAAAATATAAACAACTGGATTTTGGCTCAAAAATTGCTTATTTATCAGAAAATATAAGCGTTTTTAACAATTTAAAAACAAAATACCACATAGCCCCTCAAATAAATTTAATAACCGGCGAAAACGGCATAATTTACGCATATGAAAGCATGTTAATGGAAAAATCGCCTATAAAATCAATCCTGTCTTCCGAACCTCCAACTCCAAAAATTAAACAATACCTCGAAGAATACAACAAAAAACGCATCGCAAAAGAAATCCCTTTAAAAATAATGACTTGCGAAAAAAATGTCGATGAAATGCGGCATTTTTTTGTATCCGAATTATGCGAAATAAAATTTATAGGCAAAAATTTTATGCCAAACTCAACAATCAACATCTATGGCGATAAAATGTCTATAATATCGCACAAAAGCGAATCTGTAATATTAATCGACAACAAGCTGGCGGTCGAAACTTTCAGTAAATTTTTCGATATAACGTGGAACGAATTTTCATTATTTTGTAGGAGCGGGAAGAACAACATCATCAGCTCCGGCAGCAGCGCCACCCATCATTGAAGAAATAACCTGTTTTAAATCAACAGGATTTTTTGGTTCTTCAATAACAACGTCCTTACCAATTCCAAGTACATCTGAAGTAAAATCAATTTTTGCAGAAACCTTAGTATCTGCATCATTATAATTTATAGTACCTGCAACTTTAAGCATCACCTCATCGTCAACTGAAACCCAAAGCGTAAGCGGAATATTCAAACCGGACAACGCCTTCTTAATCTGAGCTTTTTCTTCTTCAGTTTGAGTCTTTTTATTTATTTCAGAAATCTTATCAATAAAGGCATAAACCTTATCCATATCAATAGATCCTGTGTATTTATAAGCGCTTTCACCTGAAGCATCTTCGGTTCCTACATATTTCAAATCTTTGAAAAAATTTGTCTTTTGAGCTTCTTTCTTTATCTGTTTCATTTCAGGAGTCATTGAAGCTTCATCAAGAGACATCAAAGGAACCGTTTGCCCAACCTCATCCATTGAAAGGAAAAACCATTTATCAGCAAACGTCGCAACCATGGCCATATCAGGAAATTCTTTTGGATCAGGATATTTCAAAATGCTAAAATACATTTTTCGATTCATCATGCGAAGACCAACTTCTCCATTATATTTCTTGCCTTCAATCGTAACGTCACCGGCCATATCAATATCAAGTTTTGGATTTTTAGCGTCATTTATATCAAATTTTTCGGCGACATTAAGGTTCAAATCAACTTGTTGTTTAACGGCACCGGCTTCATTAACTACAGAACCATTCATTACAACATTAACGGTAGCGGTTTTGATATTTTGAGAATTTATCATCGCGGACCTAACAACCTCTTCAGGCGTTTTTGCCGGCTCTTTATTGAATAAATTACACCCCGTAACGACTGAAAACATCAAAAAAAGTACTAAAATGGAAGCGATTTTCGTTTTAGACATGTTTAAAAAAAGTTAAAAATTATTTTAACTGATTATAGCGTATAATAATTATATGCGCAAAATATCATCAATAATTTTAGCGATAGCTTGTTTGCTGGTCACATTCACGGCACCACAAACAACATATGCATTTTTTGCAGACATACAAGCCACGAACCCATATTCAGATGCAATAAATTACCTCGAATCTTATAACATAATTAAAGGATATGAGGACGGAACTTTTAAGCCGGATAATCCTGTCTCAAGAGCGGAATTCTTGAAAATAATAGTTCTAAGCTCCGGATATGATTTAAATTCCACCTCAAGCATTTCATTTAAAGACGTACCGGAAAATGCTTGGTATACACCATATGTAAAAAAGGCCGCTTCAGAAGGAATCATTACGGGATATAAGGACGGAACGTTCAGACCCGCACAACCCATAAATCAAGCGGAAGCGCTCAAAATAATCGGGATCGCTCAAAAATGGAAAATCGTAAGCACGTCCGGCGAATGGTATTTGCCATATTCAAATTTCGCACAACAAAAATATCTAATAGATGAAAATGTTTTTAATCCAAATATTCCAATAACACGCGGACTCACTTCTGAAATTATTTATAGAACGTCCAAGCAAGAAATATTCAAA
Organism: Candidatus Peregrinibacteria bacterium GW2011_GWC2_39_14; assembly: GCA_000993595.1. Lineage (GTDB taxonomy): Bacteria > Patescibacteriota > Gracilibacteria > UBA1369 > UBA12463 > UBA12463. The sequence continues at coordinate 92,908 of LBWJ01000007.1, read as the reverse complement.
ATCGTAAAAGTCCAAAACGCACCGACAACACCAACAACAATATCCACAGTAAATGACGTCTTTAAGCCAATAATCACACCAACAATTCCGCAAATGCAAGCGCAAAGTCCGGTTGCATTTTCAACAATAAATAAAAACTTTTTTGATGGAATAACTTTGGATTCAGATTTCCAAACAATCTTTTATAAAAATGAAGTTTATAAATTCAAAGGAACAATAACAAGCGGCACATTCAGCACAATTTTTGCATTCTTATCATATAAAGACGCTTACAATAACGACAAAAGCATTGAATTCAGCGTAAAAGTTGAAAACGGAAGCTTCGAAATTCCGGTTATATTCAGATATCCGGGAAATTATTTAATCGGAATAATCCCCGGAACTCAAGGATCAAGCAAAGTTGTAAACATATCGGTTTTAGATTCAACTCCATCGGTAAATTCAGGAGAACAAGCAGGTTCAGCAATAGCCCCAAGAATATATTCATCCGGCAATAAAACCTATATACCGCTAAATAAAGACGAAAAAACCACCACGAAAATCACATTCTCACAAAATACAAATTCTTTTTATTACATAGTCAGACAAAAAGAAGATAACTTTGAAATTTTCTTTGAAGATTTTTATAAATTCAGCCCGGGAACAGTTCGCATGGTAATCGATAATAACGGCACAGCCTCAGAAACAACATTCTTGGCAATACGCCATCTTTTTGAAAAAAATAATCAAACGAAAATATCATCTTCCGGCTTGCAAACAACCATCCCCTTTGCACGACAAATAATAATATCCGGAATAACAAACACAGACATTCTTGAAGAAGCACACATCATAAAACCAAATGGAACAGTTGAAAGCTTAAATATAACCTCTCCTTCAAGCCCAATGCTTGTAAACGGAGAAAACGCTTTTAAGAAAGGTAGTCAATATGCCTTGTCATACACGCCAACCACAAGTGGAACATATGTTCTTGGAATAAGCGAAGTTGGAGGCGAAACAGTAATAAATACTCCAATCTACATTGGCACAGGAATCCCCTTCTTGCCTGACTTTTCAGATATTGAAAAAATAGATTCAAATCCGGACACAACCATTACAGACGCGCAAAATAAATTTATAAACTGGACAAACACGGCACGTCAAAATCTTGGACTACAAGCTGTTTCAGTGGACACAAAGCTTAATGAACTCGCACAAAAACACTCGGACGACATGGCAAAAAATGCATATTTCAGCCATATAAATCTGCAAGGGCAAACTCCAAATGACAGAAGAATCGCACTCAATATTTCAACTGAAGTTGGAGAAAACATAGCACGTGTATCAAGCTTGGCGGAAGGATTTGAAGGCTTTATGCGCAGTCCATCGCACAGAAAAAATGTTTTATATACCGATTGGACAAAAGTTGGCTTTGGATTCACAAAAGATGCACAAGGATTAATCTTAATTACCGAAGAATTCTCAAAAAACCCACTAACTTTACAAGACATACCACGATTAACAAACGAACTCCTGTCTTACATCAACACAAAAAGACAAGCCGCCGGACTTTCAGATTTAATTTCAGACACAAACCTATCTGTAATTGCGGCGTCATGGAGCGATAAAATGGCGCAAAGCAACTTCACGGCCTTCACGTCTCCAAACACGGGAGAATCACTTCAAGATGATGTTAAAAAGCTTGTATCAAGCCAAACAATCAAGCTATTTATATATTCGCAAAACACGACAAATTATCTAAATGAAAATATAAACAAACAAATAACGAATAACAACTCTCGGCGAAATAAAGCTAACAATTATTTTGACGTAACGAGCAAAAAAAACTACAATAACAATCACATGGAAAAAAAATCCTCTCTCCTTTTAAGTTATATCAAACAAGGAGTAAAAATATTTTTGGCAATATTTATATTTTTCTTTTTATTAAAACTGATATTTAACGTCAGTGTCACAAATGTCGTCTTCTTTTTTGGCGAAAAACTGGATACAGATTCATACAACCACACAAATATACTATTAATGGGAATTGGCGGCGGAGTGCATGACGGAGCTGATCTAACGGACACAATGTTAATCGCCAGCATTGACGAAGAGAGCAAAATCACAAGTCTCTTTTCTTTGCCAAGAGACGTATTCGTAAAAGTAAAAGACATCGGAAATAACTTTGGGGGTGAAAAAGTAAATGCAGTTTATGTGTATTCAAAAGCTTACTATAAAGATTCCGAAAAAGCCTTGGATATAACAAAAACCGCAGTTGAAGAGCTTATGGGAATCCCAATCCATTATTATGCAAAAATAGATTTTTCAGGATTTGAGAAAATGATAGATTCAATCGGTGGCATCGATGTTTACGTTGATACAACCCTTGATGACCCAATGTATCCAAAGGCGGGAACAACCGGGTATGAACTTTTACATGTTGATGCTGGCTGGCACCACATGGATGGCGAATTAGCCTTAAAATACGCAAGATCACGTCAATCAACAAGCGTCTTTGATCGAGATAAAAGACAAAGATTAATAATAAACGCCATCAAAGACAAAGTCTTAAATAAAAAAGAAAACTTTGATGAAAGTAAAATCGAAGACATATTTCTATCATTAAAAAACAACATAGAAACAAGCTTAACTACAAGAGAAATAATCACACTCGTAAAAATCGCTTCAGAGATGGGAAGCACTCAAGTCATTAAATCATACGAATTCAGCGACGACCCTTCATTATGCGGTGGATGGCTTGTTCCGGGCGACAAAGAATTATATGGAGGCGCGTATGTTTTGATTCCTGCCGGAAACAAATATACACACATGCAAAAAACAGTCGATTTGGTTTTAAATAACGCAAAATTAGCACACAAAGACTATCGAATACAAATTTTAAACGGTACGGTTTATCCTACCGCAACAAAATTAAAATCTCTTTTCACGAGATATTGCTTAAACGTTGTTAGGTTTGGCAACGCAAAAACAAATACCGTCAAAAAAACCACTTATTACATTAAAGATACTGTTGATAAAGATTTTGTAAGCCTCTTGCAAGAATTAATTCCGGGCAAAACTTCAAACGCAATTCCTATTGAATACACAGAGCCTCCATTCCAAAGCAATGCCGACATTTTGATTGAAATTGGAACTGATTATTTTGAAAATCCAATCAAAGACCCTTATGATGAATACGCAGCGCTATTATATCAGCGAGAACAGGCCGCTGCGCAAAGCGAAGCACAGGCCAATACGAATAAAACGTCGCAAAGCGACTCCATAAGTAAACCTACTATCTCTCCAAAACCTATAAAAAAGTAGAGATTTAAACAAAATACATGGTACTAACTCTTCTCAATTTATACCTCTCAAGCTTACTACACACAGCTTCGGCTAATATTTTTGCGGCACAAGAAACGCCTCAAACAATCAACCAGGAGTACTCTTCAATAATAAACATCCTGCCTGAACCTTATCAAAAAGAAAATCTAACCCCGCTGGAACTGGGCGCAAAATCCATTGTAGTTATGGATCTAAACACCGGAAAAATTTTATATGAAAAAAACGCAGATGAAAGACGACCAATCGGAAGCATCACAAAACTCATGACAGACTCCATAATTCTTGATGAAAATTCATTAAACGGAGTGGCTATAGTAAGCGATAAAGCGGCAAAAACCGACGGATCAAAAATATGGCTTTATCCAAGCGAAAAAATCACAGTTGCAAGCCTCCTTTATGCATCAATAATTCATTCGGCTAATGATGCGACTTACGCACTCGCGGAACACAACGCCGGTTCAGCTGAAAAATTTATAGAAAAGATGAATCGAAAAGCAGAAATGCTCGGCTTAAAATCAACAAAATTCTCAAATCCGGTCGGATTCGATGATGAAAACAACTACTCCACCGCAAAAGACATCGCGATTCTAGCTCGAATCGCATACAAAAAACCTTTTATAAGACAAGCGGCATCAACCTCAAAGATGGAAATATCATCAATCGACAACAAGATAAAACACAAGCTGGAAAGCACAAATAATCTTCTTGGAAAAGATAAAAGAATTAAAGGCCTTAAAACCGGCCACACAATGGAAGCCGGATTCTCTTTTGTTAGCGCGGCGGAAAATTCATACGGAAATGATATAATAACTGTTGTACTGGACAGCCCGGATCGTTTTAAAGAAACACAAACATTACTTGATTGGACATTTAATAACTTTACCTGGTAAAAATATGCAATACATAAACACAGACACAATAAGGCATTTAACGTTCATTTTCAGCGCAGAAATAATATCTTTCATCATAGCTCTGATTCTAACTCCATTTTTCATGAAATTTATTGAAAAATATGGAATCAAAAAACAAATTCGTGATGACGCGATGAGTGGAGAAAAAGCAACGTTATTTCATCAATTGCATGCCAAAAAATCAGGCACACCAACAATGGGCGGAATCATAATTTGGGGCAGTATTTTAATCGTAGTTGCACTTTCAAGACTTACTTCGGCTCTCGGAATAACAGATAAATCCCTTTTAAATAGAAAAGAAACCTGGGTACCAATCTTCACGCTCGTTACAATGGCAATCCTTGGTTTAGTTGATGATTACATTAACGTAAAAGGCACAGGCTCAAAAGGAATCCGTGCAAAAACAAAAATGCTATGGCTGTTAATATTCGCAGCAGCGGGAGCGCTTTGGTTTTTCTTTAAACTGGATTATAACCAAATTCACATTCCGTTCATGGGAAGCATCGGAGTCGGCTGGCTTTATATTCCAATATTCATTTTCGTAATTGTCGGGACAGCAAACGCAGTCAACGTAACAGATGGACTCGATGGACTCGCAGGCGGACTTCTAATCATCGCCTTCACGGCTTTTGGAGCAATCGCCTACACACAGAGTTTATTAATTTTAGCCGCATTCTGTGGCGTTATAGCAGGCGCGCTTTTCGCTTTTGTATGGTTCAATGTTCCACCGGCAAAATTCTATATGGGAGATACGGGCTCACTCGCACTCGGAGGTACGCTTGGCGTAATCGCAATGCTAACGGATTCAGTACTTATTTTGCCTATCATTGGCCTTGTTTTCGTCATCGAAATGCTTTCGGTAATAATCCAACTCACTTCAAAAAAACTATTTCATAGAAAGGTTTTCAGCATAGCGCCAATCCACCATCACTTTGAACACATGGGATGGAGCGAAGCAAGCATCGTAATGAGATTCTGGATTATCGGCGGATTCATTGCCGCAGTCGGCTTAATTATTGGATTTGTCGGACGAATCTAATTCATGAAAAAGATTAATCTTTGGGGAATCAACATCGTCCCCTTCTTCAACAGAAGAATTTGAAGGGCCAAGTTGATCATATATTCTAACAAATGTATTAACATCTTCAGCTGATTTTTCACCATTTGCCTGAACAGCGGTATCCATAATCGTTTGAACTGAAGAATTCTTCACGCTTGCAACCTCTTTCTTCAAATCAGAAGATTCCAAGCTGTTTTCAATAAGAGTTAACATTTTCACGATATCCGCATTTTTATTTAAAACTTCTTTTGCCATTTCAGGATTTTTTGAAAAATCCGCTTTTTGCATATCGGCAATAATCACTTTCAAGTCTTCAAGATTGGATTTTGCATCTTCAAATTTTTGATTATCAAGCAAATCTTGAGCTTCAAGAAGCTTAGAAGACGCTTTTTCAAACATCAATTTAACTTTGCTTTCATCATTATCCGCAACCGACATTTCCATATCGCGAATCGAATCTTTAACCTCATACAAAGGAGAATCAGGCGTAACAAATGACAAGTCTTTCTTGTATCTCATCAATCTTTCGCTGACAAGGCTTTCCATCTTAGTCGCCTCTTCAGAATTTACCAATTTAAGTTCGCCTATTTTAACCTTTGCTTCCGCAACAACATCCTTCAAATAAGACAAAGTTTGTCTTGCATCGTCAATTTTACCGGCATTCATCAAAGATGAAGCCAGAGCCATCTTATTATCGGCCAAATTGAGCTTTAAACGTAATGTTTCGGTATCACTGAACGATAAATAAAGAGATGCATCTTCTTTAAGATCTGAAACAGGGTCTGAAGCAAGTTTTGTTTGCTCATTCGCAACACGCGCAATATATTCCTTATCTTTTTTCAAATTATCCTTAATCCATTCTTTTTCGCCTTGCTTTAAAGTTTTTTTGGAAACAAGGGAAACATAACTTGAATTCACAACAGCTTTATATCCTTTCAAAACCGTTTTTGTATCAGAAAAACCGTTTAATCCAACTGAAACATCAACAACGTTATGGTAGACATCAACCTCAGATGAATTTTTGTTTGCAATAAAAGAAAAAGTTGCTCTATCAACAACATCGGCAGTTGTTTTGTTTGCACGAACTTTAAATAAAGAGTTCCCAAAAAGATCAAAAACCATCGCCCACATTTGACCATGATCAACATCGAGTTCAACAGAAGTATTTATTCCAAATTCATCCGTATCCAGTCTTGAAAATTTGATTTTTGTATTTTCGTTTAATCTGCTTATGCTCCCATCGAAATACTGAATTGTTGCCGTACCGATGCGCGCATCAATAACATCGTCTTGATATAAAATAAAGCCGTTTTCGGCTTTGATTTCTTTTTCATTACGCACAATTGAAACGTCACCTGTAATCTCTGTCAAAACAGTTGAAGGCTTTGCGAAAACAATATTTTCTTTGCCCGGAATAAATGAAAAAGCACCCGTAACAACAACCAAAACCGCAAGACCAGCACTTAAAGCTCTTTTAAAAGCGAATTTATATTGATAAGCCCATCTAAATTCTCCGATACTTTCGATCCTTTCAATAATCTGACTTTTAATAAGATTCTTAACATATGAACTCATTTTCACGGTCGCAGATACTTTTGCAATATTTTGCGCAAAACTATCCAAAGACTGAGGCAACATTTCTTGCGCCTTAATATTAGCTAAAATATGCGACTTCATCGCACTTTTTGCAGACTTACTTAAACCCGGTTTTTCCAGAGTGAATAGAATTCTCTCCAGGTCGTAATTGTCCCTGTTCCCTGATTTTTTCGTAAATAGTGATAACATATCCATTTATTCAAACGTCATTAAAGGCCTTTTGTTACATCGATACGCCCATATCCTTGAGATTGCGCTTAAGTTCTTGCAAAGCCCTAAATTGCAAAACTCGCACTGCGCCCTCGTTCTTTTTCATAATTTCAGCAATTTCTTCGTTTGACTTTTCATTTATATATTTCAAAACAATTATTTGCTTATATTTATCTTTCAAACCGGCAATTGCATATTTCAAAGTCGAATTGTCCATAGATCTTTCCGCATTATGCAAAGGACTATGCTCACGCTTATCGTCCATATAGTCTTCCGTAAGCTCTTCTATGTGCTTATTCATCCTATAATGATCAATCACGGCATTGTGCGCGATTTTAAAAATCCAAGATGTAAAATTCTTAGCTTCTTTATAACGCTTAAGATTTTCCCACGCTCTCATGAACACCATTTCGGTCAAATCCTGCGCATCTTGCTGATGTGAAATACGAAAAAACACATATTTATATATATCATCCGCAATAATGTCATAAATACGCCCAAATGACGCGGAATCGCCATCTTTCGCACGCACGACAAGCTGTTCGATTTCTTTCTTTAATTCGTCGCTTTGCGGCATATGTATTATTTAAGCATTTCTTCCGCGGTCATAACTTCGGTTTCCGATCCGATGAAGATCGGCGTCCTCTGAGACAAACTTTCAATCGCCTTTTCAAGCAATCGAATCTTGCCATCAGTGGCTCTACCGCCCGCGTGTTCAACAATATACGCCATCGGTGCGCATTCGTAAAGCAAACGCAACTTTCCATCAGGCATGTCTTTATAGCCCGGATATGTAAAGAGTCCTTTTCCTTTTAATAAAATGTGGTTTATATCAGGCACCATGCCTCCCGAATATCGAAGCGTATACTGATTATCAAGCCAATAATTGAACAAATTTCTATAGCCGGGATTATACAAACAAGCTCGCAAATTACCAGGAGCAAAGGTTTTACCTTCTTTTTCAATCTGCAAATTCTCTTTTGTTAAATTAAATTTAGAGTCACAAAAAGTATATTCATGCACTCCGGCCTTTGTCGCGCAAACAATCGTTGTACGCGGACCATAAATCGCAATCATTGCGCATTCCTGATCATCGCCTTTTTTGCCAATAAAAGAATCACACTTATAAATCCCAAAAATACTTCCAACCGCAAGATTCACGTTAACAAGCGAAGAACCGTCAAGCGGGTCATAAGCAACGCCAAAATTATCCTGCGCATCATGACCGGTTTTAACCTCCTCTTCAAGCTCTTCCGAAGCATAAACAGCAACATCTTCACATTTATCCAAAACACTGGAAATCAAGCGATCTGAAGCAACGTCAAGCGCAAGCTGTTCTTCTCCAAACGTATTACACGTTCCGGCTTTATCGCACATTTTTCCGGCTTCAACAACACAAGAAATATCAGCACATGCATCCGCAAGCTTAGAAATAAGTACGCTCAATCTTTCTTCAACTCCAAGTTGTTTTAGATGTTCCAATAATTCCATTTGAAAATTGATTATTGATTATTGAATTTTCGGCAGTGGCGTATTATCCAATAATTTAGCAAGTTCAGCCGTCAACGTCATCGCCGTCTTATAATCTCTTTTCCAAATATTTCTTCCAAAAATAAAACCAAAACATCCACCGTCCAAACATGCTTGTGCATTTTCACGAAGCGATTTCAAATCGATTTCTTCACCACCGGAAAATAGCACCGGCACGCCACTTGCAGCCTTAACAATTCTTTTTGCGCGTTCACGTTTTTGCTCAAAAGAACCTTTAATCGCCTGCAATTCTTTTTCAACTTTTCTATAATATTCAGGAATTCCTGTATTTTCCATATATTCTGGCTTTGCAGCTTTTGGAAGATTTGACTTGATAACTGTCGCGCCCATTTCTGCGGCCATTCTTGCAGCAGATTCAAGAGCATAAGAAGCATTTGGGCCACCTTTTGCATCAACGGCTTCTCCACGTGGATAAGCCCAAACAATTAAAGGCATTCCATATTTATCGCATTCTTTTCGAACACCGGCAAGCTGTGGCAAATCTTCATCTTGTCTTGGCGAGCCATAATACATCGTATAACCAACAGCAACCGCACCCAATCGAACAGCGTCTTCAACAAAACACGTAAACGAGCTAAGTGGTTTTGCTTGTGATGGAAATGATGTTTTGCCATTTAATTTCAAAATCAAAGGCATTGCACCATCAAATTTTTCCCAATTTCTTTTTGAAATTCCATAATGAAAAGCAACTCCGTTAAACTTCGCATCGATTGCCAATTTCATGATGTAATCAACGTTTCCGGCATCTGATTCCGCGTCAAGATGTCTACAATCATGTTCAATAAATTGATCATAAGGCAAAAAGATCGTGCGCCCACTTGGTCTGATGATCTGTCTGATTCTGGCTAATTCCCCTGCTGAAAAATGAAGTTTTCGAAAGAAATGTAACATATCTCTTTCTTGTGCTACTTTCACCATATTTTATTTTGTTAATTAATAATCAGCTTATTGTTTGAAATTTGATATTTGGAATTCTTTCTAATTTCTAATTTCGTACTTCTGATTTGTTTTGGATTTCGGTATTCTAATTTAGGATTTTGAACCGATATAGGCTGCGAGTTCAACGCTACGTACACTGTATCCCCACTCATTATCATACCAAGAGAAGACTTTCACAACATTTCCATCTAAAACTTTCGTGAGAGGTGCGTCAAAAATCGAAGAATGATTGTTATCAATAATGTCTGAAGAGACAATTGGATCTTCTGAATATTCCAAAATTCCTTTCAAATCCCCTTCCGCGGCTTTTTTCATCGCGGCATTAACTTCTTCTTTTGTTGTTGGCTTTTCAACCAAAACAACAAGATCCGTAATTGAACCATCTGCAACTGGAACTCTAAGTGAAATGCCATCCAGTTTACCTTTTAACTCAGGCAAAACTTCGCCAATCGCTTTTGCGGCTCCGGTTGAAGTTGGAATGATATTTTGTGCCGCTGTTCTTCCTCTTCTTGGATCTTTATGCGCCAAATCAAGCGTCCTCTGATCATTTGTATAAGCATGAACTGTCGTCATAAAACCTTTCACAATCTTAAAATTTTCATGCAAAACTTTTGCCATTGGAGCCAAACAGTTTGTCGTGCAAGATGCATTTGAAATAATAAAATGCTTTGTAGGATCAAAATCTTTATGGTTCACTCCAATAACAAACGTTCCATCAATATCTTTTCCAGGAGCTGTAATTAAAACTCTTTTTGCACCGGCTGTAATATGTGCAGTTGCACCAACCTTATCCGTGAATATACCGGTTGCTTCAAAAACCAAATCGATTCCCAAATCTTTCCAAGGTAATTTTGAAGGATCTTTTTCATGAAATGTTGGAATTTCTTTACCATCGATTTTTATACCGGTTTCCGTCGCCTCAACACTTTTAGCTAACTTGCCATGAACAGTGTCATACTTAAATAAATACGCAAGAGTCTTGTTGTCATTTGGGTCATTAATCGCGACAACATCAACTAAATCATTGATTAGGTTTGCACGTAAAAGCAACCTTCCGATTCGGCCAAAGCCATTGATGGCGGTTTTTAATTTTGCCATATTGGAAAAAGTTAATTATATTGTGCAAAGATTCTATCTAGCAGATGCCAAACTTTCAAGGCTTAAATCATATGAAAACAGAAAAAATCACTGGACAAAACATCAAAAACCTCATCCAAAAAACAATAACGGCCTTAAAAAAAGGTGAAACGATAATGCATGCGACAGAAACATGCTATGGCTTTGCGTGCGATGCATTAAACAAAAAAGCCATTTCACGTTTATACAAAATCAAAAAAATGGACGCAAAAAAACCTTCCAGTATAATGGTTGCAAATTTAACTCAAGCGCAAAAATATGGAGAATTCAACGCTCTCGCCAAAAAACTCGCAAAAAAATATTGGCCAGGCCCTCTCACAATAATCGTTCAACGCAAATCCTCACTCCCAAAATTCCTCAATCCAAGCTCAGAAACAATCGGAATCCGCTGTCCCGCTCATGAATTAACGCAAAAAATTCTGCGCGCATATAAACTCCCACTCATCACAACAAGCGCAAATATTTCCGGCCAGAAAGAATCTTATTCAGTCAACACGTTCTTAAAATCCGCACCAAAAAACTCACTTCTTCCAGACTCAATTCTTGATTCCGAAAGCATACCAAAACGCAAACCCTCAACAATCGTCGCGATAGAAAAGAATGAAATAAAAATTTTAAGAAGCGGGAGTATCAGCGCTAACAATCTTCTTCTCAGGTAATGGTCTTTTATAAAACTGTGCAGGCTCATCATGAAGCCTATCAAATCTCGCTCTTAAATCAGGCTCAAAATCTCCCCTAAGCTCTAAACTAATAGAAACTCCAGAGTCTTGATTATTAGAATATTTAACCGAAATAGCCTTAAGTCCTTGCGTAGTATTTCCCGGTAAAAATATATTAAATATAACTGTGGAATTATCAGCACGTAGAAGAGCGTTAGTTAAATCCCTAACATTAGCATCACTAACAACATGTCTAATATCAGCAGACCATCTATCTTTCCCGTCATGCCCATAAACAACAAATAAATAAATTGACATCAACATTTCGCGTATAAAATGTTCCGCATCCTCTTTTGGCCTTTTTCCGGATTTAAAATCGTCCATAACCGCTTGAAAAAGGCTTAAACACGGAAAATAATGAGCATCAACGCAATCAGCAGCCCTGCGAACACCGGAAGCTACAGACTTAACGGTATTAATAAATCCGGCATCATCTGCAAACTGAGAATAAGGAGTCCTTGAAAGCATTGCTACAATGACGTCATTTGAAGAAGTGCCAACCGCATCTCCTTTGGCGTCTACAGCGTCCCTATCTAATGCAAAAACTATTGTTCTTTTAACAGCTAAAGCCAAAGCTCTTAAATATCTTCTCTTCTCAATGAATAGATCGTCAACACTGCGATCGCTATCGCCATCAGCAAATTCAGCATCAACAATGCTTTGCATATTTTTTAAAGAATTATCAACAGCACGCAAAAAATCTTTTCTAGCTAATTGCTCAATCTCTGACGGAAGCTTGCTTGAATTTCTAGAAGCCAAATCAATTGCCCTATCCCTTTCTTTACCAACTTTATTAGCAACAACGCTATCACGAACAATGCGATTAACAAAGCCAGCTAAGTCCTCAGCAGGGCCATTTGCAGAATGCCTTCTATTTTTGCCTTTATATCCCAGGACGTCTATATCTAAATTTAGTTCTGGTTCAAATTCAGCCATTTTTAAATTTTAATTATTGGTAATACATTAAAACAAACAATCAACCGTATGTCAATAGCAAATGAGCTCAGAATTTAAAAAAACAACCGCCAAATCGCGCTAAAAGAATACATGCCGGCAATCACAATCAAGCCTTGGATAATCGTCCCAACAAAAATAAAAAATACGGAACGCCAATACTTAATCCCAAAAACAAAAGCAATAAGCGCCGCAGTCCATGCGCCACCAATAAAAGGCACCGGAATAATTGCGATAAATAAAACCAAAGCAGTACCAAAACTATTCATTTTGCTTCCATATTTTTTTCTCGTATGATCGAAAATTGCGGTCAAAATTTTATTTATAAATCCAACTCTTTTCATTAAAAAATCACTAATCGGCCCAAGGACTTTTAAAACAATCAAAATCGGCGCCATACATCCCAAAACCGCCAAAATATAAACCGCAAAAATCGGCAAATGAAAGCGCTCTATTCCAATCGGAATCGCGCCACGGAGCTCCAAAACAGGTAACATTGACCCAAAAAATATCCAAAAATAAGGATAAAGCATTTGCATAAATACATCTTAATCCACGCGCTATAAACGTGCAACTTGTTCACAAAAGTTATACAACAACTCCCCTGTTCCGCAATTAATTTTCTATAACTCATATTCTGGCTTACGGTAGACCTAATCAACCACGACTAGTCGATTATGAACACAAAAATTATTCCGCTTTTAAATAATACGTTTGACTGCTACACGATTTCGGAATAAATTTATCAAGAAGTAGCGTATAAAAAAGTTATACACAATTCGTACACAAGTTTTGAACACCCCTAACAGAAACGCTGACAAAAATGAGCATATGGATAACAAAATAACGCATTCACCTGTTCTTCGAAAATTAGTGCAAAAGTATCTCAATTTAAAAAAAGGAAACATTGCAGTGGATTTGACGCTTGGACTTGGTGGACATTCCGGCGATATTCTAGAAAAAGTTGGACCAAAAGGTCACCTTATTGCATTTGAACAAGATGCGCAAAACTTAAAAATCGCAAAGGAAAACCTTAAAAAATATAAAAATATAACTTATATCCATCAAAATTTTGAATTTCTTGAACAAGAATTCAAAAAACACAAACTCCCAAAAGTAGATGGAATCCTCATGGATCTTGGACTCTGCTCCTCACACTTTGACCTTGAAAATCGCGGATTCTCATTCAGAAAAGACGAACCGTTGGATATGCGATTTAGCTCTGATTTAACACAAAAAACAGCCGCAGACCTTATCAATAGATTAGAAGTTCAAGAATTAACAGATATTTTCCGAAATTATGGTGAAGAAAAATATGCATTCAGAATCGCAAGCGCAATCGCCATCCAAAGAAAATTAAATCCCATTACAACAACAAAAGAGCTCGCAGATTTGATTGAAGAAGTTCGCCCACATGAACGCCACTCACACATTCATCCAGCAACACAGATCTTTCAAGCACTAAGAATAGCCGTAAACGACGAACTTGAGGTTCTAAAAAATGTTTTACCGCAAACGGTAAATATACTAAAGAAAAACGGAAGATTGGTAGTCATTTCATACCACTCTCTCGAAGATCGAATCGTAAAACATTTCTTAAAACTCCAAGAAAAAGAATGCATATGTCCCATCGAAATATTAATTTGTCAGTGTAAACATGAACCAACTCTTAAAATTCTCACAAAAAAACCTGATCGGCCATCTGAAGATGAAATTAATGAAAATCCTCGATCAAGAAGTGCTCTCCTCAGAGCCGCAGAGCGCCTGTAATGCGCCAAGAAATACAATGGAAAAACAAATACAATCCGTAATTTATTGGTAAAATGAACGCAACCCCCCACAAACAGTATCTTAGATACGACTGGCAAATCGCACGAAAAAGCAGAGAAAGAGAAGTGCAAAACCCATTGCAAGCCAGTATCACAGAAATTCCAAGCATAAAATTTGAAATTAATTCAGGGTTATTAATCGCCTCTTTCATATTATTCATCGCATTGATTACAATGATGACTCTTTTCTTTGCAGGAAAAGGCGTCACAAAAGGCTACATCGTCAAACAACTTGAAGCCGAAAGGCAAACTTTAATTCGCGAAAACGACGTCATCGGCGGAAAACTCGCCAGTGCACAATCTGCGGACAGCTTACTTTTAAGCCGCAGAGCAAAAACAATGGTAAAGCTTAATGAAAGCCGAATCACTTTTATTAGAGCGGAATCGAATTTGGCGCAAAGATAAAAAATCATCCACCATCTTCATCGCTAGGAGCATCTTCCATCCAACAACCTCTTGCGCGAGCCGCAGCATTTTTATTAACATCTGCAACCGTTGTATCCGGACGCATATTTAAACCAAATCTAGCTAAAGCAACTTCTGCTGATTCATATTCCATAGAATCTTCACCTAAAGCTTCATGGCATTGGTGAATAAATTGCCCCATATAATCAACAAATAAAGAATATTCTTCTGCGCCAGCAATAACTTTGCTCAATTCATTGGCAAATTTTACCAAAGCCTTTGCTCTTGTTACACCATCCAACATTTCTTCATAACGATCAGCAGGAACTACATCAAAACCATCATCATCAACGGTAAATTGATCATTTTCATTTGGCAATAACTCGTCAACTATTGTATTAAGTTCGCCCATCAAAATTTTCGATAAACTAGTAGCGCTACTGTCGTCTATAAATTCAACATAATCGCCACTACCATCGTTTTCATCTCTTGAAGATGGAGCAGTGCCACTAACGTCATCATCCCCCTCTAAGCAATCACGCCCATCATCAGAACCATCGTCCTCAAGGAATCGTTGAATTTCTGCTCCGAGACCAGAATCCAAGCCTGCATTCATAACAGCAGTCTCTATATCCGCTACAGAATACCCAGGACCTTTTGGTGCGCTAATCACTTTTACATCTGACGTATTATTTTGGTTAAAATTATAATTTGGATCGAATTATATAATAAAATATTTCACTTTGTCAAGGACAACATTGACGAACCCGTACCGTTATGTATGATAAAGTCGGTTTTATTTATAACCTAACCAAAACACTATGAATGCACCACATCTGGGAGATGGAGACGATCAAACAATGGAACGTATCGGTGACACCAGAGTAAGACTAGAGACTCTTCCATTCAAAGACACGGAGCACGGCAGAGTTTTTAAATTTGGAGAGGGAGAAAAAGGACCAATCTGCGGACGAAGAGCAATTGTAGACGAAATGTCGAACGGAATATCAATATTAACTATAGGCGAAGACATGCATCCAATAGTTTCATGCGACGCAAACGGAGTACTCATTCAATAAAACGCGAAAGCAAAATTATCTTTATTATTTTAATCGATTTACTAAAATCTGCAGTTTAGTATTGACAAAAAAATCTACTCATGTATAATGATATTCCTTTATAAAATACACTTAACAAAAATATCATGGAAAAAGCATTTCTTTTAGACGACGAAGGCACACAAGAATACAGACAAATACAAGGACCGGTACAACCTAAATCAACACTTTCTTTAGAAACCGGAAAAGGTACGGTCTGGAAATTTAACCATCCAAGAAGAGGCGGAACAATTTTTGGAAGATACGCAAGCGCAATGGAAGTTTTGACACATGGATTTGCAGAAGTTGAAGCAGTACAAACCGGAAAATTAATCACAATAGGTAAAACTCAAGAAAATCCAAGGCCAATCGTTTTATGCGACGAACAAGGCAATCTTATTTTATCGGGAACAAAAACAAAAGCACCTTCAGACGCACTTCCAAGTGCAAGCGAAACACCAAATGCTTCCGATGTCACAACTGTAAGAGACGAAACCATGCCACTTAGAACGCTACCTAATGGCCAGAAAATATGGCATTTTCCGCTCAAAGCTACAGGTAAAATGACATATGGAACAGAAGCGACCACAAAGGAAGCTTTAAAATATGCATTTAGCACAAAAATACTAACGCCAGTAGGTAAACACGAAACAACTGGAGCTTTTATATATTTATGCGACGCAGAGGGAAATTTCATTTTAAAAGACTTGGAAGAATATTAAAATCTGAGCGGAGATCCCCTTGCGCCAACTCAAAAAATTATTACAAAAATCAAGATTTATTTTCTAGAATAAAAACCTGGCATTCCCTTGCCATATTCAAATTAGCACTATATACTTTACAGTGCTAACCGGCACATTTAAAAACACCTACTTTGGATTTCGGAAATCGAAAAATCAGCATATTAAAAGCAATCGTTCAGCGATTCATTGAAACCGCCGAACCGGTTGGGTCAAACATTATTATCGTTCAATATCACTTGAACGTAAGCCCGGCGACTGTTCGAAATGACATGGCAGAACTTGAAGAAGAAGGTTTTATTTTTCAACCACACACTTCCGCAGGACGCGTTCCAACACAACAAGGTTATCGCAAATATGTTGAAGAAATCGCGGATTATGATTCTGCCAGAAAACGTGTTGAGAAAGCCTTAATTCCAATGCGTGAAGAATATAAAATACAAAAAACAAAAGAAAAACTTCACGAAGCCGTTCACCTTCTTTCACGCGCAACGCATAACGTAAGTTTTGCAACTTTGCCGGATAATCAAAGAACTTTTTATCTGGGAGTTTCAAACGCTTTAAGACAACCG
The DNA here is from genome assembly GCA_000993595.1 of Candidatus Peregrinibacteria bacterium GW2011_GWC2_39_14. Classification (GTDB taxonomy): domain Bacteria; phylum Patescibacteriota; class Gracilibacteria; order UBA1369; family UBA12463; genus UBA12463. The sequence goes on along the minus strand of LBWJ01000007.1, from coordinate 75,861 downwards.
GAATTCATAAACGATCCTGTCAGTGCAAGCCAAGTTATGGAAGTTCTTGAAGAAAACGACAATTTTATAAAAATCTTAAAATCGCTTGAAATAGGCGAAAAAGCCGACGTTTTTATCGGACAAGAAAATATAATCCCGCAAATTCACAGCTGCAGCATAATCGTCACAAAATATGAATTGGACGGTTTTGAAGGATTTCTTGGCATACTCGGTCCGATGCGAATGGATTATCCGTATAACATGGTGCTCGTTGAAGAAATAAAAAAATTATTAAGAAACAAATAAATATGGCAGACGAAAACACAAATCCTCAACAAGATGGCACACAACCTCAAGACCCATCCGCCGAATCCGTCGCAGAGCTTCAACAAAAACTCGAACTCATGACAGAAGCATGCAAACGCACGATGGCTGATCTTGCAAATTATCGCAAACGCGCAGAAGAAGAAAAACTCGCTCTCGCAAGCTTTGGAAGCGCAAAAATTTTAATCGAACTTTTATCGGTCTTGGACAATTTTGAGCGTGCATTGAAAGCCATGGAAACAGACAACATCCCCGAAGATCACAAAAAAGGAATTATCGGAATTCAATCCCAGCTCAAAGCCCTTCTTGAAAAATATGACGTAAAATCTTTCGAATCACTTGGAAATCCATTTGATCCAAACTTTCACGAAGCAATTGCAGAAACCACGGGCGAAAAAGGCACAATCATCGAAGAAATCGAAAAAGGCTATATGATCGGCGATAAAGTTTTGAGACCAGCAAAAGTTAAGGTTGGAAACGGAGCTTAAGATTCTTATTTTTCAATCGGCACAATCCCAAAAGCAATACAGGACTTTTGAGTCCCCAATCCCTTACACGTGCGCTTATCAAGCTTTAATTCAATTTTGGACAAAAGGTCTGTTAATCTAACGCCCGAGCTACTAACTAACGTAGCATGAAAAGATCCGGAATTAACGCTACCGCTCCCTCCCTTTACCTGATCACTTACAAATGAAAGCCAATCAGAATTACTAGGAGCAAAATAACGCCCTACATTTTTAGCCAAGAAAAAAAATATGGCTCGTGAAACGCCTTTCGAACCCTTACCGTCTAGCAAGAAATTATCCTCAACTACTTTAGTCGCAGGCTGAACATGATCTTCAAGAATAGGCAAATTCGCAAGCTCCTCCCTATCAGGTAATTCATCTTTTTTCGACTTAACGTCTTTTTTTACCATTCTATAAGCATAATCATATTTACGCGCACCATCGTTAAATCGACCATCCTCACAATAAACAGGAATTCTCTCAAGCATATAAGGCGAATCTTTCATTTTCATATTTTTAAAAGTCCCCAATAATCTTTGAACAGTAGCCAATTTCTTATCAGCGGGATGACTTGATTTTTCCCTTTGCTGAAGAACGCCTTTTTCAATAGAAGATCTCAAGATATATTTACCAAAATTAGCACTAAACAAATATTCAAAAACTTTAGAATCAGAATGCCCCCCTCTTCGATGAGCATCAAACCAATCAAGCGCAGGTTGAACTTCGTCTTCAATAAGCGGAAATTGATCCAAATGCGCAAGCTCATAAATTTCAGAAGGTTTTTCGCGACCTTTAGAAGGCTTTTTCCCATCAAGGTCAGAAACCTTAACGTCAACGCCAGGCTTTCTAATAATTCTATATGCAGTATAAAAACTTCTGCCGGTTTTTAGATCCGGTTGCTCACGACTCACTGGAATTGATTCAATTGCATAAGGAGATTTTTTTAATTTACCATTTACAAGAGTATTAATAATTCGAGCAATGGTGTGCTTAGGCTTTTGACTCAAACCCGCAGCTACACGCTCGTCCTCTACACTATTCATTAAAACGCTTGATGGAACATATGAGCCAAAATTTGTAGCTAAAATATCCTCAACACCTTTACTTTGACTATGTTTTTTTCTTTGATGACCTTTAAAAAACTCCAAAGCAGGCTGGACCTCTTCTTGAAGAACGGGGAACTGATCCAAATAAGAAGGAGGATAAACAACCAACTGTCCAAGTCCGGTGCGTCGTAAAATCTGCTCATCGTCTACTGGAGGGATAACATCAGCAACATTCGCAGGCTCAACTGCATCAACATGCGACAAATCAAGATTCACGTCAACATCCATATGAGCATGCAAAGTAGCCGGCTTATCTGATTCAGGGCTGGAATAAACCAATTCAACTCTAATTTTTATACCTTCTCTATCAGCGCCAAGCTTCTCAAGAACGGCGGCAAGTGCTTCAAAAGCTTGATTGACAACCGTTAATGCATTGCCTTGTAATCCTTCTAAATGTTGATCTCGTGTTTCCATAATTTTTTAAAACAGGGATTTAAACTAGCATACAACATTGCAAGAAGTCAAATCAAAGGCTCTTTGGCACCAATCGATAGGCTACTTTCTTTTTCGAACCAACCAAAACGTAAATTCTTTCCAGGTCATAAGGTAAATCATTTATCCTGCCAAAAAGATATAAATTGCTAAATATATGTGGAGTAGGATAAGGGCTGTTTACCACGTCAATACCAGCATTTGCTAATCCAGAATCAATGTCCTTTCTAAAAACAAAACAACCAAGTTTTTTAGCTAAAGTCGTTAAAAAAATACGCTTAGAAGTCATCAAAAGACCATTCCCGCAAAACAACTTTTCAATCTCTAAAGCGGCCGCTTCAGCGCCGGGAAAAATCTCAAATCTTTTTAAAAAATCTGAATCAACAAGCAAAACATCCTCATCAAGCAAATTGACAATTCCCACAACTCCACCCGGCCCTTCTTGTGGAAAATGCGGCGGCAATTCAATCTCAGGACCTTCACCGCGATCTGCGCACAATCTTTTGACTTCCGCCTCAAGCACTTCAACATCAACAGTAAGGCTCTCAATCCCGGCTCGAAATTCGTCCATCATTTTACCAATTCCGGCATCAATATCATCAAATGCGCCGAGAACTTTAGCCGCAAACAATTCGTCTAACTCCCCTACGGCTTGCAATAACGATGGTGATACAAAATTAGTCATAATATATTTTATTTAAAATCCGCAAGACGCTCTTCCAAATCCCCTGCCTTTGTTTCCGCAGGAAATAAACCAAAAACAGCATTATGCATAGTATTTTTTTCACAATCACTTTCAACGTACATAACAAAAATTCTATAAGGAGCCTTTTTAGACGCTAACTTATTCCTTAATTGATTAATAAGTTGAGAACCCCAAAAATTTGGAAATCTAGTCCTCATATGAGCATCAACTTCTCTCATATCCATAATTCTGCCTGTATTTTCTGCAAAAAACCTAGAAATCATAGGGCTATGCGTTCCTTTAATCATATTAGAGGCCATCCATCTCACAGCATTTTCAATCTCAGCACCAAGCAAAGGGAACACTTGCATTGCTTGCTTTGGATAAACGGTCACGGCTCTACTCGCAGGATCAAATCCAATTGTGGTGTCTATGTTTTTCGTCCCCTGTGGATGCACTTTGCGCAACTTCTTTTTATATAACGCAGCGTCCAAAGCAGGTGACCGCGAATCTGACTCTCTTTGCTGAACATCAGCCAATGATCGTCTAACTAAATCCGATAATTCCGCAAGCTCACGACGCATAGCTTCAATCTTCTCTAAACCGGCTTGAAGCTGCTCAACCGTTACAAGCACAGGCAATCTATCGCTCATAAATTATTATTAATTAATACGCCAAACTATTGTACCTAATAATTTACGTTTGTCAATGGCAAGTCCGGTACATTCAACTTTCAAGCGCAACACTCATAGCCTCTAAAGGCGTTTTATAGTTAAGTCTTTTTCTGGGACGATTGTTTAAAAATGTTTCTACTCGTTTAATCTGTTCATCGCTAATCATACCAAAGTCTGTTTTTTTAGGGAAATATTGGCGTATCAAGCTGTTGGTATTTTCATTGGTTCCTCTTTCCCAAGAATGATATGGATTAGCGTGATAGCACGTTATCCTTATCCTTTCCTCTATTGTCTGCCAATCTTGATTCTCAGGTCCGTTATCAAGAGTTAAAGTGAGTCTTAGTTTTTCAGGCAAAATTGACAGTCTCTTTGAAACAACGTTTGTGGTTGCTTTGCCGGTTTTGTTTTTTAGCTTGGTCATCATCAAATACCCTATTTTTCTCTCCACTAAAGTGTTTATTCCCGTTTTGTTGCTGACTGAAGCAACCGAATCACCTTCCCAATCACCAACTCTTATTCTTTCGTTCACAACAGCAGGCCTTACATTAATTGAACGACCCCGTATCAACGAAGTTCTTGAGCATTTTCTATACCCTTTATGAACGCGGCGCTTCCTCCTTCGGCGCAAATAGATGCGCAAATCTTCACATTCAGGCCTCAGATATCCATATCCGTCGCGATGTATTTGAGCATATACATATTGATATATGGCTTCATGTGAGATTGCTTGTTCCGGATGATCAATTCTGAGTCTTCCGGATATCTGTTCCGGAGACCATCTTTCTCTTAGCTTGCTTATCACGTATGAACGAATGATTTCGTTTTTTAAACGTTTTTCTCGACCACGGTACTTCTTATGCATATCGGCTCTATCTTGGGCTATTCGTGGCCTATATAGTTGCTTTAATCGACTTTGATTACGAAAAATCTCCCTGGATATCGAAGATGGACTACGATTTAAGGCTTTAGCTATTTGTCTGACAGATTTTTTCTGCCAAAGCATCTCCTGTATCTTCTCTCTTTCTTCTATCGAAATGTGTGTATATTGCATATCTCTGATTTTATCAGAGTGTTGCACTTACTTATTGAACCTAGTTCCCTAAACCTAGCCCAAATGCCTAAGCGTCAAACGATAAACGTAACGAACATCAACGTCACCGGTTGCATCAGGCCTACCCTTAACAATTCTTTTTTGAATAGCATAAGGAGAATTTTTATATCTATAATCTCTTAAAATCTCAGAAACAACATCGTCTAAATCACTAACTCCGCCAACAAGCTCATTAACTTCCCTGTCTTGAAAAAACTTTCCAATATTCTGCGCAAGAAATACAAGAACACGATTCTTTTCGCCTTTCCATCCAAACTTAGAAGCCCACGCAAGAGCAGAATCAACCTCTTCATGCACAACGGATAACCCGCTTAACTCAAACGCAGTAATCTCAGCAATAGTCAGCCCTCCATCCAAAGAACAATCATCCGCATCTTCATCAAGACCTGCAGGATCTTTTTCAATAACGACATCAGAAGCATCAAAAGCTACAGGAGCAATATCGCTTAGAGCAACTTCATCAACAAAAACTCCTCCATCGGCCAAAGCATTTCTTACAGCATCCGAAGTTGGCCTACAAAATTTCTCTAGTCCCGCAAAAACATCGGCAAATTTACGCAAAATAATTGGAGGCGTAACTTGCTGAACAAAATGTCTAAAGGCTTTGATCTCCATATAAATTCAATCAAAATCACTATACACAGGAGGATTAAATTAACACACGAATCAACTTAAAATCAAGCTTTGCGTAAAACCACCTCCGTCCCCGCATTTCCTCTTGACGACTTAAATTTAGCACTCTATAATTCTGAGTGCTAACAGACCGCTGCGAAGCAGCACAGGTCTATATATAAATTAAACAAAATAAACTATGGGAAGAATTATAGGAATTGATCTTGGTACAACAAACTCTTGCGTTGCAGTTATGCAAGGTGGAGAACCAACAGTCATCGAAAACTCCGAAGGAATGCGCACAACTCCATCGGTTGTCGCGATAAAAGACGGAAATCGAACGGTCGGAATCACAGCAAAACGCCAAGCGGTTATGAACTCGGAAAACACGATTTATTCCGCAAAACGTTTGATTGGTCGCAAATATGACGAATCAACCGCAGACGTCAAACGCCTTGGATATAAAGTTGAACGTGGACCTGAAGGCGACGCAATGATTATTTTGAACGGCGAAAAAAAGAAACCTGCAGAAATCTCGGCAATGGTTCTTCAAAAACTAAAGGCTGATGCAGAAGCGTTTCTTGGAGAAAAAGTAACGGAAGCTGTCATCACAGTTCCCGCATACTTCAATGATTCGCAGAGACAAGCTACAAAAGACGCTGGCGCAATCGCAGGACTTGAAGTAAAAAGAATTATAAATGAACCAACTGCCGCAGCTCTCGCATATCATCTTGATAAAAAAAGCGAGCAAAAAGTTGCGATTTATGATCTTGGTGGTGGAACTTTTGATATCTCGATTCTTGATATTGGAGAAGGTGTTTTGGAAGTACTTTCCACAAACGGCGATACGCAACTTGGTGGTGACGATTTTGACGCAAAAATCACAGATCATTTAATTAACGAATTCAAAAAAGAAACAGGAATTGATTTGTATCAAGACAAAGTCGCAATTCAGCGCGTTCGTGATGCAGCGGAAAAAGCAAAGTGCGAACTTTCCACAATGGCGGAAACGGAAATCAATCTTCCATATATTTCTTCGGATTCAAACGGACCAAAACATTTATTAATAAAATTAAGCAGATCAAAACTCGAATCACTTGTTCAAGAATTGATTGATCGCACAGTTGAGCCATGCAAAAAAGCGCTTAAAGACGCCAAATTAACAGCGGAAAACATTGATGAAGTTATTTTGGTTGGAGGTATGACAAGAATGCCTGCCGTTCAAGCAAAAGTTAAAGATTTCTTTGCAAAAGAACCACACAAAGGTGTAAATCCTGATGAAGTTGTCGCGATTGGTGCGGCAATTCAAGGCGGAGTTTTGATGGGCGACATAAAAGATATTCAGCTTTTGGATGTCACTCCCCTAACCCTATCGATCGAAACTCTAGGAAGTGTTGCAACTCCGATGATTGAAAGAAACACAACAATTCCAACTTCAAAAACTCAAGTTTTCTCAACTGCGGCAGACAATCAAACTTCCGTTGAAATTCACATTTTGCAAGGTGAAAGGCCAATGGCGGCGGACAACAAATCTCTCGGAAGATTTATTCTGGATAACATCCCTCCGGCACCTCGCGGAATTCCGCAAATTGAAGTTTCCTTAGACATAGATTCAAACGGCATTTTGAACGTAAAAGCGGTTGATAAAGCCACAAATCGCACACAGCACATCACAATCACAGGCAGTGGCCACATGAAAGACGCGGATATTGAACGAATGAAAAAAGAAGCCGAACAATACGCCGAAGAAGACAAGAAAAAGCGCGAACTTATTGACCTCAAAAACAAAGCCGAATCCCTTATGATGCAATCTGAAAAAACCTTGAAAGATGCGGGCGAAAAGGTTGCCGATTCGTTGAAAAAACCTGTTCAAGAAAAAATCGAAGCTCTCAAAAAGGTTATGGCCGAAAAAGAAATCAAAAAAGAAGACCTCGAAAAAGCCTACGACGAACTTTCCACGGAAATTCAAAAAGTTGGAACGGAGTTATATAAAGCTGCTGCGGAAAATTCAAAAGCGGAAGGTGCGAGCATGGGTGGAGGGGACAGCGCGAGCGAATCAGCGAGCGCAAATAACGCTTCTGCAAGCGCGGACGGCACAAGCAGCGCCGACGACGGCGTAAAAGTCACGGACAAAAACAAGAAAGGTGGGGATGATGTGGTCGAAGGGGAAGTGGTGAAATAGGGAAAATTAAATTGATAAAATATGGCACATTCGCCTACGGAAACACCAATAAGAGCAATCATAGATCAACAGCTTTTAATGCTTGTTCCTGATGAACAACGACGTGACCAGCTTATTCAACAAGGAATATATGGAAGAGTTTTACAAGACATCATTACATTTGGCGTACCGGGATTAAAAGACACACATATACAAGGCACGGACAGAGAAAGACCCATAATGGAACAAATTGCTGTAGTGCGTTACATTGACGCATATGGAATTATGGAAGCAACAAGAGTTGCACGAAATTCAATACAATACACGTTGAGAGAAGACAGAGATTTCAAATGGGAACCAGCAGGACCACGCACAGCTGGAGACCTTGCTAGAATTTTTGGCGGACCACATTCTTAGACCTCATCTCACAATAACTGGCTCAGGAGCGCCTTCTGGCAACCTATCTTCAACGTACTTTCTCGTACCTCCTGAAGTTTTTAAGCGATAAAACGCGAGTTGCCCATTTCTAGTATCATATTCTTTTTGATCCGCATTCGAATCAGACATAGAAGCCCAAGCAGCCTCACTGGAAGAAAGGGTGTCTTTAAATTTTATTTCTACAACTTGTTTTATTAAAAGACGAGTTAAAACAGATCGGGTACTCATCTTCGGGCTAAGCCAAAATCCCCTTTCAAAAGGAATCGGAGGCTCTCTACCATTAACAACTCTATCGGCTCCAATTTCCTCCAATATACGATTGCAAGTTTTCCACGTATTAAAACTAAGCTGACGAACAACATCATCTTCTTTAACTCTATTACACACTTCCACAGGTAGTATCCTTAAAGCTTCAAACATTTTCATAAATTAATTAAAACAAATCAAAGAATACTTGTCAAAAGTTCACGCTCAAAAGGTGAGTATATACTCCCCTCTATTTTTCGCAACAAAAAATTCTTAGTTGAGCTGGATTTTTTGGCTTGTTTAAGCTAAAATATCAGCAACAACATAATCTAAAAAATATGACAAACGTAGCGCAAAACACACAAAAAATTCTCGAAAAAGATCTTCACGAAAAATTTACTTTTTATGGCAAAAATGCACTCAAATGGAAAAGAAAATGCACAATCCTTTTGCCGGAAATAGCAAAATATAGAATTTGGGAGAAAAAAGGATTCAGCAGTATTTATGAATACGCAGCAAAACTGGCCGGGATAAATAATGCATCGGTTAATGTCGCTCTTTGGGCAATGCGAAAAATTGAAGACAAACCAGAGTTAAAACGCGTTGTTGAAGAAAAAGGCATCGAAATAATTCGTCCAATCGCAAATATTGCAACTCCTGAAACTGCAGCATTTTGGGCGGAAAAAGCTATGGGAATGAGTAAAAACACGCTGGCAGCATATGCAAAAGAATACAAAAAATCTGAGCTTGGTTCCCCTTGCGCCGACTCAAAAAATTATTACGAAAATCAAACTTTATTCTCTGATTTAAGTGTCGAACAAATAACAATGGATTTAAGTCCGGAAACAGCCGAACAACTTCAAAAACTCAAAGGCCAAGGAAATTGGAACGAACTCATGCAAAAACTTCTGCAAGCCTATCAAGCGCGAGTTGAAGCCAAAAAGCCAATTCCGCAAGAAAATGCAAAAAGATACGTACCTGCAAAAATCGAAAAATACGTACTCGCTAAAACAAACAACACATGCGCATTCCCGGGATGCACGAAAGAATATAAATACCTTCATCACACATGGAGGTTTGCGCTCACAAAAACACATGATCCCGATACCCTCATTCCTCTTTGCAAGCCTCATGAAAGACTCGCTCACGCAGGCCTGATTGAAAACGAAAATCAGCCACCTGAAAACTGGAAAATAAAACTTGAAGCGGATAAAACCAGTGAAAAATGGCTTAAAGTAGATAAGTGGGTGGCAGAGCACTACGCAGGGAAAAACGCAGGAACATAAACCTGCCAAATCAGCACACAACACGCACTAAACAGCGCATTGACAAAAAAATAGATATACAGTATTTTTACTCACCAGAAATGTAATAACTTAAAAAATATGCCAAAATTCGGAATTTTTGAATTACCAGAAATAGACGAAGTAGAAACAGCGTGCGATGTTTGCCATGCTCTCAAAAGAGTTGGGCAGGAAACAGTTGGAAAGAGAAGAGAAGAAATAGAAGAACGATATAGAGACAAACCGCATGAATTAAAAGGAGCATTAACAATAGACGCAAATTGCTACGACAGAGATCACGGCAACTCATGTCTCGATAAAGATAAGGCGCGAATATTATTAGAATACTTCGCCCTTCTTGCAGCTAATACATCTAAAACCGATGGCGATGCAAAGGCAGCCCAATAAAAATTGATCGCACAAATTCACATTCCTCTCGACAAACTCACTCTTTTTTATATACAATAAACGCGGCTCTGAAAATTTAATAAAATTCAGCGTCTAAAAATCTAACCTCTTTTTATATGGTTGAGAGACAAAGGCAGTCGGGCGCTTTTGGAATAGTCACTGTGATCGTCATCACCGCAATCATCGCTGGTGGACTTTCTTATTCTATGAAACCTTCATATGCAACAGAAAAACAAGAACTTGAGAAAAAAGTGGACGACTTGAAAACACAACTTAACGCGGCGCAAAATACATTACTTGCCGCAGGAATAAGCCAATTGGATGAAAACAAAGATCCAAATGCAACAATCGTTGATCCAACTGCAGGCGTAACTCCAATCCCCGGCCAAGCGCAGCAGCAAGCCGAAGCACAAGCCAAGGCAGACGCGGAAAAAGCAAAATTTCAACAAATAAAAACCGTAACTCCAATGGTTCCGGCAGCAGACGTTAAATTTGCAAGTTGCGGAATTTTATCAAGTTATTCATCAAAAATCTGGTATCCAAAATTGCAAACAGCGGCAGCGGAATTAAAAATCGTATTAAATCCAACATCAGAATCCTGCTTTTCTGAAAACGGTGGAATTTTGACAATAAATGCAGTAAGCCCAAGCAAAGACTGCACAATATCCGGCGCAATTTATAATTTCAGCGTTTCAAGCAATAACTTCATACGAGCGACTGTTAATAATAAAAATATTAAAGAATGCTTGGTTTGGCCAAAAACGTTCGGAAAACGCGAAGGCACAATCATTAAAATGGAAGGAACTTTCGGAGAAGGTTGCCGCGCAACAATGTACTATGATTATGATTTTATAAAAAACAATATCGAACTCAAAAAATCACTCACAAAATGCGACGGAAAACCTGACCAAATAATAAACTATTAAAATATAAATATGTTAGACCTTAAATTCATACGAGAAAATCCGGACGCAGTAAAACGCGCCGCGGAACTTAAAAAAATCAAAGTTGATATTGATAAATTGCTCGAACTGGATAAGCAAAAACGTGAACTCCTAAAACAAACTGAAAACATTAAAGCGGAAAAAAATCGCGCCAGCGAACAGATTCCAAAACTGCATGGCGAAAATAAAGAAGAAATTCTAAAGCGCATGAAAGAGCTTACCGCAAAGGAAAAATCGCTCGATGAAGAATTGAAACAAATCGATGAAGAGCTTAATCATTTACTTCTTTGGGTGCCGCAAATCCCATCTGAAAAATGTCCACCGGGAAACGACGAAAAAGATTATAAATTGATAAAAACTTGGGGCGAGCCAAAAAAATTCGATTTTGAACCGCTCGACCACATGACGCTCGGAGAAAAACTCGACATGATTGATACGGAACGCGGCGTAAAAATCGCAGGATCAAGAAACTATTTCTTAAAAAATGCCGGAGTCAGACTTGAAATGGCAATCCTTATGTTCACGCTCGATACACTCGCAAAAAAAGGATTCACACCATTTTCAGTACCCGTTTTAGTTGAAGACAAGGCCATGATTGGCACAGGATACTTTCCGGGCGGTGAAGAGCAAGCATATCGAATTGATAAAGATAAATTGAATTTAATCGGCACTTCGGAAGTCGCAGTCACCTCATATCACGCGGACGAAATTCTCACAGAAAAAGATCTTCCAAAAAAATATGCCGGAATTTCACCTTGCTTCAGGCGCGAGGCCGGAACATACGGAAAAGACACTCGCGGACTTTATCGCGTACATCAATTTCAAAAAGTCGAACAAGTAATAATCTGCAAAGCCGACGAAGCGGAAAGCCAAAAAATGTTTGATTTGATTCTTGGAAACGCGGAAGAAGTTTTGCAAGCGCTCGAACTCCCCTATCGCGTTGTCGCAATCTGCACCGGCGAAATGGGCCAAGGCCAAGTTTATAAAAACGACATCGAAACATGGATGCCATCACGCAAAAGCTATGGCGAAACGCATTCCTGTTCAATGTTTTATGATTTCCAAGCCCGCAGATTAAATCTTCGATATAAAGACGCACAAGGCAAAACTCAATTTTGTCACACGCTTAATAATACTTGCGTCGCATCTCCTCGCATTCTCATCCCCGTTATGGAAATGTATCAAAACGCGGACGGCACAATAAATGTTCCAAAAGTGCTCCAACCATATATGAATGGGGTGAAAAAAATCGAGTAAAAATCGCTCCAAAAAGCCAAAAATCACTTTAACAACAACCTTTGTTTCAATCTCTTGACAAAGTGTATATTATCTGTATAATTATATACCTGTAGTATAATTTAACTAAAAAACACATGAATACACCATCGTCAAGAAGCGTCGCAATATTAACCTTTATAGCAGGATTAACGCTTGCATCAGAAGGCTTTGCGCGCCCAAAAGGCTCTACCAAAAGACCGGCAGTCACAGCCCCACACAAAGCAGGAAAAGGAAAAGCAAAAGCAGCGCCAGCTCCAAAAAAACCTGAAATTTCTCAAGAAGAGCTAAATGATGAAGAACTCGATTTATTGCGAGAAGTCATGCAAGACGGATGCGGTGCAATATATAAAGACACAGACATATCAAAAATAACTGCTTACGCAAAAAAGCTTGAACAAGCCGGAAAAGGACAAAGGGCTTTAACCTTTTTAGATATAGTTAAAAAACTACAAGCTCACGGCGAAGGCTTAGGAGGCGAAACAGCGGAAGACAGTGAAAAACTTAAAGGCCTTCAAAAAGATTGTGACGAACTAAGACAAGAGATAGAAAGAGCAATAATAACGGCCTGCTACAGAAAATCACCTAAAGAAGAACAGTATAGGCTTGCAGGATATCTATATGATGACATGGACAACATGGAAAATGGCACTTTCGGAGACCCCGCCCCAGATCAACTCGTAAACGCCAGTCTACAAGGCAAAAAAAGAGAAATCACCGTACCTTTAATAGACGCGGATGAATTTAATATGTCCTTTAAACTTAACCCTGAAGAAGTTCCAAAAGGAGCATCAGAATTAGAAAAAACAAGAATAGGAATAGAAAATAGAGAAAATGCAAGATGGAAAAAAGAAGAAGAAGCATCGGCTCGTGCAAATGAAATAAAAGCACGCACATGCATAACAGGAGAAATGAACAAGCGATATCCGGAAAGCGCAGTTAGAGCTAAAGTCAGAAATGTACTTGGACGCCATCTTAAAGAACAAGGCTTTAGAGGAGAAAGATAAAACGCGGTCAATAAGTCTTGTTACAAAAAATCATTTGACAGCAACTAATTTATGAATATAATTAGTAGCGCCATCAATCTTTAGAAGAGTTGCGAAAAAAAATGGCATACAACTTAGCAACTTATTTTTTTCATATGCCTAAAAAAACAACAAAAAAGCCTGTAAACAAGGCTTCTAAAAAGGTGACCCCTAAAAAAGTCGCCCCAAAGTCTTCAAAATCTTCCAAATCGGTTAAGTCGACGAAATCGTCCAAAAAGATTGAGCCAAAGCAAAAAAAGCTCGATTATGAATTGGTCAGATCCTCTACTCTCAAAACCGGAATCGAACCTTTGAAAGAAAGCAGTCACAGAGAGTATTTTTCGCCTAGATTTGATCAAAACATTGTTATTCCAAATTTGATCGAAGTTCAGCTTGATTCTTATAAATGGTTTATTAATGAAGGAATCAAAGAACTTTTGGACGAAATCAATCCAATTACAGACTTCTCGGCCAAAAAACTCGAATTACGCTTTATTGACCACAGCGTTGCCGCACCAAAATATGATGCGGAAACAGCAAAATCAAAAAATATTACATACGAAGCACCTTTAAAAGTGCACGTGCAACTTATTAATAAGGAAACGGGTGAAATTAAGGAACAGGACGTTTTCCTTGGATCAATACCTTTGATGACAAACAAAGGCACATTCATTGTTAATGGTATTGAAAGAATCGTAGTAAGCCAACTCGTTCGCTCCCCTGGCGTTGTCTTCCAAAAAAATCCTGCACTTCCAAAATATTCAATCGCAAAAATAATTCCAAAACGTGGCGCATGGCTTGAAATTGAAACGGATAAGAAAGGAGTTATGTCGGTAAAAATCGATAGAAAAAGAAAAATCCCAATCACTTCCCTGCTCCGAATTATGGGATATGAATCAGATAAAGCAATACTTGAAGCTTTTGCAGATGTAACAGATCCTTCCAATCCGGATTATATTTTGTTAACGCTTGAAAAAGATCCTGCAAAAACAATGGATGAAGCATATCAACAAATATATAAGAAGCTTCGCCCCGGCGATCTCGCGACTCCTGAAAATGCAAAATCGCTCATTCAGTCAATGTTTTTTGATTACAAAAAATATGACATGGGCCCTGTCGCAAGATACAAATTAAATAAAAGATTTGGCATGGACATTAAAAACGTGAAAGAAAATCACGTTTTCCAACCAAAAGACATGGTTGAAATTTTGAAACACTTAATTAAAGCAAATAACGGTTTGATTGGACCGGATGATATTGATCACCTTTCAAACAGACGTATTCGCGCAGTTGGTGAACTTGTTCAAAACAAATTCAGAATTGGTCTTCTTCGCACAGAAAGAATCGCAAAAGACCGCATGAGCGTCATGGATTCCGAAACAGTCACGCCTACACAACTTGTTAACTCAAGACCTGTCACAGCGGCTCTTCGTGAATTCTTTGCAAGCTCACAGTTGTCACAATTCATGGATCAAATTAATCCACTTGCAGAATTAGCTCACAAACGCAGACTTTCAGCTATGGGCCCGGGTGGTCTTTCCAGAGAACGTGCATCCTTTGATGTTCGTGATGTACACACATCTCACTATGGTAGAATCTGCCCAATCTCCACTCCCGAAGGACCAAACATTGGTCTCGTTGTACACCTTGGAACATACGCACGCGTCAACAAATATGGTTTTATTGAAACTCCTTTCAGAACTGTTGCTCACACGGCTCCAAATAAACCAAAAAGCTTAATTGGAAGAACGGCTGCAGAAACTGTGACTCCACCAAAAGGAAAAAATCCAATTTTCTCAGCCGGTGAAGTTATTACAGAAGCAGCGGCAAATACATTATCAAAATACGCAAACGAAATTAAAGAAGTCGCAGTTCGCGCATATGTAACAGACGATGCGGATTATTATGATGCAGATGAAGAACGCGAACTTATTATTGCACAAGCAAACTCCCCTTTGAATGAAATGAAAGAATTCACAGTAACACGCGTTTCAGCGCGCAAAAGCGGAGATCCTTTATTGGCTCATATTAATGATGTTACGCACATTGACGTTTCATCAAAACAAATTATTTCCGAAACAACAGCTCTTATTCCGTTCTTGGAACACGATGATAATACAAGAGCATCCATGGGTTCAAACATGCAACGCCAAGCCGTTTCCCTTATCTGTCCTGAAGCACCTGTTGTTGGAACCGGTATGGAAGAAGTTGTCGGAAGATCATCCGGACAAGTCATTTTCGCAGAAGAATCCGGAACGGTTTTATATGCAGACGCAAATGAAATCGTTGTCCTCTATGACAATGGTCGCAAAGTAAAATACGAAATTAACGTTTACGAAAGATCAAATCAAGCCACGTGCTTACATCAAAGAACAACGACAGAAGCCGGCAAAAAAATTAAAAAAGGAGATGTTCTAGCAGAAGGCGCATCAATTGAAGATGGAGAGCTTGCGCTTGGACAAAACGTCTTGGTCGCATATCTCTCATGGGAAGGTTATAACTTTGAGGATGCTGTCATTATTTCCGAAAGACTTCTCAAAAAAGGAACATATGATTCGATTCACATCGAAACTTATACAATTGATGTCCGCGATACAAAGCTCGGGCCTGAAATTATAACGCGTGATATTCCAAACGTTGGCGAAGCTCATCTTAATGATCTCGATGAAGACGGTATCGTCAGAATTGGTGCCACTGTCTATGAAGGAGACATTTTGGTTGGTAAAATTACACCAAAAGGTGAAACCGAATTATCCGCAGAAGAAAGACTTCTTCGCGCAATCTTTGGAGATAAAGCTCGCGATGTTAAAGATAGCTCCTTAAGACTCCCGGGTGGAGAAAAAGGTAAGGTTATCGGCATTCAAATGTTCTCAAGAAAAGACGGCGACGAGCTTGCAAACGGAGTTAACAAACAAATTAGAGTCTCAGTTGCTCAGACAAGAAAAATCTCAATCGGTGACAAAGTCGCCGGACGCCATGGTAACAAGGGTGTCATCTCAATCATTGTTCCTGAAGAAGACATGCCATTCTTGGCAGATGGAACGCCGGTTGATATCGTATTAAACCCACTTGGTGTCACGTCCCGTATGAACATCGGACAAATCCTCGAAACACATCTTGGATGGGCCGCAAGAACTCTTGATATAAAAGTTGCAACACCTGCATTGAATGGAGTAAGCCATGAAACAATTTCCAACTTATTGAAAAAAGCCGGCTTACCGGAAGATGGTAAAACGAACTTATATGACGGAAAAAGTGGAGATAAATTCGATCATCCGGTAACAGTTGGTATTTCATACATACTTAAACTTAGCCATTTGATTGAAGATAAAATTCATGCAAGATCAATCGGGCCGTACTCTCTCGTTACACAACAGCCTCTTGGAGGAAAAGCTCAGCATGGTGGACAGAGATTCGGAGAAATGGAAGTTTGGGCACTCGAAGCTTATGGCGCCGCACATATGTTGCAAGAACTTTTGACAATCAAATCAGATGATGTTTTCGGAAGATCAAAAGCCTACGAATCCATTATCAAAGGTGAATTGATCAAAAAACCACGCACACCGGAAGGATTCAATGTTCTTATTAAGGAACTTCAAAGTTTGTGTCTTGATGTAACTCTCCTTCAAACAAAAGCGCCTGAAGAAGATCAGCGCGATGAAGAAGAATACACATTAAGCGAAGAAACCGCCGCAATCGAAACAGCAGCAGGCGGAATCAGTCCTGAAGTTACGGAAAAACTTGAAGTACTTGAAGGCTCTGTAACTGCGGTTGGATTGCCGGAAGAACCATTGACGGAAATTGAAGAAAAATAATCAATTATCAATAAGCAATGCTGTCAAAGATCCTATTGAAACTTGATAATTGAAAATTAAAAATTGAATGTAAATTATAAATTCGTAAATTGTAAACTTTAAAACATATACATATGGAAAATGCTCCAAAAATAACAACTCTTGATAATTTTGATGCCATCACGGTATCGGTTGCATCACCGGAAACAATACTTTCGTGGTCACATGGTGAAGTAAAAAAACCGGAAACAATCAACTATAGAACACAAAAACCGGAAAGAGATGGCTTGTTCTGTGAAAAAATATTTGGCCCTACAAAAAACTGGGAATGTTATTGTGGCAAATATAAAAGAATCAGATACAAAGGCGTCATCTGTGAAAAGTGTGGAGTTGAAGTTACAAGATCAAGCGTCAGACGTGAAAGAATGGGGCACTTGAAACTTGCTGTTCCTGTTTCACACATTTGGTATTTAAGATCAACACCAAGCCGCGTCGGTTTATTGCTTGGCCTTCCAATCAAAGCAATTGAACAGGTTATTTATTTTGCGGCATACATTGCCACAGAAGTTGACTTAAAAGCCAAAGAAACATCAAAAGCGGAACTTCAGAATGAATACAAATCACACAGAAAACGCATTCAAGACGATGCCAAAGAAGCAATTGGAGCAGTTGAAGATTTGGAAAAACGTTCAGAAGTTGAAAAAGAATTCGTCACAAAACTTGAAGAACTCGATCATCAACATTCCATAGCAAAAGAAGAATTGGACGGCATTAAAGTCGGCAAAATTTACATTGAAATGGAATATAGAAATATGTCTGTTAAATTCGGACATATCTTCAAAGCGGAAACAGGCGCAGAAGCAATCCGCAACTTGCTTGCAAAATTGGATCTTGAAAAAATCTTGAAAGAAACAAATATAGAAGCCAAAAAAACGAGTGGCCAAAAACAGAAAAAACTTTTAAAAAGAATCAAGTTGATCGGTGGTTTATTCAAAAACGACATCAAACCGGAATGGATGATTCTGACAGTT
Source organism: Candidatus Peregrinibacteria bacterium GW2011_GWC2_39_14 (assembly GCA_000993595.1). Classification (GTDB taxonomy): domain Bacteria; phylum Patescibacteriota; class Gracilibacteria; order UBA1369; family UBA12463; genus UBA12463. The sequence continues at coordinate 57,827 of LBWJ01000007.1, read as the reverse complement.
TTGCCTGTTCTTCCTCCTGATCTTCGCCCAATGGTTCAACTTGATGGTGGACGCTTCGCAACATCAGATTTGAATGATCTTTATAGAAGAATCATCAACAGAAACAATCGCTTAAAAAGACTTATCGCAATCGGTGCTCCTGAAGTTATCTGCCGCAATGAAAAACGTATGCTTCAAGAAGCTGTCGATGCACTTTTGAACAACAGCGCACGCACAGGACGCACAGTTTTCTCAACAGGAGAAAAAAGAAAACTTCGCTCACTTTCCGAAATGCTTAAAGGTAAACAAGGTCGCTTTAGACAAAACCTTCTCGGTAAACGTGTCGACTATTCCGGTCGCTCGGTTATCGTTATTGGTCCAAAATTAAAACTCAATCAATGCGGTGTTCCAAAAACAATGGCACTTGAACTTTTCAAACCATTTGTAATCGGAAGACTCATTAGAGACGGACACGCACACAATATTAAAAATGCTGAAAAATTAATTCAAAACGGAAGAAAAGAAGTTTGGGATATTCTTGAAGAAGTAACGCAAGATCATTACGTTCTTCTCAATCGTGCTCCAACACTTCACAGACTTGGTATTCAAGCTTTCCAACCTGTACTTGTTGAAGGTAAAGCTATCCAAGTTCATCCACTCGTTTGTGCCGCTTTCAACGCCGACTTTGATGGAGACCAAATGGCTATCCATATTCCCCTTTCAAAACAAGCACAAATCGAAGCAAAAGAACTTATTGCAGCAAATAAAAATCTTCTTAAACCTTCAGATGGACATCCTACAATTGCTCCAACTCAAGACATTATTCTTGGTTGCTACTATTTAACAAAAATGGTTGAAAAGAAACCAGGCGAAGGCATGGTATTCGGAAGCCTTGAAGAAGCGATGATCGCACATCAAATGGATCACTTACACATCCAAGCGAAAATCAAAGCACGCGTTGATGTAAATAAAAACGGAAAGCCGGAAATCATTGAAACAAGCCTTGGAAGACTCATTTTCAACTCATTCATTCCGGAAGGAATAATGTATATCAACGAGGCAATGGGCAAGAAAAAATTAAGCAAACTCATTGCAGAAGCATTTGAAAAATATGGCAACGAAGTAACAACAATTTTGTCAGATAGCCTTAAGAAACTTGGTTATTATTATGCGACAAAATCAGGTATTTCGATCGCCAGTTCAGACATGATTATTCCAAAAGAAAAGGAACAAATCATTGAAGCAAAAGATGAAATAATCAAGAAGATCAACAATAAATATTGGTATGGTCTTATCACGGACGATGAAAGATATGTGAACACTGTTAAAGTTTGGTCGCAAGCAAAAGCAGAAATCACAAACACGCTCACGAATGTAATCGAGAATGAAAACAACATTCACTACATGATTGACTCAGGTGCTCGTGGTAACTGGGGACAGGTCACACAACTTTGTGGTATGAAAGGTCTCGTTGCAAACCCAGCCGGTAAAACAATCGAACTCCCAATCAAATCCAATCTCAAAGAAGGATTCACGATTCTTGAGTACTTCATCGCCACACACGGTGGACGTAAAGGTAAATCAGATACAGCCCTTAAAACAGCTGAAGCCGGTTATCTCACACGCCGCTTGATTGATACTGTTCAAAATATAGTCATCAAAGAATACGATTGCGGAACAAAGGTTGCACACAAAATATCACGAGGAGAAAGCGAAATAATTGGTGAACCATATTTGACAAGACTTTATGGAAGAATTCTTACAAAACCACTTGTAAATGAAAAAACGGGTGAAGTTATTGCAGAAGCCGGAACAGAAATCGAAAGCGATCTTTTGGAAAAAATCGACAAGCATAAGATCGATGAAGTTTATATTCGATCAGTCATTACATGCCAAACAGAAGGTGGTATATGTGTGAAATGTTATGGCAAAGATCTTGGAACAAATGAAGTTGTAAGAATCGGAACGCCAATCGGTGTCATTGCAGCTCAATCCATTGGTGAACCGGGAACTCAGCTCACCATGCGAACGTTCCACATGGGTGGTGTCGCCGGTGAAGGAGATATTACACAAGGTCTCACGCGTGTTGAAGAACTTTTTGAAGCCAGATCAGTCAAAAATCCTGCAATATTAGCCGAAATTCCGGGAAAAGTTAAAATTCATCATAAAGGAAACCAATTTGAAGTAACTATCGATTCTGAAAAGCCAATTGAAAAAGAATTTTATACTCCGGCACAAACAGAAATTTTGGTTAAAAAAGGAGATAAAGTAAAGGCCGGACAACCTATTGGAAAAAGCGAAGAAAATAAAAGCGTTATTAAAAGTGATGTCGATGGAAAAGTCACAGCAATTGAATTAAACGGCATCAAAATAACAACATCGGGTCCGGTTGAAAAAATTTACGAAATCCCATTCGGAAAAGTTTTGAAAGTAAAAAATGGCCAACTCATTGAACAAGGAGCACCTATTTGCAGCGGCCACTTAAGCCTTCGCGAACTTATGCGCTTAACAGATTTATATGCTGTTCAAAAATATATTTTGAACGAAGTAAAAAACATTTACGCAATGCATGGTCAAACGATTAACGACAAACATATTGAAGTAATCGTAAGACAAATGTTCTCAAAAGTTAGAATCATGGAAGCCGGAGATTGCGAATTCTTACCTGGTGAAATTATTGATTACATCACGTATAGCAATACAAATCGAGAACTTGCAAAAAAGAACAAAGCTCCATGCAGAGGTGAAAGACTTTTACTAGGTCTTACTCGCGTTGCTCTTTATGCAGAAAGCTGGCTTTCCGCCGCGTCGTTCCAAGAAACAATCAGAGTTTTGGTTGAAGCTTCTGTAACAAAAAAAGTGGATACATTAAACGGTCTTAAAGAAAACGTTATCATCGGCAAATTGATCCCGGCCGGAGAAACATACAGAAAGCAACATCCTGAAGACGTTGCGGAAATGGAAAAGAAAGTCATGACCGAAACAAAGCATGGCTTAAAGAAGAAATCACTGCAAGATGATGAAAATTATCCTGAAATGTTGAAGAAATACAACGAAAGCTCAACATTATATCCAATCATCTAATTTACAATTTACAATATTTCAATTTACAATCAATTTTCAATAAACAATTATCAATTAACAAAAACCTAGTCAAAAAGCCAAAAAACGTCAAGCTATAGCGAAAATTCAAAGCATTAACTGAAAATTAAAATCTTGAAAATTGATAACTGAATGTAAATTGTAAATTGAATCTTGAAAATTAAACCAGAATTTTCCCTTGCATTAGCAAAACATTTTAGTTAAAATCTCAAAGCATTTTTACAAAACCAAGCAATGTCAACAATAAATCAACTGATAAAGAAGCCAAGAAGAAAACCTTCAAAAAGGAGCAGCTCTCCTGCGTTATTCGGAACATGGAATAGCTTGAAGAATAAAAAAACTCCTTTAATGTCGCCTTTTAAAAGAGGCATTTGTCTCAAGGTAACGACAATGACGCCAAAAAAACCAAACTCCGCCTTGCGTAAAATCGCAAAAGTTAGATTGGTAAATGGCACAGAAGTTGTTGCATACATTCCAGGAGAAGGACACAATCTTCAGGAACACTCAATCGTTCTTGTCCGCGGAGGTCGCGTAAAAGACTTGCCGGGTGTCGGATATCACATTGTTCGCGGAAGTCTTGATGCTCAAGGCGTACAAAACAGAAAACAAAGCCGCTCAAGATACGGCCAAAAGAAACCAAAAGCATAATCTCTAATTTTTAATTACTAATTTCTAACAAACATGCCACAGAAAAGAGTCTACTACATACCGGAAAATTCAAGCCCGTTACAAGAAAAATTCATAAACTGCATAATGAAACAGGGCAAGAAAACAACTGCAAGAAGATTGTTTAGTGACATGCTTGAGATAATTGGTAAAAAAGAAAGCAAGAACCCACAAGAAATATTTTTAAAAGCACTTGAAAATATCAAGCCTCAACTCGAAATCAGACCAAAAAGAGTTGGTGGTGCAATTTATCAAATCCCATCAGAAGTAAATCCAAAAAGACAAGTATCACTCGCAATCAGATGGATTATTGGTGCAGCAAGAAACACAAAAGGCAGGAGATTCGCTGAAAAACTCGCAACAGAAATCTTAGCAGCATTCACAGAGCAAGGCACAGCATTCAAGAAAAAAGAAGAATTACATAGAATGGCACAAGCAAATAAAGCGTTCGCTCACTTGGCGAAGTTCTAAGCAGCAGAACGGAAGTTCCGCAAGGAACGCACGTTCTCTTCTTTCTTATTTCGTATTTATGCCTTTTATAGAGAATCTCTTCTACACTTTCTTATTTTAACTAAACACAACAAAATATGGCACAACAAGAAGATTTTAAACAAGTTTCGCTGGATAAATACAGAAACATAGGAATCATCGCACACATTGACGCAGGAAAAACAACAGTTTCAGAACGCGTCTTATTTTATACAGGTAGAAACTATAAAATAGGTGAAGTTCACGATGGCGCCGCAACTATGGACTGGATGGAACAAGAACGAGAACGTGGCATCACGATCACATCAGCAGCCACAACTTGTTTCTGGAATGATTATCGTATCAACTTAATTGATACTCCCGGCCACGTTGACTTTACAGCTGAAGTTGAACGCTCGCTAAGAGTTCTTGATGGCGGATGCGTCGTTTTCGACGGATCACAAGGTGTCGAACCTCAATCTGAAACGGTTTGGAGACAAGCGGATAAATACAATGTTCCACGCTTAGCATTCGTCAATAAGATGGATAAAATGGGTGGAGACTTTTATATGAGCCTTGATTCCATTCACGAAAGATTAAGCAAAGACGCTGTTGCAATCCAACTCCCAATCGGAGCGGAAGGCACATTCAGTGGAATCATTGATCTCATCACAAGAAAAGCTTATAGATTTGAAGGCAAAAACGGAGAAATCAAAACAGAAATTCCTATTCCGGATGACATGAAAGAACAAGTTGAAAAATTCAGACATACAATGATCGAAAAGGCTTCAGAATGCGATGATGGCCTTATGCAAAAATATATTGAAGGACAAGAATTAACAAATGAAGAAATCAAATTCGGCTTAAGAAAAGGCACTGTTGCGGATAAGTTATATCCCGTACTTTGCGGAAGCGCTCTTCAAAACATGGGCGTACAGCTTATGCTTGATGCGGTTATCGAATATCTTCCATCCCCTCTTGAGCTTCCTCCTACGAAAGGCATGAATCCATATACTGAACAAGAAGAATTGCGTTCACCAAAAGACACAGAACCATTTTCATCACTCGTATTCAAAATTGCAACAGACCCATTTGTTGGAAGACTCGCATATTTCCGCGTTTATTCCGGCAAAATCACTTCCGGTAGCCGCGTTTTCAACTCGGTCACAAGAGATGAAGAAAGAATCAGCCGCTTAGTCCGTATGCACTCAAATACAAGAGAAGAAATTCAGGAAGCAAAAGCCGGAGACATTGCCGCAATTATTGGCTTAAAGAAAACATTAACAGGCCACACACTTTGCGATGAAGCTCATCCGATCAGACTTGAAACAATCAACTTCCCGGAACCTGTTATCCACATCGCAATTGAGCCAAAAACAAAAGCCGATCAGGAAAAGATCTCACTTGCTCTTCAAAAACTCGCAGAAGAAGATCCAACGTTCCGGGTCAGATTTGATGAAGAAACTTCTCAAACAGTCATTGGAGGTATGGGCGAACTTCACCTTGATATCATCGTTGACCGCTTAAGACGTGAATTCAAAGTCGAAGCTAATGTCGGCGCGCCTCAAGTTGCTTACCGAGAAACAATTCAAAAAGAAATCGAACACGAAGAAAAATACGTCAAACAAACAGGTGGTCATGGTCAATATGGTCACGTTGTATTCAAGCTCATCCCAAATGAAGCAGGTAAAGGATTTGAATTCGAAGATTCCATCGTTGGTGGAAAAGTTCCAAAAGAATTCGTCCCTGCAATCAAAAAAGGTGTTGAAGAAGCTCTTAATAGAGGTATTCTCGCAGGATTCCCTGTTGTGGATGTCAAAGTTGAGCTCATCGATGGCTCTTACCACGATGTTGACTCGTCTGAAATGTCCTTCAAAATCGCCGCTTCTCTTGGCTTTCAAAACGGTGCAAAAAGAGCAAATCCATGCATTCTTGAGCCAATCATGAAAGTTGAAGCAGTCACTCCTGAGCAATATTTTGGAGACGTAATGGGAGATTTGAGCGCAAGAAGAGGCCAAATCTATGAAAGTGGAGATCGCGGTATGGCAAAATTCATCAGAGCATACGTTCCACTCGCATCCATGTTTGGATATGCAACAGATCTTCGCTCTATGACACAAGGTCGCGCAAGCTACTCAATGGAATTCGGAAAATATGACAAAGCTCCAAACAATGTCACTGAAAAAATCATTGCAGACAAAACAGGAGTGAAAGCGAAATAACAGACCGCTCGCCAGACCGTTCTGCAAAGCAGAACACAGGTCTATATAAAATAAACGCACAGGTCGATATAAATAAACCTGTCGCGAAGCGACACCAATAATCAATTTGGGCTTGCATTGGCACGGAAATTTGGATAAAATCAAGTTCGCAAAAAAAATTTATATATAAAATTAACAATTAACCACACAAAAAATGGCGGATAAAGAAAAATTTGATCGAGCGAAAACGCACGTTAACGTTGGTACGATCGGCCACGTTGACCATGGTAAGACAACTCTTACATCAGCGATCACGAAAGTTTTAGCAGCCGCTTTCGGCGGAAATAACAAAGCTATTAACTTTGATCAGATCGATAATGCTCCTGAAGAGAAAGCCCGCGGTATTACAATCGCAACTTCACATCAGGAATACGAAACACCAAAAAGACACTATGCTCACGTTGACTGTCCTGGTCATGCCGATTACATCAAGAACATGATCACAGGTGCAGCTCAAATGGATGGCGCAATTCTCGTCGTATCAGCAGCGGACGGCCCAATGCCACAAACACGTGAACACGTTCTTCTCGCAAATCAGGTTAACGTTCCTTATATCGTCGTTTTCATGAACAAAATCGATATCGCCGATAAGGAAATTGCAGAACTTTCAGAAATTGAAACACGTGAAATTCTTAAGAAAAACGGCTTCCCTGGAGACACAACTCCTTTCGTAAAAGGTTCAGCTCTTGGAGCTATGAACTGTGGTTGCGGAAAGAAAGAATGCCCAAATTGTGGCCCAATCATCGAACTTTCAGAAATTCTCGATAGCTACATTCCAGATCCTGTCAGAACGCTCGATAAGCCTTTCCTTATGCCGGTTGAAGACATCTTCTCTATCAAAGGTAGAGGAACAGTCGCAACAGGTAGAATTGAACAAGGTATCGTGAAAATCAACGAAGAAGTTGAAATCATCGGTATCAAAACAACAAAGAAAGTCGTTGTCACAGGAGTTGAAATGTTCAGAAAATTACTAGACGAAGGACGTGCAGGTGATAATGTCGGTCTCCTTCTCCGCGGTATTGAAAGAGAAGAAATCGAACGCGGACAAGTTATCGCAAAACCCGGCTCAATTACGCCTCATACAAAATTTGACGCTGAAGTTTATATCTTAAATAAAGAAGAAGGTGGAAGACACACACCATTCTTTAAAGGTTACAAACCTCAGTTCTATGTCAGAACAACAGATGTTACAGGTACAATTGAACTTCCAGCCAATGTTGAAATGGTTATGCCCGGTGATAACATCAAGATGGTCGTCACGCTCGGCGTTCCTGTCGCTCTTGATCAAGGTACAAAATTTGCTATCCGTGAAGGTGGCAAAACAGTTGGTGCCGGATCTGTAGCAAAAATTATAGAATAAATGCGGCCCTTCGCTTCGCTGCGGGCCTGTTCTTTAACAACCTAAAACTAATCAAACTATGTCAGTAAAACAGAAAATCAGAATCAAAATCTTCGCTTTCGATCACAAAATCGTTGATCAATCCACGAAATTAATAATCGATATCGCGGAAAAAACTGGCGCATTAGTTTCAGGACCAATACCTTTGCCAACAAAAATTGAAAGATTCACTGTCAACAAATCAACTTTTGTACACAAAGATGCACGTGAACAGTTCGAAATGCGCACGCACAAGCGATTAATCGACATCACGGAATGCACGCCGAAAACCATCGAATCTCTTTCGAACCTCAACCTCCCTGCCGGAGTTGAAGTCGAAATCAAGATGATGAGCTCAGAAAAAGCAAAAGTTGCATCCGAAACAGTCGTTGCATAGGTATTAAGGAATAAAAATACAATTATATTAAGAGGGTCAAATTTTGACCCTCTTTTTTTGTGCACATTCCGAATTTCAACTTTTTAGTTATGGTTTTGACTTTTGAGATTTAAGTTTTGAGATATTAAACATAGTATGCTAAAATTTTAGCTAAAAGATATATCATATGTCTCCTCTCAAATATGCCCAAATTTTTAACTGATAAAAAATTCAAAAACGCTCTTAAAACAGGAGCGATGATTTTGGCTTTAATAAGCCTTTTCGTCAGCGCCACTATTAACTTCAAAACGAAAAACGCGGAAGCTCAAGCCGTAGATCCATATGAATATTCTTTACGATTTGGGCTAGGCTGGCAAACCGATCAATTCGACGGAATATATGGACCGGCAATTGATCCCGATACCGGAGACATATATCTAAGCGTAAGTAGAAGTGGAGGCGCGTCTTATTATATACAAAAATATGATTCAAGCGGCACATACATAAGCAAATTTTCCACATCTTATCTACCAAGAGGTCAACATATAATATCCGGTGGTTATATTTATGTACCGGAAGCCGGCGATATAAGAAAATACTCTCTGAGTGGAAGCTATATAGGATCTGCGGCATCATCGCTCAGCATGGCCGTTGCGGTAGCGGTTGATGGAAGTGGAAATTTTTATGTTGCAGATCAAAACGCACATTTGGTTAAAAAATTTAATTCAAGCGGAACTCTTTTAATAACACTGGGAAGCACAGCGGGATCGGCAGACGGACAATTCTATTATCCACAAGGAGTAGCGGTTGATTCGAGTGGAAATCTTTACGTAGCAGATACGTGGAACAACAGAGTCCAAAAATTTAATCCAAGTGGAGAGTTTGTAACAAAATGGACTTTACAACTTGATATAAATGAACGCGGATGGGCAAATAAAATATATATAGATGGCAGTGACAACATTTATGTCAGCAATTCAAGCATTGGAAATGTTGAAAAATATGATACAAGCGGAACATTGCTCACGACGCTCGCGATAGGATCCGGCAGTATAACAAAAGACGCCGGCGGAAACATTTACACATCAAATCTAAAATACAATTCAGTAGGAGACACCATCTTATTAACATTAAATACTTATGGACGAAGTTTAGATGGACAATTTTATAGTGCGGAAAATCTGGGAATCGATTCAAGTGGAAATGTATACATCGCAGACACCGGGAACAACAGAATTCAAAAATTCGATTCAGCGGGAACATTTATATCAAAATTCGGAAGTTCGGGAACAGGCGATGGACAATTTAACACGCCGAGAGACGTAGTAGTCGATTCAAGCGGGAATATATATGTTTTAGATAAAGGCAATAAAAGAGTACAAAAATTCAATTCAAGCGGAACATATACAACTCAATGGAATTTGGAACTCGATTTGAACGAATATGGTGAAGGAGAAAGCATGGCAATTGATAACGATAACAACATATACGTATATAACAGATTTCTTTATGAAGTCGAAAAATTTACTTCAGCGGGAGTGAAATTAATAAACATAGGCTCGGAAGGAACAGGTGACGGACAATTTAGCAGCTATGGCAACAAAATAACAATCGATCAAAACGATAACACTTTATACGTTATGTCAGCCGGTAGAATACAAGCGTTCAACTCGAGCGGTACATATTTAAGACAATGGAGCTTATCATCGATGAGCGTACCAGAATCAATCACAGCAAAAAATAGCTATGTATATGTCGGCGGAGGAGCTTGGTATGCAGGCAATGCGGGCTTTTATATATATGATTCAAGCGGCACATACATCAACAGATATTGGCCAAGCTCAGGTTCAAGTTATGGCCAATTCAGCTTTGTAGACGATATAACAATAGATCCGAGTTTAAATATATACATATTGGGAGCCGGAAACTCTGCATCGGAAAATTATGTCCAAAAATTCTTACCGATTGTCCCGCCAACCGCGCCTACATCTTGTACAATCTCAAACATAACCGGCACATCAGTAGCTGTTAACTGGACAGACAATTCAAGCGACGAAGATAATTTTACGGTTGAAAAATCAACAAATGGCACAGACTATTCTGTAGTTTCATCAACAATCCCTGCAAACATAGTTGCAAAAGGCGTTGGCGATCTTAATTACAACACACAATATTGGCTCAGAGTTAAAGCAACAAGCACAACAAACGGTAGCTCAACTTACGCAACCTGCTCCCCTACTACGACAACGGACACAACGGTAATTGAACCGTATAGGTTTGACACAAAATGGGGAAGTACTACCTCATTTGGAATAGCGATCGACTCAAGTGGAAATGTATATGTAGTGGAACGCAACAATAATCGCGTTCAAAAATTTGATTCAAATGGAACATATATAACTCAATGGGGAAGCTATGGAAGTGGAGACGGACAATTCGACAGTCCGGCTGGCATAGATATTGATTCAAGTGGAAATGTATATGTAGTAGATAGTGGCAATTATCGCATTCAAAAATTCACCTCAACCGGAGAATTTATAACAAAATGGGGAACTCGTGGATGGACGGGAGTAGACGGAGAATTCGAAATGCCAAGCGACATAGCACTTGATTCAAGCGGAAATGTATACGTAGCAGATTGGGGCAACAACAGAATACAAAAATTTACCTCAACCGGAGAATTTATAACAAAATGGGGAACTTATGGAAATGAAAATGGACAATTCGACTCGACAAGAGGCGTAGCGATTGATTCAAGTAATAATGTATACGTTGTAGATGATTACCATAATCGCGTTCAAAAGTTTGATTCAAATGGAACATATATAACTCAATGGGGAAGCACCGGAGGCGGCAATGGGCAATTTTACAATACAAACAGCATAGCAGTTGACGCAAGTGGAAATGTATATGTAGCGGACAGAGAAATTCATCGCATTCAAAAGTTCGATTCAAACGGAACATATATAACTCAGTGGGGAAGCGTCGGAAGCGGAAATGGAGAATTTAATAGTTATATGTTTGGCATAGCGATTGATTCAAGTGGAAATATATATGCTTCAGGCTTAAACGATAACCGCATTCAAAAATTCGTTCCAAACACAAACGTTGCCCCAACTTCAACGTCTTTCGCCGCAACTTCGGAAGAAAACTCAACATTCTCATGGACGTTCAACGATAGAAACGAAGCAGACACACAGTCCTCATATCAAATCCAAGTTTCCACATCAAGTGGATTCGAAGTTAATATATGCGACACGGAAAAAACATCAGGAACAATAAGTTCGATCGCGTATAACGACACAAGCTGCACGACGCCTCTCGAAGCCAGCCAAACATATTACGCAAGATTGAAGCTTTGGGACAGTAACGACTTCCCAACCGAATTCACATCGGGCTATTCCTTCACGGCAATATCCCCTTCTCCAACCGCACCATCCGCATGCGTAACTTCAAACATAACTTCATCCGGAATGACGGTTGGTTGGACAGACAATTCAAACAACGAAACATATTTTGATTTAGAAAAATCAACAAACGGCACAGACTATGAAACTGTTAATAATTTAATCGCGGCAAATACGGTTTCATATGACGCAAGTTCGTTATCAACCAATGACCAACTCTGGTTCCGCGTCCGCGCAAAAGGCGAAACCGGCAATTCCGCATACGCAACATGCTCCCCTGTTTATACACTCGCCGATACGGGATTTACACTAACACATAGCTCAACAGGATCAGGAAGCATCTTAATCAGCATAAGCTCTGAAGGAACAAATCCAAGCAACACAGAGTACGCAATAATGATCGGAACTCAATATCTACATTCAGACAGAAGTTTGTACGACTCAGCTGAATGGAATACAAAAACCACATGGGATACAACAGAAATGGCAATTGGATTAAATCCAAATGAAACATATGAAATTAAAGCAAAAGCTCGCAACGGTGAAAACATAGAAACAAGCTTTAACACAGCCGAATATCAAACAACGCTTGCAACAATAATTCCTTCTTTCACTATAAGCGATATTCTAACCACATCATTCAGAATACCTCTTACATCTGACGGCAACCCTGCAGGCACACAATATGCAATCAAAAACGGAACGCAATATCTACAAACAAATAGAACATTTGGCGAAACGGCAACATGGCAAACACAAACAGAATGGGGCGGAGGAACAGGACCAACAATAACCGGCCTCACAGAAAATACATCATATACAATAAGACTATTCTCAAGAAACAGTGAAGAAATTGAAACAACAGGCCCTGCTTCAACAGCATACACAGCAGTTGACGCACCATCGAATTTCCAAGCTACAGCGATCGATTCAACGAGTATGTCATTCTCAGTTGATCAATTTACAAACGATTCAACGTATTTATCGGGATATTTCTTCTATGGTTATTCGATTCCGGAAGATTTGGGCGGATATTATAGCTTCTCGAATTGGAACAACGGTGAATTCACAGGATATCAATGGACGCACTCATCGCTCACGCCAAACAAACAATTCATACATCACATTAAACAAAGAAACCAAGAAGGCACGGAAAGCGCAATTGTTAACTTAACGGCCTGCACCGCAGCTAATACGCCCGCCATATCAGCAAGCAACATAACCACAACAACATTTGATGTAACGATAGACAAAAACGGTAATCCGGACGGCACATATTACACAATAAGATCAGCGGGGATGTATTTAAACGGAGAAGGAACACTATCTGAACCGGAAAGATGGTTCACAGCAGATTCAACAAACACGTTCACGATTTCAGGATTCAATCCAGGCAGTACGTACTTAACAGCCATACAAGCAAAAAACTGTGACAATATTGGAACGGAAACATCAACGACAACAGCATATATATTACCGGTTTCACCGGGAACGCCGGATGTAACTCCATACACGACAAGCGTTAACGTAAACATCGATTCTGGTTTTAATGACGACAGCGAAGTGCTCTTTGCAATACAATTCGCAACAAACGAATCATTTACAGATGCCGAGTACGTCCAAGCGGATGGAACTCTCGATGAAACAGCAACATGGCAAATATATAACGACTGGGGAGGAATCAGCGGCAAACTCGTCACCGGATTATCAACAAACACGCCTTATTACATCAAAATTAGAGTTAAAAACGGTGGTGGAGTTGAAGCAACACCAACAACAACCACAACAACAACTTTAGTGAACACTCCATTAACGCCAACCATCGTTTCATCATCAGAGACAATCACATCTTTCAGATTGAATCTTAACACAAACTCAAATGCATTAAGTGTAAGATATGCAATTCAATCCATTGTCGCATCAAAATACTTAAGCGAAACCGGAACATTAACGAGCGACACCGCTATTTGGAAAACAAACACGGAATGGGATGCAATCGATGGTAACGCAAGCAATGGAATAACAATTACAGGAATCTCTCTCGGAAATTCCTGCTACACGCTCAAGGCAAAAGCAAAAAGTACAGCCGAAACAGAAACCGAATTTGGAGCACTTTCAAGCTCAATGTGCAATCTTGCAAACACTCCAAGCACACCAACTCTCGCAACAATGAGCTCAACGTCACAATTAGCACTCACAATTAACAACACATCAAATTCAGACACAACAAAATACGCAATCTATGAACCAACTTTATTAAAATATGTACAATCAAACTATCAGCTTGGAACAAGCGCTTACTTCAAAACAAAATCCGCATGGGAAAGCGAAGACGGCAATGCAACGTATTTAATAACAATATCCGGATTAAGTTCAAATACTTCGCATACGTTTAAAGTCAAAGCAAAAAACGATTTGGAAACGGAAACCGCTTTATCGGAAGCATCAAACGCGATATCGACAAACCCAAGCGACGGTGGTGGCTGCACGACAACTTGGGCGTATACCGCATGGAGCACGTGTTCAGCCGGACATCAAACGCGTATAAAATCGGATTCAAACGGATGCCCGGGAGTAAGTTCGATAACAGAAGATCAAACGTGTGTAATGCCATGCACACCAAACTGGACATGCACATCATGGAATTCATGCACAAACAGCTCTCAATCAAGAACGTGTACAGATTCAAATCTCTGCGGCGTAACGACTGACAAGCCTATAGAGGCACAAGTGTGTACGGTAACCTGCACTCCAAACTACACATATAGCGACTGGAGCACGTGCGTAAGCGGAAACCAAACGCGCACAAAAACCGATTCAAACAATTGCTCAATTCCAAACGTAATAACCGAATCACAAACTTGCAATGTTATACAATCGTGTGCCGAAAACTGGGCATGCACAGAATGGTCAACGTGCAGCACATCAGGAAATCAAATCAGAGTATGCACAGACAGAAATATATGCGGAACAACAATTTCGAAACCATCGGAAACACAAGCCTGCACACCACCATGCAATGAACTTTGGGTGTGCACGGAATGGAGCGAATGCTTAAATGATTCAAAATCCAGATCCTGCACGGATAGAAACATGTGCGGAACAACAATTTCGAAACCATCGGAAACTAGCACATGCACAAGCACAACAACTGACAACGATGACACCGGTAGCGACACAGAAACAAGCACGGGAACAAGTGAAAACGATCAGACTAATCAGATGGTTGTAACCACAGAAGATCTCAAAAAAGAAATCGAGAATCTAAAAAAAGAAATAGCTATACCGCAAGACGCCCTCACTCGCGGCGAATTCCTAGCATATGTCGTAACAGACCTTGATCTCCAAAATACTCGCAAAGATTACCTCGAAACTTGTGGCAAAAATAAAGAAGAGTGTCTAAGCATGTTAAATCTCGGAGCATCAGCAACGGTGAATCAATCTGAAAAAAATAGCAAAGAGCTAGACGTTGCATCTCAACTTGGGCTCACAAGCGTATTCACGGAAAAAGATAACAAAGAACTCCAAACAAATGCCGCGGTAACAAGATCGGAAGCTATAAAAATCATATTAATAGCACTTGAAGTTATCAAGCCTGAAACGTGCGAAGAATTAATCATAGCCGCAGGAAGCGAAGAAGCTTTAATGGCTCAAAAAACTCCATTTAAAGACCTCGCAAACAATGTCACAAAATGCTGGATACCAAAAGTTGCCAATTCAGCATGTGAAATAAAACTCATAGATTGTTCCAAAACCGCAGAATTTAGACCTGATTCATATCTTTTGAAAGGCGACTTCAATGAAATAATGAAAAAAGCAAAAGCGTATGCAAAGCAAAAAAACATCAAATTCAACATCACAACCGATACGGATAAAGATGGATTAACAGACATTATGGAAACTGAAATTCACGGCACTGATCCGAAAAAAGCCGATACAGATGGCGATAGCTTAAAAGATGGAGAAGAAATAAATAAATATAAAACAAATGCATTAAACATAGATACGGATAACGATACACTCAAAGATGGCGATGAAATCAAAAAATATAAAACAAACCCATTAAAACAAGACACTGATAATGATGGATTCTCGGATAACATTGAAATTGCGGCAAATACAGACCCTCTTGACCCTCTCGATTATCCAAAAGATACAAAAGGCGTTGGCGTTTCAGATGATTGGCAAACAAAAAATAAAATCGTAGTTGAAAATGGTGAACAAGATACAGATAACGATGGCTTGTCTGACAAAATGGAATATCAATATAGAACTGACCCAAAAAATCCTGACACAGATGGCGATACGTTCACGGATGGCCAAGAAGTTCTTGATATGCACACAGATCCTTTGAAATTCAATGCAATAGATAGCGTATTATTGGCGATAACAAACATCGCACAAGACCAAATCATTGGTAGCTCCTCTTTCTATGTCAAAGGTACAGCAAAATCAAACACGCTCGTACAAATATATGTCAGAAATTCATTTGGTAGAGAAAAGGTCATAGCAAGCGCAACAGCGGGTGCCTCCAACATGATTGATGCTCAAACAGACCCAATCAAAGACGGAAAATACTTATTACTCGCTAAAGCATTTGATTCAAAAAAATCAGAAGTCGTATCATCGGCTCCAATAAGCATTGAAATAAACAGCTCAATCAACATCGAACCACCGGAATTATTGTCATTCGGAGGCATAACATTGACTGAAGAAATGATAAAGTCAGGCTTCAAGATAACAACTCCTTCAATGCCAACAATCAGAGGAAAAACTGAATTCGGCAATGAAGTTATCACCTCCTGGAAAAGCTTGCTCTCCTCCTCTGCTCTCGTCGCAGATAGTCCTGCCGGTGAATTCACGGTAAGACCGGCAAAAGCCCTTGAAGATGGCGAACACACGGTCACCGTTTATGCAACGCGCAAAAAAGATAACGTGATGAGCAGAGCGCTCAAATTATCCTTCATAGTAAAAAATGGCTTAAGCAGTCTAGACTTATCTAATGTAAATAAATTAGCCGGAAACATCGCAGGCTTCTATAAAAAAGACACAATTACAAAGATCTTCTATCAAACAATGATAGGCATTGGAGCCGCAGGTGGAATCTGGTTAATATACTTCTTATATCACAAATATCGCGAATACAAAGTCTACGCTGCAAAAATGCGCCGCAAAAAAGAAAAACTTGAAAAAGGCGAAGACGATGATGAGGAAGATGAGGAACAATAATCAAGTCTCAATAATCAAATAATTTTCAATTATCAATTCTAAAACGATAAATAAAAGCGCGGACCTAAAATCCGTGCTTTTTCAAGATTGAAAATTAACCAATTGAAAATTGAATGTAAATTGATTATTGAATATTGATTATTAATTTTATAAAAATTCCCTTGACTTCCATTTCAACTACCTATAAATTAATACGGCACAACCACAAAGGTTGATGTTCAAACGTTTTCGCGGGCTTGCCGAAAGTCTTCGAAAGCAAGAACCTCTTAACCAAACTAAATATGGTAGGCATACTCGGCAAAAAATTAGGCATGACACGTATCATCCAAGATGATGGCCGCGTGATCCCAGTAACAGTTATCTACTGCACTCCAAATACGATTGAACAAGTTAAGACTGTTGAAAAAGATGGATATCCGGCGTTAGTTTTGGGATTTAACGCGCTCAAGAAACCAACAAAGACAAGAAAATTTGAGCATCTTCGAGAATTCAAAATCAACGCAGAAGATACATCAAAATTCAATAAAGGGGATCTTGTAAATCTTGAAACGTTAAAAGAAGCTAAAGAAGTCACAATTACCGGCGTGTCAAAGGGTAAAGGTTTTCAAGGTGTAATCAAAAGACACAACTTCTCAAGAGGTCCAATGTCCCACGGTTCACATCATCACAGAGAACCGGGCTCAATTGGTACACGCGCAAAACCTGGTAGAGTAAATAAAGGTAAAAAGATGCCGGGCCACATGGGTCTCGACACAGTTACTATAAAAAATGTAAAAATAATGCACATAGATAATGAAAAAAATCTACTTGCAATAAAAGGTGCCGTTCCGGGAGCAAAAAACAGTCTCGTAATCATAAAGGTGAAAAAATAGCATGAAAATCGATTTATACAATCAGAAAGGTGAAAAGAAAGGACAAATTGAACTTCAAAAAGAATATTTTGAACAACCATTCAATGAAGATTTGATTCACCAAGCACATGTAATGCAAACAGCAAACGCTCGCAAAGCAATTGCTCATACAAAAACGAAAGCGGAAGTCAGAGGTGGTGGCAAAAAGCCATATGCTCAAAAACACACAGGAAATGCAAGACAAGGTTCATCCCGCAATCCACACTTCGTCGGTGGTGGTGTTGCATTTGGCCCAAGAAACGACAGAAACTTCAGCAAAAACATGCCAAGAGGACAAAGAAGACAGGCATTATTAAGCGCTCTTTCAGACAAAGCTCGTGAAAATCAAATAATCGCGCTCGATAAATACGAAGGAGTAGAAGCAAAAACAAAGTTTTTTGCAGAAATGATCAGCAAACTCCCAATTCCAAGAAGAGCCCTATTTGTTCTTCCTGCAAAAAATGCATTAATCGAAAAATCAAGCAAAAACATAGCAAGTGTAAAAACTATTTTGGTAAATTATTTGAATATTACAGATTTAATTAATTACAAAACAGTCGTTTTCCTTGAAGAATCACTTGGAAAAATGAATGAAATTTTTAAGACAAAATAACACGAAGTTATAAATAAAATATGAAATACGCAAGAATAATCAGACCGATCACAACAGAAAAAAGCACAAGACTAAGCGAATTAAAGCAATATACGCTCTGGGTATCAAGCAAAACAACGAAAATCGATGTTAAAAGAGCATTCATAGAAATGTATGGTGAAAAACCTGTTTCAGTAAACATGATGAATGTAGTCAAAAAAGTCAGATTGATCGGAAAAGGAAGAGTAATGACAAAAAGACCATTAATGAAGAAGGCAATCGTTAAAATAAACAGCAAAAAAGGTATAGATATAAATAAACTTAAATTAGAAGATTAATATGCCGATTAAAACCTACAGACCGACAAGCCCGGGAAGAAGACTCATGACAGGCCTCACATATGAGGAAGTTACGACAATCAATCCTGTAAAAAGACTCTTAAAAAGGCTAAAGAAACACGCGGGTCGCAATAACTCCGGCAAGCTCACGATCAGACACCAAGGCGGCGGCTACATCAAACAATATAGAATGGTTGATTTCAACCAAACAGATAAGATGAATATTTCAGCAACGATCAAAACGATTGAATATGATCCGGGAAGATCATCATTCATTATGCTTGTTTGTTATACAGACGGCGAAAAACGCTATAACTTAGCACCGGAAGGCGCAAAAGTCGGCGATGTCATCGTCACAAAAATCAAAGCAAGAGTGCAATCCGGAAATAGAATGACATTAAGCCACATACCAATCGGTTATTCAATATTCAACCTTGAACTAGTTCCGGGAAAAGGCGGACAAATGATCAAATCAGCAGGTTCAAGCGGAAAACTCGTTTCTCTCGAAGGAAAAATGGCACAAGTCCAACTTCCTTCAGGAGAAGTAAGAATGATTCCAAAAGAATGTTTTGCAACAATCGGAGTTGTTTCCAACGTCGACCATTCAAATGTAAGCCTTGGAAAAGCCGGACGAAAGCGTCACATGGGATGGAGACCAACCGTCAGAGGTAAAGCCATGAACCCGGTTGAACATCCACATGGTGGTGGTGAAGGCGCACAACCAATCGGTCTTACAGGCCCACGCACACCTTGGGGCAAGCCAGCCAATGGTTACAAAACAAGAGATCGCAAGAAATACAGCACAAAATGGATTATCAAAAAAAGACCTACAAGGAATAAATAACCACGCCAGGCCGCGCCGTAAGCGCAAGGCCCATATAAACAAAACGTTGCCGAAGGCAACACAACTAAAAAACAGTACACTATGAGCAGAAGCTTAAAAAAAGGACCATTTATCGACCAGAAGCTGGTGAAAAAGATTGAAAAGATAAACGCATCTGGAGATAAAAAACCAATCAAAACATGGGCAAGAAACTGCGACATCTCTCCTGAATTTGTAGGTCACACAATCGCAGTACACAACGGAAAACAGCACATCCCTGTATATATCACAGAACAAATGGTAGGCCACAAGCTCGGAGAATTCTCTCCTACAAGAAAATTCAAAGGACATGGTGGTAAACTCGCAAGATTAACAGGTACAGACAGTAAAGATACCGGAGCGGCAAAGTAGCATAAACAATCAATTAAAAGAATAAAAAATGAGGTCAGTAACAAAATTTATCAGAATAGCACCAAAGAAACTTGAACTCGTTGCGGGAATAGTAAGAGAAAAAAACGTAGTTGAAGCACTCGCATTGTTAAAATACATGCCAAAAAAAGCGGCAGACTTAATCAGAAAATCATTGGTATCAGCGTCATCAAATGCAGAAAACAACCTCAAGCAAAAGAAAGAAAATCTATATATAAGTTCAATCTATGTAAGCGATGGCCCTAAATTCAAAAGATTTATCCCCGCTTCAAGAGGAAGAGCAAATCCGATCATCAAAAAAATGTCACACTTAAGAATCGAATTAAAAGTCAGAGAAACAGCCGCACCGGAAAAGAAAATTGAAAAAGCAGAAAAAACGGAAAAAGCCGTCAAAAAAACCACTAAAAAAACTGTAACAACATAAAATGGGTCAAAAAGTAAATCCAAACATCATTAGAATAGGAATAACAAAGAGCTGGGACTCTAAATGGTTTGCTACAAAAAAATCATATTCTACCCTGCTCCACAAAGACATTGAGGTAAAAAAATACCTCGAAAAAAGGCTTAAGGAAAACGCTATTTCAAGAATAGAGATCTTGAGAAGCCCAACAAAAGTTACACTTGTTATCTATACGGCAAAACCGGGCACAATCATTGGACATCAAGGTGAAATGATCGAAGAACTCCGCGCAGAACTTGAAAAGAAATTTAATGAAAAATTTGGAATTGAAATAAAAGAAATCAGACAACCTGCAACAGACGCACGCTTAATTGCAGAATCGATTGCTCAACAAGTTGAAAAAAGAATTTCATATAGAAGAGCTGCAAAAATGGCTTTAGAAAAAGCAATGGATGCAGGAGCGCTTGGAGTCAAAGTTTATGCTTCAGGTCGCTTAAATGGAGTTGAAATCGCAAGAAATGAACTTTTCATCAAAGGAAAACTCCCACTTCAAACATTCAGAGCAAATATTGAATATGCATACGTCCCTGCCCTAACAACATACGGAATCATCGGATTAAAAGTTTGGGTATACAAAGGAGATATATTCAAGAAAGACCTAGAGAAACTTAACCAAATGTAAAGTGTTACAACCAAAAAAGACAAAACATAGAAAACAGTTTAGAAATCGCGGAAGCCTTAGGGGTCCGGCGCAAAGAGGAACAAAGATGGCATTTGGAACATTTGGACTAAAAGCAATCTCAGCCGGTGAAATCTCGGCAAGACAAATCGAAGCCGCAAGAAAGGCTATGGCAAGATTCACGAAAAAAGGTGGAAAAATATGGATTAGAATATTCCCGGATAAGATCATCACAAAGAAAGCGGCTGAAGTCCCAATGGGAGCGGGAAAAGGTACACCGGAATTCTTCTGCGCTGAAGTACAAGCCGGAAAAATCATATTCGAACTCGAAGGAATCACAGAAGCGGAAGCAAAAGAAGCAATATATCTCGCAACTCAAAAACTACCTGTAAAATGCAAATTTATTAATAAGAACAAGCTCATTTAAACAATATGTATACAACAGAAGAATTAAAAAAGATGAAGAAGGAACAGCTTGAAAAAGCCTTAAAAGAAGGCAAAACAAGCCTGATGAAATACAGGTTTGAATCACGCACCGGACAATCAAAGAATCATCAAAGAGTTGAAGATACAAAAAAATATGTCGCAAGAGTCATCACAATACTAAAAAACGTTAACACAGCTGGAGCACAGCGAACAGCTACATCTAAATAAAGTCGTTTGTCGGAGACAAACACAACTTAAAATAATTATATATGAGAACAAAAGAAGGAACAGTCGTGAGCGATAAGATGCAAAAAACAATTGTTGTAAAAGTTGATACATATAAAGCTCATCCTAAATATAAGAAAAGATATAAAACATCAAAGAAATTCTATGCCGACAGTCCTGAAGGACAATACAAAATGGGAGATAAAGTAACAATTTATGAAACTCGTCCGCTAAGCAAATTAAAGAATTGGACAGTCGTTAAACCACAATCAAAATAACATGATACAACTTAGATCACATTTAGTCGTCGCAGATAATACCGGAGCCAAAATGGCAACTTGCATCCAGCCAATGGGTGGAACGGGAAAAAGATGGGCAAGACTTGGAGATATAGTGGTTGTTACAGTAAAACAAGCCTCACCAAGAGGAATCGTAAAAAAGAAATCCGTTGAAAGAGCCGTCGTCATCAGAGTAAGAAACAATACGAGAAGACCGGACGGCACATATATAAAATTCGATGATAATGCAATCGTTATCATAGGAAAAGACCTTATGCCAAAGGGAACTCGCGTATTTGGACCGGTTGCAAGAGAATTACGCGATAACCCATCGTTTCAAAAAATTATTTCTTTAGCGCCAGAAGTACTATGAAAATCAAAATATCAGACAACGTGCTCCTTATTGTAGGAAAAGATCGCGGTAAAAGCGGAAAAGTAATCCGTGTCGATCAAAAACGCAAAAAAATCGCAGTTGAAAAGTTAAATCTTATAACAAAGCACATCAAGAAAACGAAAACCAGCAAAGGTGACAAGGTAAGATATGAAACATTCTTCGATGTATCAAACGCAATGATCCTCTGCCCACACTGCTCAAAGCCAGCTCGCGTTGAATACAAAACAGAAGGAAAAACAAAGTCAAGAATATGCAAATTATGCAAAGAGTCTGTCGACCAAAAATTCGATAGCTCAGCAATTAAATCTAAAAAAACTAAGAAACAATCATGAGCACAACAGAAGACCTAAAAACAAGATATTTGAAAGAAGTTATTCCGGCATTAAAAGAAAAACTTGGAATTAAAAACGTTATGGCCGTACCAAAAATAACGAAAATAACAGTTAACGTTGGAATTGGTTCATACATGACAAAAGGCGGAAAAGACCACACAGACGTAATGAACAATATTGCGGCTATCACGGGTCAAAAACCAATTGCTGTCAAAACGAATAAATCAATCTCGAACTTTAAGACAAAACAAGGACAAGTCGTTGGAATAAAGGTAACGCTTAGAGGAAAAAGAATGTATGATTTCTTAACAAAATTAATCAACATCACCCTCCCACGCGTACGCGATTTCCGAGGCATCTCAACAACAGCTTTCGACGAACGCGGAGCTTATAACCTTGGGCTTAAAGAACACACGGTATTCCCGGAAATAGGAGTAGAAGACCTTACAAAAGTTCACGGCCTTCAAATAACAATAACGACAACAGCTAAAAATAAAGAACACACACGAGCATTGTTGGACGCAATGCACTTCCCTTTCAAGAAAGACGCTGAATTAAAAAAGAAAAAAGGAGCGGGAGGCAAAGAAGAAATGACAGAACTCGCATTAACAGGAAGAGAAAGAGCCGAAATGGCAAAATAACAGGCCGTTCGCCAAAGGCGAACACAGGCCCATATAAATTAAAACGTCGCGAAGCGACACCAACTAAATAACATAACAAAATGGCAAGAACAGCACTAAAAGTAAAAACAATAAGAGGACAAAAGGCGTTAATGAAAGCCTTGGAAGCCGGCAAAAAGCCAAAATTCCCGACACGCGTATACAATCGATGCAAATTATGCGGAAGAGTAGGTTCATATATGGGAAAATTCGAAATGTGCAGAATTTGCTTTAGAGAACACGCCAGCAAAGGAGCACTCCCAGGTATTAAAAAATCATCTTGGTAACCAGGCCAACGGCCCTAACTATAAATAAAATAATATGCACACAGACCCAATAGCAGACTTATTGATTAGAATAAAGAACGCAATGAAAGCGCGACACAGCACTGTAAATGTTCCATATTCAAAAATCAAAGAGAACATGGCAAATATCATTGCAAAACACGGCTTTGTTGAAAAAGTGGAAAAAATATCCGACAAACAGTTTCCTGAGCTCAAAATAACATTGAAAGAAGGGGCTCATGAATTGTCAGTAAAGAGAGTAAGCAAGCTCGGACAAAGAATATACGTTGGAAAAGACGAAATTAAAAAAGTTAAAAGCGGCTTTGGAATCGCCATCATATCAACGTCAAAAGGCGTTATGACCGGCGAAGAAGCCAGAAAACTTAACATTGGTGGAGAATTATTATGTGAAATTCGTTAAAGTTTGTAAATTGTAATATTGTAAATTGTAAATTAAAAACATTATGTCACGAATAGGAAAAAAACCAGTCCAAGTACCACAAGGAGTAACAGTGCAAGTTACAGGATCACTCGTAAAAATTAAAGGAGCAAAAAATGAACTTTCCCTTAATATTCCATTTGGAATAGAACTTGAAGTGAAAGATGGCGTGATCACGGTGACAAGAAAAAGCGATACGTTCAAAAATCTTCATGGAACAATTCGAACTCTTTTAGCAAACATGATAGAAGGTGTCACGAAAGGATTTGAAAAAAAGCTCGACGTTCAAGGAGTTGGTTTTAAGGCTATATTAAAAGGAAAAGACCTTGAATTAAGCCTTGGCTTCTCTCATCCTGTAAATGTAACAACACCAGAAGGACTGGTGGTTGACATTGATAAAGAAAAGAAAAACATAATTTCGATAAAAGGTTTTGATAAGCAATTAGTCGGTGAATTCGCCGCAAAGCTAAGAAGCCTCAAAAAGCCTGAACCATACAAGGGAAAAGGAATCAGATATGAAGGTGAAATCATCAAGAAAAAAGCCGGTAAAACAGTTGCTGGCGCAAGTGGCGGAGCAAAGTAACACAAGCAAATATAAATAAAACGTCGCGAAGCGACATCAATAAATAAACTACAATGACAACTACTAAAATTGCAGCAAGAAAAATAAGACACCTAAGAATCTCTAAAAAAATTAGAGGTACGGAAAAATGCCCGAGACTCGTTATATTCAGAAGCAATAAATATACATATGCTCAACTCGTTGACGATGAGAGCAAGAAAACAATCGTAAACGCCGGAAATATGAAAGAAAAATCAGCAAAAAAAGCTGATGGAGCAAAAAAAGTCGGCATGGAACTCGCAAAAAAAGCAATCGAAAAAGGCATAACAGAATGTGTTTTCGATAGAGCTGGATACAAATATCACGGTAGAGTAAAATCAATGGCAGAAGGTGCCAGAGAAGGCGGACTAAAATTTTAGCGACAAATAATTAACAATAACTAATTAAACAAAATGGCTCGAAACGCACATAGAGGGGGACCACGCGGTCAAGAAGTAAAAGAATTTGAAGAAGAAGTTCTTGAATTAAGCCGTGTTACACGCGTTGTTGCCGGTGGTAGAAGAATGAGATTTAGAGCAACAGTGGTAATAGGTAACAGAAAAGGCAGAATCGGACTTGGAACTGGAAAAGCAACTGAAGTCTCAATAGCAATTCAAAAAGCAATTTTACAAGCAAAAAAGAGTTTATTTAACGTCGCAATATTTAAAGACACGATCCCACATGACGTAAAAGTAAAATTCAACAGTGCAAGAATCTATCTTATGCCTGCAGGACCTGGCACTGGAGTTATCGCCGGAGGATCGGTGAAAAAAATTGCCGAACTAGCTGGAATAAAGAACATGCTCTCAAAATGTTTCGGATCAACAAATAAATTAAATAATGCATACGCAACAATCGAAGCGCTTCAGTCATTAAGAGCAAGACAAGCTGCGCCTGCAAAACAAGCGAAACCAACACAGGTTGCACCGGAAGCAAAGGTTGAAGCAGAACCAAAAAAAGAAATCAAGAAACCAGTCGAATCTAAGGACAATAAATCTAAATAACAATTCAGCATTATGAGTTTACTCAATCTATCAGGAAATTTTAAGAAAAAAAGAAAGCGCGTAGGACGTGGTAATAGCTCAGGTCATGGTAACTACTCCGGACGCGGAATGAATGGTCAAAATCAAAGAACGGGCGGCGGTGTTCGCCGAGGTTTTGAAGGTGGACAAACTCCCCTTCTAAGAAGAATGCCAAAATTAAGCGGCTTCAAAAGCACCTCGCAAACCGAATATCAAATTGTAAATGTAGATACACTTGAAAAACGTTTCTCGGACGGAGATACTGTAGACATCATTTCTCTCTCTGAAAAAAACATCACAAGAAGAAAATCAATGCCTGTAAAACTTCTTGGAAAAGGAGAACTTAATAAAAAACTCACAGTCAAAGTGGATAAAATATCAAAATCAGCGGAAGAGAAAATTAAAAAAGCAGGCGGAACAGTTGAAATTTTTGTAAAAAAATAAAAAATGTTGCAATACCTGATTCAAATTTGGAACTCAAAAGATCTCCGAAATAAGATTCTTTTAACTCTGTTAATCCTTGCATTATATAGAATGGCTGCACAAATCAGCATTCCGGGAGCAAACCTGGAAGCCATAAAAGCCATATTCAGCAAAAGCCAAATATTTGGCGCATTCAGCATGTTAACAGGTGGAAGCGCAGAAAACTTCTCAATTATGTTGATGGGTCTTTCTCCTTATATCAATGCATCCATCATCGTACAATTGATGACGGTTGTGATTCCAAAACTTGAAAATCTTTCAAAAGAAGGCGAACAAGGATATAGAAAAATCAACCAATATACACGCTGGTTAGCATTGCCTTTGGGGTTCTTACAGTCATATGGAATGATTGCTCTCTTAAATTCACAATCCCAAGTTCCAATCGTAGAAAATTTATCAAATCCATCGATTATCTTACCTATAATGCTCACGATCACAGCCGGAACAGTGCTCGCAATGTGGCTTGGTGAACTTATCTCGGAATATGGAATCGGGAATGGAATATCCATCTTGATCTTCATCAACATCATTACGGCAATCCCACCAATGATTGCGCAAAACTTATTTCAAGCGCAAGCAAATCCGGACAAACTCGTTCCATTTGTAATAACACTTCTGATAACAATAATAATGACAATTCTTGTTATCATCTTCACAGATGCCGTAAGAAGAATTCCAATCACATATACAGGTCAACACACACATGCCAGAGCGGAACAATCAGTTCTCCCAATAAGAGTAAATCAAGCAGGTATGATCCCGATTATCTTTGCAGTATCGATAGTTTCATTGCCAACACTTCTTTCACAATTAATGCAAAATGCAACGTCAGAGTGGCTTAGAGGCTTTGCCGCATTCCTCGGATCAGCGTTTACAATGCAAGGCATTCCTTATTTAGTTTTGTATTTCATGCTCATCATAGGATTCACATATTTCTACGTTGGAATTACGTTCAAACCTGATCAAGTCGCGGAAAACATTCAAAAACGTGGTGGATATATTCCGGGAATTAGACCAGGCAAACAAACCGCAGAATACATCGCAAAAGTTTCAAGCTACTTAAATCTATACGGAGGCTTATTTATAGGATTCGTGGCAGTATTCCCTCTCATCATGCAAAAAATATTCACAAACATGCAATTCGGTGCGGTACAAATGCTTTTGAGCGGTGCAGGTATCATCATCGTCGCAGGTGTTGTTCTTGAACTTGTAAGACAAATCAACACTCAGCTCGTAATGCACGACTACAAGAAATTCTATTAGGAAATTATCAACTTTCAAATATCAATTTACATTCAATTATCAATTAAAAATTTTCAATTATAAAACTAATGTCGAGTGAAAATTAAAAAATTGTAAATTGTAAATTGATTGAAAATTGTAAACTGTAAATTGTAACTTTCGTCTAAAATGGACTTCGTACTCTTTGGAATTCAA
This sequence comes from Candidatus Peregrinibacteria bacterium GW2011_GWC2_39_14, assembly GCA_000993595.1. GTDB lineage: Bacteria > Patescibacteriota > Gracilibacteria > UBA1369 > UBA12463 > UBA12463. Next base: position 30,230 of record LBWJ01000007.1, on the reverse strand, counting down.
GGCTCTGGCAAAGGAACGCAGAGCAAATTTTTAGCCGAGAAATTTAATCTCAAAATCTTTGAAATGGGAGGTCAATTAAGAATTCTTGCACAAGAAGACTCTGAACTTGGTAAAAAAATAAAAAACATAATCGAAGCAGGACATTTGGTTCCAACGGATGTAGTAATGGAAATTATCGAAAATTTCATAAAAAATATTCCTGAAAATACGGATGTTCTTTTTGACGGGATTCCAAGATCACTTGAACAAGCGGAACAGTTCAACGCCTTAATGGAAAAATCAAACAGACAATTTGCCGGCGTATATTTTGAATTATCCAAAGAAGAAGCCATAAGACGCCTTACAACAAGACGCATGTGTAAAATTTGTAAGACAATCTATCCTGCAGCGTATATGAATAATACATGCACATGTGGCGGAGAATTAATAACTCGCGCGGATGACAATATCGCAAGCATAGAAAATCGCATAAACGCGTTCTTCAACGAGACGATGCCAATTATTTCAGCTTATGAAAGCAAAAATATAATTATAAAAGTTGATGCATTGCCACCAATTGAAAAAGTCACAGAATCAATGATGGAAAAAGTGGAAATGTTCTTAGTAAAATCGTCTTAAAAAAACAATGAGAATTCTAATTAAAACAAAACAAGAAATCGAAGACATGAAAGAAGGAGGCCAAATCTTAGGCCTTATACTCGACGAATTAAGAGCACACATCGTTCCGGGAATGACAACTAAAGACATAGAAGAAAGAGCAGATAAATTATTCCAAAGATTTCATGTAAAACCGTCTTTCTTAGGATATAAAGGTTACCCTTCTTCAATTTGCGTATCCGTAAATGATGAAGTTGTGCATGGAATTCCAAGTGCAAATAAATTTTTAAAAGAAGGAGATATCGTCAGCGTTGATGCGGGAGTTTTTCATAAAAATTTACACACAGATTCCGCAATTGCAGTTGGTGTTGGAAAAATTTCATCAGAAATGAAAAAGTTTTTAACAGCAGGCGAAGAAGCTTTGTATAAAGTGATTTCAATAATAAGGCCCGGAATAAAATTATCAGAAGTAAGCGAAGTAATAGAGTCAACCTTAAAACAAAACGGTTGCTCCCCCGTTCATGATTTAACGGGACATGGAGTTGGAAGATTCTTACATGAAGATCCAATGGTGTTAAATTATGTAGACCCACATGCGGAAAACGTAACGCTAAAAGAAGGCATGACACTCGCGATAGAACCGATATATACAAATGGCAGCAATAAAATAAAAGTAAAATCAGATAGGTGGACAATCGTCACGCGTGACGGCAGTATGTCGTCCCAAGTTGAACACACTCTTGCGGTTATGGCTAATGGATGCGAAATAATCACAAAACGACCGGAAATGGACCCAATATATTATAAGATATAACACAATAAAACCACATACTACGCAAGTGAATTTACACAAATTGACAAAAAGATATTGCGACATTAAATTGTGTAGTATAAAATCTTATCGCTCTTCAGACCAAAGCAATGGTCATTACAATTGAAGAACACAGCTTAAACTATGGCTAAAGATGACGTTATAGAAGTTCTAGGCGAAGTTACGGAAGCACTTCCGGGAACAAAATTCAAAGTAAAGCTTACGGACGAAAAATATCCACACATCATAAACAACATAGTAGAAGCTCACCTATCAGGAAAGATGAGAATGAATTTTATTCGCATCTTGCCGGGAGATAGAGTAACCGTAGCGCTTAGCATCTACGAGCTAACGAAAGGAAGAATTGTATTCAGGCATAAATAACACGCCGTTCAGAACGCTGCGAAGCAGCAAGCTCCATATAAATAAAACGTCGCAAAGCGACACCAATAAAAAACCAAATTATGAAAGTACGAGCATCTGTAAAACCGATCTGTCAAAAATGTAAAGTTATCAAACGCAAAGGCGTTGTAAGAGTAATCTGCTCAACTAAAAAACATAAGCAAAGACAAGGTTAACATTTAACTTATTAACACATGGCAAGAATAGCGGGTGTCAATTTACCCAACAAAAGAATCGAAATCGCACTAACGTACGTTTACGGCATCGGAAGATCATTAAGCCGAAAGATGTTAGACGAACTAAATATCGACATCGATACAAAAGCTGACGAATTAACAGAGATAGATTTAAACAGACTAAGAGACAGCATTTCAAAAATCTTAACTGAGGGTGAATTAAAAAGACACATTCAAGGAAATATTAAAAGATTGGTTGATGCGGGTTCATACAGAGGCTTCCGCCACAGAAGAGGTTTACCGGTAAGAGGCCAAAGAACACGCAAAAATGCCCGCACAAGAAAAGGAAAGAGGAAGACAGTTGCAAATAAAAAAATGGTAACCAAGTAACAGGCCGTTGCGCAAAGCGCAACACAGGCCCATATAATATAAATAACATATGACAGAAGAAAAAACACAGAAAACAGGCGAAAAACAAGAAAAACAAGCCAAAGCGGAAAAAGGAAAGATGGAAAAGTCTAAAAAAGCCGCTCCTAAAAAAGCAAAAAGCAAAAGAAGAAGTGTAGTTGCCGGAAATGCATATGTTCATGCCGGATTCAACAACACAATAATCACGCTTACAGATACGGTAGGAGAAACAATTGCATGGTCAAGCGCAGGATCTTGCGGATTCAAAGGCGCAAGAAAATCAACTCCATACGCAGCACAAGTTGCAGCAGAAACAGCAACAGGAAAAGCAAAAATATTCGGACTTGAAAAAGTTAATGTATATGTAAGAGGAATTGGCCCAGGACGTGAACAAGCCATTAGAGGCTTGCACATCGCAGGATTAAGCCTTGAAACAATCACAGACTTGACTCCAATTCCACACAACGGATGCAGACAAAAGAAATCAAGAAGAGTTTAACACGCCGTTCAGAGCGCTGCGAAGCAGCAAGCTCCATATAAATAAAAACGTTTGCGAAGCAAACACCATATAAAACTCAGTAAAAAACGATTAAATTATGTCAAAACTTACAACACGACCAGTTTGCAGACTATGCCGAAGAGAAGGTGAAAAACTATTCCTCAAAGGCGCAAGATGCGAATCTCAAAAATGTGCTTTAGTTAAAAAGAATTACGCCCCTGGACAACACGGTCCTTTAGCTAAAAAAGGCAGAGGGAAATCTGAGTACGGAAGACAAATGCGTGAAAAACAGAAAGCAAAGCGCATATTTGGTCTCAATGAAAGACAATTCCACAATTACTATAAAGTAGCCGTTAAAACAGAAGGCGTCACGGGCATTGCATTCTTGAACCTTCTTGAAAAGCGCTTAGACAACGTCATTTATAGAGCAGGATTTGCAACTTCAAGAGCACAAGCTCGCCAAATCGTAAACCATGGACTTTGCCACATAAATGGCAAAAAAGTCGCCACAGCAAGCTATGGCGTAAAAGTTGGAGAAAAATTTGAAATTAAAGAAAAATTACGCGGCTCAAAATTATTCGAAACAGCAAAAGCCAGCAAATTCAATCCACCAAAATGGATAAAAGTAGATTTAAAAAGCCTTACGGGTGAAATCGTAGCAGAACCGGATAAAGATGATTTCGAAAAAAGCATTCAAACAAACATTATCATTGAGTACTATTCAAAATAGCACGTCGCAAAACGACAAAAAATAATTAATAACAATACGCATTATGCATCAAATTCAAGAAGAAATCGGGCTTCCAAAGCTAAAAACCAACAAGCTTGGAGAATTCCACACGATTTTTACTCTTGGACCTCTTCCTACAGGATATGGTGTGACTCTCGGCAACGCGCTCAGACGTTCACTCCTCTCCTCTACTCCAGGCGCAAGCATTACAGCGGTTAAACTCGATGGCATCAGCCACGAATATTCAACCATCAAAGGCGTAAAAGAAAGTGTCCTTGATATAACGCTCAATTTGAGAGCAATTTCATTCAAGAAAAGCACAAAAGAACCTTCATGGATTACACTTCAAGCCAACAAAGAAGGAAAAGTTTATGCAAAAGACATCAAAACAACATCTGATGTCGAAATTTTAACTCCGGACGCATACATCACAACCATAGATAAAGGTGGAAAAATTCACATGGAAATCAAGATTGAAAAAGGCGTCGGTTATCTCACGACAGCACAAAGAGAAAAAGACGCAACAACGCCAAACTTGATTATCATGGATGCAATTTATACACCTATCAAAAAAGTCAGATACGACGTTGAACCTATGCGCGTCGGTCAGATGACAAACCTCGATAAGCTTACTCTTGAAATTGAAACAAATGGCTCAATCACGCCGGATGAAGCACTTCGCTTTTCATCAAATTTATTACAATCATACTTCGGATTATTCAACAAAGAAGGACTTCTCGTTGAACCTGACTTCATCAGCAATCCTCAAAAAGTTCTTGAACATCAACAGCAAACAGAACAAACAAAACCTGTTAAAGAAAGCTATACTCCAATTGAAATTCTTGGCTTTTCTCCAAGAACATTGAACGCACTTATCAATGGAGGAATCGGCTCAATTGAACAATTGTCAAAATGCACACAGGCCAAATTGGCTAATTTAAGAGGTTTTGGTAAAAAAGCACTTAATGAAGTCATGAATGCACTCGCAGAAAGAAACATCCAACTCACTGAAGAGTAAAAGTCACACCAAATAATTACCAATTACAAATAACAATATATGAGGCACGGAGTAAAAAAAGTAAAATTAGGAAGCGATAGAGATCACGGAAGATCAATGGTCAAAAATATTTCGATAGACCTTATTATTCACGAAAAAGTAAAAACGATTGCAGGACGTGCACAAGCCGTTATGCCACTCGTCGAAAAACTCATCGGAGTCGCAAAAAGACCAAATAAAACGCTTGCGATCAAACATATTTCAAAAGCTTTAAATCATGAAAATGCTTCAAAAAAGCTCATCGAAGTTTTAGCTAAAAGATATGAAGGAAAAAATTCCGGTTATGTAAGAAAAACTTTCTTAAAATATAGAAAGGGAGACAATGCACACTTAGTATTAATTGAACTTGTTTAAAAATGGCACAAAAACTACAAAAGAAAACATTCGCACCAAAAAAAGAGGAAGTTATCAGAAAATGGTATCTGATTGATGCAAAAGACCAAGTCGTCGGAAGATTGGCGGTCACAGTTGCACAACTGCTTCGCGGAAAAGGCAAAAACTTTTTCAGCCCATCCGTTGACTGTGGAGATTTCGTAATCGTCATTAACGTCAAAGACGTTAAATTCACAGGCGATAAAATGAATCAAAAAATGTACAGACATCATTCCGGATATAAGGGTGGTTTAAAAGAAACAACAGCCACAAAAATGATGGAAAGAAAGCCTTCATACGCTCTTTTACATGCGGTAAAAGGAATGATTCCAAGAAACAATCTCAGAACAGGAGTATTAAAAAAATTGCATCTTTATGCAGATGACAAACATCCTCATGAAGCTCAAAAACCTGAAATAATCAAACTATAAACTATGCCTACAACAAAGAAACCATCAGCAAAACCAGTCAAAAAAACTTTAGAGTCTCTTCAAACGGAAGTTGCCGCTGTCGAAGAAAAGCCAAAGTTGAAAATTAAGTCAGATAAAGGCCCTTTATACTATTACGCAAACGGCAAAAGAAAAACATCCGTCGCACGCGTAAAATTGTTTTTAAGCGGCTCTGGAAACGTCACAGTTAACGATAGAAAGATAGAAGACTACTTCACGATCGCGTTTCATCATGAAATCATCAAATCACCTTTAAGGTTAACAGGTCACGGAAAAACATTTGATATCGTTACCGTTGTAACAGGCGGTGGCATAAATTCACAGGCAGAAGCTATTCGCCATGGAGTTGCAAAAGCTCTTGAAGAATATGACGAAAGCCTCCGTTTAACTCTCAAAAAAGCCGGCTTCCTAACTCGCGATTGCCGCATCAAGGAACGCAAGAAACCAGGTCTCAAGAGAGCGAGACGCGCACCACAATGGAACAAGCGTTAACACGCCGTTCTGCGTAGCAGAACACAGGCGAATATAAATAAAACTGTTTGCAAAGCAAACTCCTTATTAAACAAAAAACGCGCACATTTTTTATGCACGCGTTTTGTTAATTTCGTATAAAGTAACCCAATATTACAACTTCCCTTTCCCGAATTCAGATTTATCGAATTTAATGTATTTTACAGCATCATTCATATGCAAATCATAGTTATTGCCTGTCAAAGTGACTTGATCTCCATAAAAGAACCCAACGTCCAATGAAGCATCAACGTAACAACTATCACTCTTACCAACGTTTTGTTCATTAATTAAAATAGAAGAAAAAGAATCATTCCACCCTATATCTCCAAGGTTTTCATAACTTTTATTCGGATTAGCTGAAGATCCAAGAGTTATTGGATTTTTACTATATTTTGTATCTCTATAAAGAACAGCTATACAATTATTTAGTTTATCAGCTTTACCTTCATTGATAATTAAAGAAGATATTTCATCCCCCAAAGAAAACCTTGGAACATTGCTTAAAACCGTCATGGCAGGCTTCGTATAGTCTACGTCAGGATTTGCAATGCTATAAACTCTTGCCTTATAACCCTTTGCTAATTTCATAGAAGAAACACTATCGGCTATCTCAGAATTCATTGCACCGTCTCTAACAAGAGCATATTCCCATCCTTTATAGTTAGAATCCTGAAATAAAGAAGCAATTATCGGCGCTTGCTTGCTAACAAAATCCGTTTTTTGTTTATTTTTATAATCAAAAGTCTTAACTACTGTAAATGCAGCTCTAGAAAAAGAACTTTCATTATCACATTGAACCGTGCCATCTGAGTCCTTTTTTATATAACATTTATAAGTATTTTCAGGTATCAAATAAACAACGCTCGTATTTTTTATCGGTTTATTATTTGGATCTTTTTTCGTAAAAAGCCATTTATCCCAAGGAGACGCTTCATCGCATGTAATATTATTTTTAGAATTTATATTATCTTGAGTTCTTGGAGCCGGCTTACAATATGTGTCATATTTTTTAGATTTAATTGAAAAATAATCTGCGCCACCCATAAGATCTCCTGTACCTTTTTCCCTTTCAATTACGAACTGCTGTTCGTCTCCAACCGTTTTTGAAGAACACGTAATTTCATGAGTTGAATCATCACCGGATGAACAATACAGATTCCACGAGGACCTAATTGCAATCGTATCGTTATTTTGCACAACATCAAAATTTGCAGGAACAACAACTGGCACAACGTTATGATCAAGCGCATAATCTACATTTTTCTCAGCACTGTTTGCAGCAGTTGTAGCGTCATCCGCAGCTGAATTTGCTTTTTTTGATGCATCCGTCACGTCACTAACTTTTGATTTATTATTATTAATTACTCCGGCAGCCTTATTAACAGTCGTCGCAGCCGCTTCAACTTTAGCCACTTCCTTTTTCTTGTTATTTATAGCATTTGTCGATTCCGCGCCATTTATTTTTACACCATTCAATTTTAACTCCACCGCTTTTACCTTATCTAATGCCGCATCTATTGCCTTTTCAGCTATCTTTAAAATGCTCTTTGCCATTTCTCTTGCCTTATCATCTGCAGCAACAGCCGTTGTTGAACCAGAGTTACTATTGCCAGAAGTACTACCTGTAACAGCTGTAGTGCCTGAATTAGAATTGCTAGTCGTTTGCCCGCTAGTAGTAGCGCCAGCCCCCACTTTAGATCCATAAGGAATAAGATTTACCGACTTACCATTAAGAGAAAGCGTTGAACCGGCAAACGTATATATATAGGAATAATTTTCATAAATAGAATCTTTACCTAATTTCTTATCACAAACACCAAAATCAACAGTTAATCCCTTCCCACAATAAGATCCCCTATCATTCTTGTCTGCTTTATACGTTAACAAAATTTTGGTACCAGCTGTAAATGGTTTATAGTTTTCAACATCGCCATACCTAAAAAGAACAAAATCATGTTGAGCCGAATCATTACATTGAATTTTATTATCCTTATTAACAGAGCAAAATTTACCATTATAAGAAAGTGCAACGTGATCCCCGCTCTTAAAAGTTGCCTGTGACGTAACAGAAAGCCCCTTAAACATGCCTCCACCACCGGAAAACAATGTAATCGCAACAGCGGTAACAAGAAGGACAATAGCCGCAGCCGCAAGTCCAATTTTAAGATATACACGTTTTTTGTTTTTCATTTTGTTTTAGGTTATTTTTGTTTTTACTATCTTAATTATAACATAAATCCTAAGTTTAAGCAAGTAACATGCTTAGTGCCAAAACAAACCGCCCATAACCACTTATATTACAACACACCAGCTTCACAAAAAATTAGATTTGAGCTTGCCCCGGGACAAGAGCGAAACCCCTAAAAAAGGCTTCTTCAAGCCAACCTTGACAAAAAGTGTTTAAATTTGACATTCACCGTTTTTTTGGGTATATTTATCCCCTATTATAAATAAATTATTTTTTATATGGAAAGTTCACAACGACAAAGAGTATGGTCTATAGGAGACGCCAGAGAAGGTGCAAAACATGTAATAGAAGGGGCCGAAGATCTCTTGCATCCAAATGCATGGACAGAGCTAAATCAAAGACAAACAATTGCAAACGTCACAAAATGGATAAGAGATCGCCTGGAAAGACTGGAAATATGCCAAGACGATCAACTGCAAATTATTTTAAATGCATGGAATGAAGCTCCTTACGAAATTGGACTTCAAAGTTTAACTGTAAAATTATTAAGACGCTATCAACAAGACATGATAGCAGACGGACTTCCAACAGAAGGTGAATTGCTCAGCGACGAATGGGATGCGCCAACTATAGGAATAATTACACATGGTTTGATTGAAAGCGGAGTAATGAGCGAAGTAAGCTTCCCAATAGATGAAGGAAAAGGAGAAAGATTATATAAAATGTCAGGCAATTTATGCATGAAAGGAAGCTCGGATGAAAGACCAACAAATGAACATCGTCTAGAAAAAAATGTACCAATACTTGTAACAGGACCTGACGCACTACAAACATTTACAGAACTCAAAAAAGTGGATCCGGCAAAAGCGGTAAGAGGTGAAATGGAAAAACATCATGGAGTTTACGCATGCCGCAAAGTTAGCACCATCCGGTAATAATGAAATATAAACGAAGAGGTTTAAATTCAGCTCAAATCTTTAACTTCATGCTATAATTAGCCCAAGTCTATTTAGTCATTAGTTATTTGGTTTATTTAATAGAAATTAGCGTACTTAGTACTTAGAAATTTCTTCAACATGGGCTTTATCAAAGATTTTCAAAATTTATATCTCTCTACTCCGCAAATCCACAACTGGACGCGACAAAGCACCAACTGTGAATACGGCGATATAATTGTTGTTTCCAAAAATTCATACCTCTGCTTCAACTGCTCAAATATGGAAAACTGCTTTTATTGCTACTTTTCACGCCATAACACGGATTGCTCAGATCTTATGTTTTGCGATCACTGTAGTCTTTGTTTTGACTGCACAGACTGTCTCCGCTGTTACAACTCAAACAACCTGGAATGGTCCGAAGGTTGCACAGACTGCGCTTATTGCTATAACGGAAAGTCTTTAAGCGATTGTTTCGGCTGCGTAAACCTTTCACATGCACAATATTGCATTTTTAATGAAAAATACACTCGCGAAGAATATAAAAGAAAAGTTGAAGTCATAAAAACATGGCCACAAGCCAAAATAGACGAAGAATTTCAAGCCTTAAAATACAAACATCCACGCGTTTATATGCACCAAAATATGACAGAGAACTGCTTTGGTGATTATGTTATAAGCAGCAAAAACTGTTACTGGGTTTTTGATTCAAATGGTTGCGAAGATTGCATGTATGTAACCGACACAGTGCTGGAAAAAGGCTTAAAAGACAGCGTTGATTGCGGACCGGTCAGTAACACGCTCGAACAATGCTATGACTGCGCATTCTGTGGATATCTATTTGATTGCAAACACATTTATTGGACTGATTATTTGAAGCACTGTGAATATTGCATGAATTTGTGGGACAGTGAGCATTGTTTTGGATGTATATATGGCAAAAACTGGAAATACAGATTTTTAAATAAAGAATACGAACCGGAAGAATGGCAAAAAAAAGTTGCAGAAGCCAAAAAAGAGATTCAAGAAGCCGGATTTAGAGATTTATACGACCTTATTGGAGATGGAATACACTCATAATCAAAAAACATGCGATTCGACATTCTAACGATTTTCCCAAAGGCATTTGAATCATACTTCAACGAAAGCATGATTAAGCGCGCAAAAGCCAAAAAAATCATCGATATTCACGTTCACGATATAAGAACCTTCAGCAAAGATAAGCACAAAAAAGTCGATCACATTCCATATGGCGGCGGTCCGGGAATGGTTATGACTCCACAACCAATTTATGACGCGATCAAATACGTTAAAAAATTCAACAAAGGACCGGTTCTATTAATGAGCCCATCCGGTGAAACTTTCACACACAAAAAAGCTCAAAAACTAGCCAAAAATAAAGGATTAATATTTATTTGCGGCAGATATGAAGGGATTGACGAACGAGTCAAAAAACTCTGCGTTGACGAAGAAATTTCAATCGGCGAATATGTTTTAACGGGTGGCGAAATGCCGGCAATGGTTATCTTGGATGCAGTTTCACGCTTTATTCCGGAATTTTTAGGAAAAGAAAAATCACTTGAAGAAGAATCCTTTTCAGAATCGCTTGAAGGCAAAAAAGAATACCCGCAATACACTCGCCCACCCTCATTTAAAGGCTTAAAGGTGCCGGAAGTTCTTCAAAGTGGCCATCACGGAAAAATCAAAGAATGGCGAAAAAAACATTTATCGTAAAAACTATGGAAAACATTCTCGAACATCTTTTCACACAGTTTGAAACACGCCAACAAGGCCTTGCTCAATATGAAGTTGAAGAGCGCCTGAAGAAATTCGGCAAAAACGAGCTTACTCCACCAAAAAAGAAACATCTTATCATTCAATTCTTTGAAGAATTTAAAGATTTAATGGTGGCAATTCTTGTTATTGCGGCCATAATTTCAATAATCGTAGGCGAAAGAACAGATGGCGCAATAATCACATTTATTCTCATTTTAAACGCAACGATCGGACTCGTCCAAAAGTATAAAGCCAACAAAGCCGTTGAAGCTCTTCAAAAAATGCTTTCGCCAATGGTGCATGTAATCCGTGAAGACAAGCACGAATCTATTGAAAATAAATATCTTGTTCCTGGCGACATTATGATTTTAAACGAAGGCGATTCAATTAGCGCAGATGGAATTTTGGTTGAAACAAATGAATTCCAAACTCAAGAAGCTGTGATCACCGGAGAATCAATTCCTGTTGAAAAATCGGAAAGGAACCTACAAGCAAACAAGGTTTTAATGGGCACGATCGTGGCTCACGGAAGCGCAAAAGCCATTGTCACAGAAACTGGAATGAAAACAAAATTCGGCAACATTGCGCGCCTTACATCTGAAACAAAAAAAGACGAATCACCTCTCGAGAAAGAAATATCAAACATTGGAAGTTTTGTCGGAAAAATCACGCTTGGAATAGTAATAATCCTCTTCTCCACAAACGTTTTATTAAAAGGCGAACCAATTATACAAACATTGATTTTTGCAGTTTCTGTCGCAGTTGCAGCGGTTCCGGAAGGACTCCCCGCGATCATAACAATCTCTCTCGCAATCGGAACTCAAAGACTCGCGAAAAAACACGCAATCATGAAACAGCTTTCGTCAGTTGAAACGCTCGGCTCAACAACGGTTATTTTAAGCGATAAAACAGGCACTCTCACAAAAAATGAAATGACTGTAAAGGAAATGTTTTTTGATAAATATGAAGCATTTATAGATGGCTCAGGATATGCGCCCGCAGGGAATATAAACGTTGCGATGCCGGATAAAACCGTAATTTCCGTTGGCAGTGAACGCGCATCATTCTCCTCTGCTCTGGAAATAAAAGAAAAAGCCGTTTCTCATGGCCTAAAACAAATCGCGGCAATCGCGGCAATGTGCAATAACGCCAAATTAAGATGCAATAAAAAAGATGGAATATGGACTATGGTCGGAGACCCAACGGAAGGCGCACTCATTACAATGGTTGAAAAAATGGGAATACACACCGAAGAAGTCGAAGCTTTGCACGAACGCTTACACGAACTCACTTTTGACGGTTTTCGAAAACGCATGACAGTCATCGCAAAAAACAAATCAAACAATCGCGTTTATGCCTATGTTAAAGGCTCTCCGGATGGAATTTTAAAAGCATGCACCCATGTTTTAATGAATGAAAGAGAAATAATGATGGATAAAGAAACTCGTGAAAAAATTCTCGCAAGATCGGAAGATATGGCAAAAAAAGCTCTCCGCGTAATCGCACTCGCATATAAAGAAGTTCGCGTTGTTCCGGATAAATACGTTCACGAAAAAATAGAAAGTGACCTTATTTTTATCGGAATTGTTGGGATAATTGATCCTCCGCGAAAAGAAGTCGCAAAATCAATTGAGCTCGCAAAATCCGCAGGTGTACGCCTTTATATCGTTACCGGTGATCACGGTTTAACCGCAGGAGCAATCGCGGAAACAATCGGACTTGTTGAAAAAAACAAATATAAAATATTAACAGGCGAAGATTTAAAAGAGCTCACAAATAGAGAACTCGCATCAATGTTAAAAGAAAAACACGAAATAATTTTTGCACGCGTCAGCCCGGAAGATAAACTTCGCATCGCAACCACGTTCAAAGAAATCGGCGAGGTGATAGCCGTCACCGGTGATGGTGTAAACGACGCTCCAGCGCTCAAAAAAGCCGATATTGGAATCGCGATGGGATCAGGCACAGACGTATCCAAAGAAGCCGCAAACATGGTTTTAACAGACGATAGCGTCGCAACAATAATTCGCGCAATTGAAGAAGGTCGCACAATTTACGAAAACATTAAAAAATTCTTGTTCTACGTTTTTTCATCAAACATTGGCGAACTTGTTACAATCTTTGCAGCAATAGCTTTTGCCATACCACAGCCGTTAACAGCGGTTTTGATTCTTATTATCAACCTTGGAACAGACATTTTGCCCGCGCTCGCGCTTGGAGTTGAAGCTCCGGAACCACATATAATGAAAAACGCTCCAAGACACCCAACGGAAAGAATACTAAATAAAGATTATATTTTCAGAGTATTTTTCAGCGGATTTTTTGTTGGGCTTTTATCACTCACCGGATACTTTATGATGCTTTATAAATACGGAATTCAAGACGGCGCTTTAAAAGCCACAACAATGGCTTTTGCAATAATGATTCTTGTTCAAGTCGCAAACGCATTCAATGCCCGTAGCGAAAAGCTCTCACTGTTCAAACTGAAATTTTTCTCAAATAAATACTTAGTTTGGGCCGGAATAATTTCAATAATTTTAACTCTGGCACTTATTGAAATTCCGCTTATGCAAAGCTTAATCAAAACAACACATCTCACAATCATTGAATGGATAATTGCAATATCTCTCTCGCTTGGCATAATTGTCATTGAAGAAATTCGCAAATTTATATCAAACAAACACTACAAGCAAAATATTCATGCAAAATCTTATTAAAGGCGTTAATTATTTAAACGTCAAAATTCACCCCATAGCGCAGAAAAGCGAAATAAAAGGTGAAATGTCGGATGGCACATTAAAAATCGATATAGCGGCAATTCCACAGCAAGGAAGAGCAAATAAAGAGCTGATCAACTTCCTAAGTCGCGAATTTAAAATACCAACGCAAAATATATCAATCGAACAGGGCTTTACAAGCTCTCGCAAACTTGTAAGAATAGTTACATGATCGAACTCACAAACATCTCAATAGTTAAAAAAATCCTTGAGTCTCACGGCATAAAAGCGCAAAAGCACTTTAGCCAAAATTTCCTTATAAACAAGGGTGTTCTCGATAAAATAATTGATGCCGCAAACTTAAAACCGGAAGAAGATGCGGTTGTTGAAATTGGATGTGGACTTGGCGTTTTGACGCAAGAATTAGCCTCAAACGCTTTCTCTGTAATTGTTTATGAAAAAGACTTTAACATGATGGAAATTGCAAAAAAAAATCTTTCGAATTTCACAAACATAGAATTTTTGAATACTGATATTTTACAGGCGAAAATCCCCTCTTTCATATACAAGCTTGTCGCAAACATCCCATATGCAATAACAACCGACATCCTCAAGAAATTCCTAATCGAAGAAAAAAATAAACCACGAAAAATAGTCTTCTTAATTCAAAAAGAAGTCGCTGAAAAAATTTGCGCAGCTCCGCCGGATATGAATCTGCTCGCAATCCTTGTTCAGGCCTTTGGAAAGCCAAAAATCATTCAAACAGTTTCAAAAAATTCCTTCTTCCCGGCTCCAAAAGTTGATTCCGCAATCTTAAAAATCGATATAAACGTCGTTCCTTTAATACCCCACGAATTATCAGCCAAATTCTTTGAAATTGTTCGTGCCACATTCGGCAAAAAACGCAAAATTATCTCTCAAACTCTTGCACAAATCTTCAAAATAGAAAAATCCGAAATGGAAAAAATTCTCAAAACTTTAGGCATAAATCCAATGTCCCGTCCGGAAAACCTTTCCATCGAAAGTTGGCTTGAGATAGTGAAAAGCAGACCAATTAACGTTGATAAATAAAGCTTAAATTTTTTGTCGTGGAGTCTGCAAAATAACTCCGAGAAAACTTAATACTTCCCCAATTCTATTTCTAAATTCACCACGAGCCGCATGCGAAGCGTCGTCAACGCTAGTTCTAATACTAGAAACACCTGTGCGCGTTACATCCAAAGCAGCCTGAACAAGTAATCTTTCGGGAGACCAATCTGTTTTATCTCCCGGAATCCCCATGTTGTCAGCTACATTATCAATCGCAAAACCAATAGATCTATGAGCGGAAGCCTCAGCGATAAGATCAGCAACGCTCAAACCGGAAGTACCAAGCCCCTCTCTTGGATCTTTTTTACTTAAATCTTTAGGTAAAAGCCTAAAATGATCCTCGGGATCAATGTTTACAATTTTTGGATACGCATGACCGTTCGCATCCTCAAAAATAACTATTTGAATATTCTCAGCTTGAAGCGCCCAATCTCCAAAAATAAAAACACCTTCAGCAACATTATCCGGCCTCTGATCTAAAATATAACCGGTTTGCTTAAACATCTTATACAACTGATAAAAATAAACGAGCAACTGTTCGCTAATGCCTTTGTAGTCCTTAAGCAATTTTTGATTTTTTGTCATAAGCTCGGAAATCGGCATTGGCCCAAAAATCTTTCTATCACCACCATTATAATCAAGTCTGTCTTGCATTTTCGTAGACGTTTTTTCAAATCTTTGAAACTTCGGCCTCTTTTCTTGTTTCGCACACTGATCATGCAAACGAAGCATCAGATTCATTCTCTTCGACATTTCCAACAAGTCCTCGTCCTTAAATTTTTCAAAAAATCTCTTAAGACCTTCTTCATCAGAAAACTTAGTGCTTCTTTGAGGCGTATAAGGCGTTTTTGAATCTAAAACATAAAAATAATAAGCAGCTTTCAAAAGTAATTTCACCATAGTCAAACTCATAACAGTATCAGTTTGATCAACCGCATAATCCGGAGATTGATGCCAATGCTCAATAGCCATATAACAAAACTCATGCGCGATTTTTGGGTCATCAAAAATAGTGCGGATATAATCCGGCATATCTCGCATAACTCTTGTAAAATCATGTTCAAAACATGAAACGGCCTTTTCATTACCTTCAGCAATTTCCCCCCATTCTTCAGCGGAAACTCTTGGATCATAACCATAAGTTGTTTGCTCAGCCGCTAAAAAGCTATGATCTTTATATTTTACGGTAAGTTTTTTTATTATTTTCTCCGCCTCTTCATAAGTAAGAGTTGTATGACGCTTATAACCGACATTGGCTCTCTTATCTCCAAGCAATTTCTTGCCAAATTTTGTTCCTGCAAATCTCTGCACAATATCGTGAAAACCAAGTCTAACAAGACTATCAAAAAATGGACGCAAATCACGCTCAAGCTTATCAATTCCACATTTTCTAGCTTCTTTATTAAATGCAATATAAGCAGCACGATCAGAAAATTTCGGCGTATTACTATCAATCTCAGCAACGTCAGAAATGGTTTTACCACTAGAAACTTTACCGGGCTTGGTAGAGTCATCTCTCAACATAAATTCACCAGAAGCAGCCGGCTCAAAGCCCAAAGGATTTCCTAAAAATTTCTCAATTTCAGAAAGCACACAAGGCGCAACAATTGGATGATTTTCCTCGCTTCCAATAAACGCACCTGCCCTTAAAACCTCCCTATTAAGCTTCGCGATGCGTGTCGGACCGTTTATTTGCGGATATCCAACCGGATCAAAAGCCGCGGCCATCATATCTCTTGGTACATACCTTCTTTCAACTCCAAACTTAACAATAAAATGCTTTGTGCGCCCAACCTTCATAACAAAACGACCGGAAATATAATCCGCAAATTTATCTATAGCTACATCCATAGGACCGGCAACGCGTGGACTCTTCAAGCCAACCCAACGTTGCAATAACGCCTTAAACTTTGACCTATCAAACTCATAAACATCGTTATGTGCGCCTTTTGTATTATCATTTTCAACCATTTCGCCTGTTTTAAAATCTTTTTTCAGAAAATGCCTCGCGGCACCACTACTTAAAAGCTCTCTTTTCATCCACAAATCAGAAAATTGCTCAGAATTCACTAAAGACTCCAAACGTTCATTTCGTTTTTGCTCAGCATCTCTCGCCCACTCCGAAAAATACGCAAAATCCAATTCGTCGCTATTCAAATAATCACGCACCTCTTGTGACATAACAAATTATTAATAATGGAGATGAATTATACCACACTAAAGAACACTGGCAATATCATCTCGCATTTTCTCTGCGGCCTCCTTTGCGGCCTCAGCATAATTCTCCGCGCTATATTTCTCGGATTTCTCATAAGCAAAGCAAATCTCGCGTGATGAATTCACGATTGCGCCAAGTCCATCTTTATTAAAACACCCCACAACATCCTTTGCTGTTCCACCTTGCGCGCCATAACCCGGGACCAAAAATATTGCATTTGGCATAAGTTTTCGAAGCTCCACTGCCTGACTTGGATAAGTCGCACCAACAACCGCTCCAACACAGCTATATCCACTTTCGCCAACATCTTCCGCACCCCAAGAATCAACATATTGCGCCATAATATGAAACGCCGGTTGAGCCGCATTCTTCTCTGTTTTCTCAACAAACAAATCCTGCAAATCTCCGGAAGATCTATTCGAAGTTTTCACAAGAACAAACATTCCTTTTCCATTAACTTTACACTCTTGAACAAACGGCTTGATTCCGTCATATCCAAGATAAGGAGCAACAGTAATCGAATCCGCTCCAAAAATTTCTTGTTCATTATCACCAACTTTAACTTTGCCCAAAAATGCCTTTGCATAAGCCTCCGCAGTCGTTCCAATATCCCCTCTTTTTGCGTCAGCAATCGTAAGCAAACCTTTTTCACGCGCATATTTCATTGTTTCAATAAAACAACTAATTCCTTCCGCGCCAAACATTTCATAAAAAGCAATTTGCGGCTTCACAATAACGGCAACGTCTTTTACCGCATCAATAAGACCTTTATTAAATTCCAAAATTGCCTCACTCGCCGCCAAAAATGGAAATTTCGCATGTTTTTTAAAATGCTTATCACGAATAAATTCCGGAATTTTATCCAACCTTGGATCAAGCCCAACGCAAACAACTGATTTTTTAGTTTTAATCGCCTCAATCAACCTATCTGCAAAATGAAATTTAGACATATATTAATTTAATTATTAATTATTTTAATTTATTTTAACTCAGTCTCGAATATTCGCAAAGCTAAAGGCTCTTCAAGAACATGGGTAATTAAATGCAGCATAATAGCTATTCCATCTTCCCTCGTTTGATCAAAAGCTATTCTATGCGCAATTGTAGTCATATCAAGCATACAAGCACATGCATAAAGGGCGCTATTGAAAATTCTCACAATTATCAATTTTTGTTGATCAAGACCTAATCTTCCGGCATGCACTGAATAAATGTTACGTTGAACTCTCTCAAAAACTTCTCTAACAATAACTTTTACCTTCAATCTATTTTGCTTATTACCTAAATCCATTTCGCCAAATCTAGGACGACATCCAACTTGATGCCCAACGCGCCTAAGCAAAACAGCCAAAAAATAACTCTTAACAGTGTCTGCATCTAAAATTTCAAAAGCTTCAGCTTGAGGGGCCAAATGTGTTTCTACTATTTCCGCCATTGTAATTTAGATTAAACCCATTTTCGTTGCCCAATTCTCCGGATCCGCCTTATATTCCAATATTTTCGCCTCATCATCCGCAGAAATAAAAGAGCTTGCAACCGCCGCCTTCAGCAATTCATCCAAATCCGTAAGCGCAAACAATTTAATTCCAGCTTCAGAAAAAGCCTTAACGGACTTTCCCAATCCATAAGTAAATATCGCCAAAACCGAATCGCAAATACATTTCCCTTCATTCTTCACAACGTTCACGGATTTTAAACTGCTTCCACCTGTCGTAACCAAATCTTCAACAACAAGAACGCGTTTTCCGGCTTCAAGAAAACCTTCAATCTGTTTTCCCGTCCCATGCCCTTTTGGTTCCGGTCGAATATAAATCATTGGCACGCCGAGTTTTTGCGCAACAAAAGCCGCCCAAGGGATTCCTGCAGTCGCAGTTCCCGCAACATAATCAAATTCAAGTTTATTTTCATTTATCGCCGCCAAAAATCCCTCCACAATCACATCGCGCGCCTTAACAAACGAAACAAGCACGCGATTATCTGTATAAATCGGCCCTTTTATCCCCGACGTATAAGTAAAAGGCGGATTAAAAGACAATTTCACAGCCTTATTTTCGAGTAAAATTTTCGCAATTTCAGTTGATGCCATATTTTTGATAGTTAAAGTAGCACTATTATAACACAACGCCGCCTCAATTCTATTGAAGATTAGAGTTAAATAACATAAGGCAAAAGCTTGTGGGATGTTTTCGAAGACAGTCATGAGACCGAACGACCACGGTGTTTTGCAAAGCAAAACGAGTGAGGTCGAATGCTAGTGAAGATGTCGTCGGTGGCGACATCGAACGTGTCTGAGAAAACAGATCCACAAGCTTTTATATAGGTATTTACATCCTACTCAAGATATGTTATAATATAATCAATATAAATAACAAAAACAAACATGAAAACAAGACTCATGTCCTACCAACCATTAATGATCTTCTGGTTAGGACTCCTCACAGGAGCATTGATTGTCTCGCTTTTTTTACTAAATAATCTTTGGAAAAGCCAAGACGGCACAGCTGCAGTTTTGACTCCAACAACACTTCAAAGAACTATAACAACACCAACTGCGACAACTCAATCAGCGGCTACTCAGTTAAACAGCTCTTCTTGGATCAAAATTTTAGATCCAACCCCATGGATGCCTAGATAAATTAATTCTTAATCGGTTTCTGAAGCAGGGTCCGGGAATAAAGTTGAAACACTGGCGCGTTCTACCTTAAGGACGCGCTTTAAACGTGATCCATCACTACCAAGTCCAATTTTTACATTCAAATATTCTTTTGAAGCATCAATATACTCAGGATTTATACTGTTTATAACCTTATCGATAGAGTGACCTTTCCCCTTAATAACATTCAAAATAAAAGTCGTTAAAGGAATAAGATGCCCATGCAATCTTCTCATATCATAAGGCGTTTCTTCGGTCGCACCGGGCCTTTGCGCAAAATACCGAGTACCATGACCCGGAACATTCACAGGATGAATACTGTTAATCTCTTTTGCAACAGCATCATAAGCCCTTGTTAAATTGGCAGTATCGCACGACTGTAACATATAAAACAAAGCTTCAAGCTTATCCGCAAGCACATCTGTAAAGCCATCAGACGTATTAGATTGCGTATCAATTTGCCCGTGTATATAACCAATAGATTCAGCGATATCTTCACCACCAATAACAAAAGAAGACATACGCATTGTACGATCAACCCTTCCGCTATCATCAGCTTTCCTTAAAAGAGCAATAAGCGGAACAATATACCGAGAAAGGTGGTCAGACCCTCCTCTTCTGTGAGCTATGGAATCTTTTTCTAAAGCTTTAAATGCCTGCGCAAGCATTTCACCACTCTCATCATCGCTTGACAATAAACCCAAAGAATAATACGTCTGAGCCTTATTATGAGACACAGCTCTAACTGTCCATGAAGGCCTCGTATTGAGTAAAGACATTTCTCTTTCGGCCTCTTTAAAATGCTGCAAGGCAGAATGCAACAAATTAACATCCTCCCCTCCCTCTCTTCTATAAAGATCTACCTCAGCGCCACCAAATATATTCAATGCATCAGCAGCCGCTGAATAATCACCGTATTTTATAGCAAGAGTAGCGGCTTCATCAAATAAAACACTATAACCGACATCTCCAAGCATAGCCTTTGCATAACCACAGCATCTCAAAGCAGATATAACAGCTTTTGGATTTGTACCGGATGGGCTCTCTCTCCACTCCGCTAAAAACTGCTCCAAATAAACAATCGCATTACAATAACTATCATTTATCACTTTAACGTTACCAACAACTGCCGCATCCGAATCAACACGCCCGTGCTCAAGATAATGAGTCAAACCAATAAATCTCTTAATTTCTCTACTAAAACGCCCATCAGGATCTATATAAGAATGGAGCCCTATTCTTTTTTGCAAATCTTCAAGTTTTATTCTCACCATACTGAAAGGAACAAATTCAGAGTCTTTTGATGCAGCTTTCAAATAAAAGCATCTGGCAATATCAAAGTCCACTTTAAAACGTTCCGTATCGTATATTTGTGCACTAACTTTTTTCTCTTTCGAATCCACTATTCTAGAGGATCTTTCACAGGCCTCTTCAAGTCCTTTAATATCTTGCGCAGAATAAAAAGCATCTCTTGAAGCAGTATGAAATTCAAAAACCATATCTACATCATCAGGATTAAGATACCCCAAAGCGCTCTCTAGATGAGCAGTTGCTGCAGAATAGTCACCCATTTGAGAATTCCCCTTTGCAAGTCCGGTATAAATACCAAAGTTTGAGCCATCATCAGGAAGCCCGTGTCTTTGACCACGTGCAAATTCAAAAATCTCAATGGCTTTTTCATTATCATATCTACTTAAAGCCTCTTTCCCCGCAGACATCGAACGCTCCATCTGTGTAGGCAAATCGTTTGCCAATTGCGCTAATTCATACAACTTATAAGAAGTGCACTCGGCAAGGAATGAACCTTCGGCCATTATTCTTTTAAAAGGTTCAATCAAACTTCTAGCACAAGGCTCAACATCTTCGCCATAAACTTTAAACATCACTTCTCTTATAGTTGGATACATAAGATCAAACCCATAACCCTTTTCTCTTTGTATGATCCCATTGCTCTCAAGCCCCAAAATAGCTTTTCTTTGAACGGAATTAGTAAATATTGCAGATAATAATTTTGTGGAAGAAGGCCCGAGCATACACAAATTTAACAACATAAAAATTTGATCTCTTGGTAATTTGGAAATACGTGATTCAAGAAGAGCTTCTTCGGTTTCAGGGATTTCAACGTTTTTATAGCCTCTTTTGCACAGAACAGAACCTTTTTGCAAAAATCCTCCTTTAATTAATAAATTAATACCTTCAACTAATTTCAAAGCATGACCTTTTGATTTTTCAGCAAGGAATGTATAAAAAGAAATCGGGAAATCCTCTCCTTCATCTTTAATTTCAAGCATATCCCTAACAAGTCCTCGCAATGTACCTGTAGGCCTATGAGAAGCATCAATCAAATTTAAGTTATTAAGTTCAATATTCTTAGATCCGGCAAAAACTTCCTGCAAAGCTTTTGGAGGATTCTCACCTTCTTGGATTCTCGTTGCACCAATAACAGCAACATTAGCAATAGGATCTTTAAAAATACCTCTAAGCACAGCGGCAGACGCGTCATCAACCCATTGCTGATCATCAAAAGCAATGAAAAGAGGAAATACTTCAGCAATTTTCCCCATTAAAATTTTGATCTTATGCTGAAGGACAGAAACGTCTTGCAATAACTCACTCGTGCCAGATGCAAGACCAGCCAACTCTTGATATACAGGCATTTTATCAGCATCAAGAACTTTGCTTTTTGCAACTTCCAACAATCGCGGAATAAATCCGCCAAATCCTGTCAAAAACGAAAATGCTTTAGCTTTTTTTGGCTCAGAAGCCGCGACATAAAGAGTTGAAGAATTTTTATGACACGAAGAAAGTTTTTCAAGAGCATGTTTAATAAATTTCGTTTTACCAACACCGGCTCTAGCCGTAAGAGTCAATTTTGCCGTACCCTGAGCTATCTTATCTCCAGATAATAACTCTTCCATCTGCCCCATTTCCCCTTCTCTTCCATAGATTCCTTTTGGCCCACCAACGAGAAGTCTTCCATAACGCTTTTCTATACTTTTTATACCAAAAACTCCGGTTTCACCCATAGAAAAAGACTCAACTCCAACCCTATCAGCATTTCTTGGATCACCAAGCATGTCAAGAAAACCTTTATCTGTTACGTACATATGCAATCCAGTCGAAGACGCATCTGAAATAGCGTCTATTGCATGTTTAACGTTACCACCTTCTGTATCCCAAAAAATTCTACCCTTTTTAGTTTTAAAATTACCATTCGCCAAAACGACAGCAGCATTATCAATCTCGGAAATGCCTAATTTTCGAATAGATGCTGCAACCAAAACAGCACCGGCTTCAACCCTTTCTCCTCGAAAAATAACTCTTATTGAGCTCCCGGATCTTTCAAAAACCCCACCTTCATCTTCAGCTCGCTCCTTAATTTTTTCATCAGCAGATTGATCGATTAACTTCATAATCAAAACAGCGCATCTAACCAATCCGGTTTTGCCAACCTCTCTTTCTTCAGGCAAAGAAGGCAAAGAGTCTCTTAAAATAGTTGGAGTTGCGGTAACATTAGCCTGTTCACCAACCGCTCCCGTAAGCCGCCCCAATTCATCTTCTAATTCTAAAGGCACGCTAAGTTTTTTTTTGCCATCACCCACGCCTTCATTTCCACCATCGCCTCCATCTCCAGGACCTTTTGAAACTTTATCATCCGCCATATTACAAAATTTAAATATAGGGGGTAATTATAGCCACCTTCCCGTCCTAAATTCAATCCAAAAAATGATTTTAAACTTGCGCAACTCCGATAATCTCATTCAAATCTTTTATACCATGCGCAGTCATCCATTCGGCTATCTCATCCGCAACTAACTTGAAAGCCGTCGGTCCACGCATATAAATCGCAGCACCAAGCCCAATCAAGCCGGCTCCGGCCATCATAATTTCAATCGCATCTTTACCGGAAATGATCCCGCCCATGCCCAAAATTGGAAGCTTTGTCGCTTTATAAATATCATAAACACATCGCACCGCAATCGGCTTTATCCCGGGACCGGAAACTCCGCCAACTTTATTCGATAAAAATGGAGTTCTTTTTTCAAGATCAATAATCATACCAGGCCCAAGCGTATTTATAGCGCAAAATCCATCAGCACCGGCATCCGCAACAGATTTTGCAATTTCAGAAATACTTAAAACGTTTGGAGAAAGCTTAATGATAACCGGCAATTTCGTTCTCGCTTTCACGTTTTTCGTAACTTCAGCCGCATCCATTTTATCGCACGAAAAAGGTTTTCCAAATTCAGATTCAACATTTGGACAAGAAATATTCACCTCAATAATATCCGGATTATATGCAGAAATTTTCTCAGCAATAAGACCAAAATCAGCCTTTGTTCCGGCAACAATGCTCACAAGAATCGGCGCCTTCTTTGAGTCAGCCGCAATTTTTTCTTTATACATAACGATTTCCTTTCCACTAACATCAACCCCGTGATCAGAAAGTCCAACCGCATTAATCGTAAAATTCGCATTCGTAATAAGCGTTGGAGCAGGATGCCCTTTATGCTCAGTCAACCAAATCGATTTTGTTGTAACTCCTCCAGCGCCATTATTAACGGCTTGCAATAAAGCATTCACAGCTGTCGGATAAATTCCGGAAGCCAAAACCGTTGGATTTTCAAACTCAACTCCAAGAAATTTTATTTTTAACATATGTATTAATTATTGAAATTTACTGCAAAAACTTTACCTCACCACCTCGGAAATCTCCAGCAATTATTTTTCCGTTTTCAAAAACCTTAACTCCATTAACAATTGTAATCTTTGGAACACCTTGTAATTCCCATTCATTAAACGGCGACCAACCGCATTTGGTAAACAAATTCTCATTCCTAATCACACGTTTTTCATCCATATCAACAATCACCAAATCCGCATCAAAACCCTCCACAATTTTTCCTTTATTTTTTATACCAAAAATTCGCGCAGGATTTTCGCACATCAATTTCACAAGCTTCACAATATCAATTCTTCCTTTATTAACCATATCAAGCATAAGCGGAAGTGAAGTTTCAACTCCCGGCACTCCAACCGGCGCTTCTTCGAATGATTTTTCTTTTTCTTCTTTTAAATGTGGCGCATGATCCGTCGCAATCATATCGATCACACCATCATCAATGGCTCCAAAAAGCGCTTCCTGATCCTCATGGGCTTGCAAAGAAGGATTAACTTTTGCAAAATTTCCAAGATCTTGAAAAGCATTTTTATTTAAAAATAAATAATGTGGTGCGGTTTCACACGTCACTTTTTCACTTTTAAATTTTTCAATTTCTTCAATTTCAGAACCTGTTGAAACATGCGCAATATGAACACGAGCGTCATATTTTTTTGCAATATGCAAAACTTGTTTTACGGCTTCATATGAACCTTTTTCACTTTCCGCATGAATGATAATTGGCATTTTCCCCCATTTAAAAAGTTCTTCCAAAGCTTCTGCATCTTCAATTGAAATATCTTTATAGTGAGCGCCAAAATAAATTTTCACACCCGCAATATTTTTAACGCGTTTTATATCATTAAAATTTTTCCCATTTGCACCGATATAAAAGCCAAAATTCACGATCGAATCATCACTCGCAAATCCCCTCTTTTCATCCAAATCATCATTATTTAAAGTCGGCGGACGCGTATTTGGCATATCGATAAAAGTTGTAACTCCTCCTGCCGCACAAGCACGCGAACCGGTACCAAAGTCTTCCTTCATCGTTAATCCCGGCGTTCGCATATGCACATGCGCATCAATAATTCCGGGCAAAACATAAAATCCCGAGCAATCAATAACGTCTTTTGTTAAATCTTTTACGCTCGGCATAATCTTCTCGATTTTCCCGTCCTTAACGCAAACATCCACGACTTTCACGCCGTCCGGAAAAACAACTTTACCATTTTTTAAGATCAAATCATACATCGGCTAAAGTATAGCCTAGGCCTTTCCCAAAACCAAACTTATCATCGCCATCCTAACCGCCACCCCATTTTCAACCTGCCTAAAATATGCTGATCCTGCAAAATCATCCATATCAAGCGAAATCTCGCCAATTCTTGGCAACGGATGCATAATAATCGCCTTTTTATTCGCTTCTTCAATCAAACCGCGACTCATCACAAACGCATTTTTCAACTTTTCATATTCATTCAAATCCGTAAATCTCTCTTTTTGCACACGCGTCATATAAATAACATCTGACTTTTTCGCGGCCTCCCCCAAATCCAAAATTTCCTCATAAGCAAGCCCTTTTTCATCAAATTTTTCCAGATATTCTTTTGGCATTTTAAGTTCATCCGGCGAAACCAAAACAATTTTCACATCATAATGCCGCAGCAATAAACTCAACGAATGAACCGTGCGCCCATATTTCAAATCTCCAACCATCGCAATCGTAAGCCCATCAATTTTTCCGCACTCTTTTTTTATCGTATACATATCAAGCAATGACTGGCTTGGATGCTGATTTGGTCCATCTCCCGCATTCAAAACCGGAATGCTCGCATTATCCGCAAAAACTTGTGCAGAACCACTTTCCGGATGACGAATCGCAATAACATCCGCAAATTTTTCCACAACTTTTGCCGTATCCGCCAAAGTTTCACCTTTAAAAATCGACGAACTCGCAATTTCAGTCGCAGAAATCGTCTCTCCACCAAGCCTTTTCATGGCTGTCTCAAAAGAAAATCTCGTCCTTGTTGAAGGTTCATAAAAAAGCGATGCCAAAATCTTCCCATTCATCAAATCCCCTTTCTTTTCCTTTTTCGCAAAAGGCTCCATTTTCAAAGCAACCTCAAACAAATGCTCCAAACTCGCCCGATCAAATTGTTCTGTTGATAAAATATCCGCGTTTTTAAAATCCATATTTTTTAGTTTTAACTTTTGAATTTTCACTCTAATTCGCCTAAAAACACCCTCTTCATAATATCACTCTTTTCTATATCATTCGAATTTCCGTGAAGAACAACTTTCCCCTTATCCAAAACGTAAACGCGATCCGCAACCGACAAAAGCGATTTAATATTATGCTCCACGACAACGATCGCAGTTTTTTGCTTTAAATTAATTTCTTTAATTTTCTCAAAAACCTCTTTCACAATTTTTGGCGCAAGTCCCAAAGATGGCTCATCCAAAAGCAAAACCTTTGGATCAGTCATAAGCCCGCGCGCAATCGCAAGCATTTGTTGCTGTCCGCCGGAAAGGCTTCCCGAAGGTTCACGCCTTTTATGCTTCAAAACCGGAAAAAGCTCCATCATCCGTTCTATCCGCTCTTTCAATTCATTTTTATTTGCAACCGTAAACCCACCAATTTCAAGATTTTCTTCAACCGTTAATCGTGCAAAAACCCTTCTACCCTGCGGAACAAAAGAAATTCCTTTATAAACAACCTCATATGGAATTGGTTTAAACGCATCATTATGCCACAAAATCGACCCCGAAGTAACAGGCGCCAATCCAAAAACAGCTTTTAAAATCGTTGATTTTCCTGCGCCATTTGGCCCCATCAAGGCCGTAACTTCACCGGCATTTATATCAACATTAACGCCATCCAAGGCCTTAACTCCGCCAAAATGCACGTGCACGTCCTTTAATTGTAGTAAAATTTCTTTCATAGTTTTTTATTTTCCAAGATAAGCTTCAATTACAGATTTCTTTTTTAAAACGCTATTTGGCTCCCCTTCCGCAAGCAAACTTCCCTCGTCCATAACAAAAACATAATCGGAAAGTTCTCTAATCAAATCCATATTATGCTCAATCAAAATCACAGTTTTTCCTTCTTTTCGTAGGTCCTTAATAATCCCGGAAACAGTTTTAATCATCGCATAAAAAAGCCCTGCAAATGGCTCATCAAAAAGATAAATTTCAGTTTTCATAAGAAGCGCACGAGCAATCTCCAGCAACTTTCTTTGCCCGTAAGATAAATTTTTCGCGAGTTGATTTTTCTTAGCTTCAAGCCCAACTCGCTGAAGCATTTTTTCAGCCTCTTCCAAGTGATATTTTTTATGAACTTCAAAAAACGATCCAAAAACACTTCGACTTGTCAAAACAACAAGTAAATTATCAATAACTGTCATTTGTTCAAAAAGTCGAACCTCCTGAAAAGTCCTTGTAATAGACAAATCTTGAATTTCATAAGGTTTTATTTTCTTTAATTTTTCCGCATCATCAAAAATAACCATCCCACTATTTATCTCAACCATCCCGGATAATAAATTCACAAATGTGGACTTCCCGGATCCATTCGGTCCAATAATACCCACGACTTTTCCTCTTGGAATTTTAAGCGACAAATCGTTCACCGCATAAACGCCACCAAAATTCTTCACTAAATTTTTTACCTCAATTATATTCATAGTTTATATTCTCCCATTATTCCACTTGGTCTAAATATCATCAAAAGCACAAGAATGACCCCATAAACAATTTGCCTCATCTCAGCCGCAATTTCATTCGGAAACCCAACAAATCTCATTAATTCAGGCAAAAGAACCAAAATAAACGCACCCAAAAGCGACCCCTTCAAATTAGCAAGTCCTCCAAGAATTATCATAGAAAGAATCAAAATCGATTCCATCAAAACAAACGTATTTGGGCTTGTAAACCTCAAGTACGAAGCAAAAAAAGAACCCGCAACGGCCGCCATCCCTGCACTTATAACGAAGATAGCGAGCTTAAAATAAAACGCATTATATCCAAAAACCTGAATTGCTTTTTCATCTTCGCGAATAGCCTTCAAAACTCTTCCAAAAGAAGATTTGGCAATAAATCGCGCAAGAAAATAAATCAAAGCAAGAAAAACTAAAACCAGCGCCAAGAACAATAAATTATTATTAAAATCCAAGTGAAGTCCAAACAAATCAATCTTTGGACGAGGAACCGCCACAATTCCAAGCGGACCACGCGTTAAGCTATGCCAATTCATGAAAATCCCATAAGCAATAATATTAAATCCAACAGTAACTATCACGTAATAATCGTCTCTAAATTTCGACAAAACAAGTCCAATCAAAAGCCCAATCAAACCGGCAACAATAGCACCAATCAACATCGACGAAAAAAATCCAAATCCCGCAGTCTTTGCAATTAAAGCGGTAGCATAAGCGCCAATTCCATAAAAAGCCGCCTGCGTAACAGAAACGAGTCCCGTATATCCAACAACCAAATTCAAACTAACCCCAAGAATTGCATAAATGGAAAACATGGTTAGCAAGTGCACAATATAATAAACTGTATAATTCATAATTATCTTTTAATTATTCCGCGAGGCCTAAAAATAAGAAATATTATAAGTAGCACAAAAGCTACAGCCTCTTGCCATTCTCCGGGTATCCAAAATATCGAAAAATTAGCAACAAATGTCAAAACAAACGCACCAATAAAAGCTCCATAAACACTACCAACTCCACCAATAATCGCAGCTGAAATACCGTGCAAAAGTAATTTCATACCCATTGTAGGATTAAGACCGGTATCAAAACCAACTGCAATCCCGCCTATTGCGGCAATTCCTGATCCAATAAAAAACAAAAGTCCTATAATTTTATTAGTATTTATACCGACAATTTTCGCGACCTCCTCATCGTCACTAATCGCCTTAACCGCCTTGCCAAAAATCGTATATTTCAAAAAGATAATAAGACAAATCGCGACAATAAAAGCCTATTGTATAAAGCCTATCGTGGACTGAAATATCGGATAGCGTTTGAAATTCACTCGTAAAGAAAATCTGTATAAGCGACTGTAAAGCCGTAAAAACGCCGATTGAAGCAACAAGCATAATCATTCCGGAAGCCTTTCTTTTTCGAAGTGGCAAATAAATAATTCGGTCAAAAATATAACCAAGAAGTCCTGCGGCAAGAATTCCAAGGATAGCGGATAAATACATATTCCAGCCAAGCGTTTTGAAAAAGAAAAACGCTATATATCCGCCAAAAATAGCAACGGTGCCATGAGCCATATTAAAGAATCTCGTGGCACCATAAATTAAATTAAAACTTACAGCCAGGAAAGCTATTATCGAACCTGCGATAATACTATTCAAGATGAGTTGCGGGACTATATTCATTATTTTACCAATTCAAATTTGCCATTTTTAACAACAAAGACATCGTACGTTCCCGGCACATCTCCATTTGCATCAAATTTGACATGGCCTGTGCCACCGTCAAATTCAACTTTATAGAGAGCTTCTTTGATTTCTTCACCGGTCTTTGCACCATCTTTGATAGTTAAAGCAATCGCTTTAAATGCATCATATCCTTGAGCGGCAAATGGACCCGCTTCAACATTGTTATAAGTAGCTTTGAATTGTGTCATAAAATCACTTGTTCCGGAAGTAACAGACGTAACATACAAACCCTCAGCTGAGACACCGGCTCCTTTCAAAATCGCATCACCTCGAAGCCCTTCAGATCCAACAATGAAAGCTTTAAGTCCAAGTTCACTCATTTGTCTTAAAATACCTGCAGCAACACTTGGTCCATTGTGAATAAAATAAACGGCATCAGGATTCGCGGCCTTAATTTTTGTAATTTGAGTTCTTGCATCAGTTGCAGTTCTTTCAACACCTTCAGATGCAACAACTTTTCCTCCCAATTTCTCAAAATTCTCTTTCAATACAGTATTAAATCCAATTCCATAATCTTCA
>LBWJ01000006.1 GCA_000993595.1 Candidatus Peregrinibacteria bacterium GW2011_GWC2_39_14 | reverse complement strand
TTCATATATACTCCCGAATCCTTTTTTCTCCCAAATTCGCAAACGATTTATTTCCGGCAAAAGTAGCACGCATTTTCGCATCCATTCTTTTGCATTTTTGCCATAAAAAGAGAATTTTTCGTGAAGATCTTTTTCGAGAATTTTTTGTGTATTTTGCGTTAAATTTTCCATATTTTTAAGGTTATATTAATAGCCATATTTTAGCCGAAACAAGCCAAAAAATCCACTTCAACTTTGAAAAATCTGTTGCGAAAAATAGAGGTAAGTATATGCTAATCTTTGGCACAAAAAACAACCAATATTAAGCTTTCACCTTCATGGAGAAATCCATAGGCTTTGCACCCATCGTCAGTTCGCCAATCGAAATAATATCAACACCCGTTTTTGCATATTCTTCAACGTTTTCAAGATTTATTCCGCCTGAAGCTTCAACCAAAAATCCGTCATTCCCATATTTTTCAATAAATTCCGCAATTTTTGCAGGCGCCATATTGTCCAGCATAATAACAAACTGTATTTCTTTATCCCCAATTTTTTTTATTGTTTCAGCGGCTTTTATTCCCATTTCTGCATTTTCAACTTCAATCTCTATAAACCTCGCACGAGTTTTTATCGCTGCCGCATAAGCACCATTTAAAGCGCTTTCAACAGTAATGCCAGGCAAATTCAAATGCGTATCTTTAATCAAAATCGCATCTTCCAAATTCAATCTGTGCGTTCCGGCGCCACCAATCGCGCACGCTCTTTTATCAAGCAAGCCCCACAAAGTTTTTCTTGTTGGCACAATCAAAACATCCGGAGCTTTATCAACAAATCTTCGAGCCAAAGTCGCAATTCCGCTCATTCTTTGAAGCAAATTCAAAATAGTTCTTTCGACTTTCAAAATATCCTGTGAATTTCCATTTAAAGTCATAATAATTTCACCGGCAACAACCAAATCACCATCATTTTTTAAAAATTCAATTTCAATTTCGCCGATTCTTGGCCTAAAATTCGGATCACTATCGCACAAAAAATATTTAATTTCTTGTACGCCGGCCAAAATTCCATCCGACTTTGCGATAATTTGATATGGATATCTCATTTCCACAGGAACAACCGCAGTGCTTGTAATATCGCCCTTTTCACCAAGATCTTTTTCCAGTTCCAAAAACGTATATCTAAAAATCCACTGTTTATAAGTCGCATTTTCCGGCGTCAAAGTCTCGCCCATATTATGAGTTTTTTTCGCCAATTCCATCCTGTTCTCTTTATTTATCATTTTAGCTTTTAAGTTTCATGAGCTCATACATTCTCTCAAACGCCTTCCTGGCTTTCTTCGCAACCTTCTCATCAACTTTCACCTCATACTGATTATACCTCAAAGAACGGAGAACCCTCTCAAGCGTGATCTTTTTCATGTCATAGCAAAGATTGCAAACTGTAAAAAATTCTTTCTCAGGTGCATCTTCTTTCATTTTATTTATCATCCCGCACTCGGTCACAACGATAAATTTCTTTGATTTATCGTTTCTCGCAAATTCAGCCATTTTGCTTGTACTACCAATAAAATCCGCCATTTCAAGCACGTTCGTTGCGCATTCCGGATGAATGATCAGTTTTGCACCCGGATTATCTTTTTTGGCTTTTTTAAGCATTGCAGGCGTTATATTCTGATGAATCGGGCAAACTCCTTCCCACGCAATTATTTTCTTATCCTTAACCTGTCCCGCAACAAATTTCGCAAGATTTTTATCCGGTAACATAATCACTTCTTTATTCGGCAAAGCCTTAACGATCTGGATAGCATTTGAAGAAGTGCAAATCGTATCGCATTCAGCTTTAACATCAGCCGTTGAATTGATATAACAAACAGTCGCCGCATTTGGATATTTCTTTTTAAATTCTCGCAGTCCCTTAACATCAACCGTTTCCGCAAGCGCACATCCGGCATCCAAAGCTGGTATATAAACTTTTTTATTCGGATTCAAAATTGCCGCACTTTCCGCCATAAAATTCACTCCGCAAAAAATAATATTTTTCGCTTTGCTCCGAGTAGCCAAATCGCACAAATTCAAAGAATCTCCAATAGCATCCGCAACATGATAGATTTCCGGCCTTTGATAATTGTGCGCCAAAATAATGGCCTTCTTTTTCTTTTTCAAAGCCAAAATCTCCTTAATCAAAATTTTCTGACTCAAGCTTAATGTCATAGCAAAAGTATTGTACCAAATATAAGAGAAGATGTCCTATCAGGAATTTAAAGTTTCACTGATCAAGTTGCGCACGTCCATGCGAGCCATAGACCCAACTCTAATTTCTCGAACCCTTTGAGTAAAAGCTTTGCGTACAGCATGCACTTCTTGAGCAGTCAAAAAAGCAGTTTCAATTTGAGATCTAACAGGCATTCGATCAGTAGCTGAATTTCGATCACCAATACGCATTTTTGTAGGCAAACCTTTTGCGTCCTCAGGTTGGAAAAAGTTTACACGTATCAAGCCATCACCACGCTCTCCAGGTGTATAATGTGGCCCAAAATCAGGAATTTTATTAGTTGAATGCATAATTAAATTTGTTAAATATGCACAAATTTAAACATAGAATGCAAGCTATATCAAGGCTTTTGATCTCGTCTTACTTGGATTTCAAAACATCATCAACTAACGTCCTAGCCTCCTCAATGCTTTTTAACGAACCTTTGGAAGCAAATTCCTCTTGAACCATGCGCAACTGTTCACGAGTAAGATAAACGGAAAGTGAAAGCTCGTTAAACTCACGGAGCTGTAAAGAAGAATCAAGTGTATCAACATGCATTTCAACGCCGGATTCAGCATCTTTCTGAACAAACTCTACACGTACTTTTTCTGAGCCAGAAGTCATAGTGATATTTTTAATTTAAATCGCAATCCCATGAACAAATCTAAGCCACAAACTTTTTAACATTTCAAATGTGGCAGTAACGAGTGAAGACAATATATCGTTTAATTCGTGAATTTTTGCAATAATGTTATTCATCTCATAATAATTTGCAGGTCCAAAATATCTCATGCTTTTTGCCTTAGATTTAAGCTCTTCAACCTCTTTTTCAATTTCAGTGGAAATATCCGTTTTCATGCGTTTTTCAGAAGGCAAATTTGCAAGCAACTTGGCGCGCATTTGTGCAGCCGTAAGCTTGTGAGATTTATGAGTGGTGCCACCACCCGCTGGAGAAGTCTGTTTTTGCTCAGGAGGAAGCTCGGAAACGATCTCAGACAATCTTGTTTTAACCTCGCCGCCGTCCTCAATTCCAGTAGCATTTTCAGGCAGATTTGGTGAAGCTTGCGTATTTTGCATAACGTTTGTTTTATTCTCCGAATGTGTACCTTTAGCTTGCATATTTTTCTTTATATATTAACTATAAGCCAAAAAATGTCATTTGTCAATCATTTTCGTGCCATTTTCACTCTTTTAAGAGAGTCAATAATATGTTAAATTAAATCCAATCACAAATAAAGACATATGAAGGAAATTCCAAAAACATACGACGCAACCGAATACGAATCAAAGATTTATAAAAAATGGGAGTCTTCCGGCGCGTTTAAAGGCAAACATAAGGCAAAAGGTAAGACTTTTTCAATCGCTATGCCGCCTCCAAACGCAACAGGGACGCTTCATCTTGGCCATGCCGTAATGCTCGCGATTCAAGATATAATGACGCGCTATCACAGAATGAAAGACGGCGCAGCTCTTTGGCTCCCGGGAACAGATCACGCCTCTATTGCAACTCAAAATAAAGTCGAGCAATTAATTGCAAAAGAAGGTTTAACTCGCCACGATCTTGGCAGAGAAAAGTTTTTAAAACGCACCGCTGAATTTGTCGCAAACTCTCAAAATATAATCAAAAATCAAATTCGCAGTATGGGTTCAAGTTGTGATTGGTCGCGTGAAAGATACACCTTGGATGCAGATTTAAGCCTTGCAGTCCGCACGGTTTTTAAAAGCATGTACGAAGATGGTCTTATTTATCGCGGATATAGAATCGTAAACTGGTGTCCGCGCTGCAAATCCACGCTTGCTGACGATGAAGTTGAATACAAAGAGAAAAAAGGAAAATTTTATTACATGAAATACGGTCCGGTCATTATCGGCACCGCTCGTCCGGAAACCAAATTTTTGGATAAAGTCATTGTTGTTCACCCGGATGATAAAAGATACAAAAAATATATTGGTAAAAGTTTTGATATTCCTTGGATAAACGGCAAAGTGAAAGCCACTGTTATCGCAGACAAAAGCTCTGATCCTGAATTTGGCACAGGTGCAATGACAATCACTCCGGCACACTCTTTCATTGATTTTGATCTTGCTAAAAAATATGGTTTTGAAGTTATAAAAATTATTGATGAAAACGGCAATTTAACGGATGTCACAGGCGAATTCGCAGGAATGAATGCATGTGAAGCTCGTGAAAAGATTGTCGAAAAAATGGAAAAACACGGTTTGATCGATCACATCGACGAAAACTATACTCACAATCTTTCAGTTTGTTATCGTTGTGGAACACCAATTGAACCGCTTCCTTCAGACCAATGGTTTATTAATGTTGATAAAAAACTTCCAAAACGTGGCAAATCCTTAAAACAAATGTCGATTGAAGCCGTTAAAAGTAAAAAAATAAAAATCTTACCGGATAGATTTGAAAAGATTTATTTTCATTGGATGAATAATCTTCACGATTGGTGCATTTCAAGACAACTTTGGTTTGGTCACCAAATTCCTGTTTGGTATTGTGATTGCTCAAAAACCCCAATTGTATCAATTGAAACGCCAAAAAATTGCCCAAAATGTAAGAGCAAAAAATTGCGCCAAGATCCCGACACATTGGACACGTGGTTTTCCTCAGGCCTTTGGACTTTTTCCACACTTGGTTGGCCAAAGAAAACCGATGACATGAAACATTTTCACCCAACGTCGGTTATGGAAACCGGTTATGACATTCTGTTTTTCTGGATTGCCCGCATGATCATCATGACTCTTTATGCAACAAACGAAATTCCTTTTAAAACAGTTTATTTGCATGGTTTAATCCGCGATAAATTTGGTAACAAGATGAGCAAATCAAAGCCGGAAACGTGCATTGATCCGCTTGATATGATTAAAAAATATGGCACAGATTCGGTCCGCTTGAGCCTTGTAATAGGCGGAACTCCGGGCAATGATATGCGTTTATATGAAGAAAAAATCGCAGGCTATAGAAACTTCGTAAACAAAATTTGGAACGCTTCGAGATTTGTTTTAATGAATCTTGAAAGCAAAGATTTAAAAGCAAAATTTACAAAATCCGCAGTAAAATCAACAGCCGACAAATGGATGGTGAGTCGTTTGCAAGAGCTTATAAAAGACACAACAAGACTTATTGATGAATTTAGATTCTCAGAAGCCGGCAACAACACATACGACTTTTTCTGGTCAGTATTCTGTGATTGGTATCTTGAAATTTCAAAAGGTGAACATAAAAATCCGGCAGTACTTCTTTATACATTAAAAACCTTGCTTAAACTTTTGCATCCGTTCATGCCATTTGTAACCGAACAAATCTGGTCGTCCTTGAATGAAAAACAAATGTTAATTCTTGAAGAATGGCCAAAATTCGATAAATCTTTGATGTTTAAAAAAGATGAAGAATTAATGCAAAACGTAATAAGTGCAATCTCGGAAATCAGATCAGCTCGCGCAGATCTTCATATAAATAATTCTGTAAAAATTCCTGTAACGATTTACGCCGGCACAAAAACCGCAATATTCAAAGAAAAAAATGAAATAATTAAGCGCATGGCTCAAATAGGGGAGTTAAATATTGAAAAATCCGGCAAACCGATTCCTTCAAGTGTTCGAATTTTCTTAAGTGGAATAGAAATTTACATTTCACTTGCGGGAATAATTAACGTCCAAGAAGAGCGCGCAAGAATCGAAAAAGACATAAAGGAAAAACAAGGATTTTTGAATACGCTCGAATCAAGACTAAGCAACAAAGGCTTGAAAAAGAAAAAGCGCAACAGAAAGCCATTACAGAAATGCTCAAAAAACTTAACCTATACAAAAATGCCCTCAATTGATGACGTTTTTCAGGAACAGTTTACAGCGATCGACGCGTTGATAATGCAAAGCAATTTAAAAGACGCATATGCAGCGGCTTTAGAAATTTTGCAAATCGATCCGTACAATTCAAAAGCACAAAAATACAAAACGAATATCGAAAGAATGATCAAAGAGCACAATGATGAATTTGTTGATAAAGAAATTGCAAAGCTCAAGGAGATGCAGAAACAAGACCAAACTAAAGAAGCTCTTTTAAAGTTAAATCAACTCATCGGAATGATGCCGGAAAGCAAAAAACTTTTGGATTTTTTAATAGAAACTCAAAAAAATTATAGAAAAGTGGAAGAAAAAACTAAAAGCAAAGAGTTGAAAGAGCTTGCCACACAATTAAAATCATTAATTGAATCAAACGAGCTCGAAAAAGCACTTGATATGTGTAGCGAACTTTTAAGTTCAAATCCAAGAAACGCGGAAATAATTAACCTTTGTCGCAAAGTAAGATGGATTATTATCGACAGAAAACTGGACGCTAAAAAAAGCTTATTTGACAGCAATAAATACGAAGATATTTTAAACTTCCTTTATGGTTTAAAAAGAATCGAATCAACCCATAAAGGACTTGAAAAGCTAATCCGCAACATCGATGCAAAGCTTTATGCAAAGCAGATGGACGAAAAGCGCGATTTTATTTTAAAAGCAAAAGAAGACATCAATTATCTTTATCAGATGAGCAAATACGAAGAATGCGTAAGAGCCGCAAACGAGCTTCTCCACATGGATCCAAAAAACTCTTTCGCCAAACGCATGATTGCAAAGGCCGGCAAAAAATTCGATTCCAAGGTGCGAAAAGAACTCCTCAAACAAATGGATGAGCATAAGCTTCAGGTTGATCCTAATAAGAAGGATAGCTATATAAAACTTTAATGAGCAATCTTCTCATTCCTTTTCCCAACAATTTCATATAAACATTCACAAATAGCGAGAAGGGTATCGTAATATACTTTTCTATTTGTATTTTCAATAAAAGAAGCACCGCTTACATGATCTGATTGTTCTAAAACTTTAAATTTACTCATGTTGCCTGAAAGATATGATAATTCCGATTCAATAGTACTATGTAATTTTCCAAGGTCTATAGCACCACCATTATCAATTACAGACAAAGCATTGTGGACTAAACCAATAACGGCATTAGATTTATCGGAAAAAGTTTCATCATTGTCCATATCAAAATCGTTTATTCTCTCAGAAGCATAATCGGTAATCTTTAAACCTTCATCTATAAAGCCTCGCAATTGAATTTCAGAATAATCTTTATTGGGAGTTTCCGGTCTAAATAATTTAGTTAATTTCTGCAAAGACTCAGAATATGGATAATTATCATAATATTCCTTTATGAAATCCGTCCTTTCTTGGTCTCCAGATAAAATCCTTGAGGAATTTGTTTTTACAAAATCTTTAAATTTTTCAGACTTAGAAGGTTGTTTTTTAACGGTATTTGTTAATTTTGAAATTACATCATTAACATTCTTAGAATAAAAAGGAAAATTTTTGCCATCTCTAAAATCAATAAATAAAGGAAAACCTTTAGCGGTCGTTAAAGAGATCATCAATCTATTTGGCATATCGAGTAAAACCGTAGTTTCACCGGTTGAAGTTTTAACACTCAGTCTACCGTTACATCCTTCAATAGTAGCTTTAACGGCATCCTTTAATTCAAGTATCAATTCGGAATTTGCATCGAGCATTTCCTTTGCTTGATCATGTGAATAACCAACTGATTCAAGAACTTGTCTTGAAACATCAAAAAGTCTTTTAGAATCAACCTGTTCTTTTAACCTATGTAATTCTTCTTTTGGGTGCTTTATATCAACACCTTCAGCAGGTTTTACTAAAGATTTTACGGCTTGTTTTTCCTTTTTTTGGTCACCATTATATTTAGGCGCACCTTCACCGAAAGCCATATTTTTGTATTTATATTGTATGTAATTATAACACAAAAATAAGCAACGAACAAGTCTGGCATAAAATAAAATCCCCACCATTCGGCAGGGATTTCTTTATTGTATTGTATTTGTCGCTCTTTATTATTTCACCAGCGTATAAACTCTTCTACCAACTCTCTTGAATTCCTTGTTATTTGAGAGCGAAAGCAAAATTGTGATTTTCTTAACCTGTCTTTGTTTCAAAACTTCCTTAATAATATCATCTCTATCCATTTCTTTTTTCTTTGAAAGGAGAGTTGTGATGATATCTTTGACAGTTCCTTTGGAATAGCCCCATTCTTTAAGAGCATAAATGCCTCTACCGATTAAGATAAAGTCTTCCCAGCGAATAAGTTCATTGTGAACAGCTTGAAGATTAACAGGCTTGTGATCAAATTTTTCTTTAATAATTGTGCTTGTAATATCGCGGAAGTGTAAAGGAGATTCGTTCTTGCGAAGAATAAAGAAAATCTTGTCCTTAAGTGTGCGAGGATTGATATCTCTCCACTTGATAAGGCCAATTCCGGCTTCTGCAATCTTAACCCTTTTATCGATTCTAAGAACTGAATTCAAGAAGGCGTCTGTAAACGCTTCATTCTTCATCTTGTCTTTCATGGACTTATAAAGCGTTTCAAGATCCATAACCTTGCCTTTCTTATCCAACAAATCAACCGCAACATTTAAAGATTCGGAAATAAGGCTTGTTTCAATTGTTTTAAGTCTGAAATAAGGGTAGCTCAAAATCTTGTTTCCTTCACGATCAATACCTTTATCAAGCAAAAGTGATAATTTCAAAGCTTCAACATCTGCATTCTCGCCTTGAAGAATCGTGCTCAAAATACTTGAAATGAATATATCTTCACGCATTGCGCCACCATTTGCTTGCAACATTGTGATTGCAAACTGATGGATCATTGGAAGTGGTGTATTGAAAACATTTCTGCTTAATTTTGCAATTGCAGTCTGCTCAATTTGTCTTACGCGCTCTCTTGTAACTGAAAAGTCTTTACCGATTTCTTCGAGAGTGCGAAGCTTAACATGATCAAGATTGAATCTTTTTTGAATAACGATCTTTTCCTTATCTGATAATAACGCAAAAAGACCTCCGATAGTCTTCGGAATATCCATGACAACCTGTTTTAAATTTTGATCCATAGGTGTTGTGTTTAAGTTTTTCGACTTAATTATACTAGATATCATTAAAAAAACAAGATTATTATTTCGGCTTTAGAAAGCGACTTTTTTATATTTGGCTAGAGTCATATATATAACCAACACAAGGCACTGTTTTTATCAAGTCCATGGATGCACATGTTTTCAATTTTCGTCGAAGTCTACTTACGTGCACATCCACTGTATTTGTCAAAATATTGGCGTTATAGTCCCAAACATTAGACAAAATATCCGGACGAGTCAAAACCTTATTCTTATTCATTAAAAAATATTGCAACAAAGAAAATTCCTTATTTCTAAGAAAAATTCGTTTATCTTTAAAAAACGCTTCACGCCTTGAAAAATTAAGAGTCACATCATCAAACTTTAGTTCTTTTATTTCATAACTACTTCTGATTTCAGACAGCTTTTGTTTTATATTTAAAGCAATGTTTAAAAATGAAAACGGTTTATAAAAAATAATATCAAAGGAATCGGTAATCCAGGGATGTTTCATTTTTGCGATATACGAATCCGTCATAAGCGCAACAACGCATTTATCGCGAAGAGGATTCAAGAAATCGCAAAAAGGCTTATATTCTTCTCGCGGGTCGGAAAGATAAAAAAGAAAAGCATCAGACCCAAGCGAACTGGATAAATTTTTAGCAGCTTCAATTGAAATAATCTTAACCCGAAGGTTTTCATATACAAACGCTTTTTGAATAAATTTCGCATACTGAAGATTTGAAGTAACGATTGTGATGTCCATGTTCTTGGGGTTAATAATGAAAACAACAATAATGTCACACGAGAAAATTTCTCACACAAACTTTTATTTTTCAGATTTTTTTAACGGCTTACACAAAAGAAAACCAATACTTCTAAACTGTTGACGGTCTTTGGAAACAAATGATAAAGTTAATCCGAACAAAATTTAAAAATATATTATGGATAAAAAAGATGATTCAATGGAAAAGGTTGTAGCGCTTTGCAAAAGGCGTGGTTTTGTATTTCAAGGTTCGGAAATTTATGGTGGATTGGCTAACACATGGGACTTTGGCCCTTATGGCGTTGAACTAAAAAACAACATCAAACGCTCATGGTGGAAACACTTTATCCAAGAAAGGGAAGATATGGTTGGCTTGGATTCATCAATTTTGATGCATCCGCGCGTTTGGGAAGCAACCGGTCATGTCGCATCTTTCACAGATCCGCTTATTGACTGCAAAAAATGCCACGAAAGATTCAGGGGCGACAAGCTTATTGAAGAAAAAGAAAAAGACGATTTTTATACTGTTAAAAATAGATATCTATACGGCTTGAAATCGAGAATTCTTTTTTCGGAAAGGTACATGGATTTGTATGAATCAATAGATGAGAATAAAAGGAATAAAGCAATCGATGAAATCAAAAAAAAGAATAGTACAAAATCTAATAATAATTTATTAGAGTCGTCAACGTTATTACAGGGAAAATCGTTATTAGACGAAATGGAAGAAATATCACAAAATGATTTAAAATTTGTGAATTATTTCATTAAAGAAAAGAAAATCGCATGTCCGACTTGTAAATCAACTGACTTCACAGAAGCTCGCGAATTTAACATGATGTTCAAAACAAATCAGGGCGTAATTGAAAATGAGACTTCCATGGTTTATTTAAGACCGGAAACGGCTCAAGGAATTTTTGTAAATTTCCGCAACATTTCCGCAATTATGCGCAAAAAATTACCATTTGGAGTTGGCCAAATTGGCAAAGCCTTCAGGAATGAGATTACTCCGGGCAATTTCATTTTCCGCACTCGCGAATTCGAACAAATGGAAATCGAATATTTCATTAGAGAAAAGGGCTGGGAGAAATCATTTAAAGAATGGGAAGACCTTTGCAAAGAATGGTTTGAAAAGCTCGGAATAGACAAGAAAAACATGCGTTATCGCGAACACGATCCAAAAGAACTCGCATTTTATTCCAAAAAAACAGTAGACATTGAATACAAATTCCCGTTTGGATGGGGCGAGCTCATGGGAATCGCATACAGAACTGATTATGACCTCAAACGCCACATTGAATTCTCAGGCCAAGATTTAACTTATTTTGACCAAGAAACAAACGAAAGATTTGTTCCACACGTCATCGAGCCGTCTTTCGGCATGGATAGAACGGTTTTGACTGTTTTGGTTAATGCATATGCGGAAGATAGTCTTGGTGGCGAAGCTCGCATATTCATGAAATTTGATCCAAAAATCGCACCCGTAAAAGCTGCAATTTTCCCTCTTATCAAAAAAGAAGGTTTGCCTGAAATCGGTCGCAAAATCTGGAATGACCTCAAGAGCGAATTTACAGTCGAATATGACGAATCCGGCTCAATCGGCAAACGTTACCGCAGACAAGACGAAATCGGCACGCCTTTCTGCATCACAGTCGACTTTGATACTCTTAAAGATAATACCGTTACAATCCGCGAAAGAGATTCAGGAGAGCAAAAAAGAGTAAAAATCGAGGAATTAAGAGCGATTTTGGCAGAGAAGGTGCGCTAAAACATTAAATCTGTCCCCATCTTGCTGATTTAAGCCAAGTCATGGAAACGTCCCTTGCTTTCCAGGCTATTTTCTGCTAAAATATATAGATAAGGTCGCTACGAAGTAGCACAGGCCCATATAAACAAAAATGTCGCGAAGCGACAACAAGTAACATTAAATAAAAACAAAAAATGAACTTTCAGGCATTCATGCAAAATGTTCAAATTACATTTAAGGCTCAAGTCTGGCCTTTTATAGTTGCGCACCCGGCTATAGCTGCACTTTACGTTTTAGGCACAATAGTTGGTCTTAAATTTATAATTTGGTTTATCAGATATGAGTTTGTAAAGCGTGTTCCAAATGTTTATTACAAAGTCACTCTTCCTCGCGAAGATAATGTTAAAGATCAGGAAAAAGATACCCAAAAAGACTTTAAAGAAAAAATAGGCGTTATGCAGCAATGCTTTCGCGCAATACACGAAATTGCAGAATTGAACGTAAAAAACATTATTTACAGTTGGCTTTTCCATTCGAACATAGTCTCTTTTGAGCTCGTTTGTGAGAAAAAAATGCTTAGCTTCTACGTTGTCACCGTGCCTTATTATATGAATATCGTAGAAAAACAAATAACCTCATTTTATCCGGATGCTGACATAACAAAAACCGAACCTATAACGATAAAAAGAGAAAACGGTGAATATGCAAAAGCATTTTATGCCTTTCAAACTAAAAAATTCTGGTACCCGGTTAAAACATACAAGGTAATGGAGAATGATCCATTGAACGATATTGCAAACTCCATGTCCAAATTATCAGATCAGGAAAAGGCATACGTTCAAATAATAGTTCGTCCAAGAAATCAAAAATGGGCAAAAAAAGCTGAGAATGAAGGTTCAGCACTTTTTCAAGGTCGCCCAACCAGTTTCTTCGGCAAAATTCCTCTGATTGGATCACTGTATTCAGTATTTACAGCTCTTATATTTGGATATGACAAAATGCCTCAGGACAAAGGTGAAAAGGATTACGAACACGGTTATGTAAGAATGCTCCAAACAAAAGAAGAAACCGCTAAACGTATCGGTGAAAAAGCATCAGGCACAGGTTTTGATACGGTCGTAAGACTTGTATCAATCTCAAACAGCAATCTTGGTGCGGAAAACATAATGAATAATCTCGTTGTTGCGCTTAATGTCTTCAACGATCCTTCATCAAACTCATTCCAAACAAAAAGGGTTGTACCAATAGACGTAATAAATAATCGAATTGTCATAAACAACTTTAATTCGCGCGTTCTTGAAAGTCGCTTTATGGGATTTGGTGAAAA
This sequence comes from Candidatus Peregrinibacteria bacterium GW2011_GWC2_39_14, assembly GCA_000993595.1. Lineage (GTDB taxonomy): Bacteria > Patescibacteriota > Gracilibacteria > UBA1369 > UBA12463 > UBA12463. Next base: position 85,243 of record LBWJ01000006.1, on the reverse strand, counting down.
ATCATCCCTACTTTCCGAAGATGAACTTGCAACAATGTTTCATTTTCCATGCAGTAAATATAATAACGCTCCAATAATCAAATGGCTTAGCTATAAGATTTTGGCTGCACCACCGGATATGGGAGAAGAAGGACTTTTAATTGGATATAACTCATACAGAGGCGTAAAAAAACCAATATATTTCTTGGATAAAGACCGCGTCAGACATCATTATGTAATTGGTAAATCTGGTACAGGTAAATCTGTATTTTTATCCACGATGGCGCGCCAAGATATTATTAACGGAAAAGGCGTGGCGGTTATTGATCCGCACGGAGATTTGATTGAGGACATCTTGCAATATATTCCAAAAGAAAGAGCAAAAGACGTTATCGTATTTAATCCATCCGATCAAGAACGCCCAATGGGCTTAAACATTCTTGAAGCCAAAACTCCGGATCAAATGGACATGGCTTCTTCTCAAGCAACTGAAATCTTTATTAAACTTTTCGGTGATGAAATCTTTGGTCCACGCATCCAGCACTATTTTAGAAATGCGTGTTTGACGCTTATGGAAGATCAAGAAGAAGGCGCAACATTGATTGATGTTCCAAGAATTTTCACAGATGACGAATTCATGAAATATAAAGTCAGCAAATCGAGAAACCCAATCGTACGCTCGTTCTGGGAACATGAATATGCGCATACCGGCGATCGTGAAAAGCAGGAAATGATTCCGTATTTCTCAGCAAAATTCGGTCCGTTTATTACAAATACAATCATGCGCAATACGATCGGACAAACAAAATCAGCGTTTAATTTCCGTGAAATAATGGATCAAGGAAAGATTCTTCTCGTTAACCTTTCAAAAGGTAAAATCGGAGATTTGAATACTCAGCTTCTTGGTTTGATATTTGTCGCACGTCTTCAAATGGCAGCCATGAGCCGCGCAGATATTCCGGAAGAACAAAGAAAGGACTTCTTTTTATACGTTGATGAGTTCCAAAACTTTGCAACTGAAAGCTTCTGTTCAATCTTGTCTGAGGCTCGTAAATATCGTTTGGTTTTGATTATGGCTCACCAATACGTAAGTCAGCTTGTAGCCTCAAAATTTGGCACACAAAGCACGCAGATTAGAGACGCCGTGTTTGGTAACGTTGGTTCCATGACAATATTTAGAATCGGCGCAGAAGATGCGGAATTCATCGCAAAAGAATTCTTACCATATGCAACCGAACAAGATCTTGTTGGAATTGGCAACCACAAAGCATATATGAAAATGCTTGTTAACAGCATTGCTTCAAAACCATTCACGCTTGAAACGGTTTATGACACATCAAAGGCAAGCAAAAAAATTGCGGATATAGTCAAAGAATACTCACGTTTGAAATATGCAAGAAAACGCGATTTTGTAGATCAGGAAATTGCTTCAAGAATCGGCATTGATGTTTCAAGACCGGCGGAAATTCCGAAACTGTAAGGTTGTCGCTTCGCGACGTTTATATTTATATGAAGCAACCGCTTCGCTATTGCTCTGGTGGCAGGGGCGAGAGTTGAACTCGCGGCCAACGGCTTATGAGTCCGCTGCTCTACCACTGAGCTACCCTGCCGAATAAGTCTAGTAATTTTAATTGGTTGCGGGGGCTGGATTCGAACCAGCGACCTCCAGGTTATGGGCCTGACGAGCTGCCAACTGCTCTACCCCGCGGATTTATATATATTTTCTAGACGTATCTTCCTTATTGTCAATTTTCTTAATCTGATTGCAATTGCAACATAGCAATTGATATTCTTCACTGCCCAGTTTTATTCTTTTTAAGATCTGCATTATATACGAACCTCCAAACTTTTTCTGTTCTTTCTTTCCACCTCCATTAACATGATCTAAGCACAAAGCCCTTTCATCTTCAAATCCACACTTAGAGCATTTATTTCCTAGCATTTCTATAATTTCACATCTAGCCTTAGCTTTGCGCTCTCTAAAGGATTTAGCCTGACACCTTTTCCTTGTTTCAGGATTTTTATAAGACATATTAAATTCTTATATAAGGCTTAAGCACAATACAATTTAACAGAAGAAGTATTTAAAAACAATCAAAATTAACAAAAATTGAAAAACCCTCATTAGTATGCTTAAATAATGCGGCAAAACCTTAAAATATATGAATAAACAATCAAATATAAAACTTGAACAAGAAAAGCTTGAATTAGCAACCACAAGGTTAAAAGGACCTGAATCCGAACGTTATTACGCAGAATTATTAAGTATATTCGGATTAACAAGAGAAAGGATTGATTCGACAATGGGTCGAAGCGTACCTGTATCTAAAATAGTTATAGATTATTTAACTCACGATACATATCCCACAAATTGCATCGAAGATAAAGATAGAGCAAAAATTTGGGATCGATTTGCAGAAGCGGTAATAGAAAATTTTGGAATATTAACGTCCAGATATAATGTGATAGAAATGGCCGAAGCATTTGGATTGAACGAAATAGAAGCATTTCAGGCAATAGCCGGTGTATCTCGAATTGGGATACTCCTTTTACAATATTTAGCTGATCAAGTTGGAGAAGAAATGATCGATTGTTTAAGCGCAAACGCCAAAGTGTATATTGAAAATAATATAATGTACAAAACCGATTCGGGAATAACATTGATGACGCAATATCTAAAATCACCAGAGGAAACAATGAGTACAATAGAGGAATATTATAAAAATTTTGAAGCAAATAAAGAAATTACTGATCCTGCGGAACAAGTTGACGGAGAAACGACAAGCCACAAGCAAGAAGTAAAGACTGATAATGAAAAATCATTGAGAGAAAGAAGGTGGAGCAGATTAGCGACTGTGCTGGGAAATAACGTCGAAATGTTTGCACATGGTGAAAGTGGGTCAATAGGGTCAGATAGGAACATGAGAGAAATGTTAAATTTTTTCAACATAACAACGTTTGATCAATTGAGAAATGCTATTGTAGAAAGAACGCCAATAGGTCAAATTCTATTACAATATTTTACTGGAAAAATTGCAGATTGGCTTATAGCAGATATAAAAACAATAATGGGCGAGAAGGGGAATGCTTTAATAAAAGAGTTAAAACCGTTAACTCACATAGGGATGGACAGTGTAGTGCTTTGCATAGAAAAGATACGTAAACTGAATAAAGAGGGAAGCTCTTTGAGAGAATTGGTATACGCAAGCGCAATAGAAGTGGGATTAGCGGAAGAAAAAAGACTAAAGCATAAGGCTCGCATGCGACGCACCGATTTATTTCAACTGGGAATAATAGAAGCAATGACACCACGAAAAGGCTTGTAAACTAACATCGAAAGTGATTAAATAAACCTCCTATAATTAATCATATGGATGATTTAGTAGTACCAGAAAGCATGGCAGAACAACTCTTAAGATTGCGAGCGCCTGAATTAGTAGGCGAGCTATTAAAGTTTTTTAAAATGACAATAAGGCAAAGCAACGCACAGGCTATTGAGTTTGAAGGCATGTCTATAAGCATGGAAGAAGCGGCGAGAGCAATTGCGGAAAGATCGGAATTAGGAGATAGAATTCTATTATATTTTGCAACAACGATTGAAAGTCATGCGGAAGAAATAATAGGACATCTTTTAAAAATAACAAATCAAAGCATGATGATGCATTGTATGTGTGGCAAACATTCAATGACAATCGCACAATTAATACAGCACATGCGAAATAGAGACGCTGAAGGCATAGAATGGATATTTTTATGGGCAAAAAGCAAAGAAACAATAGAGCAATATAAAGACAGAGAACGAAACAGGCTCAAACGAGGCATAAGCGCAATAACTACGCCTGTAAGGCGCATACTAGGACGATTAATGCATGGGATTTCACACATTCGTTCTCTCAAAAAAGAACTTCCACCACCTCTCTGAATTGCTCAAATTATAATAAGCCTTAAGCGGATATTTGCCGGTTTCGTCTTTCACATCATCGGTTGGAATATTTTCGCCCTCAGGAATAATAATCACTTCTTCACCGGGATTTATAAGGCCAAAATTCTGTTTTGCGATTTTATCAATATAAGCATCCGAGGTGTAATAAAGTAAATCCTCGGCTTTTTTGCGATTCTCTTCAGCGATCATGCGATTTTCATTTTCAAAATTCTTCACATGAAAATCAATTTGATAACTTTGATAAATATTAACAGTCAATGCATAAAGCAAATATGAAACAAGGAAAAATTCCGCGATAAGAATCATTTTTGTGGTATTGGAGGTGTTGTGAAGATCGAATTTCATACTGCGCACATTTTATCACAAATTGTCATGAATAATAAATTCGGGTAATATGGAAGCAATGAAAAACGTGCATTTTATAGGAATAGGAGGCATTGGAATGAGTGCGCTTGCAATGATGGCTAAATCGAGAAAATTACTCGTTTCCGGATCAGACGAAGTTGCTTCCGAAATCACAAATACTCTTAAAAAAAGAGGTATAAAAATTTCAATTGGCCATTCATCTAAAAACGTCCCAAAAAACTGCGATTTAGTTGTTTATTCACTCGCAGCTCCGGAATCAAATCCTGAAAGAATTGAGGCTAAAAAACGCAAAATAAGGCAGTTGTCATATCCGCAAGCGCTCGGCGAATTCACAAAATCAAATCAAAATATTTGCATAACCGGAACTCACGGCAAAAGCACAACCTCAGGCATGCTTTCAAAAATCCTGATTGATTGCAAAATTGATCCACTCGTAATAATCGGCACAAAAACTCGCTATCTTAAGTATGGAAATTTCCACAACGGTAAAAGTAAAATCAGCGTTCTTGAAGCATGCGAATATAGACGTGCATTTCTAAATTTAAAACAATATATTGGAATAATCACAAACGTAGATAGCGACCATTTGGATTATTATAAAAATTCAGATAATTATCTAAAAGCATTCAAAGAATTCGCGGCAAAAACTCCAAAAGATGGCTTCCTGATCATAAATAAAGATGATAAAAGAAGCGTTTTGGCTGCAAAATCATGCAAAGGAAATGTTATTTATGTAAGCGAAAAAAACGCACCAAAATTAAATTTAACATTACCGGGCGAACACAATCGAATGAATGCATTACTCGCAATAACAGCCGCAAGAATGCTCGGTTGCCCGATTGAAAAAGCTGTAAAATCCGTTAATGAATATGAAGGAAGCTGGCGCAGATTTGAATATAAAGGAAAACTCGGTACAAGCATGGTTTTCGACGATTATGCCCACCATCCAAATGAAATCAAGGCAACTCTCGCAGGCGCACGTGAGAAGTTCCCAAACAAATATATCCTTTGCGTATTTCAACCGCATCAATATGCCAGAACCAAGTCTTTTATAAATGAATTCCCAAAAGCATTTTTAAACGCGGACGAAGTAATTGTGCCAAATATTTATGATGTTATTGGTCGCGAAAAAAAAATAAAACCAATCACACCAGACCAGTTCGTCGCCAAATTAAAAACCGCTCACAAAAACGTAAAAAATGGCAATGGCTTCACGCAAACCGTTGCACTCATAAAAAAGAACATAAAAAAATACCAAGTAATAATTGTGGTGGGAGCAGGGGATGTTTATAAAATCACGGAGATGCTGTTTAAATCTTCTTCAAAATAAAACCATCTTTAGTATCTTCAATATCATAACCTTTCACAACAATCTCTTTTCGAAGTTCATCCGAGCGCGCAAAATTTCTATTCTTTCTTTCAATCAATCTTTCATTTGCCAAAGAAACAACTTCAAGAGGAATTTTTTCAACAGAAAAAACAATCCCAAGGACTTCATCAACACGTTTTAAAACAGCCAAAATTTCGCTTTTAGATTTTTGATTTAAACCTTTTTCAAGCACTTTATTAACATCGCTTATAAAATCAAAAAGTGCAGCCAAAGCAGAAGGCGTTTCGAAATCGTCATCCATAGCTTTTTCAAATTTCTTAACAAATTTTTCGATTGCAGATTTAGGAGTCGTTTCAAAATTGCCTCCGTCCCCCTCCGCCTGCACCAATTTCAGGGAAAAATCATGCACCCTTTTCAATCCATTCTTTGCTTGCTCAAGCGCTTCCTCGGAAAAATCAAGCGGCGCTCGATAATGTTTTTGCAAGTAAAATAACCTTAAAACTTGCCCCGAATATTTATTCAAAACATCACGCAAAGTAATAAAATTATGAAGCGATTTCGACATCTTTTCTTTATTGATATTCACAAATCCGTTATGAACCCAAAAGTTCGCAAAATCGCATCCGTTAGCGGCTTCACTTTGTGCAACTTCACATTCATGATGCGGAAAAATCAAATCCTGACCACCGCCATGAATATCAATTGTTTCACCAAGTTCTTTCTTCACCATTGCAGAACATTCAAGATGCCATCCCGGCCTTCCTTTTCCCCAAGGTGAATCCCAGCTTGGTTCATCCGGCTTCTCAAATTTCCACAAAACAAAATCCTGCGGATTGCGCTTTTCCTCATTTACATCCACGCGCGCACCCATTTGCAAATCTTTCAAACTTTGTCCGGAAAGTTTTCCATATTTTTTAAACTTCTTAATATCAAAATAAACACCGTCTTTAAGCTCATAAGCCGCACCAACTTCTTCCAATTTCTTAATCAACTCAACCATTGGCTGAATATAATCCGTCGCCCGCGTTTGTTTTGTTGCAGGCTTAATTCCAATCGCCGCAAAATCCCTTTCATATTCCGGAATAATTTGCGCAGCCAACTCGGAAACAGAAATTCCTTTTTCTTTTGCCCGATTTATCATCTTATCGTCAATATCCGTATAATTCGTAACAAAATTCACTTCATTACCCTTATATTCCAAATATTTGCGAATCATATCAAAAACCGTTGCGGCTCTTCCATGACCAAGATGCCCCAAATCATAAACCGTCGGACCACAAACATACATTTTCACTTCGCCTTCTTTTATAGGCTTAAATTCCTGCTTTTTCTTTTTTAAAGTGTTATAAATTTTCATATTTTATATATAAATCAAACTGGCAAGCGCAGACAAAATCAAATATCGAGCAACTTCAATCATAATAAACGCAATAATAGGGGATAAATCAATCATGCCAATCCTATGCGGGACTTTGCGCGCCAAATTGAGCAAAGGCTCTGTAGACTCAAATATAATTGATACAATTCGGTTTGAATGATGATGTCCGAATGGATAAATCCACGATAAAAGCACTCTCGCAAATAAAGCGAAAAATAAGATATCAAAAAATACATCAACAAATTTAAGTAAGAATACGAAACTCATTAACTGAATTCTAGCGTTTTTTCTTTCGGATTAAAAGGGGAACAGCGGCACCAAGCATACTGATTGCCAAAATAACCGCAGTTTCCGGACCTGTATGATTTGCACTCGCGCTTTCTTCAAGAAGATTTTCATCAAGCAATTCACTATCAAGAGCAGAAGGGAATCCGGTCAAGAAAGGCTGATCTGTTGGAGTAGAGCTCACGACTTTGCTAAGCTCGCTTTCGTTTCCATTTTTATTCACAGCCGAAACCGAGAAAAAATATTTAACATCATTATTAAGCTTTGGAATATACCAAGTTGTTTTTGAATTAAATGTTTTAACAAAATTAACCAAAGACTTTGAGTCCGTTCCAAAATAAACCAAATAATGAGAAATATTTTTCACGTCATCAATCTTCCAAGATAAAGTAACCATGTTATTTCCAGGCATTGCGGTAAGTCCCATGATTGTACCGGGAGTTTCAAGGCTTGAATTCCCAACCTCGAAAGATTTCTGTTTTTCATAAGAAGTTTCACTTCCAAGTGAATCAGAAACTAAAATATCAATATCATATTTACCTGACTTTGAAGGGGATTGAAAAGATCCTTGATAAAAACCATCCTTACCTTCAACGGGGGCAAGTTCAATAACCTCACCCGCAATAACAGCAGAAACCTTTGCCATTCCGGCATCAGTTGAAACTGTAATAACAACAGGCGCGCTCATTGCAATACCAGTATCAGGCGTAAGAATTATTGAATTTATTTCAGCAGGAGTTGTTTTAATTTCTATTTCAATCTTCCCGGAAACGCCAAGAATAACGCCCTTATCATTGACTGCGGCAACATAAATTATATGTTTTCCATCAATCAATGAAGGAGTCGTAAATTCAAATTTCCCCTTTGCATCAGCGGAAGCTTTCCCAATTTCTTCATTATTATCAAAAACTTTAACGTCTGAACCCGGTAAACTAACTCCGGATATAACTTGCGTGTTTGAATTATATTTTCCTGAAGCTGGGCTTGCGATTGAAACAAGTGAACTTGCAGTTGGATTATCCTCAGATTTATCATTAACCGTTATATCAAATTCGCCTGTTAAAAGCGTATTTGCAAGGTCAATCACACCAAGCTTATATGTTCCCGATTTCTTAAACAATAAAGCCTTAGAAAACGTGTGCTTTCCCATGTCTGCATCAAGAAATGTATAATCTTCAGGCAGTTGCACATCGCTTGAATTATCTCCGGAAACAGCAAAATGAATTGTTCCTGTATAAGCTGTAACAGGAGCATCTGCAGAATCAACGGCCGTAATTCCAAAATCCAAAATTGCACCTTTTTCAACCTCAGTATTTAAATCTTCAAATTTAAATTTATAGACTGACTCTGAGCCAAGATTTTCAGTACCAACCTGCGCACCGGCATCTTGAGCCAAAAATGTATTTGCATACATATAGCTATGGTCATTTCCACCAATCGCATCAATAAAACTCTTTCCACCTGTATATAAAACAGAAATTCTTTTATTCAAAATCACTTTGCTTGTTGCATCATAAACGGAATAAACGGAAATTCCGGAAGTTTTGGAATTCACGGTAAAAGTAACAGCGCCATTTGCATCCGTATAATCACGTTTTTTATTAGCCTGAACAAAATCATTTTGTCTGCTGGAAATCACATTAACCTGATGATTAACAATCGGATTATCATATTTATCCATAAGAACAATTTTCATAACAGCTGAATTACTCCCATCGGCTTTAAGCATTTGCTGATCAACCGTAACTTTTGAATTCACGGCTGAAACCTGATCCGGATAGACCTTAAAAGAATGCGCTATCCCAAACTTTTCATCACCACCAAGATAAGCCATAACAGAATAAGTTCCGGCAACTCTTGTATGAAGTCCATCAAATTCAAGCTCTGCAAAACCATTTTTATTAGTTTCTTTTTCAAGAATTATTTTTGAATCATCGGGCCTTTTTATAGTAAAGAAAATAGCTTTGCCGGGCTCAGTTCTTGAAGTTTTAATAATTGTTTGAAAACCCGCAATCGTATCAGAAGCCCAAGCTTCGATCTGATTACTCAAAACATATTGCGTATTTAAATTCGCGGCATTCGCCACATTAACTCCAAATATAAGCATAAACGCCATTACAATCTGAATCAGAGGGGTGATTTTTTTCATTTTTATATTTTGGTTTTTAGTTCTGAGTTTTTATTTCTATTAATTATACATCAAAATCGACATTCTCTCAATCTTGTAGGATAGACGTATTCCATGCTTGTTATATAATTAACATCGCATCTCCAAAGCTAAAAAACCTATAATTCTGCTTTTTTGCCTCTTCATAAGCTTTAAAAACAGAATCCTTGCCCGCAAAAGACGAAATAAGCATAAGAAGCGTACTTTTCGGCAGATGAAAGTTTGTAATCATCGCATCAACAAATTTCCATTCATATCCGGGGTAAATGAATATACTTGTTTCGCCGGTTTTTGCGTTTATTTTGCCATTTTTATTACTACAAGATTCAAGAATTCGCACAGAAGTTGTGCCAACGGCAACAATTTTTTTGCCAGCCGCCTTCGCATTATTCAAAAAATCTGCAGTATCCTGATCAAGCTCAAAAATTTCAGAATGCATTTTGTGCTCTTCAATGATTTCCGTTTTCACAGGCTGAAAAGTGCCAAGTCCAACATGCAAAGTCGCAAAAGCCATACCGACTCCTTTTTCTCGCAATTTCCCAAGCAAATTTTCCGTAAAATGAAGCCCAGCAGTCGGCGCCGCCACACTTCCATCGGTTTTGCTATAAACCGTTTGATAATCTTCAAAACTTGCCTTTGTACCTTCAAGATAAGGTGGAAAGGGGACTTGCCCAAGTTCATTCAAATAAGAGCGTAATTCGGTCCCTTTTGTCATCAAAAACCTAATCAATCTCGTTCCATCACCATTAACTTTTTCAATTTTCACAGAAATCTTCGGATGAATTCGAAAAATTGCATTAAGCTCAAATTTCTTGCCGGGCTTAGCCAAACATTCATAAAAATTATCTTCAATCTTTTTCAAGATAAAAATCTCCATACTTTTACCGTCAATCTCAAAAAGAATTCTCGCCGGAATCACCTTGGAATTATTAAAAACCAACACATAATTGTTGTCCAAAATCTCCATCAAATCATAAAAATGCTTATGATTCATCGTGCCTTTTTTCTTATCCAAAACCATCAATCTGGACGAATCCCTGGGCTTTCTTGGCTCCATCGCAATAAAGCTTTTTGGCAGCTGATAATCAAACTCACTTGTTTTCATGCAAGCATTATAGCAAACCCCACAAAAAAGCCCCGCTTTTTAAGGCAGGGCTTTAAAAATCAAATTTTTGATTATTACTATTTTGCAATAGCTGTGCCAAAATTAACAGGTAAACCATTTATATATAAACCACTTATGGCGTCAAACAAATCATTATCTTGTGCTGGATTACCGCTATAACCAAGGGACGCTTCAGATACAGAATATCGAATGCCGCCAAAAGGAATAGACAGCTGAAAAGTATCTTCTTCTGGCCATGGATCAGTTGCTTGATCAACTACAACCGATATATCAACATATGTACCGCCACCAAATAATTTATATGGAGTAGTAAGCTCACCAAACAATTCAGGCAAAGAATCATTGGGTGCTAAAGCAAGGGTTGTAACTCCTGGAGTCCATTGTTTTGCTAAAAGCTTATAAGTAACAGTACCATGATGAGAGCTTGAATACCCAAATTTCACATAATGTATTTCTATTGGAGCAGCATCGTTATTTATAATTCTAAACTTTGCCATTTCAGCACCAGGAAGTATAGCTTTTGAATAAGATATAGTAGGAACAGTTCCAGGCTTCCCACCAGAAAATACAATATTTGAAGCAGGGATTATCGTTGTGCGACCACTGTTTCCACCAATTGTACCTCCAATTATATTTTCCGGAGAAATCGTAGCAGCAGAAGTTGCGCCAACGGCTGTTATATCAACCGTAGGGTCTGTAATTCTAAACTGAAAATCATCACCAAGATTTGCAATATTTTCACCACCAATATCAGATTTTACATAAATCGTTAAAGGAGCTGAAGGATCAACTAATACGTTTAACATAATCCATTTATAAGAACATGCAGTATTTGATGAGCAAATTAGTCCTCCGGTCGTTGCAAGCACTGTACCGTTTTGATCGACAAGTTTTACATTTTGTAGATCACCATCATTAATCGATGTACCGTTAACTGTAAGTTTTAATGAAGTAATCTTAATCGGTTCATATTGTGATATCAATCTAAAAGCAAAATACGTACCATTGGTAGCGCCAATATTAACAGTTTGATCTTGTTCCGGCGTTGCATTCACTCCAGAAACCAACGAAACGTTTAATTTTCCAGCCTGAACAACCGTAATTATTTGCCCAGCGCCATACTCATTAAGATTATCACCTGTGATTGTATTGCCTGTATTTGCGCCAACAGTCATTACATAATCATCATTTTGAGCAATTTTAAATGTATGAGAAGTTCCTTTTGAAGAAACAACGTCAGCTTTTAAAGTCAAAATAATGGATTTACCTTTCAAAACTGTAATTGGCGACACAAAATTAAAAGCAACAATATTTGCGTTCGTAGCCGTGCTTGAAGACGTTGCAAGAACATTATTTCCTTGATACATCTTCAAATTAGTAACACCGGAATAATTATCAGTTGCACCTTCAATGCCGGAACCAATGATGTCCGTAACAACCAATTTTGAAACTTTTACATCTTCACTCGAACCATAAGTATTCAATTCAAAGTTTGCAAATGTAAAATTTTGAGTACCCGGAGCTACAGTTGAAGCAACCGGAGTTGTCATTGTAATAACATTCAATTTGCCAGTCTGCTCAGGCGTAGCATGAACAACGTATTTTCTTCCATAAACACTGCTGCTATTTAACTTTGCAACAGCACCGGTTGTAGCAGCGGTAGCAGACGACATTTTATTCGTTACGTACATTTGAAAATTGTCACCAACTGTTGCGTCAGAAGCGATATCGGCTTGTATTAAAAAAGGCGAGAATGTGTTCTTTACAAGAGTTAAGCCTGTAAGATTAAAATTATAACCACCTGTACAAGATGTTCCAATGCAATTTATAGGGATAGAAGGAACTGTTGCCAATGGTATGTTTTTATTATTTTTACTATAAAGCGATATGTTCTTAATATCGCCCGTCTTTAATTTAGATCCTTTGAGCTCAAGTCTTACAGAATTTACTATAATATTGTCATTTAAAGATCTTAAATAAAATTGAAGATATGTCTTTTTAATATCTCCGGGAAAAGTCGAAGCAATTTCTTTATTTGTTGAAATAGGTTCAAGATAAACAAACGTCATAGCTGGAATCAAAGCCGCGGAAGCAATAGGAGCAATCATCAAAACAACTGCAGCAACAATGCCGATTAACAATTTTTTACTCATTTTAATTGGGTTAAATTATTGCGAACATGCTGAATTATACAGAATATTTACTGCATGTCAAATTGCTACTCATGACTCATTGCGAAAATCATTTCACTGTCACCATCTTTGCCGCCGCTTTCCCTTCCACCGGCAATCCATTCACAATATCCTCCAAATCCTTATCATGAACAGGATTTGCGGTATATCCAAGATTTGATTCCGCGACATTATAAAGAATCCCGCTCACAGGCACAGACAAAGCAAAAGTATCATCAGGCTTAATTTCGCCGGGAACCTTCGTCTGAACAGTTAAAATTCGAGAAGCATTTCCATTAATCTTTATAGGTGTTTTCAAAACTCCAAAATCAACCGTGTCAGAATCCGTAACCGTCAATAAATTCCCTGTGTAATTTCGCGCATCATCATCAGACATATAAAGGCTATAAGTTGTTGAAAATCCGGTATGCGTACCTCCGTCCCTCAAGGAAATATTCGTAATTGTAATAGGGGAGCTGCCATTATTCGCTATCTTAAACCTCGCTAAATTCGTACAACAAGGTCCAAAAACAATTTTGCCATCAAGATTAGAAGGTGGAATAATCGAATCATCCGAAGCAACAGAAACGCTAAAAGGCACAATAACAGCGGAAGCGGTAGGCGCAGCCATTCCGGCGGTTTTATTTTCAAGTCCAAAAGCAACATTCGTATAAGCTCCTTTCGCCATCAAATCCGTTCCAATGTCATTTATTTTAAAAGTAAAACTATCGCCAAGATTTGCAAATCCGGTCGAAGAAACATCCGCTTTAACAATAATTGAAACGGGCTTTGCAGGATCAATTGGCATTGCAAGAATATTATCAGGAGAGCTCCAAGCATAAGTGCAAACATTCTCAACGCAATCATCAAATTCAAGAGCGGTCGCAAAAGGCGTTAAATCCGCATCTTTATATAAAGCAATATTTTTTATATCACCTTTATTCAAATAAGAACCCGCCGCAGTCAATTTTAAAGATGTAATTTTCACGGGCTCATTTTGCGCAACCAATTTAAACGCAAAATAAGTCTTTCCTGTTGTCCCAATTGGCACAAGTTGGCTTGTAGTAGGCGAACCATTCGGTCCAACAAGCAAAACAACAGAAAGCTTTCCGGCTGTTTGAGTTGAAGCCGCAATCTTGAACCTACTTCCCGCAACATTCCCAAATTTCGCAACTTCACCTCCGTTCGCCAAAGTCGCATTAACGTCAGCCGAATAAAGACGCACCTGAAAATCATCACCAATAATAGAATTAACCGGAACATTAGCTTTTATCAAAAAAATCGCGTCAGACTGATTTGCTTTTAAGGCAACATTCAAACCCGTAAAATCGACCGAACATTCATTATTTTTGCAAGAAGTAAATTGCGGAACGCTCGCAACAAGTATGCCATCTTTTTCCCTATATAAGCCAAGATTCGCAGTATCATCAATCGTCTTTATGGAAGCGCCCTTAGCCTTTAAGGTAAAACCTTTAACAACCGCATCTTCATTCTGCGCACGAAACCCAAAACGTAAAAGAGTTGTATTCGTCGCCCCGGGTGAAATCTCTTTGTTTTCATACATCGACTTTTGTCCGTCCATCAAAAGAAGTGTGACACTCGGCGTTTTATCTCCAATTGCAAGTCCTTTAAAAGAAGGCCCACCAAAATTCTCCATATAAAAAATTCCCGCACCAATCAAAAAAGCAACGACGATTAGGCCGATTATCATTTTTTTACTCATAAAATAAAAGTTAAATTAACTCAATTATAACCCTATCTTAGACCTTAGTCATTAGAAATTTTATAGGTCAATTAGAGCACTTAGCGTACTTAGAAATTACTTCTTCCACTCCGTAGCCAACGATTCCTCCGTCTGCTCAACCTTCTTATCTCCAACATACTGTATAACAATCAAACTCATGTCATCCGCTTGAACAGCGTCTTCACCGGTGAATGCTTTAACGTCAAGCGCAATATGATAACTGAGTCCATCCGGAGAATATTGATGAGCATACTTTTCAACAGCCTTTGTAAGCCTCTCAAGAGAGAACATTTCACCGTTAGTATTTTTAGCTTCCGTAATTCCATCCGAATAAAGAACTACAAAATCATTTTCCTTAAGAGGTAATTCAATCTCCTTCAATAATTTTGAATTATCAGGAGCCATGCCAATCGCAATACCGCCTGTTTTTATAGCTTCGCATTGTCCGGCATCAGCATGATAAATAATAATATGTTCATGTCCCGCACCGGTATAAGTCATTTTCTTCTTTTCAAGGTCCCATCTAAGCATAACAAGCGTCATAAACATTCTGGATGAAATTCTCTTGCGAAGCTGTTCGTTTAAATTGATAAGAATCTTGCACGAATCGTCCATTGCAGCAGTATAAGATTCCAAAAACGCATGCGTCATGGTCATAACAAGAGCAGCTGGAACACCATGTCCTGTCACGTCTCCAAGATAAATAAACGCATTTTTTGGATTCAAAAGAAAATCAAAATTATCACCACCAACCTCAGTCGCAAGAGAAGCTTTTGCGGAAATCAAAAGCCCCGGAATCATCGGAGATTTTTTTGGCATAATGTCTTTTTGAAGCTTACTCGCCAAAGACAATTCATCCGACATTCTTTTATTTTCTTTTGCTTGAACGGTCAATTTTTCAAGAGTTGTTGCAATTTCATTAAAGAAATAAGCCAAAATCCCCACCTCGTCTTTTCTTGTGGTAATAATCTTTTTATAAGGTTTACCTGTTAAAAGATAACTCAACTGTTTAATGACTATTGATATTGGTTTCGCGATTGAAAGGTAAACAACAAGCCATATATATAAAAATGCAAAAGCCAAAATCCCAACAACAATATACAAAGTCGGCACACTTTCCAAGTATTTAAAATAAGCCATATCTGCATAAAAAGCGCCACCCAAAACAGCGAGAAAAATAAAAACATAGAAAACCAATCTTTTTGTTGTCGTATTAAACATTTTCAATTTTTGTTATTTTATTAAGAATAGCATCGATTTGCAATATATCGCTAGTCGAATTAAGCAAACTATAACAATAACGAAGCTCTTTTAAATCGTCATGCGGCATATCAAACAATTTCAAACCACTAACCCTTTTAAAAATCGTATGAATCTTATGCAAAGCCGCTCCATAAATAAATTTATCCAATTCAATCCTATAATCCTTCGGAATCTCGTTTATTAAATAAATCAATTTATGAGAAAAAATATGCTTATGATCTTTTAAAATTTCCATTAAATATTGCATTTTTGACTCATCCCTAAGCTTAAGCATTGAAACCGCAGCATTGGCTTTAACCCACTCATCTTCTTCATGCTCAAACAAAGACTTGAGCTTATCCTTAAAATCAACATCGCGAATTTCACCAATTGCATAAGCGGCAACCGCACGAAAAATACTTTTATCACTTTTCAAAATTGAAACAATCGTTTTTTTAATAAGCGATTTATATTTCGGAAATTGAGACAAAGAAATAATAGCGCTAAGAACAAGCCTTGGATCATCAGATGAGAGATAATCTTCAAGAATTTCACATAAAGAAATATCATGAAAATGCCTAAGGGAACGAATGGCTTCAGCGAGCACTGCACCTTTCTCATTTTGCAAAATTTCAAGGATAAATTTAATGGAATCTTGTCCTCCAAGTTTCGAAATAATATTAAGAATTTTCAAACGAATTTCTTCAGCATCTTCCTTCCAAAACATCGATTTCAATGTCTCGAAAATCTTAATTTTTGAAAATTCATTTTTATCAAAATATTCAAGCTTTTGAAAACTTCTTATAGTTTCAATTGCCGCCATTCTCATCTCTTTTTGCGGGTGAGAAAGCAAAGAAATAACCTCCGGAATTGCATCAAAATATTTCACTTTTGCTATAGCGTGCAAAAGCTTAATTTTTAATAAAGGAGGATTCTCAGGATCAATAAGGCATTTAAGAAAAATCTGTTCAACTTCGGAGTGACCTTTTTGCATCAAAATCTCAACGGATTTTAACCTTTCATCAATTTCTTCATCCTTAGATAAAAGCGCTGAAATTGAATTTTTTGTATATATTTTATGGGAACTTATCACGATCACCAGATCAATAACCATCAAACAAAGCATAACCGAAACAATCGTTAAGTTTGAAAACTTTTCAGAAACAAATATCTGCACACAGATGAGTAAAATAGCACCACACATCGTCCCAAGTGGTCTCATCATTCCATCTATAAATTGCCTAAATTCCTCACTCTCTTCTTCTCGAAAAGCATAATAAGAAGCTTGATACGAATTTCTTGAAAGAACACTTGTAATTTCCGAATTTATTTTTGTTAAAGCAACTGTAAAAAACTCAAATCTAAGCACCAATCCAACCATGCTCATAAGCATAACAACCGGATAAAGAATCATGCTCCCAATAATTCCAAGCCATGAAATAAGCCTGCTTCCAATAAACATCTGCATCAAAAGCGTCACACAGCTGAAAACAAGTTGAAGCAAACCAAATGTGTGAGCAAGTGCATTTTCCATGCCAATCGTAGCCTCAGGAAGAAGCTCTTTATGGGACGAAAAGCTCACAACCGCTCCGGTATAAATATATTCGACAAATATCAAAAAAGCATATTGAAGCAAAATAATGAACATCAAATTCTTAGCAAAAGAATGCTGATGAAACAATCTAACCTTATTTTTTATATTATTTGTAAAAGTCTTTTTATTCGGATTTTCGATGTGTAAAAGCTTGATTCCGGGAATTGATTTTGTAAAAGACTTAAAATGGATGACAAGCGGAATTAAAGCGCACAAAAGACCAATCAAAATCCATGCAAAGTACGTAATTGGCATAATCACGGAAAAATATATAAATATCAAGCCGCTCATGATTCCGGCAACAGTATCGGCAGATTCAACAAGCGGAAAAGTACGCTGACTTTCAAGCGGCGTAAAAAATCTTTCAGTAAAAGTATCAAAAAACACAGTGAGTTGAATTATCAAGAAAGATTCAACAAAAAGCAAAAGCAACAAATAAAGATTAAACGAATAGGGGAGCAGGATTAATGCAAAAACCAAAGCAAAAACAGCGGAAACAACAATAGATATAATCAACTTATCATTATGGTATTTCTGTATAAGGTGCATATGCACCAAACTGCCAAGAATAAAGAGAAGCGCGTGAGTAACAAACAAAAACGGTAATTTATCAGCATGGTAGCGAGCGGTAAAAATAGACAAAATCATTGTCCAAGCTAATATAAAGGCCATTCTATAAATGAATCTAACGCCCCAGCAAATCATCACTCTTGATCTTTCATGAGGATAAATATTCAAAATCCTATCAAAAAATGACAAATTTTGTGTATTTTTATTTGTGTTTTCCATTTGTTATATTATAACATAAAGTTAGAGCGAAAGCAACTCAATGGGGACGGAGGCAATTGTGATATAATCTGAGCATGACTTTAAGGCAAAAATTGCTTTCCGGCGCAGTTCTTCTCGGCGTCTCGTCTTTATTAAGCCGCTTACTCGGCCTACTTAGAGACCGCCTCTTCGCCACAACATTTGGTGCGGTAACGGCGGATGGAATACACAATCTTGATACTTATTACGCCGCATTCAGACTTCCGGACATGCTTTTCCAATTACTTTTATACGGAGTCATTTCCGCGTCATTTATTCCAATTTTTTCCGCATATATAAAAAAGGACAAAGCTGAAGAAGGCTGGGCATTCGCAAATTCATGCACAACAATTTTAACAACATTTCTATTCGGGGTCGTCATATTATCTTTGATATTCGCTCCTTGGCTTGTAAAACTCATTGTTCCGGGATTTTCGCAAGAAAAACTCGATTTAACCGTAAATCTCACGCGAATAATGCTCATCAGCCCATTATTTTTCGGATTCAGCAGTATTTGGCAAAGCATTCAAAACTCATTTGGAAAATACTTTTATATCGCACTCGCACCTGTTGTTTATAACCTCAGCATAATTCTCGCAACAATCATTGGCGCAAAAGAATATGGAGTTTATGCAATCACGGTCGGTGTTGTAATAGGCGCATTTTTGCACGCCGCAGTCCAATTTCCGGAAATAATCAGGCTTGGCTTTAGATTCATGCCAAACTGGAACTGGCGCAGAGGAGATTTAAAGGAAATGGGAAAACTCATCATCCCACGCGTAGTTGGCCTTTCTGTAATGCAAATCAACCTCGTCGTCGATACAATCATCGGTTCAACCCTCGCAACCGGAAGCATTACGGTTTTAAATTATGCAATCAATCTAAACAGCCTTCCAATGGGCATAATTGGCATATCAATATCAATCGTTGCATTTGGCGTTTTTGCAGAACTTGCGGCATTAGAAGAACATGAAAAATTCTTTGATCATCTTAAAGAAAATTTCTATAAAATCATTTACTTAATAATTCCTGCTGCGGTTGGCATGATTATATTAAAAAAAGAAATAGTCGGAGTAATTTTAAGTGGTGGAAAATTCGGTGAACAAGATATCGTTTTAACCGCCGGCACGCTTGGAATCTTATCAATCGGACTTGCCGCCCAAAGCATAAATCCACTTTTATCACGTGCTTATTTTGCCTATAAAAACACAAAAACTCCTGTTCTAATAAGCATTTTTTCAGTTGTTTTAAATATCGTTTTCAGTATCACATTAACAAAAATATTTGATTTTGGTGTTTATGGACTTGCTACGGCAACATCAGCTGCAGGACTGATTCAATGGTTCTTACTTCAAGCATTTCTTAAAAACAAACTTCCACACAAACAAGGCAAAATTCTGGAATTTGGAAAAATATCAAAAATCATAATCGCAACGGCAGTAATGGCCGCAATCGTTTTTGTCGCAAAAAACCTCATAATAAACTTGGCCGGCCAAGGATTTATTTCAAACGCAATTCAAGTTGCAATATGCGGAATTCTCGGCTTACTCGTCTACTTTGCAAGTCTCAAAATTCTCAAATATAAAAACGGAATTTAAATAAAATAAAAAATCCCTTGATTTAATATTTTTTTTGAATAGAATTGAATTTGCTTTCAAAAGTTTTGAAGGCTAAAACCTGCCCGCTTAGAGTTATATTATTTATCTCTACGGGCAGTTTTTATGATCTCCTTAATATATTGACTATAGATAGTCTTATTGTATAATTACGTTACAAAAATAATAAATATGGAAAAACGTGCGACCAGTACGGCAATCGACTTATTTAAAGAAACACCATCGGGACTGGCAACTCAACAGCGATTTTCAATCGTATTAAAAGCCATAGAAGAAGCTGAATTACGATTACGTAAACCAATAATGCATCCTTATATAAGAACTTATAGAGAAGCAATGCAAACAGCGGTTGATGTCGGAGACATGGTAACAAGCGAACAATTAAGATTAGCTGAATTAAATTTCACAGAAGGATTGGTACCTTATTTAAGAAAATCAGTTGAAGTAGAATGCCCACAAACCTTTGAAGGCCAAAGACATTCATATGAATTTCGCGAAATATTGCACTCATTAACAACTCCATTCGCAATAAGATATTTCAAAGCATTAAAAAAATATCTAGAAACATGTAAAGATAGAAGAGATCAGGAATTTCACAGGGAAAACGTTAAAAAAGCTCACCAAGATTTATTGAAACTTGCAAGCATATTCTTGAAAGAAGACCAAATGCCACTACAAGATGTATTGCAGCATGACTGGAGAGATATAAGGCCAGATCTCGATAAATACTCAAGATTAATAGACTGGGATCGCGTAAGAGACGAATCGGGCTTCTACAATCTCTTCCCGGAATTAAGAACATATAAATTCATGGCAGTTATCAAAAATCCACCAAATGCTGGGGTGATGGAAAAAGCATATTTTTTAGGAGCAGGAAGCCATGACGGATTAGACCCATTGGATGTTTTTTCATTATTGGGAGAAATGGAAATAGGAATATATTTTCCTAAGTGGGGAGCGGCATATCAGGCAGGATTCGAACAAAAATTTGAAGAACCTTCAAGGGATTTAGTTTTTGTAGGATTTGACAGGGATGCAAGAAAAAAAGTGCCATTCCGCTCAGGATATCCAAGATCGGATTTATTGGCAATAATACATAGTGACGGTTTGATCACTGTCATTGATCGAGAAGCAGAGTTAGAACTAAGTCGTCGCCAAGAGACTTTAGAGAAACGCATTTTAGAAGCTTCGCAAACGCAACCTTCTCGACCCCAACTCCTTTAAATGGCGTTTTCGCATCTCCACCAATCAACTTTGGGGCAATAATCGTAATGTATTTATCAACGCATCCGACATCCAAAAACTCGCTCGCAACAGTTTCACCACCTTCAACCAAAACGCTCATAATTCCCATATCAAACAACTTTTTCAAAATAGTTTTCGCATCTCCACCATTATCTTTATTAAAAACAATCACATTATCATCACGAAAAACTTGCGCAGATTTTTGAAGTTTATTTTCATTATCAAGAATCACACGAATAGGGGATTTGCCCTTCACCAAACGCACGCCGAGATGTGGATTATCCGCCAAAACAGTTCCGGCTCCAACAAGAACAGCATCATGTTCCGCTCGCAGTTGATGCACAAACTTTTGAGCCTTCGCGCCAGTCAAACCTCTCGAATCACCGGTTTTTGTTGCAATTTTTCCATCCAAACTCATCGCCATTTTAAGTGTCACATAAGGCATTTTCTTTAAAACGTTTTTCAGAAAAACCTGATTCATTTCGCGCGATTCATTCGCTTCTGACTCTACTCCCATAGTGACTTTTACGCCCGCATGTCTCAAAATATCAACTCCTTTTCCATTTGCATGCAAACTTGGATCTTTCATCGCAACAACAACTTCTTTAATTCCGGATTCAATAATCGCGCCTGTGCACGGACCGGTTCTTCCAACATGACAACATGGCTCGAGCGTCACATACATTTTTGCTCCTTTTGCTGATTTTCCGGCCTTTTTCAAAGCGTTTATTTCCGCATGATTTTCACCCGCTTTTTTATGGAAACCTTCACCAACAATTTTTCCGGCTTTAACAATTACGCATCCAACGCATGGATTCGGTGATGTTTTACCAAAACCACGCCTTGCAAGCTTTAAAGCGCGTTTCATAAATATTTCATCAACTTTTATTCGTTTAGTTTTCATTAAAAATTCCGGAAAAAATATGACCCATCTTAATCTGTTTTGTTTTCAAATATTCCAAATTTCCTTTTGTAGGTTTTATTTGTATTGGCATTCTTTTAACAACTTTCAATCCAAAACCATCAAGTCCAACAATTTTTCTCGGATTATTTGTCATCAGAATCATGTCCTTTACGCCAATATCTTTCAAAATCTGAGCCCCAATGCCATATTCACGCAAATCATCGTTAAAACCAAGCATTTTATTCGCCTCAACCGTGTCATAACCTTTATTCTGAAGATTATAAGCCTTAAGTTTATTAACCAAACCAATTCCGCGCCCTTCCTGTTTTAAATAAAGCAAAACTCCGCCGGACTTCGCAATCTTCTTCATCGCAAAATCAAGCTGAGCACCACAATCACACTTAGTAGATTTAAAAATTTCTCCCGTAACACATTCGCTATGCACACGCACAAGCGTTTCTTTTTTAGAATCAATTTTGCCTTTTATAAGAACAATATGCTGTTTCATGGAAACTCTATCTTCATAAACAACCATCTTAAATTTTCCGTATTCAGTTGGGATTTCAGCTTCAACTTTCTTTTCAACAAGTTGCTCAATTCGCGTTCGATATTTAATCAAATCTTTTATCGAAACAATTTTTAAATTATGAACTTTCGCAAATCTTTTCAAATTTTCTCCACGCGCCATCGTTCCATCGATCCACAAAATCTCACATATAACAGCCGCAGGTTTAAATCCTGCTAATTTTGCAAGATCAGTCGCCGCTTCTGTGTGTCCGGCCCTAACCAAAACTCCACCATCTTTCGCGATCAAAGGGAAAGTATGCCCGGGCTTTAAAAAATCCTCAGGCTTGGATTTCAAATCAATGATTGCCTTAACGGTTTTAGCCCTATCAAAAGCCGAAATACCGGTTGTAGTTCCTTTAATATAATCAACTGAAATCGCAAAATTACATCCGGAAGATTCAGAATTCGATTCAACCATCGGACAAAAATTGAGCCTACGCGCAATTTCAGAAGAAATCGGCGTACAAATAAGTCCACGTCCTTCCATAGACATAAAATTTATAAGTTCCGGCGTCACTTTTTCAGCTGCGCAAACCAAATCGCCCTCATTTTCACGATCTTCATCGTCGGAAACTATAACTATTTTTCCATTTTTTATATCAAGGATTGCATCCTCAATTTTATTGAATTCCATATCTTGTAAAGCGACAAATTTGGATGTTTTCACCCAATTTTACTCTCATATCATTAAGAAGATCGCCAATTGTCTTAGACGTATCTTTTACAAAAAGTTGCGTTAAAAGAGAAATTTCTTCACGAAATTTCTTCTCTTTTCCTTCCATGATTTTAACAACAACAGCTTCCGGTTTTTTCTCTTTCATCAATTGATCTTTCCAAATCTCAATTTCTTTTTCAATAAGTTCAGCGGAAACGTCTTCAGGATTTAAATATAAAGGATTTGCAGCTGTAATATGCATTGCAACATCTTTCACAAAAGCTTGAAAATCAGGGCTGTTTGCAACAAAGTCAGTTTCACATCCAATGTGAACAATCGTTCCCATTCTTCCATTTCCATGAATATAAGATTGAACAACTCCACATTTTGGATAACCGCTTGCACCAACTCTATCTGCACGATTTGATGCGGCACCTTGTTTTCTCAAATATTCGACTGATTTTACTAAATCACCGTTTGATTCTTCAAGAGCTTTCTTGCAAAGAGTCATAGAAACACCTGTTGCTTCACGAAGTTCCTTAATTTGATCCATTGAAATTGCCATATTATTTTGAATGTTAGATTTTTAATTATTTATTTTTGCTCTGTAGGCTGAGTAGCCGCAGGAGCAGGGGAAGCCTCTGCCGATGCCGGAGCTTCTGGTTGCGCAACAGGTTGTGCGATCGCTGCCGCAATTGCTGAAGCTGCCACAGGCGCTGATGCCTGAATCCCAGGATAAGGTTTGCCTGTCAAAATTGTATAAATTTTTTCAGCAGGAATAAATTTTCCAAGCCAAGTTGCAACCGGGATATAATTCATTTTTCCGGTAAATCCCAAATATGCACCATATACATTGCCCGCTAAAAATATCAAATAAGTAAAGCTTCCAAACAAAGGCATAATCGCAAATACAAAAAGCCCAACAAACCAAAGTGCAAAAAGTGCCAAAGCGGATTTGATATGATAAATAACAAGACTTGATCCGGGTTTTTTAATAAGCGAAAAAGCACAAATCACCACCGAAAAAAACGGAAAATAACACAAAGCTGACATTATTTTTTCATCTTTTTGATATGTTACTGTTTCCATATTATTTAGATTATATAATTGACGTCACTTTATAATTTTGGAGCCGGTTTTCTGCCTTCAGAAACAGCTTCTGTGACTTTTCCAATCAAATAAGTAAGCGATTTAAGAGCATCATCATTGCCTGGAATTGGATATGTGATTGGATCCGGATCAGCGTTTGAATCAACAATACCAACGATTGCAATCTTCATTTTCTTAGCTTCTTTAACGGCAAGTCTATTTCTAACGCAATCAGCGATAAAAACAACATCCGGAACAGATCTCATTGAAATAAGACCACCAAGAGACGCTTCAAGCTTATCTATTGTTTTGCGAAGGATAGAACCTTCTTTTTTCGTGTATTTATCAAAATCATTTTCATCTCTTTCAGCTTTCAAATTTCTTAAATATTCAATACGTCTTGAAACCGTCGAAAAGTTTGTAAGCAAGCCAGGAATCCAATCTTTAGATACAAAAGGCATGTTACATATCTTTGCGGAATCTTCAATGATTTTCATTGCCTGAGGCTTTGTACCAACAAAAAGGACAACTTTTCCTTCGCTTGTAGCTTTTTTTAAGAAATCCAAAGCACGCTCAAGGTGAGATTTTGTTTTTGTTAAATCAAAAATGTGAATTCCTTGATGCTCGGTAAAAAGCATATTTCTCATTTTTGGGTTCCATTTCGATGTTTTATGCCCGAAATGTACGGCATTTTCAAGGAGATCCTTGATGTCTACTGTTTTCATATTCCTTAGGGTTAGCGCCCGTATTCATCACTTCGCTGTTGTATTCTCGGCTTAAATAAAGCCGGAACAGGAATAGGCGATCAGAATAACGGACTAAATTAATAAAGCTCCGCTACTTTAATACACAATTTTGCTTTTTGCAAGGGAAAACAAGGGGGACGGAGGCACAAAGTATAAAATAAACGCATCGCACCTCCGTCCCCACCGCTTTACTTTTGAATTAAATTCTGCTATAATTATATAAAATAAAATAAAAAAATGCCCTCACAAGAGCAAGAACAAACAAAGATAACTGTTATTTTGCCGACAAATGCATATTTTACTGCCGGAATACGTGATTTTACGCTTAATCTTGTAAAAAACACGACACATTTTGGTGAAAAATGGGCATATAGATTCCAACTTATAGTTGATGAACTTTGCAATAATGCAATTGAGCACGGCACGAAAACCGGAGGCGAAATCAAAATAACATTTATTTATGATGTTAAATCGATAGAAATTATAGTTGAAGACACCGGTGACGGTAAAAATAAAACTTCAGCAAAAGAAATGGGGAAACTCGTTGAAGAAAGAAAAAATCCGGCATATGTAAATGTAGGAATTCGAGGCAGAGGATTAGGTAAAATCGTCGCAAACTGGACAGATGAATTAAAATTTGAAGATACGCCTTCAGGAGGCTTAAAAGTGACTGCAAAAAAACTTTTAAATACACCTAGAAGCGAGGACATCGATGCCCCAATAGAATCAACAAATCATATAATTTTAAAATAATAACCAAAAAAATATGACAGAAGTAAATATCACAATCGAAGACGTACAAACAGGCAAGGAAAACACATTCGTAAAATTGGTTACAATTGCGGGCCAATTAGACGAAAGCAATGTTGATGAAAAATCGACAATGATCTATGAATTGATCAGCAAAACTCCCGCAAACCTCAGCTTGATTTTCAACCTTGAAAATCTTGAGTATATGAACAGCAAATCAATCGGTTATTTGACTGATTGGTACGGCAAAATCTCATCCGCAAATGGCAAAATGGTAATCGTAAAGGCAAAACCAAACGTTGCCGATGTTTTACAGGTTGTAGGATTGACACAATTGATTCCAATTTTCAACTCACTTGAGGAGGCTAAATTTGCAGTTTTAAACGACACACCTGCAACACCAGAAGCTCCGGCAGCAGCTCCACAAGCTTAATAAAAAGTAAAAATGGAAAGCAATTTGTCGCTAACAATTCTGTGCTTAGTACTTTCATTAATACCGGTCATAATCTGGCTTGGATTAATGTTTTTGAAAGACGGTATCAATAAAAAAGTAATGTTTATTATATTTCTAGGCGGAATTGCAACAGTTCTACCTCTTTTTGCACTCGAATATTTATGGGTAACCCCGCCTGAAGCAGTTGAAGGATATAAACAAACAATGCTGGATTTCTCATCTCAATACTTAACAAGTATAAATTTTAAAGATTGGATATCTTATTTCACAAATGATGTGTTTGGTCCGGCAATGCAAACAATCCTGGAATACGGGAATAAATTTAGCGCAATCAACTTTTTACGCGTCGCCGAAGGATCCGGAAGTTTGATTTATTTGCTTCCAACCTACATGTTTTTTGCAATGCTGGAAGAAGTTTTCAAACAATGGGTTTTGCGCTCAGCTGACAAAAAATACTTAATCGTAAAAGCCATAAATGATTCAGTCAAATATAGCATCGTAGCCGGCCTCGGCTTCTCATTTGCAGAAAACATCTTATATTTCAAAAATGGCTGGGGCACAGACGCATTCATAAGTATGTATATCTTTAGAATCATATTCACGTCAGCAGGACACATGGCATTCTCCGGAATATTTGGTTATTACTATGGAATGAGCAAATTCGCCTTAACAATCAAAAAAGTCGAAAATTTATCAGGTGATACGGAAACAATACGCAAAAAAATGGTATTAAAAGGTCTCGTCATAGCAATGGTTTTACATGGCATTTTCAACACCTCGGTACAAGTTTCAGAAATGTTTAAGCCAGCGCTTATATTTGCGATTTTCCTCATAGTTTCGATATATATTTACGCATACTTACTATTAAAAAGAAAAGCCGGTGATCTCGTTTTAGCCTCAGATATATCAAACTCGGAATCCTCAACAATGAATAAAAGGAATGAAGAAACTCTACTTGAACTAATAGACACATGGTTTAGAGAGGAAAAATATAATGATGTCGTGCAGGTTTGCGACAGATTTTTACAAAGAGATCCCGACAATAATGTAGTAAAACTATTCAGAACAAGAGCTTTAGACCATATCGAAGGAAACAATCCATCCAAAAAAATATTAAATACAATTTTAGACAAACCCGCGGAAGTTAAAGATGAAAGTGTTTTAAATAAATACAAGCCCGTTAAAGTGCAAAAAGACTTTCAAAACAGCGAAGAATTCAAAAAATTTCAAGAACAAGAACAAGCAAAAAAAACTGAAGAAAAAACCTTCAAGCTTGATATTAGATAGGGCAAACTGTATATTTTTGTCATGCCCCTTAAAGATCCAAAAATTGCAATTGTTTGCGATTGGCTAACAAATCGCGGCGGAGCGGAACGCGTTATTTATGCGATTCATCAAATGTTTCCGGACGCTCCGATATATACGACTCTTTTTAATAAAAATCTGCACGAATTCAAAAATGCAAAAATAATAACTTCATATTTACAAAAAATTCCATTCGCATCAAAACGTCACCAATTTTTCCTTCCTTTGATGCCACAAATCTTTGAATCATTTAATTTGGACGAATACGATATCGTCATTTCCAGCTCACACGCATGCGCAAAAGGAATAATCACAAAACCAAAAACTTTGCATGTTTGTTATTGTCATTCGCCAATGCGCTATGTTTGGGATAACGCAAAAACGTACATAAAAGAATACGAAATGAACCCGATCCTCAAGTTCATAGCAAAACCTTTTCTACACAGAATACGGCTTTGGGACAAGCTCGCAGCCGCACGACCGGATCATTACATCTCAAATTCAGAATTCATAAAAGAAAAAATAAAAAAATTCTATAAACGCGACTCAGAAGTAATTCATCCACCGGTTGATACGCAAAAATTCCAAATCAGCAACGAACCAAAAACATACTATTTAGCCATCGGCCGTCTAACCCCATATAAGAAATTTTCCCTTCTTTTAGACGTTTTTAACGGATTAAACGAAAAATTAATAATTGTCGGAAAAGGAGTTGAGTACAAAAAGCTTAAATCAATGGCAAGCAAAAATATAGAATTTCTGGGACACGTTTCTGAAAGCGAACTCGCAAATCTTTACGCAAACGCAAAAGCCCTTATATTCCCACAAGAAGAAGATTTTGGCATAACCCCACTTGAAGCAATGGCATCAGGAACGCCGGTAATAGCATATAAGGGTGGTGGAGCACTGGAAACAATAATCCCGGGCGTAACAGGCATATTTTTCGATAAACAAGACCCGATTTCAATTGAAGCTGCAATTTATAAGTTTGAAAAAATGCACGACAAATTTGATCCGCAGAAAATCAAAAAACACGCAGAAAAATTCTCTATAGAAAACTTTGCTGTAAAAATAAGTGACTTTTTAACTCGTCACAACGGCCTGAACAATTGATACAACCGCAAACGCAAGCAGCACAACAACAAGCCCCATGATTGCATGAGTAATTGTTTTCTTGGCAGCATCTTGTTTTTCCGTAATTCCGGCAACGGTCCACTGATAACTTCCAAAAAGAATAAACAAAACAGCGATCAAGCCTGCTATTTTAAGTAAAAATTTAATAAAATAGGTAATGAAGAAAGGCACCATGCCCATATGGATTTCACCGGTTTTAATGGCACAAGCAATAAGCTCCTCATTATAAGGGCCGCTCACATTTTCATTTGTTCTTATTTTATCTTGGCATTTAGCAACATCCAAATCAGTTGCAGGCAAAATTCCCCATGTAACCGCGGCATTTGCCGTCACAGGAACCGCAAAATTGAACAACGAAAATGCAAAAATTGACATTAACGCGCTAACAAAGATTTTTTTATTCATATGAGGGTTTTGTTTATACTCATTCCATTTTAGCAAATAACAAGCTAGAATGAAAACATGATTCCGGTAATCGCAATTATAGGCAAGCCAAATACAGGCAAATCAACATTGTTTAACCGCTTAATTGGCGCAAGAGTTGCCATAATTTCAAATATAGCGGGTACAACTCGTGATCGCATATATCACTTCGGCACAATTGGCGATTATAAAATATTACTGGTTGATACGGGCGGAATCCAATCCGAAGGAAAAGATGACATTGAAGAACAAATTAACACGCAAGCTCAAATTGCAATTCAAGAAGCGGATTTAATTATATTCACAATAGATGGCTCAGTTCCGGCAACCTTTGATGATTTTTCCGCAACTGAGCTACTTCGAAAATCTAAAAAAGAAGTAATTTTAGTCGCAAATAAAGAAGATTCGGGCAAATTCCAAGACAATATATCGGAATATTACAAACTGGGATTTAATGAACCCGTAAGAGTTTCCGCAATCAACGGGAGAGGAATACACGAGCTTGAACGAGAAATCGAAGAAAGATTCAAGGCAAAGCATATTAAACCGCATAAAGAACCTGAATCAAGATATGGCATAAGCATAGCAATCATCGGTAAACCAAACACCGGCAAATCATCCCTTGTTAATGCACTTTTGGGCGAAGATAGAATAATTGTTTCAAATGTTTCAGGCACAACTCGCGACTCAATAGACACTCAAATAAAACGCGGAGATAAAAAATACAATTTAATAGATACGGCGGGAATAAGACGCAGGGGCAAACAAAAACATTTCATGGAAAAACTCAGCGTGCTTCGCGGCTTAAAAGCTCTTGAAAGAAGCGAAATAGCCGTTTTGATAATTGACGGAAATGAAAGAATTTCGAATCAAGATTGTCATGTTGCAGGAGAAATTATTGAAGAAAAAAAAGGTCTTATATTGGCAGTTAATAAGTCTGATTTATTGGACGAAGACAAAAAAAACTACATACTGCGAAACATACAGCGAAAATTCGACTTTTTACCATGGGTTCCAATCATATTCATATCAGCAAAAAAACATACTTATATAGAAAAAATACTTGAAGTAGCGGATCAAATTCACATTGAAAGAAGAAGGGAAATACCTCAACAAGATCTGGAATATTTCCTTGAAGATACGATCGTAAATCATTCCGCAGGCATCAGCAATATGCAACAGCCATTCTATTCAATGAAACAAACGGATTCAAACCCACCAACGTTTGAAATAGTCATAAAAGATCCAAAAAACTTCAATTTTTCATACAGAAGATACATTGAAAATTCATTCCGCAAAAAATACGGATTCACAGGGACCGGCATAAAATTCATATTCAGGAAAAAATCTTAATCTTTTTCTCCCAAGCTTCACGGATATATTCGCGAATATCATTATCGTGAAATTTCATAATTTCCTTGGAAATAATTGTTCCACGTCTATCAGGCAATTTTTCAGCTTTTGATTCAGCGCGTTTTATCAAAGCTTTACTCAAATGCGCTTCAAGCTTATCCCCAAACTTTCCGCTTAAAATACGCGTTAAAAACCTTTTAATGGCACGAGTAATAAATCCGGATTTATGGATCATGGAAGTGTTTGGAGTTACGCCATCAGGAAAATATCTTTTCGTCCAAGTATTTTTTTCAACAAATTCATTATAAGTTTTTTCGCCAAAAACAGGAGTTAAAGACATTGTCCAAAAAGCCAAATAAACATCATAAGGCCTCAGCCCAATCTGATCCATGTCAAGATGATCTTCTGTAACAAAAAAACTCAAACAAAATCTTCCAGCGATTTTATTATCATGACGTTTAACTCCAAGTAAATACAAAACCGCAGAAAGAAAAAATCTGGCTGTAAAAAGCCTATTTTTATCAGTTGTAACAAACAAATCTATGTCGCTTTTCTTACTAACGTCTAAATAAGAAAGTGAATTGCAAACAGCAACCATTTTAATAAAAGGAATCATCTTAAAAACCCAAGAATATCTGAAAACTTTATTCCAAAGCTTTTGTGCGTATTTCGCATTAGATTGCCTTAAATCCGCGATATGCTCACGCCCGCGCACAAAATAAAACCCATTTTTTTCAGACAACATCTTACTATCTTTCAAATACATACGAATGTGCTGTTCATCAATTCTCATACCAAGCACGTATTTCGAAATTTCCTCAAATGTAAGGGGAAAATCAAAAAGATCAAAAAAAATGATGCTCTTCATTATAGCTTCTCGAATCGTTTTTACATTTGTAGGGAGCAGAAATACATTCATATGTTAAAATAAATACGGCGATATATTAGCACTATCATGGAAAAATCAAAAATAAATGGCATTATAAAAACACTTCCGCATGAACCGGGTGTTTATAAAATGAAAAATTCTAGCGCCAAAATCATTTACATTGGCAAAGCAAAAGACCTCAAAAACCGCGTTTCAAGCTATTTTCAAGAAGATCCGGCGCGTGAACTACGCATTAAAAAAATGATTTCCGAAATTGAAGAAGTTGAATTTATTGTAGTTAAATCCGAAATTGAAGCGCTTTTACTTGAAACAAACATAATAAAAGAACTCCGCCCAAAATATAATATAAAAATGCGTGACGATAAAAACTTTATCTATATTCGCATAAATACAAATGAGGATTACCCAAAAATTGCACTTGTAAGAAAAAAATTAAACGACAAAGCAATTTACTTCGGCCCAAAAACCGCTACATTTAAAGTGAAAAACACATTTCGAACTCTCAAAAAAATTCTTCCGTTCAGACATTGTAATCTGGATATCAAATATATAAGCGGAAAAGGGGAATCAAGCGTAAAAATCGGCAATAAAACAATAAAATATCCATGTCTGGATTATCACATCGGAAGATGCCAGGGCCCATGTATAGGTAAATGCACGCCTGAGCAATATCGCACAAATATCGAAAAAATAATTAAATTTTTTAAAGGCGATACAGCCGCGCTTTTTGAAGATTTAAAAAGCGAAATGAAAACAGCCGCGATCGATCAAAAATTCGAAAAAGCCGCAAAAATACGCGATAAAATGAAAGACATTGAAGAAATAACAATGCGCCAACATGTTTCAAACTTACCATTTGAAGAAGCGGACGTGATGAATTACATAATTGATAATGGAAAAATCTATACAAACCTTTTTCAAGTTAGAGAGAGCAAAATCATAGGCCAAGAAAATTTCACTTTTGATGCGGATTCAATCAAACAAAATGAATACGTTTCTCCGGCGGAAATAATAAATTCATTTATAAGATTTTATTATGAACAAGCGACTGAAATTCCAAAACACATCATTGTTCCGGAAGAACCGGAAGATAAAGAAACAATCGAAAAATGGCTTTTAAAAAGCTCGAACTCAAATACGCTAAAAATAATTGTTCCGGAAAAAGGCAATAACAACCGTTTGCTTGGACTATCGCTTCTAAATGCAAAACACTTTGCAAATCAATCAAAAGCAAGATGGATGCACGAACAAGGAATTGACAAAGGACTCGAAGAATTAAAGGAAATTTTACATCTAGATAAGTTTCCGAAAAGAATCGAATGCTATGACGTTTCACACATTGGAGGAACTGAAACCGTTGGGAGCATGATTGTTTTTATAGATGGCATCGCAAACCCAAATCAATATAGAAGATTTAAGCTTGCACAAACGAAACCGGACGATTACGCGTCTATGAAAGAACTATTAACCCGTAGATTAGAAAAGCTCGCACGCCAAAGCCTGCCAAAAGGCTTTATGCTTAAAAAAGCGGTTAAAAAAGACTCAAAACCGATTTTGGAAAATATAAAAACAGCAAATTTAATAGTGGGCGAATTTGATTACAAAAATTACTTTGTTATTAAAAAAGGCGCAAAAATAGCCGGAATGATAGGACTTATCAAAACTAAAGATACGTTCCATACAACCGGTCTTTTTGTAGACCCGAAATTCCGCGGTCAAAAATTAAGCTACTTTTTACTCTCAAAGGCCATAGAAACCGCGAAAGCAAAAAGAGTTTATATAATCTGCAGAAAAGCATTAAAAGAGCATTATGAAGAATTTGGATTTGAAGAAATTCACCACTTACCGGAGGATCTTCACAATTTAAAAGACTGCACAACAAACTGTCCAATAGAAGGCATGATTGCGCTTGTATATGACAAAAACAAACATACGCCGGATAAATCATTCAATTCAAAACCGGACTTAATTTTGATTGATGGCGGAAAAGGCCAGCTTCAAATGGGAACAGAAGTGTTAAAAAAATTATCGCTAAAAATTTCAGTCGCTTCACTCGCAAAACAAGAAGAAGAAATTTTCGTGCCGTGGCAAAACGACTCAATCCGCCTCGATCTCACGTCCGGCTCCATACAAGTTTTACAGCGCGCTCGCGATGAAGCTCACAGGTTTGCAATTGAATATATGAAAAATCGCCACGGAAAAATCGCAACAGCATCGGAAATAATCGAAATTCCAGGAATAGGGGAAAAAAGCATGCAAAAACTATTCCGCGCATTCGGCTCACTTGAAAACATAAAAAACACTCCAATGGATAAAATTGCAGAAATTGTTGGCAAAAGCTCAGCAATGAAAATCAAACAGCACTTTCAATAAAAATCGATTCTGTATTTTTCAACGCATCTTTAATAAGCTTTCTAAATAAAGGCTTTTTCGCAACAGCTTCAACTTTTTCAAGATTTGCGCTCACGGATGGATGCTTTGGAACAAAAAGAGTGCAACAATCAGCATAAGGTCTTGTTGAAATTTCAAAAGTACCAATTTTACGAGCCTCATCAACAATTTCCTGTTTATCGCTTCCAATCAAAGGTCTAAAAATAGGAATTTTGGAAGCAGAATCAATAACAAAAATATTATCCAAAGTTTGGCTGGCAACCTGACCAAGACTTTCACCGGTCAAAATTGCCTTTGCGTTTTGATTTTCAGCTATCTCTTGAGCAATTTTAATCATAAACCACCTATATAAAACGACTCGCAAATCAGGATCAGCGGCCATCATTATGGCTTTTTGAATCTCAACAAACGGAACTAAATTTAAATTGGAACCGGCTTGATATTTTGACAAAATTTTCACAATTTCCTTCACATTTTCTTGAGAAGAAGCATTTGTATGCGGATAGCTATGAAAATGCACATAAATAACCTTTGCACCACGTTTTATCATACGAAATGCCGCAACAGGAGAATCAATACCTGAAGAAATCATAGAAATAACTCTTCCGGAAGAAGTAACCGGAAGACCGCCAAGTCCAAGTATTTTATCGAAATAAATATAAGCTCGATTATCGCTTAATATAAGATGACAAGTAATATCCGGATTATCAAATCTCACTTTTAATTTAGGAAATTTATTCAAAATCAATTCACCAAATTTAGCTTCCATATCCGAAGAACCCATGGGAAAATTTTTCTGGATTCTCTTAACACGCACACAAAAAGTTTTTGGCAAATTCTTATTTTTCCCGCGCAAAACAATTTCAGAAATCATAATTTTCGCAACTTCATTCATAACAGATTTTGTCCATTTCTGATCTGGGGTTTTCGGATACTTTAACTTTAAAACCTCATTCATAACAGAAAAATTTGAAATTCCTGGAATACATTTTAGTTTTTCAATAGCCAACTCACCATTCTTATCTCTAATCTCAAGCATCATATGGCCATAATAACGAACAACATCAAAACGCAGCTCTTTCATCGCAAGTTTTATATTTTTTTCCAGCTTAGCCTCAAAAACATCACGATTACCAAGCTTTAAAACCAATTCTCCGTATCGGATAAAAATATTCATATCTTATTTATATGGAGTAATCTCTTAGCTATTGCTCTGGTGCCGAAGGAGGGACTTGAACCCTCACACCCTTACGAGTACACGATTTTGAGTCGTGCGCGTCTGCCATTCCGCCACTTCGGCAAGTAATTGCGAGATTTTCACTACGCTTCTTGCAAATGGTATTTTATATATCCTGAATCTAATATACAATAGATAAGTAACTTCAGACAAAATGTTTTGTGACCTAAGCAAAATTAGGGTGATAGCTGGAAAAGGCGGCAATGGTGCCGCCACTTTTCATCGTGAGAAATTCGTCATACATGGCGGACCAGACGGAGGCGACGGCGGCAGAGGTGGAGACATCTATATAATCGCAGATCCAAACGTAAATACACTCACAGACATAAACTCCAGCCCAATATATCGCGCTGAATGCGGCGTAAACGGCACAAAGCAAAAATGTAGAGGAGCTGATGGAAAAGACATCACATTGAAAGTTCCAGTCGGTACAATCATAAAAACCATGAAAAATGAAACGATTGTCGACTTAAAAAATATACACGATAAATTTATGATCGCACGCGGTGGAATCGGCGGAAAAGGCAACGTTCACTTCAAATCCAGCGTTCGACAATCTCCAAGTTTTGCAGAAAAAGGCGAACCCGGAGAAGAAAAAGAAATAGTACTTGAAGTTCGTCTTGTAGCGGATGTCGGCATAATTGGCCTTCCTTCAGCAGGAAAATCAAGCTTTATTAGCATCATTTCAAATGCAAAACCAAAAATTGCGGATTACCCATTTACAACGCTCTCCCCAAACCTTGGAGTTTGTAATTTAAAAAGCATAATAGGAGAACAAAAATCCATAGTGTTTGAAGACATTCCAGGGTTGATTGAAGGTGCAAGCCAAGGAAAAGGGCTTGGTCACGCATTTCTGCGCCACATTATGAGAACGCGCATATTAGTTCACGTTATTGATATTTCGCTTCCAGATCTAGTCGATGCATATAAAACAATAAACAAAGAACTTGAAATATACGGCTCAAGCCTTGATAAAAAGAAACAAATTGTAGCTTTAAACAAAGTAGACCTCATGCCGCTTGAAGATGCGGAAAAAATCGCTAAAGAATTCCATAAAAAAACAAAAGTTAAACCTATTTTAATATCATGTGCAACTGGACACGGCATTCCGGATCTGATCAAAAATGTATACAAGCTGTACAAAAAATTTATTCAAGAAAAAGCTGATGAGCAAGAGAAAAACCCAATATTAGACGAAGAGTATAGGTTGTTCAGGCCGGCAGAAGAATCCGACCATTATTTCAGGGTTATACCAAAAGAAGAAACTGAAAGTGGAACCGTAGAAATTAAGGGACCACGAATAGAACAATTATCAAAAATGACTGATTTTGCAAACACAGAAGCGGTTTCAAGGCTTCGTCATTTTGTTAAGAAAAACGGTATAGAAAAAACATTATCTAAAATGGGAGTAAAAGAAGGTGACAAAGTATTAATTGCAGGAAATTATCTAATTTTCCGCAAAGTGTTATAAAAATTATATGAAAATAATAGTCGGACTCGGAAATATTGGCGAAAAATACGAAAAAACACGCCACAACGTTGGATTCATGGCAGTCGACACACTCGCAAAAAAATTAAAAGTGGATTGGATTTTAAAACCAAAATTTCAAGCGTCTTTAGCGGAAACAACAATCAATTCTGAAAAAGTTTTTTTTGTTAAGCCAACAACTTATATGAACCATTCCGGCAACGCAATCGCATCCATAAGCCAATTCTACAAAGTAAGCCCGGAAGATGTAATCACGATTTATGATGATATTGATTTACCAATTGGCGCATTCCGCATAAGAAAATCCGGTTCAGCCGGAACTCACAATGGAATGAAATCCATCGTTGCAGCAATTGGCGAAAATTGCCCACGCATTCGCATAGGCATAAAAAACGATGAACACGCGGAAAAAAATTTATCAGATGTAGTTTTAAGTTCGTTTGGTACACAAGAACGCCCTTTAATTGAACATACAATCTCAAATGCAATCACAGCAATTGATGTAATCTTCGAGCAGGGAATTGAAAAAGCCATGAGTTATCCATATCTAGCGTTTGTTATAGAAGATGAATTCAAAGCTAAATAATATTTTCACTTGCGCTCTTAAGCTTTTTTATTTAAAATAAACTGGCTTTTTAATCAACAGGCCGCAGCGAAGCTGCACAGGCCCATACAAATAAAAAACGTTTTGCGTAGCAAAAAACATATATCATAACCAATTTATCATGTTTGCAATAGTTGAAATCAAAGGACAGCAATTCAAAGTAAGCCCAAAAGACAAGCTTCAAATCAATAGAATCAAGACCAAAGAAGGCGAAGAAATGTCATTCAGAAGAGTTCTTCTTGTGGCAGAAGGTGAAAAAGTTGAAATAGGAAAGCCTTATTTAACAACTTATGAAGTAACAGCAAAGGTCTTGGAACATTTCAGAAACAAAACAGTTCGTGTATTTAAAATGAAGAGCAAATCAAGAAATCACAAAACCATCGGAAACAGACAGCACTATACAAATATTGAAATTCTCGATATCAAAACAGCGGGCGCAAAACCAACTGTTAAAACAGAAGAAAAGCCTGCAAAAGAAGCAAAGCCGGCAGCTCCAAAGGTTAAAAAATCACCAAAAACAGCCGCTTAGAGAATTTTATCTAAAACACTTTTTAAATCCGCTGAGAGCTTGCTTTCAACGGATTTATTTTTACCCGTCGATGGAAGCACAAAGTCAATTAAATGTGCATGCAAAAATTGCCTTTTTAAACCATACTTTCTATCAAACTCAACATTCGCAAATTTATTGCCATACGCTTTGTCACCAGCAACGGGAAAGCCAATAGAAGCCAAATGAACCCTAATCTGATGCGTTCTACCAGTCTCGATCTCAACATCCAGAAGAGAACAAGGCCCATAGTATCTAACGACCTTATAATGCGTTACAGCATTTTTCAATTTATTTGAAAAAACAGACATTTTTTTGCGATCCTTCAAGGATCTGCCAATGCCGGCCTCAATTGTACCGCGAAGCGGCTTTAAATGCCCATAAACAAGAGTCGTATAACGTTTCTTAACAACTCTATCCGCAAATTGTTTAGATAAAATTGCACGCGCTTCAGAATTTTTTGCAGTAACAAAAATTCCGGAAGTGTCTTTATCGAGCCTATGTACAAGAAATTTATCGCTGTCAAAATCAGCAAATAAACTATCTTCACTTTTTGAAACAACCAACCCGGCGGGTTTATCCAAAACAGCAACATCCTTATCCTCATACAGCACAGGTAAAATTACTTTTTTTTGAGGCTTAAGAATTTCACTTTCAGCATTTTCGCCATCAACAAAAACATCAATTTTACTACCACGCTTTAAAATCATCCCGGCTTTTGCCGGCTTCGCATCAACAAAAACATCTCCGGATTTAATCATCTTCTGAATTTCACTACGGCTTTCACCGTACATTTTCTGAGACAAAAAGACATCAAGTCTTAAATTATTTCCATCCAAGATAAAAGACAGCTTTTTGTGTTTTTGAGTTCTCATTGGATTCAATTATAGCACCAAACATGGAGCCCGAAATAAAAGAGATTGACGCAATTTTATTTTCATAGATATATATCTCATTTTCGAATTTCATTTTTTTAAGCTTAAATTCAACGTTTTTTCGCACCATATCTAAAAAATAAACACGAGCAATAGCGCTATCCATAACAATAAATTTCATTTTATTTTTCTTCAAAATGCATCTTCTATCAAAATCTTTAACTATCTCAGAAGCCTGACCTGTCATCCAAGAATCAACACATCTATATGCCAAAATTTCACCCTTGGAATGCAACACGTCTTCAAGCACATTTTTCACACCCTGAGTCCCTTCAAAAAAACCAACATTCGCTTT
Source organism: Candidatus Peregrinibacteria bacterium GW2011_GWC2_39_14 (assembly GCA_000993595.1). Lineage (GTDB taxonomy): Bacteria > Patescibacteriota > Gracilibacteria > UBA1369 > UBA12463 > UBA12463. The sequence continues at coordinate 46,483 of LBWJ01000006.1, read as the reverse complement.
TGACATATAAGGATTAAACCTCGCACGCAAATCAGGCAAAACATTCTTCATTTCACTCTCCAATCGACCAAATTCTTCTTTTTTACGCTTTATAACACCAACTAAATCTTCCGGAGAAACCGGACTAAAATACTGAATATTCAATTTATTAAATTTGCTAACAAACCCAAGCTTAATCAACTCAGTCAAAATCGGATACAAAGTCGTTCTATTCAAATTTGTCTTTTTTGCAACAATACTAACAGGTTGACTCCCAAGCTCCATCAAAGCCATCAGCACGTAAATTTGCTTTGTATTTAGCCCAATATTTGTTAATATATCTTCTACGGTCATATTGCAAAATGTAATAAAGATCATATTATCTAACAAAATATAGCATTTTGTCAATAGATTCGCTACAATGCAGTACTAAGTTTAATTTTTTGAGAAAACAAGATATAATACAGGGGAAATCAATATCGTAAAAAACAAAAAAATATGGATAAAAGCATTTTGTCAGAAGTTCTTAACAGAGGAGTGGCAGACATTATCGTTCGTGCAGAGCTTGAAGAAGCCTTAAAAAGCGGCAAAACGTTAAACGTAAAACTTGGAATAGACCCTTCAGGCGCAGATCTTCATATCGGCCATATGGTTGTAATTAAAAAATTAAAACAATTACAAGATCTTGGACACAAAATCTTTCTTTTATTCGGCAATTTTACAGGTCAAATAGGGGATCCGACCGACAAGCTTGAGGCTCGCAAAGTAAAAACGAAAAAAGAACTTGAAGAAAACGCCAGAACATACGTAAAACAAGCTGGAAAAATACTTGATCCAAAAAAAGTAGAAATAGTTTGGAACGCCGACTGGCTTGAAAAACTAACGTTCAAAGAAGTTATTAAACTTTCACAAATTTTCACTGTTTCGCAAATGCTTGAACGTGATATGTATCAAGAAAGAATAAAGAAAAACGCACCGATTTATATGCACGAATTCTTCTATCCTTTAATGCAAGGATATGATTCTGTAGCCCTTAAAGCGGATATCGAACTTGGCGGAACAGACCAAACGTTCAACTTACTTGCAGGTCGCGAAATGCAACGCTCGCTAGGCCAAAAACCTCAATCAATCATAACCGTCCCAATTCTTGAAGGAACTGATGGAAGGTTAAAAATGGGCAAAACAACAGGCAACTACATCGGTATAAATGAGGCTCCAAAAGATATGTTCGGTAAAACGATGTCAATTTCAGACAATCTGATAATCAAATATTTTGAATTAACAACAGATGTACCACTCGAAGAAATAAAGAAAATGGAAAAAGCTATGGCTGAAGGCGAAAATCCTCGCAATTTAAAAGTAAAACTGGCACACGCACTCGTATCGTTTTACCACTCAAAAGAGCTTGCAGATAAGGCAGAACAAGAATTCGCAAACATATTCAGCAAAAACGCATTACCAGATAAAATAGAGGAAAAAAAGTTTCCAAAAGGCGAACATAAGCTTATAGACCTATTGGTCCAATCAGAGCTTTTATCATCAAAAGGAGAAGCAAGAAGAATGATCCAAGGAGGTGGAGTTAAAATTGACGATGAAAAAATTTCTGATGAAAACGCGGTAATTAAACTCGATAAAGAATATTTATTGCAAGTCGGGAAACGTAAGTTCCTCAAAATCAAACCATGAAAAAAAGTCGCAATAATGAGAATCAAATACCGACTGAATTAATAAACAAAATTCAGAACAATTTTTGTAAAACCCTTGATATTGCACTAGCGATATACAATGTAAATGGCAACAACATAACGAAAGAAATGAATCTAAGTACGTTCTGGAATAGCTTCATACTTGGAAATCCACTTGTTTATCCAAAGTGCAAAGCAGCAGATATCAACGCTATAAAAACATGCATAAGTTCAAATGATTCACATGTTTATAATATTTATTGTGACATCGCCGCATTCGCCGTGCCAATTTCGATAGAAGGAAAAGTAATTGCAGTATGCATAGGTGGAAAATCCAGAACAGAAAATCCAAATCTTAAATTATGCAAAACAGAAGCCGAAAATTCAGGAATAAATTTTGATACATTTTTGGAAGCCTATTTGGAAATTCCACTCGTATCGACGGATCAGTTAAAGCTGATAGGAAATCTTTTAAAAAACACCATTGAAACAATCCTAGATCTAAACCTCAATAAAAAGCACACAAAAAGCAAAATCGATGAAATGCAAATCATGAACGACATGTTAAAAGAAGAGGTTTATTCGAGAACGAAAATACTTTACGAAACAAACCAAAAGTACAAATCAATCGTTGAAAACGCAATAGATATAATCGCTACGATAAACAAAAATGGCATATTCACAGAAATAAATAGCGCAGTAAATGAAAATCTTGGATTTATGAAAGAAGAGGTTATAGGCATGCACTTTTCAAAGCTGGTTGCACAAGAAGACATACCAAAAATCGCAAAAATGATAGAAAGCTTTGTAAGCCACGGAATAGACAAAGAAAGCATGATAATTTCATGCATAGACGCACAGGAAAACGAAAAAATCTTTTCAATAAGCGCAAAACCAATATACGACAACCTTGGAAATCTAACAGAAATTCAATGCATTATGCACGACATAACAAAAAGGAAACTTCTGGAGAAAGAATTACATAAAACAAAAGATGAATACGTTCAATTATTCGATTCCATAAAAGACGGCGTATATTCCGTAGATTTAAAAGGGAATTTATTGAAAACCAATGAATCATTTTCGAAAATATTCGGATACGAAAAAGAGGATTTGAAAAAAATAACAATATGGAGTTTATTCACTGATCAAAAAGAAGCGAAAGATTTCATAGATCAAATTGAAAACACAAAAGAATCGTCAAGCCTCATAACAACAGCGAAAAACAACTCGGAAAAAGAATTTTACATTGAATGGAATATAGCACCTGTGAACAACGAAAAAGGCAACCCAATAGGCCATAACGGCGTAATTAGAGATATAACAAGCCGAATGAAATATATCTCAACGGCAAAAACGGAAGCAACGAAATACCAATCATTATTTGATAACCTGCAAGAAGGAGTAATTATTACTAATGAAAAGGGAGAAATAAAAGAATATAACCAAAAAATTGCACACATATTTAGACGCCAAATAAGCATCGGGATTCATATAAGCGAACTCATTCCGGAAATAACATGCGATAAAGTGCAAAGGTTAGCTAAAAAAGGACAAATAGACATTGGATATATAAAAGAATTTGCAATATCAGGTGTAAAACTTGAAGTTGAAGGAGAGATTTTGTTCCAATGGATGATGAAAGAAGTATGCAAAGTTGATTATACGCGCGAAAAAGGCGCAATAAATAACGTCCCTCTCGATGTTAAACACGCAGATATCAAAAGCAATTAGAACAACCGGAAAACACTTAAAGCTTCTCGAAAAGCTTAGAATAAAAACGGTTGAAGATTTTATCAATTATTTTCCGCGCGATTACACCGACGCTTCAGAAGTGACAAAGTTGGCTTATTTAAAAATAAATCAACTCGCAACTTTTAAAGGAACGATATTAAATATTGAAAGCTCTCGAACAAAAAACGGAAAATTCATAACACAAGCGGTTTTCAAAGACGATACGGGAGTAATAGAAGTAATTTGGTTTAATCAATCATATATAACAAAGGTTATGAGAAAGGGGAGTGAGGTTTTCCTCTCAGGCAAGCCAAAAATAGCAGGCGGGCATTTAACTTTATCAAGTCCAACATTTGAACCTGTAAGACAAGAGCAAATTCATACAGCGCGAATTATTCCCGTTTATCACGGAACCGAAGGCATCTCTTCAAAATGGATTCGAGAAAAACTAAAACCAATCCTTGAAAGCGAAATCCAAAATATTGAAGAATATTTACCGGAAGAAATAATCCAAAAATTTAGCTTAATATCAATAAAAGAAGCAATTTATCAAATCCACTTTCCTAAAGATGAAAGCATAATCGGAAAAGCGATAAAAAGACTTGGCTTTGATGAGCTTCTATTAATACATCTAAAATCTTTAATCGCAAAATACAAAAATAAAAAAGCATCCACAAGTATTGCAAAATCAATAAATATTGATTACGAAGCTGTAAAATCATTTTTAAAAACACTACCTTTTGAGCTTACAAATGCGCAAAAACTCACACTCGCCGAAATTCTAAAAGATATGGAAAAGCCTCATCCAATGGCAAGACTACTTCAAGGAGACGTTGGCTCAGGAAAAACAATCGTAGCCGGGATAGCGGCCTTTGCAGTAATAAAACAAGGCTATCAAACAGCGTTCATGGCTCCAACTGAAATTCTCGCAAAACAACATTTAAAGACCTTTGAAAAATTTTTTAAACAACATGGAATAAAAATTGAATTATTAATTGGAAGCACAAAAAATAAAGAAAAAAAAGAAATTCTGGAAAAGCTTAAAAAAGGTGAAATAAATCTAATTATTGGCACACATGCTTTAATCCAAAAAGAAGTAAAATTCAAAAACCTCGGACTTGCAATAATCGACGAACAACACAGATTCGGCGTTCTTCAGCGCGAAGTTTTAAATTCACACGGTTTTCCGCACACATTAAACCTTTCCGCAACTCCAATCCCTCGCACGCTCGCACTGACAATTTATGGCGATCAAGATCTAAGCATCATCGATGAAATGCCACCTGGCAGAAAAATTATTGCAACCCACATAGTGCCGGAAAATAAACGCAAAGACGCTTATAATTGGATTCGCAAACAAATAAAAGAAAAACAAACTCAGGTTTTTATAATTTGCCCATTAATAGACGAATCAGATAAACTTGAGATTAAAGCCGTAAATGAAGAATATAGATATCTTGCAAACAACATTTTCCCAGACTTAGAAGTGAGCTTTATTCACGGGAAATTATCCCAAGACGACAAAGACCGTATAATGAACGATTTCCAAGCAAACCGCATAAACATCCTCGTTTCAACATCAATAATTGAAGTTGGAATCGACGTTCCAAACGCAACGGTAATGATTATTGAGGGCGCGGAAAAATTTGGTTTAAGCCAATTACATCAATTTAGAGGCAGAATTGGGCGAGGGGAGCAACAATCATATTGTTTCCTATTTGCAAACACAAAATCAGAAGACGGAGTAAAACGCTTAAACGCCATGACGAAGTTCCACAGTGGCTTTAAACTAGCCGAAATCGACTTATCAATCCGCGGTCCGGGTGAAATTTTTGGTGTTCGTCAAAGCGGAATTCCAGATCTAAAAGTTGCCAGTTTAACAGATTCTGTTTTAATTTCAAAAGTTCACGAGACGGCAACCATATTAATGAGCAACGATCCCGAACTTTCAAAGTTTCCAAAACTAAAAGAAAAAATAGAAAAATTTTCAGAAATTCAAAATTAAATACATTTTCAAAAATTTATAGAAATTTCATTAAATGTTTAAAAAGTTTTCATAAAAATTTGCTATGATTATTTATTTATAATTTTTCACTAAAACTACAAAAAATAATAAAAACCACTATTAAAAATTAACCGGGGATGAACATAATGTCGTCTTTTTATTAAAAACGCGTTAAAACGCATTATTTTAAGCCATAGCCGCTTTAAGGCTTATTTGAGCCAAAAACTCAAGGCTAGGGAAATCAAAATACCACTTTTTTAGCTAAAAACGAGAAAACGAAGAACAAAACCAACAACAAGAACATTCCATAACAAATTTTACAAAGAATATACATTTTATTATTCACGGAGAACTATAAAAAATAATAAAAGAATAGGTAAATATATAAAAGCAGGTGAATCAAGCCAAGCCAACCAACCGCCCAATCCTTGTCTATCTTACTTTGCACAAGATACATTGTACAAAGTATCATACCGAGCTAGAAAACCACTACCCTACCATGACATATGTAAAAATATGTTATGCCTTCTCGTAAAGACCCGTATCGTGGTTGACAACGCTATAGGTCGCTTCACAATCTTCTGCGGTAAAAGTCCCAAGATCTACAAATCTTTTGAAAATAGCATTTTTTATTAATCTAAATTTATCAACCGGAGACAAATCCCCTTTTTCAGTGTATTCACGAATTTTAACATCTATCGCTCTAGAAACAGCCATATATACGTCTTTAACTATTTCAACTGGTAATGGCTCACTGGACTCAGGGTTAAATGCAACTCCATCAACGCCCGCTGCCCTTAATTCATTGCCATGTTCTTCTATTGCATGAGAAATTGCAGTTTCAACATCGCTTAGTCTAGCTAAATTTGCATGAGATGAACATCTCCATGCGTTTCCAGCAACTCTCAGTGCTTCGTAAGTCAGCGTATTAAACGTAATTGATTCCATACAATGTAATTTTAATAACTAGGAGAATAATTTTACCATGTACCCATTCTTAGTCAAATCGTATCCAAATTTCTTATAATAATCCCGAACTCCAACTCCGCTGATTACCGCAATTTTTTTATAACCCGCTTTTTTCGAAATTTCCTCCGCCTTCTCGATCAGCTTCCTCCCCAGCCCCAAATGTTGCGCACTACTCCCCTTCTTATCAACCGGTGTCTGGATGCCATAAGTATGTACTTCGCGAATAATCGCAGCACCTTTTAGCTCCCAAAGATAATCTTTATCGAATTTTGCCTTATTTGAAGGGAAGCGAAGACGCAAAAGCGAACATAATTTGTCTTTTTTAACATCGTCAAAGCTCAAGAAAAATTCCTTGCCTTTAGACGCGTCAAATTCAAGGACTTTCATCTTCAAATTTTCCGGATTTATAACTTCATCTTTAATTTCACGACACCTAATGCATCTGCATTTTAAGCCCTTACTCGCCATTTCTTTTTGTGCATATTCGCGTAAATTAGAGAGTTTTGGTCCGGCCAAAATCGACGTTGAAGGAATGTCACGATACAAACGTGTAATACGAACATATTCAGGCAAATTCGATTTAACTTTTACCAAAAGATCAATCATTTGCTTATCCGTATACGGCTTATAGCCACCATTTTTCCATATATTCGCAAGAGCACTACCAGGCACAACAACGCACGGATAAATCTTCAACCAATCCGGTCGAAAATCAGAACTCAAAAAAAGCTCTTTAAACATTTTTTCATCACGCTTCAAATCGCTACCCATAAGCCCAGGCATCATGTGACAATTTATTTTAAAGCCGGCGTCTTTAAGCATACGAATCGCATCAACTGAAGCCTTAACGCCATGTCCACGCAAATTCTTTTTCAAAACATCATCATATAAAGTTTGAATTCCGAGTTCAACTTTTGTAACGCCGAGTTTTCGCAAATATTTTATTTCATCAGTATTAATATAATCAGGTCGCGTCTCAATAGATAAGCCAATACAACGATTATTCGATTTCTCATTTATTAATTGCGCCTCATCAAGGTTTTTAGATTTTTTAGGATAATTAAGCGCGTCATAAACGGCTTTTACAAATTTTGTTCGATAAGCTTTTGGATAAAAAGAAAACGTACCACCGGCAATAATCACATCTATTTTTGAAATCGAATGACCGGCTTTATCAAGGCTATCCAAGCGAGTTCTCGTCTGTCTAAAAGCATCAAATTTATTCAAAATTGCACGCATAATCGCAGGCTCATTAGACAAATAACTCTTTGGCATCCCCTTCTCCGTCGGACAAAAAACGCATTTTCCCGGACAGGGATATTCCTTTGTTATAACCGTTATTGAAGCAATTCCGGAAAGAGACCTAACCTTACTTTTTCTTATAATTCGAAAAAACGGATCGTCAGATTTAATCTCGCGCTTCTTAAGAAGACTTTTATATACTTTAATCAAATCCATGTTTTTTGGCGCAGAAATCTTATATATTTCGCAAAATCTATTTTTAAAATTATTTAAGGATTTCTCGCTTGAAATACCCTCTTTTAAGGCTTGTTTAACAAAAGTTTTTAGAATATCATTCATATGAAAGACGATGTCGCTTCGCGACAATTTACTTATATTCGCCTGTGTTCGCTTTCAGCGAACGGCGTGGAAATTATATATTATGAAAGACAAAACAGCCAGAGAGTTATTGGAAAAAGTAAAACTGGATTACGCTTTAATAAGCGAAGATTTTGCCAAAACGCGCGAAGATATTTGGCCGGAATTTGAACGATTTAAAAGATACATCAAAAAAACTGACGCAATCGCGGACATTGGATGTGGAAGCGGCAGACTTCTTAAAGTGCTTGGCGAAAACGCAAATTACACAGGAATTGATAATAACGAAAGCTTGCTTGCAGAAGCCAAAAAAAGGTTTGGGGACAATAAATTCATACTCGGAGATATGCTGGAAATTCCGCTTGGAAGCTCAAGTCAAAATATTATTTTTAGTATAGCGGCAATGCATCACATCCCATCCAAAGGACTTCGAAAAAAAGCTTTTAGAGAAATACATAGAATTTTAAAACCGGGTGGAATTCTCGTCATAATGGTCTGGGATCTTTTCCAAAGAAAACACATTCTAAAAATCTTAAAAAGCCTTTTCAGCACACAATATGACTACAAAGACATATTCATAAAATGGGGGAACACAGGCGTAAAAAGATATTATCATGCATTCACGCCGGGCGAAATAAAACACCTTTTGAATGAAACCGGCTTTGGCGTCATTGAAACAACCTATACAAAAAATATCTGCATAATTGCGCGCAAAATATGAATGAAAGAATATTCATTTTAGACGTCCCTTTTGATAAAAAAACAAAACAAGAAGCTTTAAACGTTATATTAAGTTGGCTTAAAGAAAACAAAAAATGCCATATTGCAACTCCAAATCCTGAATTCTTGCTCGAAGCACAAAAAAACCAACGCTTCAAAAAAATCTTAAATGAAACCGATTTAAATATTCCGGATGGAATTGGAATTTTATGGGCCGCAACCTACCTTCAAAATCCAAAATTATTAAAAGGGATCAAGCTTTTAATTTCGCTTTTATTTCACCAAAAATCATGCAAAAAAATATTAAAAGAAAGAGTAAGCGGAGCTGATTTAATGCTTGATATATGCGAAAAAGTCGCAAACACACCGCATAAAATATTCTTACTCGGCGCATGTGAAGGAATCGCAAAAAAAGCTTCCGAAAATTTACTTAAACAATTTCCAGCCCTAAAAATAGTTGGCACATATGCCGGAAACCCTAACGAAAAAAATCTTGTAGAAAAAATAAATAGTTCAAAAGCAAACATTATTTTCGTGGCTTATGGCGCACCAAAACAAGAAATTTGGATTCATGAGAACTTACCAAAATTAACAAACGTAAAACTCGCGATGGGAGTCGGTGGCGCATTTGATTTCATCGCCAAATCAAAAAAACGCGCACCAAAATTCATGAGAAATATAGGCCTCGAATGGCTTTTTCGTCTTATTCAAGAGCCAAAACGAATAAAACGCATTTGGAATGCGGTCATCAAATTTCCATACACTGTAACGAAAAAACGCTAATTACTTCTTTTTCTTTTTGCCAACACTCTCAAGAAAAGGCGAAACATAAGACATAAGTCCGCTTATAAACTTAAGAGGGCTAATTAAAATGCCATTTACCTTATCAACAAGCTCCTCAACGTCACTAATCACCTTTGAAGCATCACGTAGAATGAAAATAATATAAGCAAGCGTAATAGAAACAAAAATCGTAAAAATAATAGCTGAAAGTGCAAGCGCTAAATAAAGAACGTCTAGTGAGGAGTTAATCATTTTTAAAATTTTATTTTATATATATTTATTATACCAGATTTAGCGGAATTTAACAATCTTTTAGCTCAACAACTTCTTCAAAATCTCATTTATCACAACCGGATTCCCCTGCCCTTTAAGCTCTTTCATGGCTTGCCCTACGAAAAATCCAAACAATTTATCTTTTCCGGATTTATATTCAGCAACAACATTTGGATTTGCTTCGACAACTTTCTTGCAAACAACCTCAATCGCACCCGTATCAGAAACTTGCTTCAAGCCCTTTTCACTCACAATCTCATCCGGATTTTTGCCAGTATGATACATTTCTTCAAAAATATCCCCCTTTGCCATATTCCCGGAAATTGCACCTTCTTTAACCAAATCGAACAATTTCGCCAAATGCTCAACCTTCACTTTTGATTTATTTATAGACAAATTCTCATCATTCAAATGTTTCAAAAATATACTCGTAATGAATGAAGCAACTTTTTTCGGCTCTTCTTTTGTGCTCGCAACAACTGCTTCAAAATATTTTGCCATATCAATATCAAGCGCAATCAACTCCCCTTCATGCTCGGAAACGCCCATTCTTACATATTTTTCACGCTTTTGATCGGGAAGTTCCGGAACTTGAAACTTTAATTCATCGATATATTTATCGTCAACAATAATTGGTGGCAAATCCGGTTCGGGAAAATATCGATAATCTGCATCCCCTTCTTTCCCGCGCATAATATAAGTAGCCTGCTTTTCATCGTCCCAACCAACAGTCATATTCCCTTCCAACGGTTCACCTTTTTTATCCAGATCAACCTGCCTGTTATATTCATAATCAATCGCAGAAGCAAGCGCTTTAAACGAGTTCAAATTCTTAATTTCAGCTCTAAAATTCAATTTTGTTTCACCTTTTTTTCGAATCGAAACACTGGCATCAAATCTCATCATCCCACGCTCCATATCTGCATCCGAAGAACCAACATAACGCAAAATCGTTTGAAGCTCCTTTGCATATTCAACAGCCTCTTCCGCAGAACGAATGTCCGGTTCGGACACAATCTCCATCAATGGCACACCGGAACGATTATAATCGCATAAAGAACCACCCGGAACATGCGTAAGCTTACCCGCATCATCTTCGAGATGCAAACGCGTAATACGAATGTTTTTGATCTTGCCACCTTTTGAAAGCGGCTGATCATACTGCGAAATCTGAAAACCTTTCGGCAAATCCGGATAAAAATAATTTTTACGATCAAATTTTGAAAATTTCTGAATTTCGCAGTTTAAAGCCAACGCCGCAATCATGCCTTTCCTAAGCGCTTCTTTATTAACAACCGGAAGCTGACCCGGAAATCCCATGCAAACAGGGCAAACGTTCGTATTCGGCACGCATCCGGGATCATTTTTACACGAACAAAACATTTTCGACTTCGTAGAAATCTCAGCGTGCACTTCAAGACCTACAACAACTTCGTAATTTGAATCAATCATATGCTCATTATAAAGTCACGGGCTCGACTTCGCAAATCCGCTTTTGTAAAATTATTTTTTATAACAATGTTGGGACTTTTTGAAAACTTTTGAATAGCTAGAACTTGCTTTAAATAATCAACAGGAAATTTCTTTCCATACCGCTTAAATATAAGCTTTTCATCACATTCAATATGGACCAAAACATCAATCAATTTTTTAAAAATCTTTATATCAAAATCAATAAATTCAAGAAAAATCACACGCGATCCCGACGTTTTTATCCTACCAACTATTTCTTTAACTAAAATTGGATAAAATTTATCTAAAAAACGCTTAAATTCCTCATTGCTCTCTATGAAATGCTTTCGCAAACGAGCACGCAAAACAGTCCCATTTTCATCCAGATACTCACTGCCAAAAATATCCTTAACTAATTTTGCACCCTTCCCATGTGATTCATACATTTTATGCACAATCTTATCTGAATTTATATGCATAGCGCCAAATTTCTCACACATATTACAAAAAGTCGTTTTCCCGGATCCGATCTTGCCGGAAACGCCAACAATAAGGTGTTTCATAATTATTTACCTTGGGTTTTTGACTGATTAATCAGCATGTTTGCCAAAAGGTCCTTGAGAGATTTATGATCTTGAAAATTTCTATGTTCCATATACTCCTCCTGATGCTTCAAAATGACCCTTTCAATGCGCGCCGGGTTGCTACAATCTTTAAGTGTAATTGGCGTACCCGCGCCTATCTTTTCAACCCTTATGTCGCCATAGTTCAAAATCGTTTGCCAAAAACCCTTAATAGCATAACTCACACCTTCAATCATATGATATTCAACTCTATTAGTAGTCACATCAAAAATCGTATCTGATTTAATTGAAATAACGCTCGTATTTGTAATCAAAAACACATCATAATACCAACCGTAAAGTTCATAACAAATCTTAATAAGCCCAATAAACATCCATATCAAAACCGGAACAAGGAGCATTGGAAAAAATATAAAAAATAAACCGGGCAAAACAAAACCAAGAAAAGTAACGCGAATCATAACTCTCCAAATAGTAATTATACTAACATGCGCAACCGAATGGATTTTCTCACCTTTTTCCAAATACTCACCAAAGAAAAAATTTGCAAGCTTCATATCAATAAAAATTACACAATAAGAGTACTATAAACATATCAACTTGTAAATAATGCCCCCCAAATGTAAAGTCTAAAGTATGAATAAAAAATTAAAAATCGCTCTTATATTTTTGCTGGAAATAGCCATAGATGCCATCGTAATATTCGGTATTTTCTTTTTGATAAAGACATATGTCATATCACCATTTGAGATATACGGACCATCAATGTGTAACACGTTTAACTATATTGATGGAAAATGTAATTCCGGCTACGGTGAATATATAATAATAAATAAACTTGGAAAAATTAATCGTGGAGATGTTGTAGTTTTTCATCCACCGCACGAAGAAGAGTATTATATTAAACGTGTAATAGGCATGCCAAACGATACAATATTGGTAAAAAACGGCGAAATTTTTCTTAAAGAAAACGGAAAAGAATATAAATTCGTTGAACCATATTTAAGCCGAGAGAATCGTGGAAACACAACAACCTTTGGAATAAAAAGGACAGAATTCAAAGTACCTGAAAATTCATATTTCTTAATCGGTGATAACAGGCTAATGAGTACAGACGGAAGAACGTGCTTTAAAGATCCATCATCAAACGGCTGCAGCAACCCGAATAATGCGTTTGTACCGGAAGAAAATATTCAAGGAAGAGCATGGGTAGCGCTTTGGCCAATCAACAAAATGCAAATAGTACCTCGAATTGGAAATTACGACTTCAAAGAAATGTAAGCCTCTATTAAAAGCATAACAATAACAAGCAAAAGCCCACTAAGCCAATTTAAAACGCCAAGCAATTGAAGGGCTAAACTTATTATAGCTATCAAACTAAGCATTACCCCCTGTCTTAGCGAAATATTTATATGCTTGTAATAAATTTCATTTCTATATATCCAAACTCGAAAATAAAATCCAAGAATAGTAAAAGTACACATTAAAGCAATAAAAAGGGTAAGAAAAAAGAAAGTCATAGCCATGCCGGTTGATTCAAAAGGGTTAAGCTTTGTAAGTGTTATAAAAAACCCAAGCCAAGCTATGATTCCGGCAATACCTATCGTTGTTAAATATTTTATATGTGACATACCTCAAAATATTAATTATTGATAATTGATTATTGATTATTTCTGCCTTTAATATACCCAACCAAATATAATACCAAGCCAAGAAACAAAGCAAATCCAAGGGCATACAACATCTGATTTTTAAATGAATTAACTGTAAAATCTATTATATTTCTAACCTCAGGAGCGTATTTTTCAGGAAATCCCATCTTTTTAACATCTATATAAAGTGAAAGGATAGATATTGTTTTATAGAACACAAGTGCATTGAAAGATATAATAACAAATACAACCCCAAGCCACCTAAAACCCCTGGAAAATGGCCTCCACAAAACAAGAAGTATAAGAAGGCATAATATAGCAAGAAACATAAAAAACGCCTGAGCCAAAACTGAAAAACTTTGTATCACTTGAAAGTTCTGAAGCACAGGAGTGGCATCAATCTCAATTGACCCCGCTTTGCTTTTAAAAACTTCGTCAAAATTTTGCTGCATTTGAGTTACAAACCCTTTTCTATAAAAATCAGTACCCGGCTTCACGCACGAAGGCAAATCTTTAAAAATTATTTTCTGACCAGATTCACACTTTGGTATTTTTTCATCAAACAGTTCATCTGTAAAATTGACTATAAGAGCATCAAAATTTGGTTTTAAAGAATCAAATCGTATTATTATCTTCGTCTTACCGTTGCCCCTCAAAATACCATCAACTTGAGAAGTAAAACTTCTAACGATAGCTTGAAAAACCGTGACAGGAACGTCTTTTTTAAAAAGTTCAAACAATTCATCGCGAGTAAAATATTTTCCAAGAACATCTTTATCTTGCTCAATGATTTCATCGATCATTGAAGGAACACCATAATCATAAACATTATTGAGCAAAGGCCCTTCGTAAAAATCGTAATTAAAAACGGTCTTATAAAAACCAAAAAATATCGTTGTGGGAACAGAAAATGCAAGAAAAGCCAAAACCAGAACAAATGCTAAAAATTTCCTAAACATGCATCAATATTATCCCAGATTTCCGTCAATGAAAAGACCGTTTATAGGAGAAACATCATTTAATTTATCAAAACCGGATTCCGGAACAACTTTCCATCTAACTTCCCTCTCGATCCTTCCAGGCAAAGTAAAACCTGCAGCCTTCTTATGACCACCTCCACCAAAAAGCTCAGCAACCTTAACCAGGTCCACATCATCACGCACAGTCCTCATAGATCCTTTAACGGTCGTCGCGGTTTCATGAAGTAAAATAGCAAATTTAATACCGGGAATTGAACTCATTTTTTCAATAATGCCTCCTGACTCAGAAGGTAAAGCGTCACAATCTTCAAAATCCTTCTTCGTAAGAACTGAAATCGCAACATTATCCTTATTTACCCGTAGAGCTTCAAGAGCCTTACCCCATAATTTCAAAGTGGAAATAGGAACATTCCTAAACATATTTTTAATTATGACCTGCATTTTTGCACCGGCAAAAGTAAGCTCTGAAGAAATTTTAAAAACTTCATTCGACGTATTTGAATGCATAAAACTACCGGTATCATTATAAATCCCGGTAAGTAAACAAGTCGCAATATGAGACGTAATTTTAACTCCCATAAATTGAAAAAGCTTATAAACGATAACGCTTGCGGATGCGGCCTTTTCATCAATAACATTAATTGCCTCGAGAATGCCATTGTTTGAAGCATGATGATCTATCAAAATCACGGGAACACCATCGGGTAAATCATAAGAGAGCATCTTTTTGTCAGCAATATCAGGCAAAATCACAAGATCGTAGACCGATGGATTAAATTCTTTTGTAAATTTTTTAACTTCAGGTAAAAAACCAAATCTATCAGAAGGAGCATCAATACAAACTAAAGTGCATGCCTTCTCCATAGCTGTAAACATAAGTGAAAAAGCACATGCACAACCGAGCGTATCTCCATCCGGCCTTTTATGAGCCATTATAAGGATATTCTCAGCTTTATCTATTAATGTCTTTGCTCTCGCAAATTCGTCCATATTCCTAAGTTAAGGGGTGAATTATAGAAAGATTTAAAAATAAAAGCAAGGTGTAGTATTATTAGGCCATGGCATACAAAATTATATTTTTCGGAAGCTCGGAATTTGGAATACCAATTATAAACGAACTTGGTAAAAATTCCGACTTTGAAATAACGGCAATCGTCACTCAACCGGATAAGCCGGTAGGACGCGGACAAAAAACGGCTCCAACTCCAATAAAGGCATTCTTCGAAAGCCGTTATCCCGTATTAGCTCCTGAAAAAATAAAAAATAATAAAGATTTTGAAAAAATAATAGAAGGCCTAAACCCCGATTTTATAATTACAGCTGCATATGGACAAATAATGCCACAATCCATACTAAGTCTCGCAAAAATAGCTCCAATCAACATACACGCCTCATTATTGCCGAAATATCGCGGTGCATCCCCTATTCAAGAAGTAATTCTAAGTGGAGACGAAGAAACAGGCGTCACAATAATGGAGATGAATGATAAATTAGACGAAGGTGACATCTATATAATTAAAAGAATACCAATTGAAGAAAAGGACAACGTCGAAACTTTAAATAAAAAATTGGCAATTCTAGCATCGCAAATGCTTCCACCTTCACTGCTCGATATAGCCGACGGGATATTAAAAAAAATTCCTCAAAATAGTACACTCGCATCGTATTGTGGAAAAATAGCAAAAGAAAGCGGAAAAATAAATTTCAAACAAATGACTGCAGAAGAAATTTTAAGAAAAATAAGGGCTTTTTATGGATGGCCTGAATGCTGGACACAATTTAATGGAAAAGCGTTAAAAATAAAAGACGCAGAAACCGCAGAAGATAAAGAAAAAACACCTCCCGGAAAAATAATTTTTATTGATAAAAACACGATAGGGATTGGCACAAAAAAAGGATTAATCATCCCAAAAACAATACAAATGGAAGGCAAAAATGAGATGCCTATTAAGGATTTTATAAATGGCCAACGAAAATTACTAACTACTTCGCAGGAGTTATAGCGGGCTTTTGTTGATTAGGTTGGTTTTTCAATACATACGGACCTGGAGGCGTTAAACCTTTTTCCGGCAAAATTGATGTTATAGCAGCCTCAGCTGATTTTAATGAAATATCAAGCCTAGCGCCACCTACTACGGCTTGGATTGAAGATGCAATAGCGTTCTTATAATAATCGTAATCAAGCACTAAAACGCTATCAGCAACTCCGGTTTGATATGCAAAAGCAGCATAAACGGCATCAGCTTTTTGCTCCGGAATAAGGTCTAAGCGACTTGTAGGTTTATGAGTCTTTGAATTATAAGCTTGAAGATTCTTTTTCGTTATCAAAAATTGAATAAGATTCCATGACTCCTTTGGATATTTTGAATTCCTGGAAACGGTTTCAGCATAATAAGAAGCAAGAGTTGTAGGTTTTTTTGTACTCAAAGCCGGGTCTTCAACTTGTGGCAATTGTCCAATTTGAACAAAGGCGGGATCCATAACAAGCTGATTCTTACCTTTTAATTCCTTAATCTTATCAGATATTTTCTGATAATAATCGGAAAAACCAAATATCATTGAAACTTTACCTCTCGCAAAAGCATCAATTTCCTTATCGAAACCAACGGATTGAGCGATATATTGATTCCATGAATAATTTGCTTTTGTAGAATCCGCAAAAGAAACATAAAGATTTAAAGCGCTAAGCCCGGGGGCTTTTGGATTGTTATCAGCGTCCATACCTTGCTGTGTAGCAATCGTGGAAGCCGTATAATTTTCGTTATAAAATTTAGTTTCATATTGCAACATCAATGCATACAGAATTTCAATCGCATTATTTATATTATCAGCACGCCCAAGAGCGGCTCCGGAAACCTCAAATCTTTCAGCGCTATTATTGGATTTTGTAAGCTTTGCAACGTCCTGCAAAAGACCACTCCAAGTGACGGCCGGTTTCCCTCTTTCAGGAATTTTATCCAAAAAATGAGCCTTATTATAATAAACCGCCAATGAATCAACAAACATCGGCAAACCGTAAATCTGTAAAGTTTTCACGCCGGCAGCATCCGTAAAAGGCCTAATCAAATCCTTTTCCGCAACGTAAACAAATGTATTTTTAAAAGTTTCTATCGTCATTATTGTAGGAGACATCGGATTTATTTTCTTTTGATGTTTTGTGATCCATGTATTTGGCATAGAAAAAATATCGGGGCCACCGCCCTCGGCAAGTTCATTTAATATTCGATCCTCATATTTCTTAAGATCGGTAAATTGAACATAATTTATTTCAACCAATTGATTACCCGGAAGCGCTTTAAATTCATCAAAAAATGGCTTCATAACATCAATGGAATCGTTCATTTTATAATACGTCAAAACAACCTTCTTAGGCGGAACATAGGCCTGTTGACCTTCTTTTGCGCGACATCCGGAAAGCGCGAAAATCATCGAAAAAGCAAGAAAAATAGAAACATATTTTTTCATATTTGAGGGGTTCATATTTTTAATTTTGTTATTTAATTTTTTTATTTACACTTATTATAACGCTTTACCGGACAATTTTCACACTCTTCCGATTTTCCACAATTACGAGTTGTATTAAAGTACGCTGCCGACATGAGTCTTTTAATATCCTTTGATTTACATTTAGTACAAGCCAAATCAGGCTTTCTGCCAGACAGAACAAGTTCTTCAAAAACCGTTAAACACTTCTGACATTGAAATTCAAAAATTGGCATATTTCTATTATACCTTGCCTTTATTTGAACGCAAACCTTGAAGAAAATATTTCTTGGAAAGTGCGTAATAATAAAAATAATGCCAACTTCTTCCACCCTTTTTACGCAAAAAATCAAAAATCGCAATAACCGGTTTTAAACTTATACATCCAAAAATCGTTCTTTTAACAAAATTGGGATATTTATTTAATTCCGGATATTTTTTATGAAGTATATGGAGCGATGACCCAATTAATTTCATTCGCGACTCAAGTGAACTCTCTTCAAGTGGATGAAAATGATAAGCCAAGGCCTTTGGATTGTAATAAATAACAAGTTTTTTCTCTTTTGTAAGGCGATAGCCGAATTCAATATCCTCCCAGCCATACTCCTGAAAACTCTCATCAAAACGCATATCTTTCAAAAACGATCTCTTAAAAGACAAATTCGCATAAAAGAAATTAAAATCAGCTGTTTTTTTACCGGAAAGCTTTTCATAAGCCGTCAAATGTCCGCCAAATTTTCCAAAAATAAGAGACCCATTGTTCATAAATTCAACATAAGGCGTTCTTTCAATTCGCGGATCCATCAAGATAAGTCCAAGCACAGCTTCATTTTCTTTAATATACTGGCGATGAAACTTCATGTGCTCGGACAAAAGATTGGAAGTAGGTAAAATATCGTCATTAATAAGCAAAACGATATCACCTTCAGCGTTATCAAGCCCTTTATTACGCGCTACGCCTTGTCCAAGATTTTTTTGATAAAAATATTTTATTTGAACAAGTGCGTCTTTGGCCACTTCATCAACGACATCTCTTGCGTCAGCTGAGCCACCGTCATTAATCACAATTATCTCATATTCAGATTTAACGAAATTCTGATTGATAAGGCGCTCCAAACATTCACGTAAAATGTCGGGGCGATTAAAGGTTGGTATAATAACGCTGATCTGCATGCCACAATACTACTCCTCAACTTCCTTCAATACAACGTCTTCGACCTTGCCGTCCTTTGATTTAAGCCAATCAAGAACATTCAAACTATCAAGAACGATTTCGGTCATATACTTCTTCTCTCCATGGTGATCGTCAAACGCTCGATTCATCAAGCGACCCTCAAGATACACCCCCATCCCCTTCTTCAAAATCTTTACACAGGTATCGGCCATTCCCTGCCACGCAACGATTCTTTGATAATCGGTTGTGTGAGATTTTTGTCCATCCGAGCTTTTCCAATCGCGATTTATTGCGATAGGGAAAAATGATACGGATTTTCCTGTAGTTGTTGTACGCTGCTCAGGATCAGCGGCCAATCTTCCGATCAGCATAACCTTATTCATGCTACGCATAGAAATTGGGTTAAAGAATATTAAGCCCACTCTAGCGCATCGACATTAAATTCCTCTAAACCAAACTTAAATTTTTCATAAACTCCGAAATATGATAGGCTATAAGCGCATGTTTACAGGAATAATCAAAGAAATCGGCACAGTTTTGGACGCAAAAAAAGTCGGCAAAAACCGTTTATTTAAAATCGCATCAAAACTCCAAAATAAACTTCAAATTGGATCTTCGATTGCAATAAGCGGCGTATGCACAACGATTATCAACAAAAATCCAAAATATTTCGAATTTGAAGTTATGCCGGAAACTCTTGATAAAACGAATTTAAAATCATTAAAAACCAATTCGAAAGTAAATCTTGAACCGTCTTTAAGGCTTGGAGATGACATTAGTGGACATTTTGTTCTTGGACACGTTGATACAACTGCAAAATTAAAAAAACTTAAAAAATATAAAGATTATTCAATTTTTGAAATCGAAACACCAAAACAACTTAAAAAATTTATCGCATTAAAAAGCAGCATAACAATAAATGGAGTAAGCTTAACCGTGTCAGATGTAAACGAAAAAACATTTGAAGTGTCACTAATCCCGTTTACCTTAAAGCGCACAACGCTTGGATCCATAAAAGAAAAAGACGAATTAAATATTGAAGTTGATGTATTCGCCAGATATATGGAAAATTTTAAACAAAATGTCAAAATTTGAACCAAAAATACCGATAAATGAAACTAACAAAAACCTCAAAATAGGCATTATTATGCCATATTTCAATGAGCATATTGGATTAAAACTTTACGTCAAAATCCTCGAAACACTTACGGAAAATGGCATAAAAAAAACAAACATTAAACTCATTCGTGTTCCCGGAGCACTTGAAATTCCGTTCGCAGCACTACAAATGGCAAAATCAAAAAAATTCGACTCAATAATAGCAATTGGCGCAGTAATTAAAGGTAAAACCGATCATTATTATAATGTCAGCAAAGAATCTTATCGCGGACTCATGGACATATCTTTAAAATACGAAATTCCGATTATAAACGGGATATTGACTGTAAATAAGGAAAAACAAGCGCTTAAAAGAATCAAAAATGGAGAATCATACGCTAAAAGCGCAATCTTCATGGCCAGCTTGAAAAATTGATATTTAAAAAATTGAAAATTGAATGTAAATTGTAAATTGATATATTGATAATTATATTCATATGAAACATCGAACTTTAAAAGACTTAAAAGATATAAAAGGAAAACGCATTTTAGTTCGCGTTGACTTTAATGTGCCGGTCGATGAAAAGGGAAATGTCACAGAAGATTCAAGAATAAGAAAAGCTCTTCCAACAATCAAACATCTTTTAAACCAAGGCGCAAAACTCATTCTCATGAGCCATTATGGCCGCCCTGAAGGTCAAATACTTGATGATTTCAGGTTAAATCCTGCAGTCTCTACACTTGAAAAACTGCTTGGTAAAAAAATCAGAAAACTAGATGAATGCACCGGAGAATTCGTACAAAAAGTTGTAAAAGAAATGAAAGAAGGCGACGTTGTTCTTCTTGAAAATACGAGATTTCATCCGGGAGAAGAAGGAAATCACCCTGATTTTGCAAAAGAACTCGCTTCGCTCGGTGAAATCTATGTTAACGATGGATTTGGCGTCATACACAAAGCACACGCATCAGTTTCAGGTATTACACAGCACCTTCCTTCATACATGGGACTTCTTGTTGAAAACGAACTTAAATACTTAACACATCTCATGGAAGAACCGAAAAGACCATACACAATTGTCATGGGTGGCGCAAAAATAAAAGACAAAATTGGACTTATCAAAAACTTGATGAAAAAAGCCGATTACATCTTAATCGGCGGAGGCATCGCAAACACATTTTTAGCCGCTCAAGGCTTTGACGTAGGCCAATCTTTATGTGAAAAAGACAAGATTCAAGTTGCGCAAGAAATATTGATTGCAGCCGAAAAATTAAAAGTGGAAATAGTTTTGCCATCAGACGTTGTTGTCGCAACCTTGCCAAGCGATAACGCGGTTACAATGGACATCCCGATTGAAGATGTTGAAGGAGACATGAAAATATTTGATATTGGCTCAAAAACAACTGAAAAATACAAAAAAATTATCTCAAAATCCAAAACAATATTCTGGAATGGACCAATGGGACTATACGAATACAAGCCATTTGGTAAAGGGACAAAAGAAGTCGCAGAAGCAATTGCAAACAATAAAGGCACAACAGTTATTGGCGGCGGTGATTCAGTTGATGCCCTTAAGAGATTTAAATTCGACGAAAAACATTTCTCTCATATTTCAACGGGTGGTGGCGCGTCTTTATCATTTCTCGAAGGAAAAGAATTACCGGGAGTTAAAGCTCTTATTGAGAAATAAGGCTTTTATCAACAGTTTTTCCCTCTACAAATAAACGATTTTTCGCAAACTTTTCGCGTGAATTATAAATTATTTTTTCACGATTGGATTTTTGCAAAAACGGTTCCGGCGCCAATGTTTTTATTGAAAAAGGCCTTGATGGCATTCCATCAATCAAAAGCTTAGTATAAGCGCTATATTTAGGCAAAAACATAACATCATCCGCAGAAACAACTTCACCGAATTGAGATGAAATGATTTCCGCATCTTCAAATCCGGACTGAAAAGCAACAATGGTCCCAACATTACCAAAAATCGCATCACGCGCAGATTCATGCATTTGTGAAATATACTGATTAGCAAGCGTTAAATTAAGCTTATATTTTCTCGCCTCAGATAAAATATTTGAAAAAGCATCAGTCGCAAAATTCTGAAATTCATCTATGTAAAGATAAAAATCGTTACGTGAATTTTCGCATATATCAGCCCTGCTCATCGCATCAATATAAAACTTTGTAATCAAAATCGAGCCCAAGAAAGCACTCGCATCCTCCCCTATTTTGCCTTTTGATAAATTAATTATTATGATTTTTCGATTATCCATAATAAAACGCAAATCAAGCTTTGTTTTTGGCTGACACAAAATATTTCTAATAATCGGATTTGCGATAAATTGACCAACTTTATTAAGAATCGGTGAAACTATTTCCGGTCTTTTTGATATAGGAATTTTCTCAAATTCATTAATCCAAAAATTCCTCAAAACTGCATCCTTAAGCTGAAAAACAACGTTTTGTCTAAAAGAATCGTCCTGAAAAATCCTGATCAAAGACATCAAGGTTGAATTTGGAATTTCAAGCAAGGTTAAAATCGCATTCCGGAGAATATATTCAAGACGCGGACCCCAACTTTCAGCATACATCTTTTTAAAAACTCCAACAATTCCGGAAGCAACAATCGGGCTCAATGAATGATTTTTTATTTCAAAAATATTAAAACCAATTGGAAAATCCAAATCGCACGGATTAAAAAATATAACATCATTAATACGATTTGAAGGTACAAAATCAAGGATACTCTCAGCCAAATCTCCATGCGGATCAATAAGCCCAAAACCATTTCCGGAAGCAATATCCGCAACCATCATATTTTTAATCAAAGTTGATTTTCCCATTCCGGTTTTCCCAAGAATATAAACATGCCTGCGCCTATCTGAAGGAAAAATCCCAACTTTTTTATTAACATCACGAAAATTTATTTCACCCAAAATCAGATTCGAATTCGGTAAATTGCTGGGTGGCGATAACGTTTTCGATTTAACGTAAGAAATTCCGGGAACGGAAACGTCGACCCCGGGCAAATGCCATACTGTAGCCAATTCTTCAATATTCAAAACAAAATCACACTCCTTCTCAACAACTTTAAAACTATTTAAATAAGGCAGATTAAATTGATAAAATGAAGATGAAATTTGAAAAATCTGTGCACGCGTACTGCTAAAAAGCTTTATTGAAACTTCAAACATCGGCTTGCTAACTTTATCAATTACAGCATCCGCCTTGCTCTCACGCTCATGAATGCGCGAAGTCTTTTCTTCAACATCGCCAACATCGGTTTTTAGCTTTATTTCAGCCAAAAACCCAAAAACAAAAAATAAAATATAAACCGGAAAAAACGCAATTTTATAAACAATTTTTCGCGTACAAAAAGCATTTATAAAACTCCTCGCGATAAATTCAAAATTCATCAAAACATTTCGACTATATATTCGTATACATTTTATATATTTTCGCCTCATGGAATCACTCAACGGCTTTACATCTATTTTCACGCAAGATCCGGGAATTTTCGATAATGAAGACAAAACAGCCGCAATCGGATCAATATACGTACGCTTAATTCTATCTTCAAACTGCGGATAACGTTTAACCGGAAAAATATCAGTGAAATTAAGAGCCAAACTCATTGAAAAGCCGCCAAATTTAAAACCATCACGCTCAAAATCATCCATACAAACGATTTCAGCATCAGGATAATGCGCATAGATTTGCGCTTCTAAAAAAGGTAAAACGCTCTCATCCGCCTTCACGAAAAACACAATTTCGTCACCGATATTTGCAACATTAAAACAAATGACTGATTTCACAGCATGCAAAGCTGCAAAAATTTGCTCAGCAGAAATCGGTCCAACTTCAGAATTTCTTGGTACATATATACGAAAAACCCGCGCCACCCCTCCACTGCCCCTCAAACGATTTAATAAAAATTTAATCTTTTTTACAGAAAAATTTAATGCAAAAATCCCGGTAACGAATATCAAGTAAATGATTAATATTCGTACCAAAATTTCAATTGAGTTCTGCATTTAATTTATCCAAATAAACCTGAAGAAATATTGTAGCCGAAATCGAATCTTTAAGCCCTTGTTTACGGCTTTTCCTTATTCCGGCATCATTCATATATTTATGCGCCTGAACCGTTGTATATCTCTCATCCTCCAAAATAACGGTGATATTAAGCTCATCCTTTAAGCGAGCACAAAAATCATCAACCTTCTCTATTATGTTCGTCCTTTCGCCTTTAAAACCAACAGGGTAGCCCAAAACAATGGCCTTTATTAAATTCTCATCACAAATAGAAGCAATCTCCTCAAGAACGCCATCATAACCATTATTTTCAATTGGATCGCGCGGCAACGCAATTTTACAATCAGAATCGCTTATAGCGACACCGATCCTCTTTAAACCAAAATCGATACCAAGTATTCGAGTTTTTTGCATGAAAAATTATTCAGCGATGGCTTTGACTTCAATCTTAACATCCGCATCCACGCCTTCGACAATTCGAACAGCAACATTAACCGTGCCGACATCTTTAATATGATCTTTAAGCAAAACTTGAGCCTCTGTAAGCTCAATACCATCTTGCTTCTTAATTTCATCAACGATATTTTGAGCTGAAATAGAACCAAATAATTTGCCCTTCTTGGAAGCTTTTTTATCGAAAGTGATGACCAAACCTTCAAGTCTGGTTTTAACCTCCACAGCCTTTTTCTTCATCTCTTCATGTTCAATAACCATTTTCTTCATTCTTCCTTCGGCAACCCTAATTCCACCTGGAGTGGCAACAACAGCCATAGCTCTTGGATATAAGAAATTGCGAAAATAGCCATCTTTTACACGTTTTAATTCGCCTCTTTTGCCGAGTTTCGGCACGTTTTTTGTCAAAATTACCTGCATATTTAATTGTTTTAAAAATTATAGCGCCATAAATAAATACCCTAAAAATCCGTAGTTGTAAAGGCAATTTGTTAAAATTTTCCTAACAAAAAGCTAAACCGATCAGCGGAAAACACCATCCCGTCCAACTCAGGCACACTAAATTCCTGAGTAGAAATATAATAATACATTGGCCTAAACAGAAAAATTCCAGGCATATCTTCCCTGAAAGTGTTTACAATCTGAGCCAATCTATCGGTTTTTTTGCCTTTACCGGAAACCTCACGCAAGCTTTCAATCAATATATCCGTAGAGGGATTTGAATAATTTGAAAAATTAAGCCCACCGGTTCCGTCTTCACGCTTTGCAATCTGACTTGAATGCCAAAATGAGAATAAATCCATATTGTATGAAAAACTTTCACCGGCAATCAAAGCCCCATAACTACCGGCTTTAATCGCATCGTTAAAGTCTCCGGATTCAAGAGCAACAACTTCGGTTTTGACACCCAATTCAAGCCACTTCTGAGATATATAACTTGAAATCTGAGTCATTTGATCGTCAAGCTTTTGATTTTGTGTATATTTTCTGATTAAAAGCTGAACAGACAACTCTTCACCTTCTTTATTTTTACGATACTGATCCCCTTTTTTCAATTTAAAACCCTCATCGTCAAGATATTTTCCCGAAGTCAAAATGTCATATTTATAAAATTTACCACTTAAATCGGCCTCAAAAATTCCTATTTTAACAGGATCATAACCGGGGAACTTTGCAACAAGCTCATCTTGATCAATGGCCTTTGCAAGAGCAAGCCTAACCTTCTTCTTTCCTAAAAACATTTCATCAGTATTAAAGAAAAGGCCTGTATATTGAGGCAAGGTATAACTGGTAACTTTCATCACCGGATCAACCTTTAACGTCTCGGATAATTCATAACCTGCTTTCGGAACCGCATCCAAATCAGCAATATTTTTTATCAATAAATCATTATTAGCAAAAATCAAAAATACAATCTGACTAATATTAGATTTTTGTGCGTAAAAATCATCAAACCTATCAAAAACAATCTTAATTGCATTGTCAGAAGTTATTTTATAATCACCCATCTTAAAAGGTCCGGCACCAACGGGATTTCTATTAAAATCCGTACAATTCGTTAAATCTTTGACCTCTTTATTCTTAAAAATATGATAAGGCAAAATTCCAGTAACCATATCTGAAATGAGGTATGAATTTGGCGATTTCAAGCGAAAAGTAACGGTTTTATCGTTTAACTTTTCAATTACAAGTCCATCAAATGCGGCCTTAATAATAGGATTTTGGAAATCTTCATGCTGAATAACGTCATGATAAGTAAAATAAACATCCTGAGCCGTAAAAGCCTCTCCATCATGCCACTTCACGCCATCTTTAACCGTAAACGTATAAAGCAGTTTATCATCCGATAAAGTAAAATCTGCCAAATCAGGCTTAAAATCCTTTGTAACAGGGTCATATTTAACAAGTCCGGAAAAAATCAACCTCGACACATCGCGATCAACTTCGTTCAAATCAGCCAAAACGGGGTTTATACAGCCGACCTTCCCAACAAGCCCCTCTGTATAAGTTTTATTGGAAACGGAAGGCACGGCGCTAGAAAGCATAAACATCGCATACGCAAAAACCACTATAAAAACCACGCTCAAAACCCTTTCAATCAACGAATAAGTTTTCAGGGTCGTTAAAACCCATGAAAATATGCGTTTCATATTTTTATTTTACGAATAAAATGGCCACTGAAAGCCCTGCAAACAAAACCGCAAAAATAATTGTAGCAATAAAAAGAACTTTTTCAGCTCCTCTTTTTGTATGATAAGTTGAACCTGTTCCACCAAATGACGCTCCAAGAGCAGCTCCTCTCTGTTGAGACAAAATCGAAATAATGAGAAGAATTGAAACTGCAATATGAGCGACTGATAAAATTGTTTTCATAATTAGTCTTCTTTATTTATAAATAAAATATGTTCAAACCAGTTTATAGCACCAAACGCAATCGAAGTCCACAGATAAGCACTTGTAGTTGCGATCGTAAAAGTAACATCCTGAAACTGTGCAACGCCAATAATGTATTTAACAAGCCATAGAACGAAAATATTAAGAACTATAATAAAAAGTCCGGCAGTCAAGAATATAAAAGGCAAAGCAAGTATTTTTAAGAAAGGTTTAACAATTGCATTCAAAAAAGCAAAAATAAGACCGGCAATCAAAAAAAATTTCCATCCACCGGTATATGTAACCTCTTTTATCAATAACGTCGTCGCATAAAGCGCCAACCCATTTAAAGCAATATTTGTAAACGCCCTCTTTATCATAATTTTTATTTTCTTATGCTAATTTTAACACTTTTACCGTCCAAATCAACGCTCTCGCTCGCATCCCATGCAAATTCACCTTTATCTTGAAGTTCAATTGCAAGCGTTTCTTTCTTTATATAATCAGCAAAATCAACAATTGCTTGTTTTATAGCGGCATCTTCACATCCGGCAAAAACATAAATCCTATCATTAACGTTATAATTAGCCTTCTTACGCATTTCCTGAATAAATCTGACGATATCACGAGCATAACCCTCGCTCGTCAATTCAGGCGTAATATGTGAATCCAAAATAACAGTAATTCCATCCGCGCTCTCAACATCGACTTCTCCGGAACCAGTATATCCAATAACAAACTCGTCGGCATCAAGCGTAAACCCAGCAACTTCAAGCTTCCCATTATCTTGAATTTTAAATTCGAAACGTTTGCATGCATCAATGATTTTCTGAGTATCAGAGCCATATTTCGGACCGATCGCGCGTGAATTAACCGCAACTGTCTGTTTTATATCACCACCAACCTCTGTAATAAATTCAAGCGCTTTAACATTCAATTCTTCCAAAATAATATCGCCATACATTGCAATCAATTTTTTATCTATTGAATGCGGTTGCGCAACCTGAATTTTTGATAAAGGTTGTCTCACTTTGATTCCGGCATTCGAACGTCCAGCAAGACCAAGATTAACGATTGTTCTCACGACCTTCATTTGCTCATTTAAATCTTTATCAATAAGTTTCTTGTCAAACTTTGGCCAATCTTCCAGATGTACCGATTCCTTCGCTCCAACAACTCCATTTGTTAAGTTTTTATACATTTCATCAGCCGCAAACGGTGTAAATGGCGCAATCAATTTCGAAAAAGTAACAAGCACAGTATAAAGAGTTGAATAGGCCTCGATTTTATCTGCATCATTTTCAGACTTCCAAAAACGCCTTCGGCTTCTGCGAATATACCAATTCGACAAATTATCAACAAAACCAATCACAGGACGGCACGCCTTGCTCAAATTATAATCATCCATAGCAACAGCCACTTCCGCAACAAGCGTGTTCAATTCAGACAAGATCCATCTATCAAGAAGATTTTTTGGTTTAATTTTTAAATCAACTTCTTTTGGTTGAAAATTATCAATATTCGCATACATAACAAAAAATGAATATGTATTCCATAAAATCAATAAAAATTGTTTCAGAATTTCATCGACATGTCTTTCTGAAAAACGCACATCATCTGCCAAAACCGCAACAGAATTAAGCAGAAAGAAGCGAACCGCGTCCACGCCTTTATTCTCAAAAAGCTCATTTGGATCAGGATAATTCTTCTTTCTTTTTGAAAGCTTTTCGCCATTCGCAGCGAGTAAAATTCCATTTACGATAACATTTTTAAACGCCGGCGCATCAAACAAAATCCCGGCCAAAATGTGAAGTGTATAAAACCACCCACGGGTTTGATCCAAGCCTTCAGCGATAAATTGTGCAGGAAAATTGTCTTCAAATTCTTTTTTATTTTCAAAAGGATAATGAAGTTGCGCATATGGCATTGAACCACTCTCAAACCAACAATCCAAAACATCAGAAATTCTTTTTGCGTTTTTTCCGCACTTCGGACATTTAATTTCAATCTCATCAATATATGGCTTATGCAAATCAACAACTCCATTTCGCATTGGAACTTTTCCACCGGATAATTTCTTCAATTCCTCAACAGAACCAACGCAAGTTTTTTCACCACATTCACACTCCCAAACAGGAATTGGCGAACCCCAATAACGATTTCTTGAAATAGCCCAATCACGCGCATCCTCAAGCCACTTGCCAAATCTACCGGGCCCAATATGCTCAGGCTGCCAATGGATTTTTTTATTATTTTTTATAAGATCTTTCTTAATATCCGTAACGCGAATAAAAAGCGATTTTGTCGCATAATTCAAAAGCGGCGTATCGCATCTCCAACAATGCGGATAGCTATGTTTATACGGCTCAGTCCACAATGCCTTTCCGGCATTTTTTAAATCTTCAAGAATTTTCCTATTAGCAATAAGAACCGATTCGCCAGCATAATCCGTCACATGCTCTCGATAAACACCGCTCATATCCACCGTATTTGTAAAAGGCACTTCATATTTTGCGCAAACACGCATATCATCTTCACCAAAATCAGGAGAAGAAGTAACAAACCCGGATCCATCCTCGTCGGTTACAAATTCATCTACGAGAATTTTAAATGCCCATTTTGAATCTTTTTTCTTATTAGCATTATAAGGAAATAAAGGTTCATACGACTTACCTTCCAATTCTTTTCCTTTTTTCTTTTCAATAACTTTATAAGGACGATCTTTTAGAATTGCTTCAACCCTATTTTCAATAATCCAATAATATTCGCCTTCACTTTCCACTTTTGCATAAACTTTATCCGGATGAACTATCACTGCGATTTGTCCCGGCAAGCACCATGGAGTTGTTGTCCAAGCCAAATAATACGTATTATCTTCTTCGTCTGATTTAAATTTGACAACAAGACTGGAATCAATAACGTCTTTATATCCTTGCGTTACTTCAAAATTACTCAACGCGGTTTCACATCTCGGACAAATATGCATACTTTTATGACCTTCATAAACCATGCCTTTATCCCAGATCTGCTTGAAGATCCACCAAATCGATTCCATATAAGGCATATTCAAAGTCGCATAAGAATGTTCGAAATCAACCCAACGCCCAATCCTCTTTAAAGTTTCTTCCCATTGCTTTGTATAACGAAAAACACTAGCTCGACAATCGTCATTAAATTTCTCAATTCCATATTGTTCAATTTGCTTACGACCAGAAATCTTTAGCTCTTTTTCAATTTCATATTCAACGGGAAGACCATGACAATCCCAACCATTAGTTCGTGGGATATAGTAGCCCTTCATGGCAAAATATCTGACAACCGCATCTTTCAAAACATTTGCCAAAATATGACCATAATGAGGCAATCCATTCGCAAACGGAGGCCCATCAAAAAACACAAATTTCTTCTCCCCTTCTCTTTGTTTCACAGATTTCTCAAAAATTTTATTATCATCCCAAAATTTAAGCACCTCGTGCTCCATTTCCGGAAAATTTTTCTTCTGGTTTACAGGATTGAACATATTTGAAAATATTATTAAAACTAAAATTAAATTACCCGTACAAAATACAAGAAAACGAGCTTTAAATCAAATGCATGAATTAATTTTGACATCAACGCCTCTCGATGTTATATTTTACATCCAATTCACGTAAAAAATAAAATTATGGCGGAGGCTGAACCGAATATAGAAGATGGATATACCATACCAAGAGAAAAAGGACATTATCGCGCTTTTATTGATGCCCTTGTCATGCCGGAACTTTATGACTTCTTAGTGGCAAATGCTAAAAATATAGACAGAACATTGGAAGTAGAAACATTAGGGCCAGACACGCCAGAGGAAGAAGAGGCTATTGCAGAAGCGGCAGCTTCAAAGCCATACGCGCTAGGAGAAGGAGCCCCTTTAAGAGAAAATAAAAAAGTTGCGATTACAAAAGGCAAAGGAGCAAAAGCAGCAGATGTGTACTGTGAATCGGACGATGATGATCTTGATGAAAGAATTGAAGCACGCGCAGAAATATTGGCAGAAGACATCGCTCAAAAAATATTTAAATACATTGCAGACAACGTAGAAAAGAAAGGAACATTAAATTTTATAAAACCATTCGAAAAACATGGATTTGCGTTAATCGTAGGATTGGAGAAAAACACAAAAATCGGATGGGATCAATCAAGCGCCCCGCGTGCAAAATTCATGAAAACATTAAACGAAAAAATACAAACAAAATTAAACGCAATGCTACAACCTAAAATCCAAGCTGAAACAGAAGATGGCATAAACTTTTGGGATAAATATGAATTTGTCATACACCGAGGAATTGCGACTAAACAAGGCAATGTAAATAATACAAAAAATATAGGGGTTAATTTATGCATTATAGAAAAAGAAAGCGGCAATGCTATTAAAAACGTAAACCGATTTAGATTAAAAACAACAGCTTAAAACCGCCTATTTAAACCTTCCCAATATACTTTCCGGGCGTAAGCTCCATCAATCTTTTCTTATCCTCTTTTGGCAAATCCAAACCTGAAACAAACTTTTTATAACCTTCCGCGTTGATCTTCTGTCCACGCGTAAATTCTTTTAATTTTTCATATGCGCCTTTAACTTTATTTTTCCTGAGAACGGTTTGAACAGCTTCCGCCAAAACTTCCCAATTATTATCTAAATCTTGTTGAACAACTTTTTTATTCAACTCTACCCTCTCAAGTGCGGTTAACGTACTTTTGTAAGCCAAAATCGTTAATGCGAAAGCATAGCCTAGATTGCGCAAAACAGTCGAATCCGTGAGGTCTCTTTGCATCCTTGAAATAGGAAGCTTCTCAGAAAAATGACCGAGTAAAGCATTCGCAACGCCAAGATTTCCCTCACTGTTTTCAAAATAAATCGGATTCACTTTGTGTGGCATTGCACTCGAACCAATCTCATCCTTCACAATCTTTTGAGCAAAATAATTCATACTAATATACATCCACATATCGCGGTCAAAATCGATCAAAATCGTATTAACGCGCCTAACCGCATCGCAAATTTCCGCAATAAAATCGTGCGGCTCAATTTGGGTAGTATAAAGATTTGAAACCAAGCCCAAGCTTTTCACAAATTTCTCGGATTTCTTAACCCAATCAATCCCCGGATAAGCAATCATATGAGCATTAAAATTACCGGTCGCACCATTCATCTTTCCAAGAACGTCTTGACCTCGAAGTAAACGATTTTGTCTTTCCAAACGAGCGACAACATTCATTAACTCTTTACCAACAGTTGTAGGACTCGCAGGCTGACCGTGCGTATGCGAAAGCATCGCAACTCCGGCATATTTTTTCGCCATACTTTTTAAAACCACAATCAATTCATCCAAAACAGGATAGAATTCATTATCGCCAAATTCCTTTAATGTAAGAGCATAGCTTAAATTATTAATATCTTCGGAAGTGCATCCAAAATGCACAAATTCGCCGTATGGCTTCAAGGATGAAGGCATTTTTTCTTTAATAAAATATTCAATCGCTTTCACGTCATGATTTGTTGTTTTCTCAATATCTTTAACCCTCTCCGCTGATTTTTCATCAAATTTCAAATAAAGATCGCGCAAGGTCTTGATTTCAGAAGTGTTTAAAACTTTTGTACCACCAAGCTTCAAATCATTGCAAAGAAAAACAAACCATTCAATTTCAACTCGCACTCTATATTTCATTAAAGCGGATTCAGAAAAAAATCTCGCCAAGCCTTCGACTTTTCCTCTATATCTTCCATCGATCGGCGATATGGCATTCAATGTTGTGAGCATAATATTTAAATTTTATGATTTATACTTTGAAACTCGCTTTAACTTTTTTAATTTTTAATGCAACTTTTTCACGCAATTTTTTATCTTGAAGCGCAAGGATTCGAATTGCAGAAAGTGCTGCATTTTTTGGATCTATAACCGTCAAAACAGGCGTATCTGAAGGCATTTGCAAAGTTGAATGGATATTTATCAAATAATCCTCTTTGCTAGCAAAAGGCGGGCAAGCAATCACAGGATGGATTGCAGAACCGGCCGTAACCCCGGAAAGTCCATTACTGCGCCCAGCGATTGTTATATAGCACAAAGACTCGGTCGATTTATTAAGTTTATTTATAACCTGCAAAACCTTTTCAGGAGCTTTATGCGCAGAAACAACCGTAATAACATATTTCACCTTAAATTCATCCAAAGTTTGGGTAATTTTAGACGCAAATTCTTTATCTGATTCAGAGCCTAATAGAAATTGTACAAACATATTTTTAAAGTTAAATATTTAACAATACTTTTTCAACACGAGGCAAAACAGGTTCAACTTGAGCATCAAACTTTTGCCCTGTAATAAGCTCGTAGGCTTCGATGTATCTGCGTGCTGTTTCAGCTTTTATATCTTCCGGAATCGCAGGAATCTCACCTTCTCCTCGGAATCCTCTCTCTGCCAACCATTCACGCAGATACTCCTTATCAATCTTCTTTTGTTCTTCGCCTGCGGCAAATCTTTTTTCATATTCATCCGCAAACCAAAATCTTGAAGAATCCGGAGTATGGATTTCATCGATCAAAACGATTTTTCCTTCAGGAGAAATGCCAAATTCATATTTTGTATCCACAAATATAATCCCCTGCTTTGCCGCAATCTCAACGCCACGCTGATATAGTTTTAAACATGCACTAGCCAAAGTATCATATCGTTCCGCGGTCAAAAGCCCACGCTCAATAATCTGATCTCTTGAAACTGATTCATCATGCCCGCCATGTTCAGCCTTTGTTGAAGGCGTAATAATCGGAACCGGAAGTTTTTGATTTTTCTTTAAGCCTTCAGGCAAAACATTTCCACAAAAATTTCTCACACCTTTTTCATAGTTATACCAAGCGGAAGTTGAAGTTACACCCGTAATATAACCTCGAACAACCATTTCAACGGGAAGCGGCTTGCACTCACGTCCAATAATAACGTTGGCATCCGGATACTCAATAACATGATTTTCAATAATATCTTTTGTTTGCTCAAACCAAAACTTCGCCATTTGATTCAAAACCTGACCTTTAAAAGGGATCAAGCAAATAACGCGATCAAATGCGCTCAAACGATCTGTAATAACGATAATTCTCTTACCATCAACCGTCGTATAATTATCACGCACTTTACCTTCATATCTTTTACCAAGATTCGCAAAATTGGTTCCCGCAAGGCAGTTAGGGATTTGTTTTTTAATTTCCTCAATAGAAATCATAAGAAAAATGATTAAATGGTACTTTTATAATAATAGAAATTCGAATTTTTAGCAAGCAATGCTCGTGGAAGGTTTTTGCAAGATTTTTGAAGACAGTCGTGAGGTTTGCACGGGCACGGTTTCGCTACTGCGAAGAGTGCAAACCGAACGCTAGCGCAGACTTGCTCGCCGGGCAAATCAAGCGTGTCTGAAAAAAAATTGCAAAAATCCTCCACGATTATTACTAAAAAATCTCAATTTTTCTCGCAAAAGCAGAAATCGTATCCTTATAGCTAGACCTCACTCTGTCTTGAATAAACGCAAATTGCTTACGATGAATATATCCATAATAAACCGTAAACGCACTTCTATATCCCGCCTCCTGAACTGCCGCAACAACATTCGTATAATTCAAATCACCATAGGGATAACAAAAATAATTGATTTTTTTATTAAGCAATTTTTCAAGAGCCGTCTTGCTATCCACAACTTCCTTCTTCAACCTTTCCTTATCAACTCTCGTTAAAAATGGATGAGACATAGAATGTGACTCAAAATCAACAAGTCCACTTTTATTTATCTCTAAAATCTGCGCCTCTGTCATGTATCTATTTGTCCCAATATAATTAACAATCAAAAATGAGACAGCCTTAATGTTATATTTTTTGATTATTGGAAACACGTTTGTATAAAAATCCACATACCCATCGTCAAAAGTAAGCATGATAGGCTTTTTTGGAAGAGTCAATTTACCATCAATAGCATCCATCATTTCATCAGGAAAAACAGCCGTAAACCCATTTTCATTCAAATAAGCCATTTGCGCATCAAATTCTTCCGGAGTTAAAGATAAACCACGGTCTAGCTCTATCATTTTTGGATTAAGCGGACGGATATAGTGATACATCAAAATTGGCAATTTAACTTGGCCTTCAGGGAGATTTACATTCTTTACATCAAAGGGTTTCGTACCTTTTAAAGGCATTCTCCCAAATTCATCATCGGGTGGCATCGTAAAACCAGCGGTTTGAAAAATACTTATCTCTCCTTTATTTGAAGGAGTTTTAATCTCCTGTGTATTTTCAGCAACAGCTTTATATTCCGCCTTTTCATCATAAACGTTCTTCAGATTGTTATTTTCAGCGTTATTAAAGCTAAAAAATAAAACGACTAAAAAAAATATCGGAATTAAGATAATATATTTACGCATAGTAATCGTTAATATATCTTAAAAAAATCAAAATGCCAACAATCAAGCCCGTTTCAACAATTATAGGTATGCAGTGGGGAGACGAAGGTAAAGGAAAGCTCGTCGACATTTTAACGGAAAAATTCGATATCATCGCGAGGGCGACGGGAGGCGCAAATGCAGGCCACACAATCTATCGAAACGGCAAAAAAGTGATTTTTCATTTAATCCCATCCGGCATGATGCATGAAGGTAAAATTTGCGTTATTGGAAACGGCGTTGTTGTGCATATTCCAACGATGATGGAAGAAATCGATGAACTCAAAAAGCTCGGAATTAATTTGGAAAACAGATTTTTCATTTCAGATAGAGCGCATGTAGTCCTTGAATATCACAAAACCATTGATGGGCTTCAAGAAGAAATGAAGGGCGGCAAAAGCGTTGGCACAACAAAACGCGGAATTGGCCCGGCTTATGCGGATAAAATCCAAAGAATCGGAATAAGATTTGGCGAACTTCAAAATTTTGAAGAATTCGAAAAAAGATACATGGCAAATTTAGAGATGCACAAACGTATGTATGGAAATTTCGAGCATGACGAAAAAAAAGAGCTGGAATATTTAAAATCAGTCCTCACAAACATCTTGCCTCTCATTAAAAATACTGAAGAATATCTACATAACGAGCTTAAACAAGGCAAAAACATCCTTATAGAAGGCGCAAACGGAACAATGCTCGATATTGATCACGGAACATACCCATTTGTAACATCCTCAAACGCATCAATAAGCGGAATTTCATCCGGAACCGGAATTCCGGGATCATTAATAACAAACGTAATCGGTATTTTGAAAGCATATACAACGCGCGTCGGAAGCGGTCCATTTCCAACCGAATTAAAAGATGAAACCGGAAATTACTTGCGTGAAAAAGGTGGAGAATACGGCTCAACAACAGGTCGCCCAAGAAGATGCGGCTGGTTTGATACGTTTGTCGCAAAATGGACAGGGATGATAAATGGAATAACAGAAATCAATCTCACAAAATTAGACGTAATGACAGGTCTTGAAAAAGTTAAAATTTGTATCGGATACAGATTAAACGGCAAAGAGCTTTCGTCAATGCCTTTTACGGCAGAAGATCTTGAAAAAGTTGAACCAATTTATATCGAAATGGATGGCTGGAAAGAAGACATTTCACAAGCTAAAAAAATGGAAGATCTGCCCGAAAACGCCAAGAAATACATCAAAAAACTCGAAGAATTAGTTGAAATTCCAATAAAATACATTGGAACGGGTGTCGGCGCAGAAGATATGATCTATTGCTAATTACCGTTTGACAGCCCAATATTTCACTTGTATAATCTACGAGCTTTAGTTTTATATTTATGGAAATACGAAATATCGCCATTATCGCCCATGTTGACCACGGGAAAACAACGCTAGTTGATGCACTTTTGAAAGCCGGCGGTGCTTTCAAAGATTATCAACACGTTGAAGAAAGAGTTATGGATAGCAACGAGCTTGAAAAAGAACGTGGAATCACTATTTACGCAAAAAATGCAGCAATTACATATAGAGATACCAAGATCAACATCGTAGACACTCCCGGACACGCAGATTTTGGCTCTGAAGTGGAACGCGTACTTCGAACAGTCGACGCAACGGTTTTACTCGTCGACGCCTTTGAAGGACCAATGCCACAAACAAAATTCGTACTTAAAAAATCTCTTGAATTGGGCTTAAAAGTTCTTGTTGTTATTAATAAAATCGATCGCCCAATGTCACAGCCAAATAAAGTTGTTGATGAAGTTTTCGATTTATTTGTAAAACTTGGTGCAAGTGAAAAACAACTCGATTTCCCATATATCTTCACAATCGCCAAAGAAGGGGTTGCAATGCGCAAACTGGACGATCCAAGAATAAGCATAACTCCCCTTTTAGACTTTATTATTGAAAATGTACCACCTGCAAATGGCAATACGGAAGCAGAATTTAGAATGCAGCCGGCGACTCTTACATATGACAACTTCCTTGGAAGAATCGCAGTAGGCAGAGTTTATGAAGGAAAAGTGAAAGCCGGACAAAATGTTTTTATCATAAATGCGGATAATGAAAGAAGAACGGGAAAAATAACAAAAGTTTTCACGTTTCAAGGAATACAAAGAGTTGATAGTCAAGAATCTGTTGCCGGAGACATCGTTGCAATCGCGGGAATCCCGGATATTTACGTTGGCGAGACCTTAACAACTTCCGAAACAGCAGAGAAGCTTCCGGCAATCAAAATTGACCCACCGGCGCTTGCAATGGAATTTATGGTAAATACATCACCTTTCGCAGGACGCGAAGGCAAATATGTCACAAGTCGTCATATACGCGAAAGATTAGACAAAGAGCTTGAAACAAATGTTGGATTAAAAGTTGAAGAAGCATCCGAAGGCGGAGAAGCGTTCAAGGTTTACGGCAGAGGCGAAATGCATTTAACTGTTTTGATTGAAGGAATGCGACGCGAAGGATTTGAATTGCAAGTTTCACAACCAAAAATCATAACACAAGAAATAAACGGCAAAACACACGAACCAATTGAAACGGCTGTTATTAACGTACCGGATGAAATGTCCGGAAAAGTTATTGAAGCTTTAAATAAACGTCGCGGTGAAATGAAAAATATGAGATCTGAAAACGGAAATACCTTGCTTGAATTTGAAATACCAACGCGCGGACTTCTCGGATTTCGCTCGTCATTCATCTTGCTCACGCGTGGTGAAGGAACTTTATATCACTCATTCGAAAAATTTGATGAATGGAGAGGTGAAATTGAAAAAAGAAGCGTTGGATCACTTATATCCGGCGAAACCGGAGCAACTATGGCCTACTCTTTATGGAAATTGCAAGAACGCGGCTCATTATTCGTTCATCCTGCAACTGAAGTTTATGAAGGAATGATTATTGGCGAACACAATCGCGGAACGGACTTGGTTGTTAATCCAAACAAGAATAAGCAGCTCACAAACATGCGCTCTTCCAGTTCAGATGAAGCTCTTTCTTTAAGCCCAATCGTTGAGATGACGCTTGAAAAAGCCGTTGAATACATCAAAGAAGACGAATACGTTGAAATCACTCCAAAAAGCATTCGTTTACGCAAAAAACGCCTTACTGAAAACGAAAGAAAAAGAGCAAAAGACTAAGGTTTAAAATTACGTAATTCCTTTCTTCTGGCTTTATAATCCGGCACAGTCTTTTTCACCAAATCCCAAAACTTACTCGAATGATTCATTTGCTCGATATGGCATAATTCATGAACGACAAGGTAATTAGCGAGCTTTTCCGGCAACTGCGCAATCTTATAATTAAAATTGATATTCCCCTTTTTACTACAACTTCCCCATCTCGATTTTGTGTTTCTAATAGCAATTCTTCGCACATTAAAATTATAAAATTTATTAAATTCGGCAAGTTTTTCTTCAGCAATTTTTTTCGCACGAACTTTATCGGTTAAATATTCGTTTCGACTTCCCTTAAGCTGAAAAACCGGTCCTTTCAGCCTGACTTTTTCCAAATTAGTAAGAATCCATTTTGAATTTTTCTTAACAAACCGATCGGCAAAAAACTCCGGCATCAAGCGCGGAATCGTCACCATAACGCGCGCTTCATGATTTATTGATATCCTAATTGTTCGCGCTCGCTTACTTTTGCGAAGAGTGTAGATGATTTTCATAAAATCGGCTGGTTTCGTTCTTCAATTTTCGAATTTCTAATTTGTTTTGGATTTAGATATTCGGATTTCGAATTTGCGCCGCTTTGCGGCGTGTGGTGGGCATTACTGGATTCGAACCAGTGACCTTTCGAATGTGAATCGAACGCTCTAACCAACTGAGCTAAATGCCCTTAAATTAAACAAATCAAAGATCCTTCAACGTCTGCAAGCTGTAAATATAAATATATTTATATAAATCTACGTTTTCTTCCGCACCTCGAAGCGCTGATTCATAAAACCTATAATCCTTACCATGCATATAAATATTCAAAGTTTTGAACCCTTGCGCACCTCTTGCCCAAACCAAAACCGCATCATGATCCCCTATTTTCATTGTCGTTTTATCAACAATCAATTTTTCATAAGTTGAAGTCCTCCACTTAACAAAATCGTCGAGTGTAAAAATTTTCTGCGGTTGTACTTCTGGCATTTTTTCACCTTTTTTAAGAGTTTTTGGATCAACCTGCTCCGGAATTGCAGACCAAACATAAAGTGCATAAAGAACATTATCGCGATCCGTATAAAACCCATTTCCGGTCTTTGTTTTATTCACAACCCAACCTTTTGGAAGTTGAACGGAAAACCACCCTTTTTGATCACTGGAAGCCTCATCCAAAAGCCCTTCCCACTTCACAGCCGTTTTGCTTGGAAAATACAAAGGGTTAACACCGACCAAATCCATAAAAGCAAATT
The DNA here is from genome assembly GCA_000993595.1 of Candidatus Peregrinibacteria bacterium GW2011_GWC2_39_14. Taxonomy (GTDB): domain Bacteria; phylum Patescibacteriota; class Gracilibacteria; order UBA1369; family UBA12463; genus UBA12463. The sequence goes on along the minus strand of LBWJ01000006.1, from coordinate 6,594 downwards.
TTGGTGCAGGAATATACTTAAAAACAAAATTTCTGAAGTGAAATAAATTCGTCACAAAAAGAACGACTAAAATGACAATAACAGCCACGATAACGCCTAAGAAAATGAAAAACTTGTTATTTTTACGAGACATAAAAATTGGGTTAAATTGCACAATAAAAATACCAAGATTTAACACTTATATCAAGCCGGATCGAGGTTGTTTATCAAAATGGCTTTAAAAATAGACCCTGTTGTAAAAAAATGGACACAATATGGGTCATTTGGATCGAAAAACTCATCTCCAAGGGCAACAATGACTTCATGGACCACTGGAAGCAAAAACCCATCAAGCTGATCATGTGTCATTTTATCAAGATCATCAGCCATGTGACTAACCTTTGAGAAGATTAAATCAACAAGCAAGTCCTGAGCAGGAGTTTGAACCGTATGGTGAAAAACGCGAGCCTGAATATAAGCAACAACAGAAGCATAATCGTGTCTCCCCAAAGCATCGTCAAGGGCATATTTCAAAGCATAAATTCGACCTCTAATCTTTCCATCTTTAAAAAATAAATGAGCTGCCCTATGCCATTCATCGTCATGCCTTCTTTTCATTTCATGAATTTCATCCCATGTTTTTACGTTTTCTCTGGGAGGATGAATTTCGTTGAATATTCGCAACTCAGACAAAGTGGCGTTATAGCCACTCGTAAAAACGGGATCATCGTTCTTGCTTGTAGTAAGGGCAAAATCAGTAAACCTGCCTCTAAGCCTGCGCCTTTCAATTTCAACAGTAAAATCAAAACCGTCAGCAAATTCATGAGCGTTTTCTTTTGCATTAGAAGTAACCCGCCAAGCCTTTCTAAAGCTCTGGTAACAAACATAAAGAGTTTCAAGCTCAGCAATACAAGCATGCAACGTCATATCGCGATCACGCCTCTCCAAAGGAGTCAACGGCAAAACATCGCTAAAAATATCTACACCTCCCGATATATCACGGACGTCAAACTCATTATCATGAGGTTCTCCGTTCTTTAATCTATTCATCTTTGACTTATAATTAAAAACTAAGCTCAAAGATTATACTAGAGTTTTTAAAAAAGTCAAATGCTAAATCCAAAGCAAATGCCAAAAACTCAAAACGAATGCCACCCTTCGCTACGCTACGGGTATGGTGGACGTTGGGGGATTCGAACCCTCGGCCTTCTCGGTGTAAACGAGACGCTCTAACCAACTGAGCTAAACGTCCGAAAAAACTTCAAAGCTCAAGCTCCAAATTTCAAATTCCAAACGAATGCCGCCATCCGTCCCGCAAAGCGGGACTACTGGCGTGGTGCCGGGGAAGGGACTTGAACCCTTACAGCCTTTCGGCCACTACCACCTCAAAGTAGCGTGTCTGCCATTTCACCACCCCGGCGAATAATTGCGAAATTTTAAATAATCGCGAGGAAATTTTACAAGCAACCGACCAAAATCGCAAGTATTTGTTATTTATCACTATTCCCGCTATCTGATTCGCCCAATTTCAGCTCTTTATCCAACGCCTCCCCGCTTCTCCAAACCTTAAGCTTAACCGTATCTCCGGGCTGTTTATTTCTTATAGCCTGCTGAAGCGTGTAATTAATTGAAATATCTTTACCATCAATTTGCAAAATTACATCGCCCATCTTAAGCCCGGCTTTATCCACAGGGCTTCCGGGAACAACGGCAAATTTTCCTTGAGCATTTTCACCAACCAAAAGCGCGCCACTATTAACTTTAATCTGAAGCTCATCCGCTTTTTCAGGCGTAAGAATCAAATATCTAACTCCAAGCATTGGACGAATAATTCTTCCATTTTTCTGCAAACTCTCAAGAACCGGCTTAACATCGTTTATAGGCAATGCAAAACCAATTCCTTGCGCATTTGCTGCAATTGCAACGTTCACGCCAATCACCTGCCCCTTCATATTTATAAGTGGACCACCGCTATTTCCACCATTAATAGCGGCGTCTGTTTGAATCAAGCCTGATAAAGTTTCTGTTGTAGATCCGGAACCACCGGCTGTAATTTCCCTGCCTTTTGCGCTAATAATACCTTTTGTAACAGTGTTCTGATATTCACCAAGAGCATAACCAATCGCAAGAACACTCTGACCAATTTGCAAAGTATCGCTGTCGCCAAAGTCCACAATTGGAAACGTTTTTACCTTTGGAGATTTATCATCTTTTTGAACAATTCTAACAACAGCCAAATCATTCATGGGATCTTTGCTGACAACTTTTCCACCATATTCAACGCCATCATTCGTAATAATCGTATAATCAGCAGAATCATCTGAAACAACATGCTTATTCGTTATAACCAAGCCATCCGCGGTAAAAACAAAACCAGTACCGCCACCAATTTTTTGACGTTTCATCTCGGACTGACCTTGGCCCTGAGGCGCATATTGTTGACCAAAAAATTGATTGAAAAAAGGATCATTGTCAAAAGGAGAATTAAAAAATTGATAAGGAGAATTTTTATAAACCTTCACATCTTTACTAAGAACAATAGATACAACCGAAGCACTAACTTTTTTTATGGCATCAATAGAATCCGACTCTTCAACGTAAGTCTTCTCTTCGGTAACTTTTTGCACAACAGTATCAGTCGCTTTATTCACACTACTCTTAACAAATTCATTGGTTATAATCCCGCCTAAAAGCCCGGAGAAAAAAGACACAAAAACAATAAATACTATGAATTTTTTTGACATTGGTTGCATATAAAATTTGATTAATTTTTAACAGTATTAAAAATTCTAATACTAACCGGAAAAAATTCAAGCTGACATATTTTTTGATACGTGGTTTAATAAGACTGCATGGAAAACAAGCAAACACTTCGCGAGAAGATTTTGAAGCTTAGAAAAAGCCAAAGTGCTGAAATAAAACTAAAAAAAGACAAAAAAATAATTTCCAAAATAGCAAGAAATTCGCTATACAAAAGCTCAAAAAGCATTTTGTTTTTCATGTCCATTCATGGCGAGCCGGATTTAACGCCTTTAATAAAAACCGCGCTAAAAACAAAGAATGTATTTCTCCCACGCACAGACAAAAAAAATAATTTCATCCACGTTCATCAAATCAAAACCTTAGACGACCTAAAAATCGGCACATACAACATAAAAGAGCCACATGACGCGTGCCCAAAAATAGACCCAAAAAAAATTGATCTCGCATTCATTCCGGGAATAGTTTTTAGCGAAACATGCAGCAGGGTTGGCTTTGGCAAAGGATTTTATGACCGTTTTTTAAAACAAACAAAATGCTACAAAATCGGCCTTGCTTATGAGTTTCAAATAGTTGAAAATATGTCTTGCGAAATACATGACGTTCCAATGGACGAAATCATAACGGAACAAAAAACAATCAAAAATATTTAACAATAAATAAAATGACAAACCTACAACAAATTGATCCAGCGGTTTTCGACGCGCTTGCAGGTGAATCCAAAAGACAAATGGAAGGAATTGAGCTTATCCCATCAGAAAACTACGTTTCCGCAGCAGTTTTGGAAGCCGCAGGCTCAATTTTTACAAATAAATATTCGGAAGGTTATCCCGGAAAACGTTATTATGGAGGTCAAAAATATACAGATATTGTTGAAACTTTAGCCATAGAAAGAGCAAAACAATTATTTGGCGCAGAACATGCAAACGTACAACCATATTCAGGAAGCCCCGGAAACACAGCTGTCTATTTCGCGCTTTTAAATTATGGAGACACCGTCATGGGACTTAAACTTGATCATGGCGGACACATCACACACGGCTTGCCAATCAGCTTCTCCGGAAAATCATATAAATTCATCCCATACGAAGTTGATGCAAAAACTCTAAGACTTGATTATGACAAAGTTCGCGCAATGGCGCTCGAACATAAACCAAAAATGATTGTCGCCGGTTATACCGCTTATCCACCGGAAATCGATTGGAAAAAATTCAGAGAAATTTGTGACGAAGTTGGCGCAATTGCCTTTGCAGATATTTCTCACACAGCAGGCTTAATCGCAGGCAAAGCTTTGCACAATCCAGTCCCCTACTTTGACGTTGTAATGACAACAACCCACAAAACTCTTCGAGGCCCTCGCGGCGCAATAATTATGTGCAAAAAACAATATGCAGCAGCAATTGATAAAGCCGTTTTCCCGGGACTCCAAGGTGGCCCACATGAAAACGTAATTGCAGCAAAAGCTGTCGCGTTCCACGAGGCGTTGCAACCGGAATTCCAAGATTACGCAAAACAAATAATCGTTAATGCAAAAGCGCTCGCAACAGAATTAAAAGACCAATATGGATTTTCTCTTGTAAGTGGCGGAACAGAAACGCACCTGATTCTTGCAGATCTTGCAAACAAAAATATTCCAGGCAAAGAAGCTCAAGCAGTTCTTGACGAAGTTGGCATAACTCTTAATAAAAACACGGTTCCATTCGATACGCGCTCACCATTCGACCCAAGCGGAATCAGATTTGGCACACCGGCAGTCACAACGCGCGGCTTCAAAGAGGCTGAAATGAAACTAATTGCAAAATGGATGAACGACGTAATCTCAAATCCAAAAGATGAAGCAACTTTAAAAAGAGTAAAAGCGGAAGTCACAGAAACTTGCTTAAAATTCCCGGTTCCGGGAATCAAAGTGTAATAATCGATCATCAATTCGCCTACAATTATCAAATAATTTATAATGATCAATTTTATAATTGACTGAAAATTACAAATTCAAAAATTAAAAATTGACTGTAAATTGAAACTTGAATCTTAAAGATTCCTTGATTGTTATTTTCTCTTTATAACAATCAAGGTTATATCATCCATCTGCTTGTATCCTCCGATATATTCCTTCACGTCGCTCAAAACCGCATTTCTAATTGCAAGCGCAGAAGAAAGGCTTGCGTAATCACTAAACGCTCTCTTAAGCCTACTCATTCCATAATTCTCGCGTTCATTCTTCCAAGCTTCCGGAATACCATCGCTATAAGCCAAAATCGTATCGCCGCTTTGCATTTCAATCTCTTGAGATTCAAGATGCTTTGAAATATCAGGAAACATCCCAAGCGCAATGCCTTTTGATTCAATTGAAGTAACTTTTTTATCTTTCGCGCTGTAATAAAGCAAAGGCTCATGGCCGGCATTAACATATGTCATTTTCTTAGTTTCCTCGCTATAATCCATCATTCCAAGCGTCATAAACATATTTGGCATTGTCTTAGCTTTAAGAACCTTATTCGCCTCAATCAAAATTTCTCTCGCAGCGGCTTTATCTGAAAAACTATAAATAACCGCATTTGCAACCGCAGCAACAAGACCGGAAGGAACACCGTGACCGGTGACATCACCAATGTACATAAGCAAGCGACTTCCCATAGTAATAAAGTCATAACAGTCACCTCCAATTTCTTCCGCAGGAATAAGACCAGCCGCAATATCAAGAGTTGGAGTTTGCGGAATTTGCTTTGGCAAAATTTCTTTTTGAATCTTAGAAGCGAGTTCAAGCTCCTTTGTAACACGTTCTTTATAAATCATAGCTTTTGTACTTTTCTCAATTTCACGAGCCATTCCATTAAATGCATTAGCCAAAATTTCAAGTTCATCACCCGTTCGAACATCCACTAAATAATTAAAATCACCCTTGGCAAGAATTGCTGCGCCCTGCGTAATTTTTGTAATGGGCTTTGTAATTCTTTCAGCAAATAGATAGGCCATTGTAATGCCGAGCATAATGCCAAAAAGTCCAAGCAATAAAATTCTTTTCTTTAAAGCATTAAGAGCGTCATCAAGGCTTGAATAATTCAATTCATAAAAAACAGCATATTTGTTATCAACCGGAGAAACAAAATACATTATCCTCTCCCCTCTTTTAAGAGGCTCAATTTCCTTATCATAAGCATCGGTAAAAACAACAGATCCATTCGCAAGTTTCTTTATAAATAAAATTCTCTGATTATTCGTATAAATCGAAGGTCTTTGAGACTGAATTTCAGGAAACATAGACTGATTACCAACCATTCTTCTTGTCCCAACATAAGGCTTCTCGCGTTCATCAAGATAACTATATAAAATTTCACCCTGATAACTAACAAGTTTAATCGTATTTATATCCGCATTATTAGACAAAAAATCAACAATGGCTTTGTTGAAATAAATCACATTTTGATTAACCCAGTTAAGCTCATAATTGTCAGCAATTGCATGCGCCGTAAACTCCGCAAATGAGTTCGTATTGGCAAAAGTGGATTGCTCCATTTCCTGCTCTTTTTCTCGTATAAAAAGCACTCCGGACAGACCAAAAAGCACCACAACAAAAGCGGTGAATGCAATGATCAATTTTGTACGAAGTGTAAATCCCATATTTATATTTATTTTTACATTATTTCGCTCACAAAGATTCGTCCATCAGCTCGAGGGTCAAACTTTATATCTTTGGAAACGCCATATATTATTTGTGTTTCGAATAGGGGGATGCCAATCAAATCATCTTCCGTAATCACTTTCATTATATCTTGAAACGCTTTTAAACGCTTCACCATATTCATCTCCTGCAAATTTTCTTCTATTACTTTATCAATATTTGCATTTGAATATCTT
>LBWJ01000005.1 GCA_000993595.1 Candidatus Peregrinibacteria bacterium GW2011_GWC2_39_14 | reverse complement strand
ATTATTGCGTTTTTTATAACTGCGCTGGGAATAATAAAGTTTGTGAGCTTTCAACAGGCGATTGTCGCAACTTTACTTGCCATGCTGATTGAAATGGTGCCGATCCGCGTTTGGAAAATCAAAATCGATGACAATCTTTTGATACCGATTGTGGCTGGAACGATCATGAGCTTGCTGTGATTAGACCCCTCCGCGATTTATTAGTCTCTTATGACGTCTGACCTCTCTCAAATTATTGCTCCTGTTGGGGGGACTTGCCCGGCTGCTTCTGCCAAAGCCACGTCTGGTTCTGTGGTTGTACCTTCCTCTACCTCTTCCAATATAATTCCTAGCACTTTTCCAATTACACCGGTTGGACCTTGCTCCACTACTGTTCTATCCGCCATTGCAGCTTCCGCCCTACTTGCAAAAAAGTCTTGCCCAACAGCAAGGTGTCTTCTAGTCACATATCTTTCGACGGTGCCAAGCACGTCTTGAATTGTTGCGGTTGCGTCAAAATGATGTAAGGCAAAATCTATAAAAGCATTTCTTGAAGGTGCTTCATCCCCAATATAATCTACCGTCACATCATATTTATCTCCATTTTTTGCTATCATTACTTTAACATTTTTCTTGTCATCGCCCATTTCTCCTACAAAATATTCCTTCACTTCATCTCTACCCATTAAAGCAGCAATTGTTTTTTCGCGTTTGCATCTTACGCCGTCTATATTTTTGATTCTTCTTGGTTCGGTTTCCATACATTTGATTTTTTAATGATAGGAGGTAGATTATATCAAATCTGGGGTGTTTGTCAAGGGCAATCCTACCATTCTTCCTGCTCCAGCTTCGCTTTCATAATTCCTACTGTATCCGCATCTCCGTAAGAGTATCGAACATTAAATATCCCAACTCGTATAGGCGACCCTCTACCGTCAAAACGCTCGCAATCAACTACTCCCGAAGGTAATACGCAAAATCGTGCAAATCCGTGTGTCAATTCAACTCTAAATAGCTTTTCCCCTCCAACGAGCTCTGACAACAACGTCCTATCGTCAACTACATTCTCTTCCGGTTTTTCGTCTGCACCTGCTGGGTCAACAGCCCTTGGCTCATCTAAAACGGCCTCAACGCTTGCGGCTGTTTTGCTTGTGAAAAAACCAATTTTAATACCATCATTTTCTGTTACAAATGCCTTAACCCAATCAACTAAAGTTTGAACGTTTGCATCTTTTGGCAGTGTAGCATATCTCTCCGCTCCCGGTTCCTTACACTTTACGGTCACTGAAAATCTGACATCATCATCGCTTATCTTAAGCCTATGCATTCCAACCTCAATTTTAGGCCCTGTCCCATCCTCCCCTAATACGTAATTCATTTCCTCTTTTTCGCCTAACAGATCAGCAAGCGACATCTCCTTGGCGCATGTTACATCGTCAATATTATTCAAACCAATAAGATCTGACATAAAATTATTTTTTAATAAATAGGGGGTAATATTAAAACTTACAATGTGTTTTTACAAGCGATTTTTATTCCCAGCCTAGAACATGTGCCACGCGCAAAGATGCATCAACATATAGTTTCCCTGTAACGTCGCGTAAATGCCCTAATCGCGCATCCGGCTGAAATTCTGCTGTATTGCTAACTAATATTTCTCCTCTGTGATCAAGGTTTGCCGTAAAGACCTGAAGCCCACCACCATTGGTCCTGTTTACGATAGAAACCTCTGCGCCATTGCACCACCTTCTTTGACATGCATAAACCGCTTTCGCTCCCATTAAACTAATTACCGGAATTGTATCGAAAACTCCTTGCGGTATTGCGTCGAATTCGTCTGGCAGTCTTTCCATTGATGATGAGTTAGATTTTTACTCCCACTCAATCGTTGCCGGCGGTTTGTTTGTGATGTCATACAAAACCGCGCTGACTCCCTTAACTAATTTTAATTTTTCTACTAATTCATCTAATAACGCAAAATCCATTTTATAAAAATTCGCGGTCATAGCTTCTTCGCTTTCTACAGGCCTAAGGACGATCGTTTCGCCTGAAGCGCCATTGATTGAAAGCGGAAGCAAAACCGTTGGAAATTGCCAAATTTCTCTATCAATTTTCTTTTCTTTTATAAAATCCATAACAATTTTGTCGGCGTCTTGAAGAACGGAAATGCGGGATGGGGTGAGATAGGATTTTTGGAGAGTTATGGAATCAATTTTTTCCGGATAAAGAAGATATAAAACACGATTAATCGCTGGTGTAAAATTCGTAATATTTGTTGATACCAAGCCAAGTATGTCCATGTTTTTGTTCCCGCTACTCAACACAAGTGGGTTTTTGTAACTTCTAACGTCTCCCTGCACTCCAACGCTTCTAATCGGCAAAACATCAAAATCATATCTGTAATGACCAATCAAAATTTCCGAACTTAAATATTCTTTTAAGCTTAATCTACCTGGATAGATTCCTTCTTCCGGATAATGCTCTTCCTCTGCGCACAAGCACCTCACCGCAAGTCCAGGACCCGGGAACGGATGTCTCCAAACCAAATCCGCAGGCAAACCGAGCTTTTCACCAACTTCGCGGACTTCGTCTTTATAAAGCTGAGAAATTGGCTCAATCACAAGGCCTTGCTCGATCATTTTTTGAATTTCAGGGATTCTGTTGTGATGAGTTTTGATTTTGTCTGCGTGCTTTGTACCACCGGTTTCAATCGTGTCCGGATAGATTGTGCCTTGGCCGAGGATCCATTCGTCTGTATTTAAACCCATCTCTGAGAAAACTCGCCTTTGAACTTCAAGGAATTTCGAGCCAATTATTTGACGCTTTTTTTCAGGATCATAAACTCCTTTTAATGCTTCAAAATATTCACCTGACGCATCTTCGATTTTTACATTTGTCGCACCGATAGTTTTGAATATGCCTTCAACTTGCTCTCTTTCACCCTTTCGCAAAAATCCGGTATCAACAAAAAGTCCATAAACGCGCTCATTACCAAGCGCTTTTTCAAGAAGAGTAAAAGCAACCGTGGAATCGACTCCACCGGAAACCATCATAAAAACTTTTTTATTTCCAACTTTTTCTGAAATTGCAGCGATTTCATTTTCAATGAATTTATCAATGCTCCATTCACGAGCGGCGCCGGTTATTTTCACAAAATTTTCAAGAATTTTCATGCCATTTTTTGTGTGCGTAACTTCCGGATGAAATTGAATTCCAAAGATTTTTCTTTCAAAATTTTGCATTGCGGCAATCGGACAATCGTTTGTGAAAGCCGTTATTTCAAAGTTTGAAGGAGCGACTGTAACTTGATCAAAATGGCTCATCCAAACATCTTGCATTTCGTTTCCTTCTTCGCAAAATCCTTCAAAAATTCCCGTTTTATTTGAAATTTTCACAGACGCTTTTCCATATTCACGAACCTTGCCGGGTTCAACTTTTCCACCAAGAACATGTCCGATTATCTGATGCCCATAACAAAGCCCAAGGATTGGAATCCCCAATTTAAAGACCTCGTGATCGCACTGCAAACTGCCCTCAGCGTGAACGCTTTGAGGTCCACCGGAAAGGATAATTCCTTTATATTCGCGTAATTTTTCGGCATCAATTTCGCCATCGAATAAATCGCTATAAACGCCGATCCTTCTGATGCGATTTGCGATCAAATGTGCATACTGTCCACCAAAGTCTAATACTGCGATTTTGTCCATTTTTGCTGATATATACAAGAGAATACTATGATTAACCAAACTGTATACGCGATTTCCGGCTTCCAATAATACGAGTCAACTATACCATGGATCATGATTGCGACTAACGCGAAAATCGCGGGATTTAATACGCTAAATTTTGCGTGAAAAAATGCATTTAAAATTATGAGTAAAATGCCGATAAGTCCGACTAGTCCAAGCGCGAGCCACATGCTTAAGAAAAAATTATGTGCGTGAGGAGGAATGTTTAATTCGTTGTATTCGTGCCCTAAAACGTCTTTATTAAGCGCGAAATAGCTTTGGTATTGATTTAATCCAACTCCCAAAATCGGGTTATTTTCGAGCATGTATAAATTCATTCTATATATATCTTTTCTATCTTGAACCGATGTCGCATACCTATATTTTTCGCCTGTCCAAATCTTGTATTTTGCGGAATTTCGTTGAAGCAAAAATACGCCGCTACCTGCGATTGCGAGCACTAAAAATGCGATTAAAAAATGCTTTAGTTTTAGCGAACGGAATAGGAAAAGCGTTAGTGCAAGGGCGATTCCCATGTATGAGCCATATGATTGAGCGAAATATAAAACGAGGCCGATTAAAACGACAGGGAATAACAAAATCCAAAATCCAAATGACAAATGAATGACAAATGATTTAATGCCAAATGACAAACCGGGTTTACTTGCGCGAATTGAATCACGGGTCAAATTAAACAGCTTGATAAATGAAATCACGAATGCCGGCGCAATAAGAAATGTAACCCAGTTTGCGCTCTGCCATTTTAAAGTTAGAAAATCAATATATGGCCAAACGAGACGTTGTGTGAAATCATATTGAACGCCCGAAAAAACGCCCCAAAAATATTGCGTTAAAGCGAAAATGCAAAATAATGAGATGGTTGAAATATAGGCATACATAAGCCACTTTAAAGCTTTGTCACTGAGCGTTTTATAGACTAAAAGTGCATAAAAAATTGGAAAAATAAACATACTGCGAAAATATTCTACTGGCGAGGAAAGAATCGGATCGTATGTTTTTTGAAAAAGAATTTGCATTGCTCCGGCAACAAATATCAAAAATATGCCTGCGCCAAGCCAAAATTTTAAAGGTCGCTTTTGAAGCTCAAGTGCGCCCGTAAAAAATCCAAATAAAAATAATGCGAAAATAACAATTAAAAGTAAGTCTGAAATTGTATAAAAATCGAAAAATCGTTTGCCGTGAAAAAATTCTTGATATGGCAAAAGTTTCTGAAAATTTGTCTGAATCATGCCAAGAACAAAGCATAATGGCGAAATCAGGAAAAGCCCTGTATAAAGCCTTGAAACGGTTTTTTTAAATGTGTTATTCATTGTTTTCTTCCGGACGCATTAACGGAAAGAGAATGACGTCCTTGAGATTTTCTTGACTAGTCAAAAGCGCGAAAATGCGATCAATCCCCATGCCCCAACCTGAAATCGGTGGCATACCGTGTTCCATTGCGAGTAAATAATCTTCGTCCATTTCCATGGCTTCAACGTCGCCTTTTGATTTTAAATTTGCCTGTTCTGTAAGGCGTGCGCGCTGATCAACCGGATCAACAAGCTCGGAATAAGCATTCACAACTTCCCATGTATTAACGACCAATTGAAATCTATCTGTCGTATGTGGTTTTGCATCATTTTGACGTGCAAGAGGTGAGAGTTCAATTGGATGACTCGTAACGAAAATCGGCTGAATAAGCTTTTGGCGAGCCGTTTTTTTGTATAACGCATCAACCATATTTCCATAACCGAGGGCTTTAATATCGCCATCAATCTTGATTTTTTTATCAGTAATTGCTTTGCGAAGCTTTTCCGCGGAATGAAATTCTTCAATATCAATTCCGGCGTGTTCAATAATAAGTTCGCGCATGGTTTTTCTTGGCCATGGAGGCGTGAAATCGATGTCTGTGCCGTAAATATTGAGCTTTAAAGTCCCAAAAAGTTCTTTAATAAAATGCTCAAAAAGATTTTCCGTAAACTTCATATTGTCCTCATAGTTGAAATAAGCCGCGTAATATTCAAGCATTGTGAATTCTTGATGATGCGACGGATCAATCCCTTCATTTCGAAAGCATCTTGCAAATTCATAAACGCGTTCAAAGCCGCCAACAATCAAGCGTTTTAAATATGTTTCCGGCGCGATTCTTAAAAAGAAATCTTTATCAAAAGCATTGTGATGTGTGACAAATGGTTTTGCGATTGCGCCTGAAGCCTTAGCGGAAAGGACCGGAGTTTCAACTTCAATAAATTCACGATCATTCATATATTCACGAATGAGCGAAATCAATTTTGTGCGCATAAGAAAGCGATCCATGACATTGCGATCCATAACAGTATCAAGATAGCGATAACGATATTTTGTTTCCGTATCTTGAAGTCCATGCCATTTTTCCGGAAGCGGTCGAAGAGTTTTTCCAAGAAGAATAAACTCTTTTACCATAAGAGTAATTTGATTTGTGCGAGTTAAAAAGAGCTCACCGGAAACGCCGATAAAGTCCGCAATATCAATTTTTTTGCTGAAAAAATCGTAATTTTCATCGCCGATTACATTTTGTGCGATGCAAATCTGAATCTGCCCGGAAACGTCTTGCAGATTCCCAAAACTGATTTTTCCGTGTGATCGAAATGCGACTAGTCGGCCGCAAAGTTTAATATCATTTTTATTTTCAGCGATCACCGCGTCCATTGCGCGCAAGCCTTTTTCGCCCAACTTAACCGCATCAACGGCTTTATGAGTCCTTTCATATCTTTCAGGATAAGGATTTACGCCTTGCTTCCTGATATCTTCGAGCTTTTTCAAACGATCCGAAAATTCCTGTGAAGTTGTGTTTTCTGCCATATAAATAATCTTAAAAATACTGAAATCATTATAAGCTAAAAATGACAAAACCTAAAATCCAAATGAGCAAATGAATGATAAAGCTACTTCTTAATCCAGCCTTTTTTGTGCGTTACGCGCAAAGCTCCGAGCTCGCTTGGTTCAACGACCGGGAAATCGTCAATGCAAAAGAATCCTTTTTCTCCAAAGTGTTTAAAAATTTCTTTCAAAGTCTCAAGCTTTTTCATACGTTTATCGAATTTAAATTCAGCGCTTTTATGAGCTATCTTGCCCAAAAGCGCTTTATACATCCTGTCTGCAAATGCTGAAGAATCACCTTCGACGTAAATGCCTCCTTTTTTCCTATTAAAATCCATTTCAATCATATGTGCTAATCCATTGATAAGCCTAAACGATGAGCAAAGTTCGATAAATTCAAAGTCTCCGGCTGTAAAAAAATTATCATCTTCCATCAAACCGTCTATCATGGCCCAATCAATTCCTATAACCTTATCGGCCTTATCTTCTTTCATTAAATACGCAGCTATAACTCTTTTTGCATAATCTCGCCCTCCTTCTTTAACTTTTTTAATAAATCCGGCAGGCTTACCTGCCGCTTTTTCAAGCTCTGCCAATTCTTTATCCGCCCCCTCAGCTAATTTATAAATTCCTTTCAAGCCTTCCAGCTTATCGAATTCCAAAGCTTCTGCTAAAAATTTGGCAAATTCAACGCTTGAATATCCTTTATCTATACAAATTCTGTCTATTTGATCTTGCAAAACCAGCCTTTCGACGTTTTCAACTTGTTCAGAAAAATTGTTAACACCTCCCTGAGAATCCGCCTCAGCTTCTGCCGCTTTTCCACCCTCAATCGTTAAAAATTCAACAAATGCTCTTCTGAAAAAACCTACACTCCCAGTAACCTGATCAACTGTTATTTCTTTAAATTCCGGCTTTTTGCTACTTCCACGCAAAACAGCTACAGCGCCTTGTAATTTTTGGCTTGTTCTAACTTGCTCTACGGTTTTGCACATTCTACTCTCCATATAATTCATTTTAAAAACTCGAGAGATTTATTATATATGATATTTTGAATTTGTAAAGGGGATTTGGGATTACAAAATCCAAATATTTGGCCGTACGCTTTGCTCCCGGCCTATTCCTGGAATGAATATTCTTCGGCTTTTCTTTGCTTTTCGATTGTGAGGAACTTCATCTGTTCTTTCTTGAACATAAGCTCAACACGGCCAATTGGACCGTTTCTGTGTTTGCGAATGTAAATATCTGCGATTCCTTTGCGCTCTGTATCTTCTTCATAATAATCCTCGCGATAAATCATGAGAACGATATCGGCATCCTGTTCAATGGAACCGGAATCACGAAGATCGGAAAGTTGAGGAATTTTTTGAGGACGAAGTTCAACAGCACGAGACAGCTGAGACAAAGCCATAATCGGGATGCGAAGTTCACGAGCAAGATTTTTGAGCGCACGTGTGATTTCTGAAATTTCCTGAACGCGATTTCCTGAAGCATTGAGCGAATTCATGGTCATCATTTGCAAATAGTCGATGACAAGAAAGTCCAAGCCGTGCTCCATTTGAAGTCTACGAATCTTTGAACGAAGCTCATTTATGGAACTTCCGGATGAATCATCAATATAGATTGGAAGTGCATTTAATTCATCCATAACCGTGCCAATTCTTGCGAAATCTTCTTCTGTTAATTTGCCACTGCGAACTTTCCATGAATCAACGTTAAGAAGCCCGCAAAACATTCTTTCAACAAGTTGCTCCTTGGACATTTCAAGAGAAACAACACCAACTGATTTGCCTTGTTTTGCAAGATTTTGAGCGATATTAATCGCGAAAGATGTTTTTCCCATGCTGGGACGAGCGGCAAGAACGACGAGATCGCTCGGCTGCATGCCATTAAGGATATTATCGAGATCGCGAAAACCCGTAAGAGCGCCGCGATATTTTTCTTTTGCTTCAGGATCGTGAAGATTTGAGATTTTTTCGTATGTTTGAGCAAGAATATCTTTAACGTGAATGAATCTGTCTTTTACAAATGTCTGCGAAACATCAAAAAGTGCTTTTTCCGCTTCTTCAAGGATTTCCGGAAGATTGCCGGTTTCGTTATAGCCAAGACCCATAATTGTATCGCCGGCTTTAATAAGTCTTCTTAAAGTCGATTTTTCTTTAACGATGATTGCGTATTCAACGATATGAGATGCCGTATATGTATCGGCCGTAAGATCAGCTAAATATGAAACTCCACCAATTACACTGAGTAAATTTCGATCTTCAAGATGATTTGTGATTGTGACCAAATCAACCGGCATGCGCTTATTAAAGAGTTCATTGATCGCAGAATAAACAATTGCATGAGCTTCATGATAAAAATCCTCGGCTTTTAAGAAGTCTGCAATCTTAACAATTGCGTCTTTATCGATCATAAGCGCGCCTAAAGTAGCTTTTTCGGCGTCAAGTGAGTAAGGCGGTATTTTTGCTGATGGATTAGCCATGGGAATTTAGTTTTGCATAAGTTCATGAAAAATTCAAACTTATTTAATATGTTTCGTGTAAGATTTGTCGCATGTCAACAGATAACCGCTTACTGACCTGCAAAATAGGAGAAGACATCGCGGAAAAATATCTTATTTCACGCGGGTATAAGGTTTTATGTCGAAATTTCAGAAAACGCGTTGGCGAAATCGATTTAATTGCTGAATTTTGCGGAAAAATAATTTTTATTGAAGTGAAAACGCGAAAAAGTGAAATTTTTGGTGAACCCGAAGATTCAATTTCTAAAAATAAAACTCGGAAAATTTTTCATACCGGAACTACATTTATGCGAGATAACGGCCTTAAAAATGCATTTCAAATTGATGTCGTATCAATAAAACTAAACGAGTATAATGTGTTAAAAAGATTAACTCATTTTAAAAACGTATGCCTTTAAACAAAAAAATATCAATTGTAATCTTGATTATTGGTTTTTTACTTGTAGGAAATTATGCATGGAAAAATTATATAAATGTCGGAATTTTGGCTTTTCAAGGCGAAATTCCGTTTGGCGTGCAAATCAACGATGAATCTCTCGCTTGTAGCTCTGATACATGTGAGAAAAATGTTGCGCCGGGTCAATATTCGGTGAAAATTCAGAAAGTTGATTATGAAGATATTGAACAAACCGTTGAAGTAAAGCGCGGTGAAAAACTTGTTATTGGCGCAAAATTTAAAAAGAAAATTTCGTTTTCAGAAGGCACGCCGATCAATGAGAAATATCAAAAATTATTGAACTTTGCTTTGCCTTTGGAATTTGCTTATGATGCGGATTTACAAAAAAGTTATGATGCGATTTTTCAGCTTATAAAAGACATAAATGGCACTAAGAAAAGCGTTGTTTTTCAAAAACACAATGATCTTCTTCAAATGGCAACTATAGTTTTTGGTGAAAAAAATGTTTATTTTTTGGCATCTAATTTTAAAAAACCGATTGACGTAAGTCGCGTCCTTCCCGATGGCGCGAAGGTTGCGATAAGTCCTGCGGAATCGATAGTCGTATTTTTTGATAATAGCGGGAAAAATCAGGCAATAAAAAGCTTTGGGATTGATCCAAAAGGCAATGGCCATTCAAACCCGAGCGTTGTGACTTATTTTACAAAACCAATTGCCGCGGATTATTTAAGCTTTTCCGCTGATGGAAAATTCGTTTTTGCTACCGATAGTGCGTCGATTTATAAAATTGATCTTGCGGCTAAAACAAAGGAAAATGTTGCGGATTTTAATGAGGAAATTTATGGAATGAAGCCATCAAACGATGGAAAGCTTTTATTGGTTGAAACAGCGGATTTGAAATCTTTTGTTGTAAACACGGAAACTCGCACAAAAAGACTCGTTGATCTTAAGAATTTACGAATAGATTTTGCTTATTGGACTTCGAAAAATTCAATAGTTTTGGCCTATCCCGCAAGCGGCGAAAATGCTGTTTTGAATTATGAAGATGCGATAAAATCAATTGAGTCCGGTGATCAAGATACGGCTAACAGCAAGGCTTTTACGCGTATTGCCGAGTATTTTCCCGAGACTTCAAATTCCAATGTTGTGCGCGATATAACAACCATGACTAAATTTCCTTCGCGAATGGATTTTGTTGAAATGAATGACTTGAGGCGCGTTATGCTACTTGTTGATAAAAATATTTACAATCTCGATTTTACGGTCAGGTAATATTTGAGTGAGTAATTTTTTAAAACACGCTTGATTTGCCCGGCGTGCAAATCTTCACTAGCATTCGGCTTTTGCTCTTTTGCTGCGCAAAAACCATGCCCGCAAAAGCCTCATGACTGTTTAAAAAAATTATCCCTCAAATACTTTCTCCGTGTCATCAAAATGTTATAAATAATTTAAAAATCATTTATAAGGATTTAATCTCGCTCTGATAAAATTTGTGCGATTATTTTTTTAATCCAATTTTTATGCTTGCAAAAGTTTTTAGCGCATGCAACTTCGGAATTGATGTTTATTCCGTTGATGTTGAAGTTGATATTGCGAATGGCATGCCGGTTTTCTCGATTGTCGGACTTGGCGATGCTTCGGTTCAGGAAGCGCGTGAACGCGTGAGATCGGCAATAAAAAACAGTAATTTTGAATTTCCGCAAAACAGAAAAACCGTGAACTTGGCGCCCGCGGATTTACGTAAAAAAGGTTCGATTTTTGATCTTCCGATTGCTGTTGGAATTCTTTTTGCGAGTGGACAAATAAGGCTACATTCAAACTTAAGCAGCGCTTTTAAAGATGGGATTTTTATTGGCGAATTAGCTTTGAATGGTGATGTAAAAAAAATTGATGGCGCTCTTGCAATTACGGAATTCGCAAAACAAACCGGATATAAAAAAATATATTTGCCATCTGAAAATTTTGCAGAAGCAAGTCTAATTTCCGGAATTAAAGTTGTGCCGGTAAGTTCTTTGAAACAACTTATAGAACATTTTAAAACCGGTAGAATCGCTGAATCTGAATTTCATAGAACCCACGCGCCGGAATCAGCTATTTCACCTGATTGCGCGGAAAATGATTCCAATGATTTTCAGTATATCAATGGCCAAGAATTTGCAAAAAGGGCTATAAAAATTTCAATTGCCGGTGGACATAATCTGTTAATGATTGGACCACCCGGATGCGGCAAAACAATGCTTGCTAATGCCGCTAAATCGATTTTGCCGGAAATGGATTTTGATGAATCAATTGATGTTACAAAAATTTATTCTGTCGCCGGTATGCTTAAAAAAGGGGAGTTTATAATGAAAAAACGACCATTCCGTGAAGTGCATCATACGGCTTCACCAATCAGCATTCTTGGTGGCGGTCAAAATATTATACCCGGAGAAATTTCGCTCGCGCACAGAGGCATTTTGTTTTTTGATGAATTAACCCTTTTTCCGCAAAGCGTTATTGAAAACCTTCGCCAACCGCTTGAATCAGGCCATATCACAATTAGTCGTACAAAATATAAAACAAGTTATCCGTCCGATTTTATTTTTATTGGCGCGATGAATCCTTGTTCTTGTGGATATCTTGGCGATGAAAAGCATGTCTGCATTTGTACCGATACGCAACTTAAAGCTTATAAAAATAGAATTTCCGGACCGTTTTTGGATAGAATGGATTTGATTGTGAATATGAAAAAGGCGCACAATCCAGCCACAAAATGCGCAAAGTCTGCGAAAAAATCCGTGCAAAATGCGCAAAGTTTCAATTTTTCCGAAATTTATAATTCTATAAAAACGGCTCGAGAAAGGCAAAAAGTGCGTTTCGGAAAATCAATGCTAAATAAAAATATTCCCGTAAATGATCTTGAAAAATTTTGTGAACTCGACAAGGAATGTAGAGATTTTTTGAAGTCCGTTGTTTCAAAATTAAATATTTCGATGCGCACGTATCACAAAATCATAAAAGTCAGCAGAACAATTGCTGACCTTCAGGATGCAGACAGAATTAATCACTCTCATCTGGCTGAAGCAATGCAATACAGAGGTTGTTAAATTTTTTGTTTTTTGCCCATCTTTTTATCGTCACGCATTCGCAGTTCCCTATTTCTGCGATCGGACATTTCATACCTTTTACAACCCGCCATGGGCACTTTTCACAAACCGATATTTTTTGTTTTTGAGTCATAATTATAAGCCCATTAAATCTTTATATATTTCCGCGAGCTCAATGTCCTGTGCTTCCATCGCTTGCTCTTTTTCAGTGGTTTCTTGATGATCCCAAAAATGATAATCGAATGTTGTCATGGTTGTGCTTGTTAAATGTTTATTTATTTGACGGTTTAATGATGTATCTCTTTCAACTCCTCTCCAAATGGAAATTTTTTACCGTATATATAGGCTTAAAATAGCATATATAAGCCTATGCCTAACTTGACGGGAACCTTCCGTCGTCTTTATATTGACGGATAGTCTCCGTCGTCATACAATAGAAGCGATTTAAAAATGTAAAAAATATAATCATGATTTCAAAAATCCTTTCGGCGTTTGATTTTAGCGACAAAGAAATAAAAATCTTTGAAAAATTGCTTGAATTTGGCATACAACCCGCGTCGCAAATAGCGCGCCTGACTGAGCTGCCAAGAAATACGGTGCGTGATGTTTTGGATAGACTCACCAAGAGGGGATTTTTAATACGAACACAGCATGCAAATGCGCATTATTACGGTGTCGAGAAGGTTGAAAGTATTGTTTTTCATCTTAAAAAAGAGCGTACAACGTTTAATGATCAGTATGAACATCAAATTGATATTCTCAAAAATTTTGGCAGTGAGCTTGTGCCTAATACACAACGCGGAAACAGGCCTCAAATAACTTTTTATGATGGAACTGAAGGGCTTGAAAAAGTTTATGAAGATACGCTTACGTCGCGTACTGATATTTTGGCTTATGCATGCCTTGAAACTATGTATGATAGCGGACTTAAAGATTATTTTCCAAAATACTTTAAAAGACGTGCGGCAAAAAAAATCTTTATTCGTGCAATTTTTCCGGATTCAAAAGAAGCTCGTGAACGTGTTAAAAAAGACAAGGAAGAGCTTCGTGAAAGCGTTATTGTGCCAAAAAATATGCTCGATATTTCTCCTGAAATAAATATTTATGACGGAAAAGTGATTTTTGTTTCATGGGAAGAAAAAATCGCAATTCAAATCCGCAGTGATGAAATTTATAAAGCTATGAAGATAGTGTTTGATCTGGCCTGGAAGGCTGCGAAGATGATGAAGTCAGGGAAGAAGTAATGTCTGCAAATTCTTCCAAAAATGAACAGATATCTCCTTTGCGCGTTGTTATGTCAACTAGGATGCGAATCATTTCCTGAGACCCTACGGCTTCTTTGAAACGCCTTATTTGGCGCCAATACAAATCTTCCGTGTATTCAATATTACCACCGGCATATATTTCTCTCAGCCCCAATGTCTTATCGATAACCAGCTCCGGATAATGTAATTCAAAATCCATTATCGCATTACATAAACACTCACATCTCTTTTCGGAATATGGCTTTCTTGTAATCTCCAAGATCTCTTCGTAATATTCTTTTGCCGGCTCTTCTTTCATGGAAAACCAATCTACGTATATTCTTTTTTCTCTTAATTTGTCGGCTAATTGCTTAACGCTCACATTTGAACCCGGACGTTTTTTGAAACTCAATGTTCTTGATGAGTTCCATGGCGTGTGTCTACCTCCACTTTTCCTTGGTGAGCTTGAATACATTATTTTAAAATGTTTTTTCAATGCTTTATCAGCCCTTATTCTGTCGGTAATATCTTTGCATAAACTATCTATGTAAGTCCCTTTGCCCTTGAACCCCCAAAGCGCCGGATTGACTAAAAGTTCTCCAAAATGATTTGCGAAACGTGCGGTTTGCTTTGTTTCATACCACATTGCTCCGTAAGCTCGCGCTAAATCGCCCGTGCGATAAGTTCCTGGAACGTTGAATGCATCGCGTAAAGACGTTTCTTCCGTTCTATCCTTATTCAAAGCTACAATGCCCGTCCCAGCTCCTCCCAGCCTTTTACTGTATAAAACAACGTCTGCATCCGGATAAAATAAATGGTCTTGAGCAGCATCAACGACAATTATTGCCGACGGAGCATGCTCTCTGATATATCTAATTTCGGTGCTTATATCAATTCTTTTGCCATCTCTTAACATCGGCACAAGCATAATAATATGCACCTTCCTCCTTCCGCCTTCAAGTTTTCCCTCACCACGACTAGCTTTTTCGTGCTTTTCACGCTCGTCTTGTCTTTCTTTTTTCATAGAGGCCGCCGCTGTAAAACATCCTTCAACGCGATATGTGTAAGGATCATTATTAAACATTTTCAAATATGCATACTCTGGTGCATGTAAAACAATTTCACTGTATCCTTGGAGGGCTTTTACTAATAATCCCCATCCATTACTCACGCTCCTTATTGGATGTGCTAATTGCTTTCCGTTTGTAGTTTTTTCCACCAATTCACTCAGCCCTTTGTAAAGAGCGTCATACACTTCATATGCCACCTCCGGATCATCGCATAAATCATCAAATCGTTTAAGAATTGGATATGTTTGCGGGACAGATGCTCCACGCAAAAATATGCTATCCACTCTAAAAGGCTCTTCATCGTTTTCTGGATTCGTGAGCTCAGTTAATGTCATTTTTACACTTATAGCTCTCAACACATCTTCTGGCTTTGGATGACTTTGATATGCGGAAACAAATGCCAGCCCGATTTGTTCATTAAATTCCAAGAAGCTGGATGGATTTTTTGGATCAAAAAAAGTTTTATCATCTATTTCGGACAAAATGCTTAAAACGTCCCAGAAAAAATCAAAACTTATGTCCAAACATTCTTTTATCCATTGCTTAACGGCTTCCGCTCTTTGCTCACCTTCGTATTCGGTTAAAAACTCTTTAAATACCTGTTTTATATGCCTCTTTGCCACTTCTCTAACCCTCATTTGTATTCCTTCCGTAATACAGGCTATAAAATGCTTAGCATCAGCAATCTCCTTCAACATTCCCGCTAAAGCCTCCGCTAATGCCCCACTAACCGTGTCAGCCATGCTTGGATCAAGCGGTGACTTTGATCTGTCTGTTGCTTTTAACTCTTTTATAGGTGGAATTTTTACACCTTCGCGCATTACAGCTTCTCCTTCTGCAAGTAAAAGCTCTATTTCCCCATCTACTACTTCTTTTATTTCCGCTGGCCGAGATATCGCCATAAATTTTTAATAAAGGGATTTATTAAACCTGAAAATCTGGCTTATGTCAAATTTTGGCTTTACAAATTGGCGAATTCTGATAAAATGGATTTTCTATGGATGAAAGAGATAAATTAAGTTGTGACGGTGGAAGAGATAATGACAAAGGAGGCAATGGCCGCTCTGATTCCTCGCGTCCTGACTATTTCGCCAGATTAAGAGCTCTTACCACTCCGTTCAGGAAAAGCCTTGTTGCGTCTGCACAGCCTGAATATGCGGACGTTGATCGCTGTGCGAGAGAGCCTAATAAACTGGCTCAAATCGCTTTATCAAATGCTTTAATTGAAAAAAGAAGACGAGCAGTCGAATTGCTGGGAAGCCTTTTGGATACCGGTGAGCTTTCGGCTATTAAATTTTTAAGACAAATTGCTGATCCAAATAAATTGATAACCGATGCGCGTTATTGCCCTAAAATACATGATATGGCACGCAAGGTTCTTGATAAACATGGAGTCCCTTGGAAAAATTGCACCATCCTTACCGATTTTCGCGGAGAAAGAGGACGCATTAAAATTCCCGGAGAGCGGTAGACTTTTTTTGGCTTAAATACTATAATTTCGCAGTATATAAATCATTATGTTTAAATATCTCATCAAAGGCGGAACTCCGCTTAATGGAGAAGTTCGAGTCAGCGGATCAAAGAATGCGGCGCTTCCGATTTTGTGCGCAACGATGCTTACGAAAGAAAAATGCATTTTGAAGAATGTGCCGGAAATTGCGGATATTTATTCCATGATTGATATTTTGAAAGAACTTGGTGCACGTGTTAATTTTGAAAATAATGTTCTTGAAATTGAAACTTCGGAAGTTAAAGGTATTACGCCACCAAAGGAAGCTGTTTGCCACATGAGAGCTTCGATTTTGGTTATTCCACCTTTGCTTGCACGAAAAGGAAAAGTTGATATGAGCTTTCCAGGCGGATGCGTTCTTGGAAAACGTTCGATTGATGCGCATACTTTTGTTTTTGAAAAATTTGGAGGAAAAATTAAAAATGATAAAACCGGAATAAATATTGAAGTGAAGGAATTGAAGGGCGGGCCCGTTGTACTTCCGGAAATGAGCGTTACGGCAACAGAAAATGCAATTATGATGGCCGTATGCGCAAAAGGGGATACAGAAATAAGACTTGCGGCAACAGAACCACACGTTCAAGATTTGTGTAAATTTTTGAAAAAAATGGGTGCGAAAATTGCAGGGATTGGAACAACAACTTTGAATATTCAAGGTGTGAAAAGTTTGCATGGTGCCGAATATGAAATTTGTGGAGACTATCTTGAAGCGGGGACTTTTGCACTTGCCGGAATATTAACAAAAGGGCATGTGAAAGTAACCGGAATTGATACTTCTTTTCTTGATATTTTATGGCAAAAATTGGAAGAGATGGGCGTGAAATTAAATGTTCAAAAAAATTATGTTGAAGTTTTTCCTGTTAAAAAATTAAAATCAATTAGGATTTTAAGAACCGCCGCTTATCCAAGTTTTCCGACTGATTTACAGGCACCATTTGGAGTGCTTTTGACGCAAGCAAGTGGCGTTAGCAAGATTTTTGAAACACTTTTTGAAGGAAGGCTTAATTATTTGATGGAACTTGAAAAAATGAGTGCAAAAGTCGAAATTTTAAATCCAAATCAAGCTTTGATAATCGGACCTTCAAAATTGCGTGGATGCCCTGTTTCAAGCCTTGATATTAGAGCCGGTGCGGCAATGATTTTGGCAGGACTTTGTGCTGACTCTACAACTGAAGTTTCCAACATCCAATATCTTCATCGCGGATATGAAAAGATGGATGAAAAGCTTAGAAAATTGGGGGCAAGCATAGAGAAGACTTGCACGATTAAGAATATCTAAGCCGGGGAAATAATTAATTATCAATTTTTGAATTTTCAAATCGGGGCGTAGATTGCTTCGCCATCGGAAATAAATTCAAGAGTGCCGGAAAAGTCATTTCGGAATATTTGAATATTACGCTTTTCCAAGCGGTCTAAGGCTTCTTTATGCGGATGACCATAGCGATTTTTTGAACCACTTTGAATAACTGCGTAAGTCGGATTTATTTCATATAAAAACTCTTCGCTTGTTGAATATTTACTTCCATGATGGCCGATTTTTATTAAATTTACTGAAAAATCTTTATTTGATTTTAACGCTGAATATTCTTCTTCGACTGGCGCATCACCTGTAAAAATAATACTTGTTTTTCCGTATAATAAGCGCGAAATCACAGATGATTCATTAGCAGATTTCTTATCTGAAATAGCCGAGTCTGAATATAAAAAATCCATAAAAACTCCTGCACCAAAATCTATATCTGAATTTTGTGGAACAAATGCGGTTTCAATTTTGCGTGATTTAATTTCGTTTAAAAGCGTTGAATATAATGGATCAGAGGAACCCGCGTTCGGTAGCAGAATTTTGCCTATTTCATAACGCTTTACAACTTCCAGCATGCCTTCAAAATGATCTTTGTGCGGATGTGAAAGAATCATCAAATCTATTTTTCTGTTCAAGTGACCAAGCGTTTTGCCAATCAATTTTACAGCAGATGAACCCGGTCCGGCATCAATTAAAATCGTTTTATTATCAGGGCTTTTTATTAAAATGCAATCACCTTGACCAACGTCCAAAAAATAGATGTGCAACCTATTATCCGGCAGTTCGTTTAATAAAAATGCCGATACGAAAATCATAATTAAAATAAAAATTGCCGCATATTTCATGCAAGCAATTTTTTCATATGTGTATTAAATTTTTCTAAACAGTTAATGAATAATTTCTGAAAACTTATTAAGCTTTGTCGTTCGCTAATTTTCTGCCATAGTTCATAACTCCGAATCCAAGAGCTGCGATCATTAAGGCATAAACTCCGGCTGGGCCTGTTGCAGGTAATTCAGGAATAAGAACTTTTGTTAAAACACCAACACTTTCATTGCCTTTTTTATCCTTGGCTGTGAGTTTGAAATTATATTCTTTGCCAGGAGCAAGTTTTGCAACTTCAAAAGTGACAGCTTTGATATCAAGCTTTTTGAAAACAGAATAATTTTTTCCGCCATCATTGCTCTTATACAAAACATATTCTTTGAAATCGCCAGCAGTGTTTAAGCTTGCCGCCCACGTCAATTTTGCCTTGTATTCAATATTTTCACCGTTGAAGTTCGTTGCATCTTCCGGTGGGGTTATATCTTTATAAATTGGCGTAAATTCTTTTGTATTTTTCACTTCATCAACCAGTTTTCCATCAATATCCAAAATTCCTTTTACTATAAATGAGTGAATTTTTTCGTTGTCTGACTCTTTGATTGTGAGTGTAACTGTTGTGTTGTCTTCTTCAAGTTTTACACCTGTTATTTCAAGTGTTTTTTCAGAATTTTCTTTTTGAACGATTGCAAAATTCGTCACTGGATCGACTGACAATGCGATCTTTTTTGTGAAAACGATTTTGATTGTTTTTTCATCAGTTGCTTTAACTGATTTTACTTCTGTTGTACCAACTTCAGGCGCTGCTGGAAGAACTTCTGCTGCAGGTTTGTCCGCAACAACGTCTGCGGGCTTTACCTCAGGGACGGCAGGATCTGCTGGAAGCTTATCTGCCTCTGCGGCTGGATCCAAAGCCGGATCCTCAGTTGTTGCAACCAATTTTTCAACATGTTCTTTATCTGTTCCCTTGAACAAAAGCGCATCTGATTTTCCGCTTACGACAACTTCTTCGCTTGTGCCTTTAAGATCTCCGCCGAGCGTTAACAAATATTCCGTTTCAGGAATTTGAACGTCCGTTGTGAGCAAAACCGTCTTATTCGTTACGTCTTCCATATCTAATTCAGCTTTATTTACTTTTAAAAGGTCGAGCGTTTTATTATCTTGAATCGTAAATAAATCTTGTGCATTTTCAGGCAAAACAACCGCAACCGAAAGCGTGACTTTCACTGTTATCGTATCAACAGCTTCAACTTTTTCAATTTTAATAACTTTTGAATCTTCTGTTGTTTCTGTGGCAACCACTTTATTGCCTTGATCTTGTGGCATAGAAATCAGCGCGGCCGAAAGACTGCTCATTGGAACTGAAAAAATTTCCGGGCTATAGAAATCGCTTTCAACGCCTTTTGAATCGTATGCTGTGACCACGAAATAATAAGTTTTTCCGTTTTCCAAATTGACAACCACATATTTGAGCGTATTGCCCGCATCAAGCGATTGCGTGTATTTGGCCTCATTGTCGTTTTTTACGGAAACTGTGCCGTAATAGACCTTGTAGCCTGTAACGTTGCCTTTTGCGGCCTCCCATTCAAGGCTAACTGAAGAATCTCCGGCAGTTGCCTTAAGAACGTTTACATCGCCTACAACAGTAGCTGCAACCGGCGCTTCCGCAACCTCAGCTTTCGCTGTTTTTATAATAGCTACGCATGGCGCTAAGATCATAACCGCAACGAGCAATGAAGACGCGAAAATCTTTATTTTTTTCATATTTGTTTTTGTTATTTGTTTATTTTATTAATTTTATAGCCTTGTCACAATTCTCACATAGTCTACTTTGCCATCTTTATCTTTTGATTTGATATATCTGCACTCTCTGCCTTTTTCATCTTTTGAACATATAAATCCATCTTCATCTAGTCTATACAAATCTGAGTCAAGCCCCTCTTTGCTCTTAGTCCAGCTCTGCTTGTCTTTAGAACCTTTTAAAAATTCCGTCATAGCGGTTAATCTTTGATTTTCCAATTGCGTTGTTCTGCTTAAGTCCTTCTCTTCAGGTTCGTAATCAAGCATCATTTCGTCATTGCGCATGCTTGCTAGCGTCAAAACAAACCCGAGCCTCTTTAAGGCCCCCTTATTCACTCTATTAAGAGTGACTTCTTCCTGTCTTTGGATGTTAACATATCTATTTTTTATTTCCCCTAACGCCTTCATTTGAGAATCTATAAGCTCTGCTAATTCAGCACTGTTTACAAAATTACCATTTCGACTTACGGATTTAAGTTTTCCCTCAAGCTTATTTTTTGCTTCTACGTACTCCCGCTCAATTTTATCCCTTGTCACCTCCGGCGACTTTGCAATATTTTCTTTAAACCGATCTACGACTTCAAGAACTTCATTCGCCTCAGCGCTGCGCGCCTGCTCTCCGCTATTCCCGCTCATTTTAAAAGCAAGCCTAGCCGGCTTAAATAAGCTCAAACTCAATGCATTGAATATAACTGTGTTCATTTTTGTTTTTTTATTTTTATTTGTATCTATATATTTTACCAAAAAAACCCGTCCGAGTCAATAGCATTGGCTCAGACGGATCGAGTGAGGGGCGATTTTTAAACTTCTAATCTTCTTCCGTTATATCCTTCATCTTGTCTGCTTCTTTATTCATTTGCTTCTCAAGCTCAGGATCGTATTTTTTGCCTATCTTTTCGTCATATTCCGATGATCTTTCATATGCGAGCATAAATAGCTTCTTAAATGCATCCGCAACTTCACGACTTTCTATAATTGCGCCAAATTTTTCTTTAAGCGACATTATTGTCACTTTATCGTCATAAATATCGATTTCAGGCGAAATTCTATATTTTACCGGAATTATTTTTGAAGTTCTGATGTGTGCCTTGTCCAGATCTTTAATCCTGAAGGAATTTTCCGTATAAGCCAAAATAGCCTTAACGGGGATTCCTCTGCGCGTGCGTCTATCATAATATTCCGGAAAATAGCCCGGCATAAACGAATGTTGATTTTCAACTGACGCATAACCTAAAATCGTTGACCTTGCGGTTAACGTATCTTCATATACGCTGATAATTCCTTCTACGCCTTCGTAAAACTTAATCTTTAATTTGCCGGTTGGATGCCTATGAATTGCTTTAAATTCAGGCAAAACCTTTTTCGCGCGCTGAATATTTGTTTCTATCTCCTTAAGATTTTCTTCCAACATACTTACGATTCTTTCAGGATTCTCGGCTATAAAAACCATTTTTGATTTTTCTTCATATGTACTTACAAGGCCTTTTGTTATCAAACCGTTTAAAACGTGATAGCCGTTTGTGCGTGTTATCTTGGCTTTTTTTGAAATTTCGGTAACGGTTGAAGGACCCATCTCAAGCAAGGCTAAATAAATCTTGGCCTCTTTGTCGGCTAAACCGAATTTTATGAGATCTTGAAACATGGGATTTTATTAGGTGTCACTTCGTGACGTTTTTATTTATATGGAGCAACCGCTTCGCTATTGCTCTGTGTGTCAAAAAAAATATACAAAATTATCTATATAATTCTTTCTTCGCGTAGAATATAAAACTCTTTTAAATAAATATCAATGCTTTTTTGCAAAAATACGCCTCAATTAAATATCTATCAAATTGTTAACTTTTTGGTAAAATCTATTGACAATTCTATCTAAAACTACTAAATTTGTATCTTGAGATAAATTTTGATATTTGAGTTTTGCTCTTTGTTATGAGAAAATAATAGAAATTAATGCTTTTTAGGGTCAAATTATTATGTCAATTAATTTACACACATGTATAAAAAACTAACATCAGAGGACTATATAACATCTTCCATAATAAGATTCGGAAGTCATAAAAGGTATATACAAGAAAAATTACTTGTTGATTTTTTTGCTGTCAAAGGAAATCTGAAGATAGCGGAATATTTAAATAAATATATTCAACAGCATCTTTCAGAATTTCAATCAAAGAGCAGAATTCGCATTTTGGACGTTGGCCCTGCAATCGGTGCACTTACAACAATGCTTGTTTTGCAAGAATTGGATAAATTTGGCCTTATGGATAAAGCACAAGTTTATCTTATTGATGTTTCCGAAAGGGTTATAAACAGCACTCAAAACCTTGATTTCTTTTATCCTAAAACGATTCTTGACGTTTCTTTGAAAGCGAGAATATTTAAAAAGTTAAAATCTTCAAAAGCGATTATACAATCAGCTGAATCAATGCCTTTTAAAACGAATTTTTTCGATATTGTTTTGGCCGGATTCTTATTTCATCATCTTCACGATTCAATCAAACCTGTTGTCGCAAGTGAAATCGAGAGAACGATCAGAAAAGAAGGCCTCATAGCGATCGCAGAAGAATGGTTTGAGGATTACAAAAAAGATTATGCACATGAACATATTGGAGATGAAATTCCATTAGCTTTTGAATCTATAATTAAAATGGAAGATATGATTGCGCTCTTTAAAGATATTGACGTTAAAATTCAATCTAACTCTGAAGATATACCAAAAGAGAATTATTATTATTTCTGCGCTGAAAAGAAATAAATTTACACTTTATAGACTTTGCGAACGCCAAGAATTCTCTCTAAATCAAAAATCAGCTCGCAGAGCTGATTTCCATTTTCCACGTCAACAATAAATTCATCTGTAATCATTTTTGTTGCCTTTCGTGACATTGTGCGCACATCTTCTATATTTACGCCCTTGGAGGCAATTATTTGCGTAATTTTATTTAAAATACCAACTACATCATCGGCTTCTATAACGATTTTTACGGTTTTGTAATTCTTTGACTGCGGATAATTATTTTTAACCATGGAGTCTGAAATTTCATCATCTGAATAAAGCTTTGAAAGCGCCGCGCAAGGCCTTTCTCTTCCGCTCCCAACCTTATTTAACATATCTTCCATATTTTCGTATAAACACTTGTCTTGAATGATTTTCTTAATGCGGTTTTTTTCTTTTTTAAAAGTGGTGTTTATTATTTTCTGAAGCAATAAATCCATTTTGCCTTCTCCGCGCTTCATGTTGGACTCCTTGTCGGAATCAAACCAGTTTGATATGTGGTGCCTTGCTCGATCTGTTTTTACAAATTCAATCCAATCAAGCAAAGGCCCTTTTTGGCTTTTACTCGTTATTATTTTTATGATATCTCCGGTTTTTAATGTCGCGAGCGGATGAGTTTTTATGCCGTTTATTATAGCCCCTGAGCATTGATGACCCTCTTCTTCACTTACCGCGTAAGCAAAATCAACGCATGTGGATTTTTCAGGCAAATCAACGATTTCGCCTTGCACTGAAAAAACAAAAATTTTATCGCTCAAAACGTCCAGTTTAAGCTGATTTATAAAGTCCAACGGATTATTTGTTCTTTCATGAATTGCAATAATGCTCTTTATTAAATTTCCGCTATAAACCTTGTCCTTATCCATTATCATCGAATATTTATCCATTTCTTCGGTTAATATCTGAATATGGATTGAACTACCTTTTGTATCAAAAACTGTTGTGTGTAGACCTCTATATCCGTTTATTTTTGGCACGGCGATATAATCTTTAACCGCATACGGCTTTGGTGGATATATCCTATGAATTGCGCCAAGAATTTTATAACAGTTATCGATAGTGTTTGTTATTACCTTGATTGCGCTGCTGTCTCTTATTGGATCAAAATTGTCTTTTTTCTGCTTAATAGCGCGGTAAATATGATATTCGTGTTTTTTAAATGAAGTTATTTTTAACGAAATTTTGTTGTGAAAAAATTTTGACAATCCTTTTTTAAGCTGTGAAGTGTGCCCTGAAAGGCTTTTTAAAATATTTTTATATTCATTCTTTATTTCTTCGTAATCTTTTGGACGCAATACTTGGAAACTTAAATTTTCGAGTTCCCAGGCCCACTGTCTAAGCCCCAATATATTCGCAATTGGACAATATATTTCAAGTGTTTCCATGGCTATGGAGCGCTTTTTTTCGTCCTTTGGCATGAATTCTATTGTACGCATGTTGTGAAGCCTATCGGCAAGTTTAACCAGAATAACACGTACATCTTTGGACATAATAAAAAACATTTTCTTTAAAGCGTCCGTCTGTCTCATTTCCGGATTATCTTGATAGTGAATCTTTGCAAGCTTTGTGACGCCGTCAACCATATCTTTTATACTTTCACCGAATTCATTTTCTATTTGATCAAGACTAATTTGGCTCTTTTCTATAACATCATGAAGCATACCTGCGGCAATCATTTCTTCATCATCACGATTGAATTTTGAGAGTATTTTCGCAACCTCAATTGGATGATTTATATAATCTTCGCCCGAGTGACGCTTCTGATCTTTATGCGCATTATACGCAAAAGAAACGCTTTTTTTTAAAAAAGGATTTTTAAACACAATTGTTTCGCCATTTTTTTTTGCCATGACGTTCTCAATGCTTATATTTTCTGCTCTTACCCCCGCAAGATAACTTCAAAATATACTTGTGTCAATAACTTTACACAAACTTTAACTTGCGTAAAATTAAAAAAATAACAAAGATAACTTTTCCAATATCGCTTTGCGGAACGGCCTTATAAATGACGTGCTACATTTTCTCAGGACATTCTATTCCTAAAATATTAAGCCCGGTATAAAGAATTTTAGCTACAGATTCAGTCAATTTGACGCGCAAATCTCTTTGATTCTCGTTATCCGCCTGCAAAACCGGAGTTGTGTGATAAAAAGCATTGAAGTTCTGTGCAAGATCGTAAAGATAATTCGTAATAATGTTTGGCTTGTATTCTTTTGCCGCAAAAACAACGTGTTCCGGAAATTTTACAAGAAGCCGTGCAACCAAAATTTCTTTTTCATCCATTAGCTCTGCCGGCGCGGACTTGCTCACGTTTTCCGATTCCGCAATTGCATCAAATAACGAAACTTGGCTTGCAACATCACTTTTAGCCTTTGAAGGCTTCTTCTTTTTTGATCCAAATTCATCCTTATATCTCTTGATTATGCTTGCCGCGCGAGTGTATGTATATTGTAAATACGATGCACTATTGCTGTCGAATGAAAGCATTTTATCCCAATCAAAAACTATGTCGGTTGTTCGATTTTGACTTAGGATATTGTATTTTACAGACCCAATTCCGGTCATGTTTGCAATTGAGTCTTTTTCTTTTTCCTTGAGATCGGGATTTTTTTGCTCAATTATTGCTTTTGCCCTTAAAATAGCCTCTTTTAAGACTTCGTCCAAAAGAATTATATTGCCTTTTCGCGTGCTCATTTTTTCATCTTTGAAGTCCATTCGTCCGAAATCTATGTGCGTGCATTCCGGTTTTTCCCAGCCCAAAAGGTCAATCGCTCTGAATAATTGTTTAAAATGAAGCGACTGTGCTTTATCAACAACGTAAAGTAATTTTACGGGATGCCACGTTGCAATTCTATGCTTAATAGACGCAATGTCGCGCGTTGAATAAAGAGTTGTTCCATCTGATTTCTGAACAAGATATGGAGGAAGTTCGTCATTTGGATATTTTACGATGTATGAGCCCTCTTCACCGATTATGAACGCGCCTTTTGATTTGCCTTCTTCAAGTACAACGTCCATTTTATCGTTATAATAACTTTCGCCAAGGATGTAATCGAAATGAATTCCGGTTAGCGCGTCATATGTTTTTTGGATGTCTTTTAAACTCGACTCCTTAAACCATTCCCAGATTTTCATGTTATCTTTATCTTTTTCTTCAAGTTTTTTAAATTCGGCGCGCGCCTTATCTTCAAGAGACGAATCATTTTCGGCTTCGTTGTGGAATCTTATATATAATTTCAACATTTCGCTAATCGGCTCTTCTGCGATTTTCTTTTTATCTCCCCACAAATTGTATGCAACGATGAGTTTTCCAAATTGCGTTCCCCAATCGCCGATATAGTTAATTCCTATGACGTTATAGCCAAGAAATTTGTGGATATTTACGATTGCTTGCCCAATTATCGTCGAAAGAAGATGGTGAACGCCAAGCGGTTTTGCGATATTTGGAGCGGAAAAATCCACGACGATATTTTCACCCTGGCCATTGTCCATTTTTCCGTATGGAGATTTGCCGGCTATTACATTTTCGAATTCGTCTTTTATCCATGATTTGTTCAATGTGAAATTAATAAAACCCGGTTCCGTGAATGTAATTTCACTTACATAATGAGGCCTTTCAAGATGGCGCATAAGCCCGTCATAAACGTCTTTTGGCTTTATTCTAAGCGGCTTTGAAAGCATTAATGCAATGTTGGAAGAATAATCTCCAAAATGTGCTTCTCGTGGAAATTCAATTGTGAAATTCGGAATTTCAGAAAGTTCTGAAAATGATTTTTGTGCGGCCGTTTTTACTATTTCAAATAATTTATCTTTTATTAAACGTGTTCCTGATTTTTTAACTTCTTTGGTTTTTTTTGCAGGAGTCTCTTTTTGGGCTTGTGGAGCCTCTTTTACGACTTGCGGTTTTTCTTGTTTTGCAGGTTTTTGCTGAACTTCTTTTACCGGTTTTTCGATTGCAACTGAAGTTAACTCTGTTTTTTGGCCATGCTTGATCGTCCAAAGTCTTGCAGTTGGCTTGATTGGTCCATGTGCAAATTTCTGCTTTAATGCAATACGTTTTGGGTCTTGAGTAAACTCTGCATCATTGATTCCGGTTTTGCCTGCAACTCCCAAATCAATCTCAAACATCTTGTCGCCAAGAACGTGAACTTCCGCAGAGCCTCCGCAATATTTCGTTATAACTCCGGCAATTTCTTTTGTAGTGCTTTTTAATTTTTCCATATCCAAAGCGCCCGCATTTTCAACAAACACACAAACGTTTTTTGAAAAAGGCATAATCGCAGTTCGCTCGCTTTCATATGTATTCCACATTCTCGCAATGACTCCGGCGCGGTCTTTATATACAACTTCACCTTGTTCCGCGTGAAAAAGTTTTGCTGAATTTCTTATAACAAACGGCTCTGTGCCGCTTGCGAAAAGGATCTCAAGATCTCCGCAAAGTTCTTCCGTATCAATTCCCCAAACAGGCATTTCGTGCTTTGCAGATGCGTAATTTAAAAGGTTTTCGAGCGTTGAATAAAAAATCACATCTGATTTTGAAAATGACTTAAAAATGCGTTCCAAAAGGGGGATATGCTTTGTTATATCGGCCCCGAAGTCGCTTAAATATTTTCTCCAGATTGCAATTTTTGGATTATTTTCTATGCCATTTTTTGCAACAGCTTTCTTTTCCGCAATTGCACCGAGAAGCAATTGTTGACTTACGGAAACGATTTTTTCGTTTTTTATACCTTTAAGCAAAATAACGCCAAGGTTATATTGCGGAAAAACTCTACCGATTTGAGAATTTATTCGAAAGTTCATAAATTAATGTTTATATCAATTTATCAAAAATTCCCCCACATTGCAACGTTCATGCAAAACTTGTACAATATATATAAATAAACCCTCACTTAAATGAAAAAGCTTTTTATTGCGTTATTAATTCCGCAACTTGTTGGCGCACTTGGATCTATGTTTACAATGCCAAATGTTAATGTCGGCGGATGGTATTCCGTGTTGCATAAGCCTGTATTTAATCCGCCAAGCTGGGTCTTTTCTCCTGTTTGGGTAACTTTATTTGTGTTAATGGGAATTGCCCTTTATTGGGTTTGGAAACATGGAATCGAGAAAAAAGATGTCAAAGTAGGAATGTGGCTTTTTGCCATACAACTGTTTCTTAACTTACTTTGGTCTGGGTTGTTTTTTGGCTTGCATGACCCATTTTTGGCATTTATCGATATTTGTCTTTTACTTGTATTTATTATACTTACGATTTTTCAATTCCAAAAAGTTAGCGTACATGCCGGACTGATAATGCTACCATACTTATTTTGGGTTGGATTTGCGGTGGTTTTGAATTATCACATTTGGATTTTAAATATATAAAAATCCCCACCAAGACTGATGAGGATTTTTTGGTATGACTTAGTCCAAGGACTTGACATTAATTTTATTATAACACCTTTTTCAGCATATTTAAAGTCGTTTATATATTTTTAATAATTATTTTATAGGGAGTTCATGTCCTTATGATTGAATGTGCGCATGCCGGCATGGTCCGGGCCTGGTAATGGTTTACGTTCAAGGACTTGACATTCTTGAATGCGGGTTCGATTCCCGTCGGGTCCACCAAGTGCCGGCTTTTTTATATACTACAAAACAAACCTTGCGATTTTTTTGACTGATGGGTAAAATAAGCTCTGCAATTACGGAAGGGTCGCATAGTGGTCGAGTGCACCGGTCTTGAAAACCGGAACCCAGTTTTACTGGGTCGCGAGTTCGAACCTCGCCCCTTCCGCCAAAATTAAAATTTATACGAATCTTTATTTCGCGACATTAAAAATCGTCATGATTCTTTTGTCGTTTTCGATGTAAACTTCAGCATCTGCGCCTGGAAATTCGAATACGCCAATTTGGCCTTTGTCCGAATGAACAACGACCATAATTCTTTTACTTGCAGTTGGACCAATTGCAACTTCCACATTCGTGTTTGCCCCTTCGATGGCGGCCCAACCAAGGACTTTACCTGGCTCATATCCGCTGAATACTTCCTTACCAAGTTCGTGAACAGCAACCCAGCCTTTTTCAGGAATAGAAGCCTTATCGATAATCACTTTGCCGGCCGAGATTGATTGGTCTGCAATTTCAACCTCTGCGCTGACTTTTGAGGCTTGTTGCTTGGAGCAACCCGCGAAAGTTAATGATAACAATAAAATGGCTAAAATAAGCGATATTTTTTTCATAAATTGATTGTTGATTACAATAATATAAATACCAATTTGTAAGAAAAAATACAAGTCGCCGTATTAGACAATGATCAATCGCGAATCATAAAACGATTGGTCACTATTAAGTAAAATATTATTTAACCAAATATAGTATGAACAAACACAAACTCATCGCATTACCAATTGCGATTTTTGTTGTGGCAAACATGATGGTCCCGTCTTTTGCATTAGCGGATAAAATTAATGCAGAAAAAAAATCCGAATTAGAACGCGGAAATAAAGACTCTAACTTTTGCGTAAGGCTCGTTGAAAAGGATGAAAGATTTGAGAAAAATTATGCTGAAAAAGAAACAAAACTTTCTTTAGAAAGGAATAAAAATGATAAAGAACGTATGGATGGACGCGCGGACGCAGACAAAAGGCGTGAAGATAGAAAAGTAAAGACTGATAATAGATTTGCTAACAGATATCAAAAACTTTATGAACAAATAGCAAAAACCGATGCTGAAAAATTGGCTGTTACAGCTTTTAAAACAGCTGTCGAAACGGCTTTAACCGCAAAAAGAACTTCGGTTGATTCTGCTGTGGCCGCTTTTAGAACGGCCGTTAATACCGCAACTGCTGCAAGAAGAACAGCAATTGACGCAGCTCGAACTACATATCAAACAGCGACTGAAACTGCTTTAAAAACAGCTGCTGATCAATGTGCCGCAGGAACGACTTCTGCTACTGTCAGAACAAATTTTCAAGCTCTTATCAAGACTGCAAAGGATAAATTTGAAGCAGACAAAGCCGCTGCTCCAAAGGTTGGCGTAGATGTTTCCGCTTTAACCGAAGTCAAGAGAACGGCATTAGAAACAGCTCAAACAACATTTCAAGCTGCGATTACAAAAGCAAAAGCTGATTTAAAGGCCGCATTTGGAACGAATCAGCCGGTATAAATTTATGTGGGGAAAAGTTACATAGATAAGACGCGGGAATTAAACCTCTCGCGTTTTATCGAAAATGACTTTAGTCATATCTATGCGGCGCCCCTCTGCGTCTTTGTGAAATTTAAAAAAATTTCTGCATGCTTCAATTGCGGCTTCGCGATCATCAAATTCTCCATCATGAACATCGGTGTGCTTCCATATGCCAATCCCTGTAACTTTCACGGTTTGAGGAAGCGTTGGATCGGGATGATGTATTGTAAAAACAAAAGTTTCTTCATCACGTAACAAACATGCGCCAATCCTTCTTCCATGTTCCGGGTTTACGGGAGCATGGTCATGCGATCCGTGTCTTTCGGCTCTTTCGGCATGCAGCTGCCTTAATTCTAAGTTTTGATCACCTCTTGTAACTTCCAATAAAGCTCTTCTATGTCTTTCTATTGCAATTCGTAGCTCTCGTCCCGGGTGACGGCGCATTCTCGCTTCCGCCTCAAGCCTTCTTAATTTTTTTTGAATTATCGGCGCATCGAGATCCTTTAATGTATCTAAATTTGGGTAACGCATAATAAATTAATCTTGGTAAATATTAGAGATTAATTTATATGCAAATGATACTTATTGCAAGCTTAAATTAGCTTGAGGACATTCCAGAAATTATCGATATATTCAGGACGCCTATTTTGATATTTCAAATAATAAGCATGCTCCCAAAGATCCAGTGTTATTATTGGCGTTTCGTCGAGAGAAAGAGGCGAGTCTTGATTTGGGAGAGAATAGACCTTGAGCTTGTTGTTTTTGTCACGAGCAAGCCAAGTCCAGCCTGAACCAAAATGCTTTACGGAAACGTCTGTGAAAAGCTTCTTGAATGCGTCAATTGAGCCGAATTCCTGAGTTAATTCTTCTATTAATTTTGCATCTGTGGCTTTTTGCGGACCCATAATTTGCCAAAATAAATTGTGGTTAACAAACCCTCCACCATTATTTTTTAAAAATGCTCTGTCGGCGTCATCAACGGATAAATCTTTGATATTTCGCAGAACGTCATCCGGGTTTTCGCATGTAATTTGTGGGTATTTTTCAAGCATTGTATTGAATTTATCCAAATATGCTTGATGATGCTTATCGTGATGAATTTGCATCGTTTGCGCGTCGATATAAGGCTCGAGCGCGTCATAAGAATACGGAAGCTTTAAAAGTGTATACATAGTTTCTATTGTTATTTATTTTATTTTACCACATCAAGGGGCTAAAACTGACGCCCCCTCATGTCGTCAGCTTTAGCCGTCATTACATACCACTAAACTAGGCTTAATCTTCATCTTCTTCGTTGTTGTTACCTTGGTTTTCATGTTCTCCGTTTTGGCTGTAATGATCTCCTTGATCTTCATCTACGTGACGATCTTCGTCTTCGTGACTGTCTTCGTCATCGCCGTTATGTTGATCTTCATCTACATGACTATCTTCATCTTCGTGACTGTCTTCGTCATCGTTTTCATCATCATCTCCTCCAGGAGTGACAACGACATTATTGACCGTGACATTTAGAGAAGTCGAGCTTCCTACGTTTCCGGCTGCATCATAGGCTTTTGCCATAAGTGCATGGGATGCGTTTGAAAGTGTCGTTGTGTCTAGCGTGAATGAGTAAAGCGAAGTTGTGTCCGTAGCCTTTAGAACCCCATCTACATAGAGCTCTACTTTTGTTACACCTACAGCATCTGTTGCGTTTACATCAACCACTACAGCTGTACCTGAAACCGTTGATCCCGTTGCCGGTGACGTTATTTGTGCGACAGGAGCGACTATGTCAGGATTTGTGTTATTTACCGTGACATTCACGACCGTTGAACTTCCAACGTTATTTGCTGCGTCATACGCCTTTGCTTGAAGCGTGTGGGCTCCTTCTGCAAGGGCCGTTGTATCAAGTAAAAATGAATAAGGCGAAGACACATCGGTTTCTTTAAGAGTTCCATCTACATAGAGCTCTACTTTTGTTACACCTACAGCATCTGTTGCTGTTACATTAACGGCTGCTGACGCCCCAGACAACGCTGCTCCTTCTAAAGGAGTAGTTATTGCTGCCACAGGCGCAATTGTATCAGAACTTGTATTACTTGAAGTTACGCTGACTGAAGCGGAACTACCTACGTTTGCAGCAACATCATATGCTTTAACTAAAAGCGTGTGAGAGTCGTTCGTTAACGCAGCTGTATTCAATGAAAATGTTGTAAAAGGCGATGTCGTCAATGTTGATGACAATACCCCGTCCACATATAGCTCTGATTTAGCTATCGCTGAAGCGTCCGTAATTGTTGAAACTACAGAAATTGCTCCTGAAACGGTTGCTGCGTTTAATGGTGATGTAATTACCACTACTGGAGCAGTTACATCAGGACTTGTGTTATTTACCGTTAGATTCACTACTGACGAATTCCCAACGTTATTTGCCGCATCATAAGCTTTTGCCTGAAGATTATGCGCACCATCCGTCAATGAAGTTGTGTTAAGAGTAAAAGCATAAGGTGAGGATGTGTCAGTTAGATCTAGAACACCATCTATATAGAGCTCTACCTTTGTCACTCCAACATTATCCGTTGCCGTTGCATTAACCGGTAGTGTTGTCCCGGAGACCATTGCTCCATCAACGGGCGAAGTTATCGATGCTATTGGTAAAGTGATATCCATCACCACCGCACCTGCCACAGCAGGAGCTGCAAATGGCAGCATCATAAGACCCGATAATACTACTGCTGATATTTTTTTTGCTAGTGAATTCTTATAAATTGTATTTTTCATAGTTTTTTTAGTTAAATTGTTTAAATGTTTTAACAATTTTTTATTTTGCTTAATATGTTAATTTGATGCTCGACCCGTGGCTTAAAGTTAATTAATAAATGCCGCATCAATTTGATAGTTTTTAATCCTATCATTTTGGTAGGGATTAAGTCAACGTAAAAACAACACGAAAGACTTGACAGGAAATTCAGGATATTAAGTCTGACAATTTGATGCTTTCCGTGGTTGAAATAAGCGTTTTTTGAACTTTTGCCCAAGCACGTTTTGCTTTGCATCTCGGGCTGAATTTGCATTTTTTATTTTTCGGAGGAAGACAATCAACAATTGCTCGATTGCCGCTAAATAAAAATATTACATCTTTTATTGAAATATCTTTTGGATTTTTTATCAATTCATAACCACCGGCTTTGCCACGCGTACTTTGAAGCCATTTTGTGCGCTTTAATGGAATCATTAATTGCTCAAGATATTTTACAGACATTCCTTCTTTTCCACTTATATTGTTAAGCGAAATCACTTCATGATTTTTATAACTTTCTGCAAATCGCATCATAAGACGTAAACCGTGATGTTCTTTCGTTGATAATTTTCCGAAAAGTGACATTTGACAGCGGTTAAATTACAGATGATAAATAACATTTTTCACAATAAACTTGCTTTGGAAAATTTGGAGAATATGGCGTTTTGATTGGAGCGGAGCAGGATGCGCAAGTTCTTGCGTTGAGTCGGCGCGGAGTTCGTATAAAAATGCGATTTCTATGGCGACAGTCAGGACATGCGTGCGGAATCGGAAGATTTAGGGCGCGATATCTTTGCAATTCTTGGCTGATTATATGAAAATTCTTTCCGCAAGATTCACAGGCGAGAAGATCTTTTGTAACTCCGTCGGTTGTTTGTTTTATGTCGTCAGGAATAGTTGCGGTTTGTGGCTTATATTCACGCCTATCTTGCTCTTTCCATTTGTAGTTTTTTGCAATAGCTTGTTCTTTGGTAAGTGGCATATATTCATGCGCAACGGTTTCGTTATAACCCCAAAGCGACATTTGTGTTGGAAAAAATTCGCCAAATTCTTTTGTGGCCGTCATATGGGCGATAATTTTTGGCAAAATGGCGCGATATTCTTCTTCGGGATATTGCTTATTTAAAATGCAAAATTTGCCGCGATTTATCGCAATGCAACCGAACATATTTGAAGAATTGTTGCATTGATCGCAATAAAAAATGTTGTCACAATAATGGCTCGCCATGTTGAATGCTGAAAACTTCATTGCCAAAGTGCTAATAAGTTCACATGCCACTTCGGGCTTATATAAGCTGTAATTCAGGTCATAGCAATCTTTGGCGTCAAGCACGTCATAAAGATATTTTGAATCCCAACAATTAATAACATTATAAACGTCGTGGCAGTTTTTTGAATTTTTGATATCGTTGCCGTCGCATTCCTCGGAAGCCATAATATACATGTCGCGATGAATCGCTTTTTTCATATTTTCTTTCCATTTCGAAATCATGTTTTTTAGGGATGCGTATGAGCCAAAATTCATTTTTGCAAATTCGGCCATATATTCTTCTTTGGAATAAGATTTGTTAAAAATATGATATTTTTTGTGACGAAGATTATTACAAAATAAACAGTCGGAACAGCCTTTTAAATCAAAGGAAAACGCGCAGTCGTTGCAATTTTCCAAGTACATAGAAAATTTGTCGTTGTAACAATCGTAGCAATTTATGCATTCGTGGCAAAGCTCGGAATTATAGACAAAAGTGCAGTCCGTACAAAACCTGGAATGTTTTGTATAAAGGCAAAAATAGCAGTTTTCGTTGGCTTCGCCGGCAAGGTCGAGGTAGCAATCTTTGTCGTCGCCGCAATAGTTGCAATAGTCGGAATTTTCGCAGTGGACAATATCAATTCCAAGACGCGGAACCGAATCTATTAGATCTTGGAATTGGTCAAAAAATGGACGATTAAAATCAAAATCTTGGCCAAATTTTCGTGCGTCCCAATCATCCTTGTACCATTCGGATGGTTTATAAACGGGAAATTTGGTTTTTTCAGGATAAATGGAGACGAATTTTTCATGCGATCGGTCGCATCTTCTTAAATAAAATGAACGGTCATTGCGCCACGCCATACGTCTTTGAACGCGACAGGAAGGGCAAAAAGTCGGATGCGGGATTTTTACTTTTGCGTAAAAAGCGGCGTCTTCAGGTGTGATTTTAAATTCGGTTGAACAATTTTGGCAGGTCGACATGGGGACGGAGGTGTTATGGGCCAATTTTAACACGAGAGGGACGGAGGTTGGAAGGGCTAAATTTTGTCGCCATACCTCCGTCCCTACCCTATAAACCGTAGGTTGTCACTTCCGGGTATGTTGGCTCGTACCACTTGCCCCATTCGTTATCCGTTTTCATTTGCGAAATAATTTCGGCGACGCGCTTTTTATACTCTTCTTCAGAATATTTGATGTTAAAAATGCAAAATTCGGCGTGATTTATGGCTGTGCAACCAAAGCAATCGTGGCTTGTATAAACGGAATCGCAGTAAGATAAATTATTTGAATGCCAGCAGCCATAGCAGAAAATGCAGTTATTTAAATTGCCCCCAGACATGATTTCATAACAAAGCTCGGACCAACCAAGATGGCTGCAGTCTGCGAGATTTTTGGAATCGTCGCAATGGTAATTATAAAGACAATCGTGCAAATTTTTTGAATCAAATGCCCAATATGCGTTTTTGGAATTATGGAGATTATCGCCGTAGCTATTTTCCGTGTTTTTTCCATACATAAAAATGCGCGGAAATTTGAGGAGTGCCGGAACGATTTTTTCGTAAATTTGAGCGGGCGTGAGCTTGCGAAGTTCAGCAACTTTTGTTTTATATTCTTCAGGTGAATATTTTTTATTGAAAATGCAATATTCACTTTGTCGCATGTTTATGCAGCCAAAACAGTTTTTTACGCCGATTGAATAATAACAAAAATCCAAATCATTTGAGTTTTCGCAATGGTCACAATAATTGCAGTTGTATGAATTTATGCAGTCAATGCATTCATAACAAAGTTCGCATTTGTAACAAAGGGCGCAATCTGTACAGTCTGTGCAATAAAAAACGCGAGTGTTGTATAAGCAAAATTGTGATTCGTAGCTCGCAAAAGTCATGTAACAATTTTTGCTGCGCTCTGTATATTGGCAAAAAGGGGAGTTGGTGTTATTTACGCATTGCAAACCGATGCGCGGATGCTTGAGGCGGAATGCTTCGAATTGTTGGAGAAAGGTCATAGCATAACTATATCTCTAGCTATTTTTCTATGCAAATTTTACGCTTGATTTTTATTTTCATATATGCTATTCTATATGTGTAATTATATAAGTTTTTATATATGGTAAAGATTATACCGACTACAAAAGTACAACAAAACATAGGAGGGATTTCGGCTACTATAGGCCAAGATTTGTATATTGTAACTAATCGCGGGGAAGGGAGAATTGTAATGCTCCCTTATTTTGATGGGTGCGATGAACATTTTAATGAGTACATGGAAGATTACGTGATGTCAAAAAATAAAGAAGTGCTAAAAAAACGTTATCAAAAGTCTTCCGATTCCAAAAAAAGTGTGTTAACCGTATAGCGAAATGGTTTTATTTGTTTTTACAAAATACGCGGAAAATGTTTTTAAAAAATTGCCAAAAATTGAACGGGAAAGAATTTTAAGCAAGCTTATTGAGCTCAAAAAACATCAAGACATTTTTTCTATACTTAGAAAACTTATTGATTTCGAACCGGCAACACACAGGCTTAGGATTGGTGATTATCGACTGATTTTGGAATTAAAAAAATACGATTCAAAAATTGTTGAACTTTGGGTTCTTGACGTCGGACACAGGAAGGATATCTATAATTGAAAGGCCCTATTTTGGAATAATTGCGACTTCATTGAACGGCTTGCATATAACATTTTTCGCAATAGATTTTTTCGGGACGATCAGGAGAAAATGCGGTTTGAATTTTCATGCCGCAATTTGCGCATGTGCGATCAAAAAGATTTGGGAGATTGCGTGTGAAAAAACGCTCGCGATGCCTGCAGAAAAAGCATTTTCGCGGGGATGGAATGTTTATTTTTTTATAAAAAATAAGTTCATGACTTGTGAGGCGGAAGGGCTTGCGGCATTCTTCGCAAAGATTTTCGAGGGACGCTTGCGATTGCGCATCGGATTTTTCGGCGGCCGATTTTTCAAGCACGGAATCGTCGTGCCATTTATAACCTTTTTTAATCGCTTGCTCGCGAATTAATGGAAAATAGTCTTGCGCGGAGGTCTCGTTATAGCCAAAAGGGGAGAGTGTTATTGGAAAAAATTCGCCATATTCTTGAGTCTTTTTCATGTGCAGAATTATGCGGTCGCGTAACTTTTTATAATCCTCTTCGGAATATTGTTTGTTCAAAATACAATTTCTTTTGTTGTGCATGCTGACGCAACCAAAACAATCTTGCGAATTCATAACCGTGTCGCAATAAGTTAAATTTGTGCATTCCCATGAGTTAAAAGTGAATTTGCCGTTGAAACCGCCGGTGCCGGCATTGATGGTTTCATAATAAAGTTCGGGGTGGTCGTATCCGATTGAAGAGCAGTCCATAACATCTTTTATGCCTTCGGCTTGGACAACATATTTGCAATCTTCACCGTCAAAAATGTTTGAACCGTGCTGGACGTTTTTGCAATTTTCAAGATAATCGCCGGTGCAATTTTCGCAATTTGTTTGATAAGAAGGAGGATAAATCGCTTGAGATTTGAAGCGCTTATAATTGGTTACCGCTGCGGAAAAATTGTTGGAATCTAAAAGCTGCGCGATGAGTTTTTCATATTCTTCTTTCGTGGCCTGTTTATTGTGAATGTAATAAGTTTTGTTGCGGAGATTTGAGCAAAAAATGCAGTTGTTACATCCACGTAAATTTACGGAAAAATAGCAATAACCGCTATTATATGAGCCAAAACAGTGTACACAATTATATAAAT
The DNA here is from genome assembly GCA_000993595.1 of Candidatus Peregrinibacteria bacterium GW2011_GWC2_39_14. GTDB lineage: Bacteria > Patescibacteriota > Gracilibacteria > UBA1369 > UBA12463 > UBA12463. The sequence goes on along the minus strand of LBWJ01000005.1, from coordinate 144,606 downwards.
TTGATCCCCAAACTGATTCATAACAAAGCTCTGACATTTTAATCGATTCGCAATCGCAGCAATTTCTGCAGTGATTATAATGTCGGCCGTAATAGCAATCTTCGCTGTACCAAGAGCCTCCGACGGCGAGGTAGCAATTTTTGTTATATCCTGCGTAGTTGCAAAATTCGGAATTTTCCGCGGCTTTATTCATCAAACCAATGCGCGGAATTTGTTTTTGCATTTCGGCATATTGCTCAAAAAATGTTTTGTTAAAATCGAAATCTCGCTCATATAAATGCGGATCCCACTTGTCGCTCCACCAACAATCTTGGCAGAAAATTTTATATCCCGATTCCGGCGAATGAAGTGAAATTGTAGGTTTTTTGCAAAGTGCGCAAATGTTTTTATAAAGATGCGGCTCGTTGCGGTAGGTTAGCCTACGTTGAAGACGGCAGTTTGAGCAAAAAGTTGGTGGCGGAACTTCCAAACCCGGACCATAAGAAAGTTTTGCGTAAAAATTGAGATCGTCTTTCGTTATCTCAAATGCGGTTTGGCAGTTTTTGCAGGTTGGCATGCGCTAATTATACCTTAATTATTTTAGCCGGCTTCTTTCGTCTTCTTGTCGCTCTTAAAAGCTCTCTCAGTAAATCCGGGAACTCGTCTTCAACCACCCATGAAGCAGCTCCCGAGGTACTCTTGATCAATCTATCAACCGGATATCCAACTCTCATTTGCATAGCCTCATTAAATACCGACACTTCGCTTCCATTGCTCGCAACGACCCTCCCTATTGTAACTTCGCGTTCACCATCCATAACCGCCACTGCCTCTCCATGTTTAGGCAATTCTCTTTCTATCGTCATATAAAAATTGATTTTATGGAATTAAAATTGCCTCCGTCCCCATTAAAAGGCGAAATGTTTGCGGGGAAGAATTCACCGTATTCGCCTGTGCGTTGCATGTGCGCAACTATGCGAGCGCGAAGGTCTTTGTAATCAGATGGCGAATATTGTTTATTTAAAATGCAAAATTTTGCATGCTGCATGGAAATACATCCAAAAATATCTTTTGAATTTGCACAATTATCACAATAAAAAGCATTTGTGAGTCCCTGATAAACGTTGTTGCCAAAAGCCACATTAAAAGATCCTCGTCCAACAGAATGGCATTCATAAACAAGCTCCGCGCCTTCAATTCCACCGTATGTGTCGATGTCGTATCCGTCCTTGATTTTCTCGCAGTTAAAGACGAATTTACAATCTCTTAAATTTGATGAATCAAAGCAAAAAGTTGAATTTTGGCAGTGATTTAAATAGTTGCCGGTGCAATTTTCGTTATTGTCTCCATTGATGAATTTATGTGGAAATTTTTTAACAAATTCCGAGAAATCTTCGATGGAAAAATCTTTTACCGATTTAATTTTCTCTGAATATTCTTCTTTGGAATATTTTTCGTTCAAAAAATGAAATTCCTTATTTATCAGATTCACACAGCCAAAACAGCTCTTGCATCCTGTGCAATTTTTAAGAAATTTTGAATCGCTGCAGTTTTTGCAATCCTGAGAATGTCCAAGATTATAACATTTAAAAATGTCCACACAATCGTTGCAGAGTTCGCATTCCACAGCGTAATTGCAATCGATTAAATCCACGCTTCGATATGTGTAATAAGAACAAAAACAGTCGCGATTATTATCCGCTTCAAAACACATATAACAGTTTTTATTCCAGCTCGCCAAATTGCCATATTCCGCATTCTCGTTGGCAAAAGAATAGTTTAAGATTCTTGGAACAACTTTAAGTAAATCGCTAAATTGGTCAAAAAAAGTTCGATTAAAATCAAAGTCTCTACCATATGATAATGCGCTCCATTTATCGCTAAAAAAGTATTCGTGATCGTAGACGGGAAATGAAGTATCTTCGGGATAAATGCAAATTATTTCTTTGCCGGTACCGCTGCATTTTCGCTTATAAAGTTTTCTTTCGTTACGCCAAGCGAGACGTCGCATCTGGCGACAGGAAGAGCAAAAGGTCGGAGGAGGTACTTGCATTTTGGAATAAAAAGCGAGATCTTGAGGAGTGATTTCAAATTGAGTGGTGCAGTTTTTGCAGATCATTTTTCGGTTGTAAAAACGTGTTTAGTATAGCACTCCTCGCAATAAATCGGCGACGATTTTTCTTTATAGCTCGTCATAATTTTTTTGCTACATTTATCGCACTTTGATTCGAAAAGTTGTTTTGGGTTGCGGGTTGCGAGGCGTGAAAAATGGCGGCAGTTAGGGCAGGAAATTGGTGCCGGAATATTTAATGCGCGATAAAATTTGAGTTCTTGCTCTATGAGTTTGAAATTTTTGCCACAAAATTTGCAGGCGAGAAGTTCGCTCATTACTGAATCTTTAACGTCTGCAATTCTTTCCGGCATTCTGAAGGTTTGAGGAGTAAATCTGGCATCGTTTCCAAGCCATTTAAAGCCCTGTTTTAAGGCCTCTTCATGCGTTTTCGGGAAAACCTCCATAACCAAGGACTCGTTGTATGCAAAAGGGCAAATTTCGATTGGGAAAAATTGGCCATATTCGGGAGCTTCTCCGTTTTGGCCCGACTTTTGCATGTGCACAATTATGCGTGCACGAAGATCTTTATACTCTTCTTCCGAATATTCCTGATTTAAAATGCAGAATTTTTTGCGTTTTAGGCCAACGCATCCGAAACAATCTTTACAGCCGGTGCAGTGATCGCAATATTCAAGATTGGAATTGTTTGTCGTACATGTTGTGCAAAATTTCAAATTGTATGCGTTATTTCCGCACGCGGCGCATTCATATAAAAGCTCGGCTTTGTCGCCCCAGCCTGAATAATCCATGCAATTTTTGGCTTGCATAGCCACTCTTCCGACATATTTGCAATCTTCCAAATCCTTGCAATCAAAACAATATTCTGCGTTTTTTGAATCGTATAAATAATCGCCAAGAGAATTTTCGTTATGCTCTTGTTGAAGATTTTTGTGGGGTTGAGTTTGGAAGAATTCTTCGGCTTGTTTGCGGAATTTTGCGATGTTTGCGAGTGTTTGAAAATCAAATTCGGCAAGCTGTTTTTCATAATCGCGCTTTGAATATTCTTTATTAAAAATATGATACTGCTTATGTCGCAAATTTATGCAACCAATGCAGTTTTTGCACGATTTGCAGTTGTTTAAAAAATAGCTTTCCGAACACGTTTCGCAGTCGGTTGAATATTTGAGATTATAACAATTTTGGCAATCAATCGCTTCATAACAAAGCTCGGATTTATAGATGCTCAAGCAGTCCATGCAGTTTTGCGAATAATAAAGACGGTTGCAATAATAACAATCTTCGTCATAATCGGCCTCAAAAGTCATATAGCAATTTTTCAGATAACCGGCGCAATTTGTGTATAAACTGTTCGTCATGGTTTCGCCTATTACAAAAGCGGAAAGATGCGGCGTGACATTTTTGAGATCGTGAAATTGCAAGAAAAATGGTTTGTTAAAATCGAATGGTCGGGCGTATTTTGTTGCATCCCATTTATCAGACCACCAAACTTTCCAATGATAAACCGGAAATGGTTGATTTTCGTGATATTGCGAAATCATTTCTTCGCCTGAAAAGTCGCATTTGCGCTTATATAAGGTTCGCGTGTTGCGTTCAATAAGTCGACGAATCCAACGACAATCGGGGCAGGAAGTTGGAGCAGGGACGGAAAGTTTTGAATAAAAATCGAGATCACCCTGGGTGATTTCGAATGGTTGCTGGCATTTTAGGCAGGTTGGCATGAATTAATGATACGATGAAGGGAGAACGGTGCGCAAGCTATACGGAAATCCTTGGAAAGAAATAACTTGCGACTGATTCATCGAATGGAAATGGCGAAGATGAGGCTGGGAAAAATTCGCCGTATTCTTTGGTTTTTGTAGCATATTCGATGATTTTTGCACGCATTTCGAAATACTCTTTTTCCGCATACTGCTTATTGAAAATGCAATATTCTTTGTTTCTGAGGCCGACACATCCGAATAAATGTTTTCCGGAAAAACAATACTGGCAATATTCGCAGTCTTGAAGATTGCGGCCGTAATAAATGAATTTGCAGTTGTTGTAATTTGCACCGCCATTAACTTCGTAACACAAAGAACACATAATATTGTACGAACAATCGCAAAGATCGAATGACTGATGGCTTGAATCCGTATATGCTGATTTTTCGTTATTGATGCAGTCGAAACAATCTTTGAGATTTCCGCAGTTGTCATTGTAATCGCCGGTGACGTTTTCGTTTTTTGAACCGCGCATGTGCTTTCGCGGAAGCTTTAAAGACATTTCTTCAAGCTGTTTTGCATATTCAGTGATTTTTTCGGGCGTAAGTTCGCGTAAGATTTTTTGCAATTTTTCTTTGTATTCTTCTTTGCCCAATTTCTCGTTAAACATCATATATTCCCCGCTTCTGACTCCTGAGCAGCAGAAACAATTTTTGCAATTCATGCAGTCAAATAAAAAATAGCTATCATATGAATCGATGCAGTCTTGGCAAAAATTTAAGTTGTAGCAATTTAGGCAATCGACGCACTCGTAGCACAGTTCCGTACCTATACACTTGAAACAATCTGTGCAGGATTTTGCTTTTGCCATTGTTCCGCCGTAATAAATATCTTCGCAATAACCGCACGAGAAAGCCATGTAACAGTTCTTATTAAAAAGTCCGTAATTTGTATATTCGCAGTTTTCGAGACTTTGATCTTGGAATAGAAAAATGTGCGGAACTGATTTTTCAAGCGCGGAAAATTGTTCGAAAAAGGGTCTATTAAAGTCGAAATTTTGGCCGAATTCAAGTCCGTCCCATTTATCGCCAAACCAACAAGCATGACAATAAACTTTATACTTTGAATCCGGCGGATAAATTGAAATTAAGTTTTTCGAGCAGAGATCGCACGTTCTTTTGTATAAGGATTTTTCGTTGCGAAAAGATAGGCGACGAAAAGCGCGGCAGGAAGGGCAAAGCGTTGGAGAAGGAACTTGGATTTTTGAATAAAAATCGAGGTCAGAAGGGTCGATTTGGAAAGCTGCGGTGCAGATTGGGCAAGTTGGCATAGAAAAAATTTAATTTCCTCCGTCCCCTTAGACCGGGTCCGGGAATGGCAATTCATACAACTTCTTATCAATCTGAATCTCCTCTTCAATCATGCCACCTTTGTCGATGATCATTTGCTTGGCGAGGTTGCGGGCGTTTTCTTCGAGATTGATGCCATAAACTTTACGGCTGTTTTCCAAAATCTGCTTTGAGAATTCTTTGGCGGGCTTGGAAATAAAGAGCGTGCGACCGGAAAAGGCTTTGTGAATTTCGCCTTTAATTGTGATTTTGCAGTAAAATTCCTGAACGCCGAGGTTGATTAAATCGCGTTCAATAAAGACGGGCGTATATTCTTTTACAAAGTGCTGAGCGTCTTCGCCACCCATACGAAATGTGATCATTGAGCCAACATTACCGAAAATAGTTTTCTTCATTTGTTCGCTTAACTGACCCATAAACTGATGCGCAATATTTAAAATCAAATGATATTTTCTGGCTTCCGAAAGAATTTCGCCAAAGGAATCTGTTGTGAAGTTTTGGAATTCATCAACGTATAAATAGAAGTCTTTACGCTTATCTTCCGCAATATCTTGCCTCGACATCGCTGATTGATAAATCTTTGTGATAAACATTGCACCGAGAAGTTGAATGTTTTCTTCACCGAGAATTCCTTTTGGGAGTTTTATCAAAAGAATCTTTTGCTTATCCATTATTTCACGAATGTTGAATGTGTTTTCCGGAACGGAAATTACGTTTTTTATCATCGTATTTCCTGCAAGCTGACCGAGTTTGTTGAGAAGGGGATTAATGGCTTCAGAACTGTATTTTTCAGTCCATGAAGGGAATTCATTTGTCCAGAAATTTGCAACACTTTCATCCTTAATATGACGAATAACTTTTTGACGATATTCGCGTTCGGAAACCATGCGTTTTATGGAAAAAACCGTGGCATCTTTTGTATCCAGAAGCGCAAGAACGCTATAACGAAGAACGTGTTCAAGACGCGCGTTCCAGTTTGAACCGAATGCTTTTTTGAAAATATTTACAAAACCGTTTGTAACCTGCATTTTCATTTTTTCCTCAACATGTTCAAGCGGATTGAATGGCACTGGACGGTCCGTATCAAGAGGATTAAAGAACACGACGTCTTTTATGCGGTTTTCCGGAATGTATGTCATTACGTTTTCTATAAGATCACCGTGTGGGTCAATAACCGCAACACCATGCCCGTTTTGGATGTCTTCACGAATGAGAAGTTCGAATAATTTTGATTTACCAACGCCGGATTTACCAAGAACATATGAGTGACGAATACGATCCTTGCGAAGAATGCCGAATTTGCGGTAATTGCCGTGATAATTCGTCATGCCAAAAAGACAGTTATCTGCCGCGTGTTCCGGTGGAAGATCCGCAGGAGGTTCCGCTTTTTTGGATATTACTGCGGAAAAGTGAGGAATATCTTTTGGATTTGGAAGATGGAGAATTGTAATTAATTCTTCGACATTAAGGAGCATATATGGAGTTGCCGGCCTTTCGAGCGTTTGTCTTAACGCTTCTCTTCCCGTGAATATCTTTTTTGGAATAAATTTGTTTGTGCTTTGGCTTGAATAATATGCCTGCATTGATTGGAAAAACATGTGCGCCAAATCTTTTGATTTTTTCTCGCGTGAGGCTATTCCGATTTGAACATTAACGCGAATTGTATCTGATTTTTCTTTTTGCTTAATCCAATCGTCTTCTTTTTCAAAAAGTCCTTCTTTTCTTGCGTCTCTGAATCTGAATTTTCTTCTGAAATAATGAAGAGATTTTAATATTTTTCTTTTAATAAGGAAGAAAAAACTTTCGGTTTGTTTGCTCAATATCATTTGAACCCAGCCACGCTCTTCTCCGCGGAGCTCAGCCAAAAAACTGCATATCGTTGAAAGAGAATCTTTATAAAATTCAATTGCGGCGGAAGTTTCTTTTACTTTATCCGGCACGGAATCCATTCTTAACACATTGAAAGTTTTTATCGGTACAATGAAAGATTTTGTTTCTTTTAAATCGTAAACCGTGACTTCAAAATCGCCCTGCAAATTGAACGGATCAGCTTTCATCTCAATCATTTCTGCGGCTGGAAATATCGAATAAAAAAGCGATTGGAATTTAACAAGAATGCTTTCATCAAGCGTCACAAATAAATATACAATTCCTTTATAACCCATCAATTCAAAAGAAACTTTTTCACTTCCTTCGGAAAGGACTTTGCGCAAAGTGTCGATCAGTCTGCCAAAATTCTCGATCGTGGCATGATCGTGTTTTTCTTGCGGCGGAGTTTTTATGTATAAATATTTGTTCATAATTATAAAAGAGAGTCGTTAAAACATTGCTCACAGAAAACGATATACGGTGAATCCGGCTGAAATGTTGTTTGGAAATTCTTGCTGCATTTTTGGCATCTTCTTGCGTAAAGTTTGCGAGGATTATATCTGTGAAAACGCTCGCGATATCTAAAATCAAACGCATTTTCCGGAAACGGAACTTTCATTTGTTGATGCAAAGCAAGTTCGCGACCCGTGATTTTGAAAGGTTTTTTCGTAACGACATCATAGAAAGTCGTTGCAAGAATTTCATCATTTTTACCTTCATAAAGCGAATCTGGTGGAAGAATTTCTTTATCCGGTGCCGCTTTTGCCTTATCAACATGCCATAAATGAGTTTTCTTATAACTTGCCGGCGGTTTCCAAAATTCTTCGGATTTTTTTAATAGTTCCGCATATTTTTCTTTTTCATATGGATACCAAACGTCTGCGACTGTTGTGTTATATGCAAATGGCGACATCCAGAACGGGAAAAATTGACCCCACTCTTTTGTCTGCTTCATAAATTTAATTATTTTTTGTTTCAAAATTTTATATTCGTCGGCTGAATACTGCCTATTTAAAATGCAATATTTCTTGTTCTTTAAGCCAATACATCCAAAACAATCCTGGCACATTTGGCAGTTATCTATATAAAAACAGCTTGAGCAATCATTTGAAAAGTTGCCTACAAAATTCATTCCACCACGCAAACACGTTTGATTTTCAAAACTTTTTTGCGTGCCATAAGCAATTGCCCAACAGTCCATACAATCGCGAAGATTGAACGTGGAACTATTCATATTTGAACAACCAACTATGTCGTCGCCGGAATAACAGTTTTCGCAATCTTTGCTGTTTGTTAAACGATCACCGGTTGAATTTTCGGCTTTTAAAAGATACATATAACGTTGCGGAGTTGTTTCCAAAAACATATGGAACATTTCTTTTGCTTTTTTATAAGAGCGTCTGCGGAAAAGTTGTCTTTGAAGCATGAATGTCATGAAAACGTCGGGACTGACTTCTGTATTAAAAATACAATTTTTTTGATCTCTTAGGCCGAATGAGAATATGCAGTTGTGGCAATTTACAAGATTTGAAGAGAAATAAACGTTTGAGCAATTCATGCAATTTTCGCATGCTACAGCGGAATGACAGCCTGCACAGAATAAACAGTCGTAGCATAATTCGCATCTTGTGAGCTCTTCGGAATCCATTGAGTCTTTACATAAAATAAAGCTTCCATAATGGCAGTTTACGTTGTCATCTGCGGTGAAAACCATATAACAATCATTGTTGTTATTCGAGTCGTTTGTAAACATTGAGTTCTGGTTTTTAGCTTGAATTAAAGATGGACGCGGCACTTCAAGCATAAGTTCATAAAATTGTTGAAAAAAAGTTTTTTCAAAATCGAAGTTTTTTCCGAACGTGATGCCATCCCAGGAATCACCCCACCAAACATCTTTATCGAAAATTTTAAATGGCGCGGCTTCACTATAAATAGACCAAATTTCTTTGTCGGTTTGAGCACATTTACGTTTAAAAAGAGCTCTTTCATTACGGAAAGCAATTCTTCGCATTTCACGACATTGCCTGCAAAAAACCATACTTATCGGATCGACGTCGAACTCGCCAAGAAGTCTTGTTTCTTGTTCTGTAAGCTCAAATTCCTTTTCACCGACGCAATTGGGATTTTGACAAAGCATTAATAAGTTTTTAAACTGGTGCAATTATAGCACGGGGACGGGGGTTGAGATAGCAAATTCGAGCGCCCATACCTCCGTCCCCGGATTCTTGCTTAAAACGTCATAAAAATCATATAAATCAAGGGATTAAATTTGCACTAAATCGAAACACAGGGCTATGATTTATCCTTAAGTATATTTTATACATTTAACCCCAAACACTATGTTCAAAAAAATTGCTTCAATGGTCGCCGTCATTGCTCTTTTGGCTGCGATCACGCTCACTGCCGGAGCGGCACAAATCGGCCAAGCAAACGCTTATTATTACGATAACAACTATGTGAACTACAATACGGATTATCCGGGATATAACGTTTATACGGATTATGTCGCGTATGATGAGCCTGTGTATGCACCTGATTATCAACCAACGTACGAACCTGTGGTCGCGCCTATTCAGTTGAATCATCCAACCGTAAATATAACGCACTACGGCTTGGTCCCTTCAACGGTTTATATTAAACGTGGCGATACTGTTGTTTGGGCAAATAATGATGATGCAACACATTCAATCGTTTCTGACACATTCAATTCCGGTAGTTTATTCCCAGGAAGAGTTTATTCAGAAATGTTTGCGCATTCGGGAACTTATTATTATCACTGCTCAATTCATCCATCTGTGACAGGAAAAGTCGTGGTTGGAAATGGAGTCTCAGATAATTCGGACTATGACTATAACAATAATTATTACAACTCTGATGCTGTTTATTATCAGCCTAGCTACCCAGTTTATCAGCCGGTTGTAACAACGCCTGTATATCAACCTGTCTACCAGCCGGTTTATCAGCCTGTAGTTGTTGCACCTGTTCAATACCCTGAATACGAACCTAATTACAATTACAATTCAGCATATTTTCATTCCGCAATGAATGAATACGACCAATATGTTCAAGCTCATTCTTGGCCAACAGTCGGGCCATATGTGAATTCCATATACGACTCCCGCTTAAGCAATCACAACTATCAGCCTTTTTATGGCACAAGCGGTTATGTCGGCTATAATGGATGGAACAACAATACTGTCTCATATCCGTATTATCAGAACTGGTAGAGCTAAATAGTTAAATTTTACAAGGAGGGCGGAAGAAATTTCGCCCTTTTTTAATGTATGGGGACGGAGGCACTCGATAAATTTGAGCTCAGGCTTTTTTACTTGAGCTTAAAAAATAAAATTGCCTCCGACCCCCTAGATGACCGTTTTTAAATAGCAGGTTTCGCAGAAGACTTTTTGATGCCTTTCCGGCGGATAAGTTGACTCTATTTGCGCACTGCAATTTGAGCATTTTTGGGCCCAGATTTTGCGAGGATTTTTAAAGAAAAATCTCTGGCTATGACGACAGCCCGAGCAAAGAGAAGGGGTTGGTAACTGCATTGTTTTATAAAACTGAATTTCTTGATTTACAAGCCTGTAATTTTTGCCGCAAAATTCGCAGGCAAGAATGTCTTTTGAAATTGGTTTTGCATATTCTTTAACGTCTTTTTCACGCCATCTGTAGCCTTTTTCAAGAGCTTGTTCACGCGTAATTGGGCACCATTCCATAGCAATAGTTTCGTTATATTCAAACGGTGAAAATTTGATTGGAAAAAATTCGCCGTATTCTTTTGTGCGCTTCATGTGATCGATGATTTTCGGAATAATTGCACGATATTCTTCTTCCGAATATTGCTTGTTTAAAATGCAAAATTTTTCACGCTTTAAACTGATGCAACCAAATAAATCCGATGAATAATAACAAGCACTACAATAAGAAATATTATTTGAATAATGGCTGTAATAAGAGGTTTTGCAGTTATACATCTGAAGAGCGGACATGATTTCATAAGATAGTTCGGGTTTGTAATAAATGTTGTTGCAATCGAAGCAGAATTTGGCGTCGCCCTCCGCGCAGTACGCGCATTCTTCCGTATCTTGCATATCAAAACAAAGCTTGCTGTTTTTGCAGTGAGAAAGGTTGTCGCCGGAAACATTTTCACAACTGATAATGTCTGCAGCTTTATGAATTGAATCGGTTAAAAATATTTTGCGAAGATTGTGAAATGCTTTTTTATAGCCCTCTTTTGTGTTTAATTTAAGCTCTTTTTTGGCTTTTTCAAAATCTTCTTTGGAATAGCTTTTATTAAAAATTGAATATTCTTGATTGCGTAAATTGTAGCAAAAAATGCAATTTTGGCAGGATTTTAAATCATAACTAAAAAGACAATCTGAGCAGTTTTGGGATTGAACGAGTCCAGTGCAGTGATAGCAATTATGAATATTTACGCAGTCATAACAAAGCTCGGAGTCCCATAAATAATCCGAGTCACAGCAATTTTTATTGGTCTGCGCGAGCTTGCAATAATAGCAATCCTCAGCCTTTTCCGAGGCAATTGTCATGTAGCAATTTTTGCAATCGCTAGAAAAATTTGTGTATTCGGAATTCACATTATTTAGACTTCCGGTATTAAGACGTGGAACGGAATTTTGAAGATCTGCGAATTGCTCAAAAAATGGTTTTGTGAAATCAAAGTCGCGACCATAGTCTTTTGCGTCCCATTTATCGCCGAAAAAACATTCATTACAAAATTGCTTGAAAGGTTTATCTGAAGAATAAATTGCAATAACATCTTTACCGCATAAATCGCATTTTCTGGCATACAGACTGGATTCATTGCGGACGGCGAGGCGGCGTTGATAACGGCAAGTCGGACAAATAGAAGGAGCTGGAACTTGGATTTTATTATAAAATTCGGCGTCCTTGGAATCGACTTCGAAAGGTTGTGCACAATTAAGGCAGGTTTTCATGATCAGATTATACCAACTTCTTGCAAAAGAGTGCAAAACTCGGTGATTTTCGTTACAACTTCATCGGTTCTTTCTCTAAAGTAAAATTGTATAACCATTATTCCGCCATTGGTTATGTTCACTGATGCTTCGACTCCAGCCAAATTAAAATATGCTGTATCGTGACCTTGACTACTTGGCTGCTTTCTAGCCATTAAATCTTGCAGCTTTATCAATGCTTCCGTATTAGATTTAGTCTTATAGGAATAGCAACGCAGACCATCGTGAGTTGGGTCTAAAAGAATATTTTGGCCTCTATCCAATTCCACCTCCAGTGGATCCTGATCCTGCAAATCTAATCTTTTCATATGATTATTGGGAGAATCAATGGTTTTCTATCGAGCTGTTTTATAGCAACTTTTTCAAGTTGGGTGCAAATGTAATGTTTGATTTCGCCACGCTTCAAGTCGCTGCGCTTCTTGGTGATTTCGCGATACGCACTTGCGGCGGTTTTTGCCAATTCATCGACAACTTTTTCGGAATTTTTTAAGAAAACGAATCCGCGAGAAATAATATCCGGATCTCCGGTCAATTTCCCCGTTTTTGGATTAACCGGTAAAAGCACCATAACGATGCCATTTTCTGACATTTGCTTTCTTTCGTTTAAGATTTGCGTGCCAATATCACCGACTCCAAATCCATCAATCAAAATGTGTTGGAGGCTTAATTTTTGATTTGTGAAATGTGCACGACCATGCGTTAATTCGAGAACGTCGCCATTTTCGATAAGGACTATATTCTCATCTTTCATGCCCATTTCAAGGCCAAGCATTTTATGTGCCTGTCTCATAAAATATTCACCATGAATTGGGATGAGATATTTTGGTCGAATAAGGTCGATCATCATTTTTAAATCTTCCTGACAACCATGTCCGGAAACGTGAACGTCCATACTGCGATTGTGAATAACTTTTGCGCCCATCTTTGATAAATTGTTGATGACGCTGACAACCGCACGCTCGTTTCCGATAATCGGATTTGCAGAAATTATAACCGTATCCAACGGCCTGATTTTGACTTGCTGATGCTCTTTTTCCGAGATTCGTTTTAGGGAAGAATGATCTTCGCCCTGACTTCCTGTTGTTAGAATAAGCACGTCTTTGTCTGCGACACTGCTGACTGTGCGAATGTCTTTTATTAAATCTTTCGGATAATGAATGTATCCAAGTTTTGAAGCAATTTCGATGCTATCAACCATACTTCTGCCGCTTAAGAAAACTTTTTTATTATTCCTGGCTGCGATGTCTAAAATTTGCTGAATGCGACCAATAAGCGATGAAAAAGATGCGATTATTACGCGACCCTTTGCGCTTTCGATAAGTTCTGCAATTTTCATGCCGATCGAAGTTTCTGTCATTGTATGACCGGGTTCGAGAGCGTTTGTGCTTTCGGAAAATAATGCAAGAATTCCTTTTGCACCAATTTGCGCGATTCTTTGAAGATCCGCGGGTTTTTGATCACGAGCAGGGGATTCATCAAATTTAAAATCACCCGTGTGAACGATTGAACCAATTGGAGTTTTTAAAACTATTGCTGTTGCATCCGGAATACTGTGATTGACTCGAAAAAAACTTGCTTCAAATCTGCCGAGCCTTAAAAGTGCGCTGTCCGGATTAAACGTATGAAGCTTTACGCGCTTTTCCAAGCCAAATTCTTCAAGTTGTTTATTTATGAAACCTGCTGTTAATTTTGTTGCGAAAACCGGTGGAAAATTTAATCGTTCAATTAAATACGCGATGCCACCAATGTGGTCCATGTGACCATGTGTGATTAAAATTCCGCGAATTCTGTGTTTTTTATCGTCGAGATAAGAAACGTCGGGAATAATATAATCGATGCCCGGCATGTCTGTTTCCGGGAATTGAAAGCCCATATCCACGATTACAATGTCTTGTTCGTATTCAAAGACCATCATGTTTTTGCCGACTTCGTTCAAACCACCGAGTGGAATTACTTTTAAAACTCCTTTTTTGAAGTTTGAAGACGGCGCTTTTTGAAAAGTCGCAGTTTGCTGGTTTGCACCTTGCGAACTCGCACCTTGTTGATGTGCGCTTTGCACTGCTCTTTCGGCTGGCTTGTCTTTTTGAACAAACTTAGCCTGTTGCATTATTCGCACGGGACGTTTATACGCCGTTTTATTATTAAAATTTCTTTTTGGCAAATTACGCATTTTGTTTGCGTTATGCTGTTTTTGTGCCAATGGCGCTTTTTGCGTCACTGACACTTTTGGTGCGCTGTGCACCCCTTCGATTTTACTCATTTTTATCTTGTTAACTCTTATATTGTTCTTGTCCATCCATCTATCAATGTTGTCCATAACACTTATATTATATCACGAAATAATAGCGGGGCGCAAGCGGGGACGGAGGTTGGACGACCTAAAATGTATCGATATACCTCCGTCCCCGTGTTAGAATTGAGATATGCAAAAAACTGATAAAATAGCGATTCTCGGATATGGAACAGAGGGAGTTGCGCTCTATGAATATTTAAATGCGCACGGATTTAAAGATATTACGATTTGCGATCAGAAAGAAAGCCTGGAAGATGCGGAAGGCAAGGGCGGGAAGGTGCCGAAAGTTAAACTGCGCCTTGGAAAAAATTATTTGAAAAATTTGAGTGATTTTGATGTGGTTTTTAGAAGCCCTGGAGTAAAATATCTTGATCTGGAAATTCAAAAAGCTAAAAAAGTGGGAGTTGAAATTTCCAGTGCTACAAAATTATTTTTTGAAAAATGTCCGTGCAAAATCATTGGTGTGACAGGGACAAAAGGAAAGGGGACGACTGCAACGTTAATTACGAAAATTTTGGAAAATGCGGACAATGGCGGCAAAAAAAATAGCATTTTTCTTGGTGGAAATATTGGCGTACCAGCAATTGAATTCCTTGATAAGCTAAACAAAAACTCAATTGTGATTTTGGAATTATCGAGCTTTCAAATGCAAGACTTGGAAATGAGTCCGCACATTGCTGTTATCTTAAATACAACGTCCGATCACATGGATTATCATAAAAATGTTGCGGAATATTTAAAAGCAAAAGAAGCAATTGTTAAATATCAAAAAACGGGTGATTATGCGATTTTTAATAAAGATTATCCGTATAATAAAAAGTATGCAAAATTAACAAAAGCGAAGAAGATTTTTATTAGCGCAAAAGATGTAAAAAAGAAATTTGGAGATATAAAAATTGCACTTCCCGGACCACATAATCTGGAAAATGTTGCGCCCGCAGTTGCGGTTTGTGAAATTTTGAAAGTGCCAAAAAACCGCATGATAAAGACCTTGGAGACGTGGCATGGACTGGAACACCGCCTTGAATTTGTTGAGGAAATAAGTGGTGTGAAATATTATAATGATTCGTTCTCAACAAACCCACCTTCAACAATTGCGGCGATTAAATCTTTCCCGGAAAATAATATGATTTTGATTGCAGGTGGTAGTGAAAAATTTTCTGATTTCACGGAACTTGGAAAAGAAATTGTTGCGCAAAAAAATCTGAAAATTGTAATTCTAATCGGACAAATGGCGGATCGAATTGAAGAGGCGATTTTGAAAGCGGAAAAAAAATATGGCGAGAAAAAAAGCGGAAAAAGTTTCGAAAAATCTGCACGAATTCTTTTATTAATCAGGCGAGATAATTTTGATGATGCTGTTTTTGAGGCTTATATTAGAGCTAAAACCGGATGGGTCGTTGCAATGAGTCCTGCTGCGGCGAGCTTTGATATGTTTAAAAACTACAAAGAAAGGGGAAAGAAGTTCAAGGAAATCGTGAGGAGCTTTAGATAGCTTGCTTTATAATCCTGTCGCACACAAAGCAGTAAATTTATTTTTGGCGTCTTCGTTTGAGAAGTCCGTTGTCTTAAAACCACCACAGATAACAGTCATGAGATTTTGTATTTTTCCATTTATTATCGCATTTGATCTTCCCAATGCTGTTGCAAATTCAGCTCTGTTTAAAGTACCGCTGGGCTTGAATGTACCGTTTGAATATCCGCCAATAACCCCTTCTGCTTTTAATTCATCTACGTATGGAGCAAAATAATCTGTGGTTTTTACATCTTTAAATGGAGCAATTAATGGTGCCGGTAGTTGCACTAAAGCAGTCGAAGAAACCGGAGAACTGGCATAACCTACGCTAATTCCCGTGAAAAGTAGAACGGAAATTGTTGCTAAAATGAGGATTTTTTTCATTTTGTTTTGTTTAAATTATTGTTCTTATTATACACCTTGTTTGTTACAACATAGCCTGCAAATAAATATAAAAGTATATTTCCTGATATGGTTGCGAAGTTCATGGCGTAATTTGTGTGAATTGCGATGATTGCTGTAATCGCGAAAAGAAGAATTTTTTCGTAAATTGCATTTGAGTCGTGCATATTTAAATAATTTTTTATCGCATTCCAAAGCAAAACAATCCAAAATGTCATGTATGCAATAAGCCCCGCGAGGCCTTGTGTAACTAGAATATCAAGGAATTCATTATGAGTGCGATCAATATAAAAAATATCGTTTGATTTTAAATATTCCGGAAGATAAGGCTCAATTTGACCGGCAATCGTTTCCTGACCTATGCCAAAAATCGGATGTTTTGTGAAAAGCTCAAGACCCGCTTTTTGCAGATAAAGACGCGTTGTGACAGAGCCGACATTGTCTTCTGTCATTGAAAGTCTGTGAAAAATTTGTGTATTTTGATATTTCTGAAATGTGAAAACTCCAACTGAAATAAAAATTATAATAAGCACAATCGCAAGCATTTTATATTTTTTCTTTTTGACGATAACCAAGATAGATGCGATCAATAAGGCAAAAATCGATGCAACCCAAGCACTTCTTGAACCGGTTAGAAAAAGCGTTATAAGTGTAATCAACAAACCGATGGCAATTAAAACGCGTGAAATTTTGGATTTGAATTCTGAAAATAAACCAAAAAAGGGAATAATTGCTATTAATAATATTGCAAGATAATTTGGGTTTCCAAGTGTCCCGTAAAGCCTGTTATCGAAATTCGAAAGTGAGAAAATTCGAATATCGATAAAGCATGGAATAAACGCTAAACACGCAGCCACAACAGAAAGTCCGATCAACCATTTAAAAAAATCTGTACGATCCGAATTTTCGAGTTTTGGAAAAATATAAACGGCGTTTAGAAAATAAATAATCGTAACAAGTTGAATTATTAATCCTTGAAAACGATAAGATGCGCCCGCCAAAGAAGTCGCTCTATCAACTGAAAAAATAAACGCCAGAAGTTCGGCGATCACAATAAAACCCAACAATTTTATTTCCAAAGGTATGTGCTTAATTGAAAAATGCATACCGCTATAAATCCAATGTATAAGCGTCAAAACGCTTAATAAAACCGTTATTATAATAAAGAATAATGCTTTCGGATATTCGAAGGGATCATAAGATATTTGCGGAACAACAAGGAGAGCTGCTGAAGCTGTTAATATACCGAGTAGAGCTAATTGGCAGCGAATAATTATTTTCATCATGATGCATTGTTATTCGACCATTCCCGGCTGTTTGTCGGTCTTGCGAAGCATTTGAAGCATATCTTTTGTAAGCGTTTTTGTTACTAAAAGTAGGCCGACATAAATGGCTCCGCCAAGGACAATTAATACGAATACACTCCAGTTTTGTATAACGGAATAAAGTGGTGCGAATAAAAGTTTTATAATAATTCCCATCACAATCGCAGAAAGTGCGGCCTTGATTGTCGCCCAATATTTGAAGTGATAAGAAAGATATTTGTGTGAAAGATAAAAGAGTCCGCATGTCATAACAAACTCGCAAATTACGCTTGTTAATGCGGCTCCACGGAATCCGAAACGCGGAACGGAATATAAATTTATAATTACGTTTGCGATAACGGCGATAAGACTAACCCAAAATAATTTTGTTTGTTTGCCGACGGCGATGATAATAAATTGAAATAAAATATTTATAAAAGAGAAGAGGGAAGCAAATAGAAGAATGCGAAGTGCGGAATCGGAACCGTAAAAACCGTCACTAACGCGACTCATGAATTCCGGCTTGCTGATGATGAAAATGAGCGGATAAGATAAAACATAACCACCTGCAACAAGTGGCCAACTTGCCATTGTTAAAAATTCAAAAGAATACTGAATAATTTTTTGATATTTATCAGAACCTTCTTTAATCGCACGTGTTAAAACCGGCAAAACCGCATTCATAAAATATAAAGGCACGATTGAAATTGCTTCCAAAATGCGCATAGCGACGCCATAAAGGCCAACTTCCTCGTTACCGCGAATAAAAGAAATGAATATGGAATTGATGCGAAAGTAAACGGTGTTAAGGACGAGTGCGATGCCATACGGAACTGACGCAATCAACACGTTTTTCCAAACATACCAATCAAATCTGTGGCGAATTTTTGCGAGCTTGGAAGCGTAATACCATGTGTAAACTACCATTACGAGGTTGCCGATATTGCCTGCGAAGATAAGATGAATAAAGCTTGTACCTGATGGATTTTTGTATGCGATGAATATAACAAAAAGCATGTATAAAACTGAAACGATTTTGCCGACAAACATTGTCCAAGAGGCGTATTGCATTTTTAGGTGAACCTGAAGAATGCTCGTTAGAGAGCCATTAATAAGTGATAGCCAAACGGTTATTGCGGCGATCGTGACGCCCATTGGGACTAAACTGCCCTGATAGGCAGGGATGAGCCAAACACTGATGATTGCCATGAGCATTGCGATGATTGAAAGGAAAGTGCGCATGGATAAAACATTGCCGATTATTATTGGAGTTTGGGTTTCATCACGCGACATTTCACGAACAGCAATCGTGAAAAGACCGAGATCTGCAATTACGCCAAAGAAAGCCAAAAATTCGTATATCATCGTATAATCGCCATAGCCCTTTGTGCCAAGATAAACGGTGAGAATTTTGATTGAAACAAGGCTTAATAAAGCGATCCCGAGTTTGCCGAGGACTTGAGAAACGACGTTCCAAAGAATTTTGCGTGCTGTGGACATGGGGACGGAGGTTAGACGTGGATAGTTTAGCAATAGAGGGACGGAGGTACAAGTAAACGCAATTTGGAGAAGATTTTTTCTTGCAACTTTTGAATAGTGTTATCCTGTATATTTTCCTGTGGATTTTGCATCATATAATTAATAAAATCCACGTATCCTATCCTTCTATCGTCGAGATTTTCGCCGAAAATTTTGTATAAAGGGTCAATGTCAACGATACCGCTATTTACCCCATACGCATATACATTGTAGCTGCTCCATTTATAATGGTGTGGATTTTTTACAAGTCCGGATTTTACAGGATTTAATTCTATATAACTTGCACATTTTAAATGGTATTTTTCTGTCAGAATTATTAGACTTTTAAACCTATCCTGCCAAAAATGCCCGATTCCGCCATACTTCTTCCTAAAATAAAGTGCGTAAGAACAATTTACGCGACGCATAAGCTTTGATAGTAAACCTTCTTGCAGTGGCATACCCATAATATGCACATGATTATTCATCAAAACGTAATGATAGATAAGAAATTTATATTGATCTTTATATTTTTTCAAAAGATAAAGATATCGAAAATGGTCTTGGTCATCCATGAATACGTCCTGCTTGTTATTGCCTCGCGAAATAATGTGATAAACGTAATTTGCCGGAACTAATCTTGGTTTTCTTGGCATGTTTTTCTGGTTATTTGCGAGGAATGTAGCACATTGAGATTAAATTTCTTTAAACTTTTCATGACACGGGGACGGAGGTTAGGAGGGTATAATTCCCTCGAAATACCTCCGTCCCCGTGTTAAAATCAGAACATGCATGAAATAAAACTAAAATTAGATGAATTAACGAGGCAAATTCGCAAAGCAGGCGCCGCGATTGATATGATGAGCCTGAAGCACCGTTTAATCGAGCTCGAGACTCTTATGCAAGAAGAAGGCTTCTGGAATGATGGCGATCGTGCAAGACAGATTTCCGAAGAAGCGAGTGGCATAAGGCGCGAGATTGAAGATTGGGGAGGCGCGATTGACGATTGTCATACGCTGGAAAAAATGTTTACAGATGTTGATATTGAAAACGATCCAAAAAGTGCTGACGAATTCAAGGAGATGGTGGAAGTTCTTGAGAAAAAATGGTACGCGCTTGAAATAAAGACTTTTTTAAATGGTAAATATGACAAGAGTAACGTGATTTTGGCAGTGCACGCAGGAACAGGAGGTAAAGATGCGCAGGATTTTGCATCAATTTTGCTTCGAATGTATATGCGATATGCGGAAAATAATGGTTGGAAAACCGAAATGATGGATGAGTCATTAGGCGAAGAGGTCGGTTTAAAAAGCGCAACAATCAGCATATCCGGAGAATTTGCTTATGGCTATTTGAAGGGCGAAAATGGCGTTCATAGACTTGTTAGACATAGCCCTTTCAATGCAAAAAACACACGTGAAACCTCATTTGTTTTGATTGAAGTTTTACCTGAAGTGCCGGAGCCGGATTCGAGTGAAATCAGAAAAGATGACATCGAGTTTGAGGCTTTCAGAAGCGGTGGGAAAGGCGGCCAAAATGTAAACAAAGTTTCAACCGCGGTTCGCATAAAGCACGTTCCAACAGGGTTGGTTGTAAAATGCGAAAGTGAAAGAAGCCAGTTGCAAAACAAAGAACGCGCAATGAAAATGTTGCATGCAAAATTGGTTGATATGAAAGAGCGAGAACAGGCTGAGCATTTATACGATTTGAAAGGCGGAAAAACAGAAATGAGTTGGGGGAATCAAATCCGATCATACGTTTTGCATCCTTATAAAATGGTAAAAGATCACAGGACTGAGTACGAAGAAAACAGCCCGGAGGCGGTATTTGACGGCAAAATTGAAGGATTTATAGAGGCGGAATTAAAGAAAAAATAACATAGGGACGGAGGTTGGAGGCGCTAAAAATACTACCGCTACCTCCGTCCCCCTCCCAAAGCTAAAATGGCTAAACTAAAAATATTAACAGGCACAGACAATAAAATTTTGCGGACAAAATCCGTGGAAATAAAACATGTTACAAAAATTGCAAAATTGATTAAAGATATGAAGGATACGCTTGACGCAAAAGACCTTGGGCTTGCCGCTCCGCAAGTCGGTGAAAACGTAAGAATGTGTCTGATACGGCTAAATCCATCTACTAAAAGTGAGACGTTAGTATTCATGATAAATCCAAAAATTACTGAAATGGATAAAGAAAAAGAAATCGGAGAAGAAGGTTGTTTAAGCCTTCCCGGTCTTTGGGTCAATGTTGAACGTGCAAAAAAAATAACTGTAAAATTTTTAGATACAAAAGGCAAAGAACAGATCCTAATGCTCGAAAGATTGAATGCGCGAATAATTCAGCACGAAGTTGATCATCTGGACGGGATCTTGATGGTTGATCGAGCGGTTTTTGATGCGAATGCCGGGTTGAGGTAGGGCGGGGGACGGAGGTTAGGAATGTATAGCTTCGTCGTGATACCTCCGTCCCCGTTTTACTTGCGTAGAATTATTTTTCATGCTATAATAATTGGATATATTCGAAAAATAAACATAAAAACTTATGGCTCAAGCCGGTCAAAACATGCAGTTTTCTAAAGAGAATTTAATCACTTTGATTAATGAATCTGAGGCATTGAAAATGCTTCCGGGCATACTCAAAGACAAACTTATGACGTCGGTTTTAGCGCAAGGAGAAGCCAAACAAGTGAAGGTATTTAATACACTTGCGGAAGAACAAAGAAAATTTGCGGAAGCCGAACAAGAGTATGTGGAAAAGAGTGCAAAAGCATATCAGGATTATTTGAGCGAATTAAAACAGGCATCGAATAGCATTGTTAGAAATTTGAATAAAAAAGTGGAAGAAATTGCGACTAAAAAAGATGATCAGAAGGCGGAAGATTTACTGAAAGATATGTAGAAATTAGGCAAATAGAAGCGAAATTGATGCGCGAAACGGATGAAAAAATTAAGCACGAAGAATAAAAAATTTATATATAAAAATAAAAAATAAAACAAAAAAATATGAGTGCAAAAATTCTTTTCAATCAAATGGAAACAAGGCTGTTTAAGGCGGTGAGAAATGTCTATATGGCGCCTGAAGCTATTGCTGGAGCAGCAAAAGTTCAACAGGATGAAATCAAAAAAATTGTGGAAAATTTTGAATTGGGAATGAGCCACGATATCAATATTCCTTCAACGAAAGAAGAAATTGATAAAAAATACGATGAAGCTAAAAAACGCATAGATGAAGTTGCTCAAAAACTTGGTGACGATTCTAAGGATTTTGTTCAAGGTCAGGTCAAAAAACTTGGAGAAGTTAAAGATAGATATGCTGCTACACTTACGGCTCTTGAAGCTGACAAAGAAGCGCGAGGTAAACGAGCACTTACAACTGTCGCCGGTGCATTAATAAGTCCTGCTGTATTTTTATTAGCTAATGCTAGCGATGCACAAAAACAAGTACTCAAAACAGCTATAGGTACAGTATTGGCCGGTCCTGCCGGAGCTTTAGTAGCTAATGCTAGCGATGCACAAAAGAAACAAATACTTGAAACAGCTATAGGTACAGCATTGGCCGGTCCTGCCGGAGCTTTAGTAGCTAATGCTAGCGATGCACAAAAGAAACAAATTATCGAAATTGCCGCAACAACAGTATTGGCCGGTCCTGCCGGAGCTTTAGTAGCTAATGCTAGCGATGCACAAAAGAAACAAATGCTTGAAACAGCTATAGTGGGAGCGTTGACGGGTCCTGTCGGAGCTTTAGCGTTCACCGCTACACAAGCAAATGCGCCACGAGAGAGCACTGCTTCTGCGCCTACGTCAAGCCCTAATGCTCCAAGATCGACAGTGGCTTATACCGGTTATGCTGCTGCAAAGAATGGTGAATATGTTGCTAGTCCATCGGAAAACACAATGGAATCAAAATATGAAGCTTCTTTAAAAAATCAGATTAGAGCACTTAACGAATCTAAGGCAAAGGTTCAAAAAGCTACTGCAAAACAAGAAGGGAAAAAAATTGTAGCGCCCAAGGATATAGACGAGGATATTAAAAATGTTAATACATATTTAGAAAAAAAGGATTTGATCACTGGAGATTTCTGGAAACAAACTGGAAAAGGAGCTATCATTGGTAGTGTCGTCCCTGCATTTGGAACAATCCCGGGAGCTATAGCCGGTGGCGCTTCGACCCTATCCAACGATATGGAATGGGAAGGAGATTTTAGCGCAGATGAAGATGATGCTGATGAAGCTGTTACAAACTATAAAAATGATGCACGATCTGCAACTGCGGGCTATGTTCTAGCCATGATTAAATTAGGTAAAAATGAAGCTGAAATTACAACAGCTCTTAGAAAAGCTTACCTTGAAGGTGAAAAAGAAAGCTGGGTTGGAAACCAAAGTATCCACCTTGAAGGAATTGCAAAATCAACAGGCGTAGACTTGAATGCTGATTATTTAAAAACTGAAGCGCCTATTTCGATGAATAATAAGTTTTACATTGCAACGCTTGTGAATAACGCTAAAGAAACCTTTGGAGACGATCCCGATGCTTTAAAACGTTATGAGCAATACGTGAAAGGCCGACTTGATTCTGCCACAAAACAATTAAAAGAACTTAACTCTATAATAGAAGGTGGAGTTGAAGAGGATCAAGCTGATGCTATATATAGACAGGAATCTTTCATTATAGATCTTATTGACATACCTAAAAAATGGAAAGAAGCAGCCGGTGAAAGCAAGTCCACTACTATGGATAAAAAAATCGGGGCGGCAAAAGCGAAATTATATGAATTCTATTTGAGAGAAGATCCGGGAAGATGGCAAGAAATTCCGGATGCAGACGAAAAAGGTAAATTTAAAATAGATAAAGATGGAAATATATGTAAAGACGATGATGGTTATTATGTCTTTAATAAAGATACAAATAAATTTGATCCGATAAACATGGTTGAGCTTAAAGACCCTGAAGCATTAATGGGCAACGAAGAATTGCCTCCTATAAAGATTGCGGGGCTTGGGGAAGGGTCTAGATCTACCGGAAGAGCTGGTGGTGCTCCGGGCGAACCAAATGAACCGGATACGCGATCTGCGGCGGAAATTGAATTAGAAGAAACAGAAAAGAGAAATATGCTTGCCGGAATTACCGATGCATGGTCAGTCCCAACAACTTTCGACAGAACTCTTTATCCTGCGGACCAGTTCCCTGTTTCTGATGCCAATACAACCTATGGATATCGAAAAGTTGGCGAACAAATTCAACGCACAACTGATGGTGGCAAAACTTGCGTGGTTTATAATTTTGAAACAAATAAATTTGAATCGCCTAGCGCGACTAATGCTCCTGCTGAGCCGGGAACAACTGGCGTAAGCGGCAGTGTTGAAGGCGGCGCATCCAGTGGAACGGGAGGAGGAAGCGGCGTTGAAGGATCAAAAGAACAAAGCAGGGATGAAATTCGCGAGGAATTACAAAAAGAATCGGAAAAAAATGATTTCGATGAAACTGATAATAAGTTTTATAAATACGATAAAAAGGATGGCACAATTACATTTAAAGGAGATGGTGCGTATGAAATGGCAATTAGGTTGTGTGATATATGCGATTTGATTTGCCCAAATGCAAAGACTAATGGATGCGAAGTTACACATGGAGGTGTAACGGTTGTTGCAACTTGGAATGAAGGTGGAAAAAATTTCTATAATGAGAAAAATCTCAGTGAACGCGTGAAGATTTATAGCGGAGATACTATAAAAGAGAGGACGGCTGAAGAAAAACATGAAGATAGGTCAAACCCGGTTGAAGGGACTCGCGCTCCTGAAGCCGGAACTCGTGAACCGGAAAAAGCACCGGAAACCATCACGGAAGTTATGCAAAAAGTCGCAAAAGGATCACTTCAAGAATGGCTTGAAATGAAAACGCATAAAGATGTGGACCCAAATGATACAAGCGATTCAAGGGATTTGTATATTGGAACGACACTTGATGCGGTTGAAGCAAACAGCAATGTATCAAATGAACTTGTCACATTTACGGCTGATAAAATTGCAAAAAGAGGCATTGAAGCTACGAACAAAGATGTTAGGGATAGCTTGCGCGCTGTAAAATCAATGATATTGGACGGTCAAGAATATCAAATTGATTTGACGAATGAAAACAGCGTGGAAGTCGCTGTAAAAAAACATCTTTTGTATCTTGAAGCAAAGCGTGAAGAGATAAAAAAGCAGATGGAACAAACTGTTGAATTGCTAAAAAAAGAAGGCAAGGACAATGGAGGAGAGGAAGCAGAGCATCCGCTGTACTTATACGTAAGAGAGCATGACGTACCCGTAGAAAATAGTGAAAAAATGGTTGGAGTTCTAAAGCATGCTATCAATGAAGAAATAGCAAAATTTAATTCGGACTCTATTGTAAAAATCGGCACAACTCCGGAACTTTATGTGCAAGGCTTTATGAAAAACGCAGTGGAATATTACAGAAATAATCCGAAAAAAATGGAAGAGGATTATGAAAAATTTGCAGAAAAAGAATAAATAAAAAATTAATATATAAAATAAATAACAAAAATAAAAATGAAAAAAACACTCTTGAATCAGCTAAATCTCAATCTGTTTAAGCCGGCTAGACTGGCTTATATGGCCGGGGAAGGCGCATTCACACCTGAAAAAGGTGATATGCAGGAAATCGTCGACAAGTTCCAAAAAGAAGCTTTTGACAAAGGCGTTGAAACGACTGAACAGGAAATTGACTCAAAATATAAAGAGGCGAAAGCCAAGCTTGATTTGAAGGCTGATCAGCTTTTGGGCAGCGAAGATGCGGTAAATATGGTCAATTATGCTGAATTTAAGACATTCATCGGCGATCAAATGAAAGCCCTTGAAGGTGTAAAGACAAATTATTTGGCGTTAAGAAAATCGAACGAAGAAGGAAGAGAAAAAAAGAGAAAAGCGGCGGCAGAAAAAGCTCAAGTTGGGCTTAAAGAAGCCGGAGTTGATGCGGCTGGCACAGCCGGCGCAGCCAAAGTAGATGCAGAAATGGAGTCAATGTTTGGTGATGGAAAAGGTGGAAGTGTTGATGTTGGTGCAACTGAAGTTGGCACAAAAGTTGATACCGGGACATCAGAAGAGCTTGACGCTATGCTTGCCGGAACAGACGGAAAAACAGAATACACTTCCGATACTCTCGCTGAAGCTCAAAAAAGTTTTGCGAAATTGAAGGAAACATCTTCGAAAGCGGTTGAAGGATTAAAAGGAAAATTTAATAGCACAATCTCAGCACTTGAGAATTCCGCAGAAGCAAAAGGTCTTAAGAAACTGATTGCGGATGTAAAAGAGAAATTTGAACCTGTCACACGTATTCCGGATCAATTTGAAGCTGTTATGAAGGATTTGCAAGCAGCCGTTGAACACCCTGAAACAAAACACGATTCGCTTGTTATTGCACGAAGAGATTATGCGGAATTAAAGAAATTTGCCGCTGAAGCTATTGTGCAACTCGATATGAAATTAACTGAATTAAAAGGCAAGTTGTCAAAGACTGCAAATGCGGCACGTGAATCTTTGACTAATTTGAGAAATACAATAGTTGATAATATGTCTGTTTGTGTTGCAAAAGACCAATTTGAAAGAGTCATGGAAGACTTGCAAGGACCGGGCGAACTTCCTTTGGATCAAGAAACAAAATCGAAACTTGAAAGCAAGGAGACAAAAGATGCAAGGCTCGCTGAAATTGAAGATCAATTGGATCAACATCTTGATGCTGATGGAAATTCGGGCGATACCTTTGCTGATGATGGAGACCTTCTTTTCTATAAAAAAGAAGGAGTCATGTATTCAACGAATTTGTCGACAGGCAATGAATTCATGTATTCAAAAGATGCGTATGGAAAATACAAGATCAATAAAGCTGACTCTTTTGATTCGTTACAACCAGCGCCGGATCACAATGATTGGAAATCTCAAGTTCCGGATCAATTTGAAGAGGTTATGGCTGATTTACAAAAGTCCGTTGAGCCTGATTTGTTCCAGGAAGTTTTGAATGCAGTTAAAAAGTATGTTGCTGAAAAAGAGTTAAAAACCGGTACGTCTGAGAGAGCCGGGACAGCCGCGGAATTAGATGAAATGCTTAATGAAGCAACAGGCACAACCGAACACGTTTCAAGTCTTGATGAAGGCGGAAAATCCGTTGTCCCAAGCGAATTTGAAAACGTTATGGCGGAGTTACAAAAGTCCGTTACGCCGGATCAATTTGAAGAAGTTATGGCTGTTATTGAAAAATATAACCTTGAAAATAGAAAGGGCGGTATTGACGAAGAAGCAATCAGACAAATGGAATTGGCTGAAATCGATAAGGCTGTTGATGCCAGCAAAGACCATACGATTGTACGCGATGGCGTCACTTATTGGAAAACCGGTGATGGAATTTTGCGTTCATCTAAAAATAAGGATGAAGAATATATGCATCCTTTTGATGCTGATGGAAAATATCAGACCGTTGAAGCCGGCGAAAGCGCCGTCAATGAATCTTTGAGAAAAACTAAAGAGGTGGAAGCCGCAAAAAATGCAAATCTTGCTTCTATTGATAAAAACCTTGGCAAGCTTCCTGATTATTTTGGAATTCAAGATACTGATGGAACTTTGTATTTATGGGGTGCTGAAGGTTATCTTGTTGGTGGAAAAGGCGGCACGTGGACAGGATATGCTGAGAAAAATGGCGTATACACCGCTGAGAAATACAATGATACTGAAGAACTTATCGCGGAAAAAGTTGCTGCAGGCGATGGTGATTGGAATTTAGAAAAAGCCGATAAGGCTCTTGGTATGAGCGGCATGGATGGCAAAAAAATTGTCACACCTAGCGGCATGACGTATTGGAAAGAAGATGGAATTTTACGCTCACAAGACATACAAGGCGAACACATGCATCCACTTGATGCGGATGGCAACTATGAAACTTTGGATGCCAATCCCGGAAGACAGGTTATTATTGACGATTCCGGAAAACCGGACGAGAAAGGCAAAAAAGGCCCGGAGAATATTCGCAAGACTGTTTCAGGGCTTAAGGATGAAGATATGTTTGATAATAAATATTATTCTCTTGAGAACTACAAGCCTGCGGATTATAAAAGAAAAGGCGTTTTAACCAGCGATGATAAAAATGATCTAAAAGATCATGTTCCTCCTACATGGAAAATCACATTTAAAAATGCTGCAGCTGAACAAAATATCAGACTTGTTGATTTGCCAAAACAGTTTTGGACAGATAATTTTACAGATGGCATGAAGGTTACAAGTCCTGGCCCTAATGGAAAATCTGTTAATGCGCATCTTGTTGGAAATGACTTTGTCGATGAAAATGGCAAACACGTCATTATTAAGAGCGGATATGAATTCTCAAAGATTGAGAAGAAGCGCGAAGAAACTAAGGAAGAACCAGAAAAAGAAAAAAATTATAAAACCGTCAAGCAGGCACGCGCGTTGATGATTGATAGTACATCTGCTTATAAGCGTGATAATAAAGTTGACGATAGTGATAAAACCGTTAAAGCTCTTAATGAAGAAATTACAAAAATGGCATTTGAAATGGGTCAAATTCAAGAAGGCAAGCAACCTGCCAGTGGTGAAAAATGGCCATATACAGGAAAAGATTGGGAATCTGATGTTATGAATAAATTCAAAGAATTAACCGGCAATATAAAAGAAGAAATCGAAAAGAAAGCTCTTGAAGTTGCCAAAACAATAGTTCAAGAGCTTAAAAGTTTACAAGAGGAATATCACAAAAAATATGAAAATGCGCCTGCTGATAAATTGAAAAAATTTGATGGTGCGGTGGAGGGATCCATCAGAAATTTCACATCAACTATTAGCAGAATTGGAGATGGGACTGCGTTCCCCGAGCATACGAATGTGGTTTCCAAACTTGATCCTAAAGAATATTCCAAACAACTCGTGGATGGCCTTGAATGGTTCTACCTCAAAGGAGGACAGGATTACATTGAGAGTGAAAGAAAATTCAAAGAAGACGTGAGTGCGGTCATGGAAAAATTTGCTGGAGATAATTATAAAGACGACAATGAGAAAGCTAAATTCACCAGCTTCGTTAACGGCCGTTTTGATGCACGCGATACATACATGAGAGAAATTTGGACTAATCTTAAATCGGTTCCTACTGAACCAACTCCTGATGTTCAAGCGTGGCTAACTGATTTGAAAAATGCTTTTGATGAAGACCTAAAAAAAGAAGATGGGTCAAAAAAAGCGGATGCAACAGAAATAAAGTTTAATGCAATAAATATTGGAACAAAAGACATTGAAGAAGTTTTTCCAAAAATTGAAAAAGGCGATTCTTATACCGTAACAAGGAAAAGTGGCTTAATTTTTACAAATGTTTATGATCCAGATGGGCATGACTTGCATGACAGAATTAATTTCATGGAAGGAGATTCCGTTAAGCTGAATGGAAAAGAAGCTGAAAAGGTGGCGGCAAAACCTTTAGTAACAGACATCCCTTCCGAT
The DNA here is from genome assembly GCA_000993595.1 of Candidatus Peregrinibacteria bacterium GW2011_GWC2_39_14. Taxonomy (GTDB): domain Bacteria; phylum Patescibacteriota; class Gracilibacteria; order UBA1369; family UBA12463; genus UBA12463. Next base: position 115,112 of record LBWJ01000005.1, on the reverse strand, counting down.
GGATCTTATGAGGCAAATAGCATTGCTTCGCTTATAGGCATTACAAAAGGGCAAGCCTATGTTGTAGAAAAAGCCGATGACGGCAAGCTAGAAATTAGAATCTTTGGATCTGATCGTGACGACAAAGGGGCAAACGACAAGCTTAATTTGAAAAAGGGAGATAAGGTAAGACTTGCGACTGTAGGTGAAGCCGGTGGAGACAATGCGGACACGGAAATAGAGGAAAGGATGGGAAAAGTCGGTGGAGCACCTGATGCGGACGCAAAAACCAGTGCGGATTTAGGCGATGAGGCAGTAGATGCACTCCTTGATAATGAGAATGACGGTTCTAAAAAAGCCGCCGAAACCCCCGTTGAAAGACAGGCAAGGGAAGCCAGAGAAGCACGTTTAGCCCTTGAATTAAGAGCTTCACAAGTAAAAGGCGTAGCCATTGAAGGACTCTTGAAGTTAAAAGAAAAACACAATGGCGAACACGACCCATATGCACAATTTATTGACAAAGAATTTAATAGATATAATGATTTTAAAATTGATGCTTCTACACCGGCAGCAGATCTCGAAAAATACGCCGCCATTGATGCAAAGCAAGCAGTTGAGACGTTGGCTAAAAAGATTGATTGGGCCAAAACCGAATCTGATTTCAGCAAACAGCTTACTATTCAATTTGGATACCTCACGGGGGACATAAAGTATGACAATCCTGATCTTCAAAACTTTATGCGTGATGTTACCAAAATGGAGGATTCTATTGATGAAAAAATCGCTGAAACTTTAGCGCTCTCAGATGTTCCCGCTCCTAAAATCGAGCCTAAAAATGCTCGAAATGTATTGAGGGAAATGGCTACGGAAAAATATCCCGCATTAATTTTAAAAGCTGATCAATAATTGGATATTTGGCTTAAGCTGGCGATAAAACTCCGAACTCAAAAACAAAAATAAAAAGTCAAAATGCTGGTAAATTTCTTAAATCAAGATTGGTGCAAACCTGCAAGACTCATTTATATGGGAGCGGAAGGGTCAAGCCCGGAAACGCCTAATAGACAGGATTCGCAAGATGATAAAAAAGAGGCGAGAGACATTGTTGAAAAACTTGATGGAGACATGAGCAAAGAGGGCAAGGCTCTCACCAGAGACGATATTGATAAGAAATATAATGAAGCAAAGGCTAAGCTTGATGATAAAGTCAAAGATCTTTCCGCAAAAGGATACCTTGACCAAACTTCTGCCGATAATATGGCGTTTGTTGAAGAACAAATGAAAGTTCTTGATGCCGTTAAAAATAGCTATGTTGCGCTATTGGATGGTCTTGATAAGGAGAAGGAAGGAAAAAAGGAGGAGGCGAAAACGGCGGCGAAAACCGAACTTGAACAAATGGTTGTTGAAGACGACGGCGAGTCTGAACGCGACAATGGCACGATAAGTGCGGAAAAATTGGCAAATGGACCGGCGGTTATGGATAAACATTATAAGGCTATGGACGAAGCAATTAGTAATCTTGAAAAGAATCTAAATGAAAATAAAAATGCTCCGGAAAACGTCATAAAGTTTATATATGATGATGCAAAAGCTTTCATGGATAAAGAGGTTGTAACAACGGACGCTGATGCTAAAGCGCATGGCATTTCAGAAACAATGACCATAGCCATGATTAGTCAAAGAGTGGATAATCTGCGTTCTGTTATGGATGAATTTATTAAAAACGCCCCAAAAAATAAGGCAGAAAATGCTGAAAATAAAAGATTAGCTGGCATTGAAGAGGCTTTGGATAGTGGAAAATTTAATACCGGAATAATTCCGGATAGCCCTGATGGCATTGGAACTGCATACAAAAAAATAAATGGGGTTATGTATTCAAAAAATGCTGATGGAGAAGAATATAAATATACAAAAGATACGGCTGGAAAATATACGGCTGTTAAAATTCCTGGTACGGCTCAAGGACTCGAAGATGAATTATTTAACAATGGAACACCGAGCATTTCGGTTGATCCTAATGCGGGAAAAGGCGTTGAAGCTGGCACGGCTAAAGCGACGGAAAAAGTTGAAATTAATAAAGATCAAATTCGCAAAGATTTGGCAGAAGCGGCAAAAAAAGATGGATTTGATGAAGCTGATAATGATTTTTATAAATATGATGAAAGCAGTGGCGAGATTGAATTCAAAGGCGCTGATGGTAAAAATCAAGCTTCACTTAGGCTTCAGGACGTTTGCGCAATTGTGTGTCCGGAAGCAATGCAAGATGGCAAAGTTCTTACTGTAACGAAGAAACAGGGTGGCAAACAAATTGATGCGACATGGGATGCTGGTAAAAAAGATTTTGTAGATGGAGCCGGCAAACATGTGCCAATTGTTAGCGGAGATAAATTTAAGGTTAAGGAAGGGGAGAAAAGACCTGCTAGAGAAATTGATAATCGTGATGCTGGATCCAAACTTCGTGAACCGGAAAAGGTCGCTGAAAAAGAGCCTACAAATGAAGAGATTCTTCAAAAAGCGGCTACGGAAACCGCTCAAGATTGGCTTGAAAGAAAAATTCAAGGAGAGGTCAAAAATGAAGATTCTGATGCGGAACATTTGTTTGTTGATGATGCTGTTGAAGCTGCTGAAAAAGGGAATAATGCTTCAAACGATCTCGTGGAACGCGTGCAAGAAAATATGAAAAAAGCGATTGAAAAAGCCACAGGAGTCAAAGTCGCGGAAGAAGAATATTCCGAAGAAAAAGCAAAGGATCATTTGAGCCAAATAAAAGAAGTCACTTTACATGGCGTGAAATATGATATTAATCTTTCGGATAAAAAAAGTGTGGAATCTGTTGTTTCAGCACATATAAATATTATGAAAGGTGGCGTGAAAATTGAGAATGGCGAGAAAAAAAGAGAAGGTAAAGAAGGGCTTTTATCTGCGTTAAAAGACGTTTCGGCAAGATTTGAAGATCAAATGAAGCCGGGGAATTTTGAAAAATATTTTGAGGAACAAAAAGGACGCACGAGCGCTTTGGAAGCCGCTGTAAAAGCAAAAATAGAAGGCGAAATGAAAGGAATCGCTTCACAAACGGAAGCTGTTGAAAAAAATTATCTTAAGCCGGAAGACATGGCGAAAACAATAGCATATTATGATCAAACTGATAAATATGTTGATCTTAAAATAAAAGAATTTGTTAAAAATGCGATGTATGAAGCAAAATTAAAAGCGGATATTGAAGAAGGAAATAGCGAAGGCGAAAATATAAAAAATCATATTAATGCCGCGAATAAAGCTACTGATAACTTGCTTGAAAATTTATCAAGTAAATTGATAAAAGAGCGAGGAGTGGATAAAAACGTTGTCGATTCCGCGATTAGAGAATTTATGAAAAATAACGAATTGCAGGTTAAAGAAGGTGAAAGCGCTGATGGAAGAAAATATGCCATGGCTGTAATGACTAAGGAGCAAGAGGGAAAATTTAATGCGATTTTGGATGAAAAAATTAAGCAAGCGGATGGAGAGAAGACGGCAGATGTAAAAAAGCCTGCCGCTGATGCTCCAAAAGATGCTGCCGGAGACAACGAATTAAGTGATGAAACCGCTGGCTTTATGGAAGAAAAATTAACAAAAGGAGAAGTAAAGCTCGTTAACGAAATGGAAAAGAAAATTCCTTTAACTATTCAAGGCCCTGACGTGAAAGATGCAGGCAATATGAATACTACGATGGATGAGGCCCAGAAAGGTGCACGACAAAAATTTGCAAATGAAATGGCAAAAAATATTGGACTTTCTACTCCGGATGCAGATATTAACGATTTATCGCTAGAGACTAACGGTGAATTCAAAAATCCAAGCGAAAATAAAATACGCTATGATATAACGATAAAAAACCCTAGAGCATTTGCAAAACAATATCTCTTTAATAGCCAGAAAATAGGGCCAAAAGCTAGAAAAAAATAATAAAATATGAAAACAAATTTATTCACGCCAAATCGTTTAGTTTTTAAAGGGCCTGATGCACCAACGCCAAGAGAGGCGGCTCCGATGAATGAAGCTGTGAAAGAGTTTGCGGCAAAAACCGGAACTCCGGATGTAAAAAAGGGTGATGTGGAAAGAGCTCATACAGAAGCCATTGCGAAGGTTGAGGATTCTTTTAATAAACTTGATCCTGCAACAAAAAAGGGGCTTTTAAAATATAAGGGTGAAGTGATTAAAAAACTGGATGATATTAAAACAGCATTTGATGGAAAAATGAATGCGGCCAAAGCGAATAAAACAAATGCACTTTTGAGAGGTTTTGGAGGAAGTATGTCTGCGGCTTATCCGGATGTTGTCAAATATGACCCTGCAAAGCCGGGTGAAATCACAGTCCATGATTTTAAATATGGAGATATTAATTTTAAATATAGCTCTGAAAACAAGGCGTTTGAATGCACGAATAAGAAATTAAGTCCTATGAAAACGGACGCTTTGACGGAATTTGCGATGAAAGCTGAGGATAGAAGAGCGGAAAATGAACATAATAAAAAATCCGAAGAAAGAGCAAAGGTAATTTCTGAAAAATTAGCTTCTGTGAACGTGGATGAAGCCGTTAAAATGATGCCTGATACGGTAAATTTTGAGCTAAAATCGGGAGAACTCAGGGGCAATTCGAACCCAATGGATTCAATCCGACTTAGATCTTATAATGCTGCATTTGATGCGGCAATGGCTGCATGTGGCGTGACCCCTCAAGAAGGAAAGGTTTTTGAGACTAATCTGAAGGTTGATGGAAGTGTAATTGCGAAAATACAAAGATCAATAGTGACGCCTGATGATATGAATTATTCCGGCGATAAAGCTACGAAAATTAAAATTGAATTAACGCCTGATTTAAAAAGAACTCTGATTCAAGCTGTAATGGAAAGTTATAAGAAGTCTTAGAAATAAACGCTTGAGGCGAGATGCGATTTTATCTAAACTTTTTCGCGAATTTAATTGCTGAGAATATAAGCTTTTTAAAAGAAAATTCTTGTGCGGGTTGGTGCGAAATATGAGTGCCGCCGAATTTTAATTTGAAATCGGTAATTTTGGAATAATGGTGAGATTTTATTGGAGCTCCAGATTGGTCGAGAGGTGCAATTCCGAGGAAGTCATAAAATTTGAATCCGTCTTTTTTGGCTTGCGTAAGCGCTTCCCATTGAAGAAGATATGGAGCCATGAGGTGGCGAAAATTGTGATCTGAAGCGCCGAAATAATAAGTGGTAGTGTCTTTGAAATTGGTGACGATTATGCCGGCGATGACTTTTCCTTCATATTCGGCGAAATATAAATCTGCGAGATTTTGCGGCATAAGGGCTTCGAGCATATTTTCGTAATATGATTTTGAGTGGATTTGAAAGCCGTCGCGTTTGCAAGTTTGAGTTAAAAGGGCGTAAAAAGCATCGAGGTCTTTTTTGAATGCGGAGGAATTCCTGGATGGATTTGCGGATTTGCGGATTTTTACGTCGTGTTTTTGCGCGACTTTTATGTTGTAGCGACCCTTCGGTTTCATTTGAGAGAGGATTTGATCTTCAGATTGCAGCAAGTCGATTATGAGCGTGTGTTCGGGCTGATATTCGGCGTGAGCGCGTTTGAAATGCGGCGGAAAAACGGTGGCGGAATTGGATTGCGCAGATTTTTCAATCGGCGGATCCATGCGGACAAAAACAGCTTTTTCTTTACGAGCGATTGGTTTTAGTTTTTCAAGAATTTCTTGGAGTTGTTTTTTCGCGAGTTCTGGATTTTCGTAATTACAAAGTGGACCGCGTGGGCAATAAAGCCAAGAAAGACCAAAAGGAAGGCGCTGACGAATGAAAAGACCGCCAAATTTTGGAATTGCCTCCGACCCAGACTTAGACTCACCTTTGACTTCAATTAAAAAATACTTATCCCGATTGCGTGATTTTGCCTGAAAATCGCCCCAAAATGTTGTTTGGTGGATTGTGCCGAAAGAGTGCGAAGCTACGAATCGGTTCCAGTCTTTGTTCATGGCGTCATTATACCAAAAAATGAGATTTAAAAAAGGCGGCCCCAACCTGGAACCGCCTTAAATTTTGTGATTGCCTCCGTCTCCTTAATTTAACTTGCGTCTAATGAATGCCGGAATATCAAGTTCGCTTTCAGATGCCTTTGTTTGCTGCATATTTGAATTAATAGATCGCAAAGAAGGTGATGACATTGACGAAGATGATGGTTGGCTGTTCATGATAGGGGAATGTGCACGATCAATTTTTGATAATGCGCCTCTATCTTTTTCAACATTTTCAAAACCGGTTGCGATGACTGTGACTTTCATTTCACCGGTGTATGAATCATTGATAACCGCACCAAAGATAATGTTTGCATCCGGATCAGCAGCTTCTGTGATGATGCGAGCGGCTTCATCAACTTCAAACATAGATAAGTCGTTGCCACCTGTGATATTGAACAAAATTCCTTTTGCTCCTTCGATTGACATTTCGAGAAGAGGGCTTGAGATAGCGGCTTTCGCGGCTTCTGTTGCTCTGTTTTCTCCTGTGCCATAACCAATACCCATGAGAGCGGAACCGGAATTTTCCATTATTGTTTTGACATCTGCGAAGTCAACGTTAATCATACCGTGCATTGTGATAAGATCGGCGATGCCTTGGACACCTTGTCTAAGAACATCATCGACAATCGAGAATGCTTCTGTGATTGGAGTTTTTTTATCGATAAGAGTTAGAAGTCTGTCGTTTGGAATGATAATTAATGTGTCGACTTTATTGCGAAGATTTTCAAGACCTTCTTCGGCTTGCATTCTTCTGCGATTTCCTTCGAATCCAAATGGTTTTGTTGAAACTGCAATTGTCAAAATGCCCATTTCTTTGGCAAGTTCGGCAATAACCGGTGCTCCGCCTGTTCCTGTTCCACCACCAAGACCACATGTGATGAAAACCATGTCCGCCCCTTCGATTGCTGCTCGAAGCTCTTCTTTGCTTTCTTCTGCGGCTTGTTTACCAACGTCCGGATTACCACCTGCACCAAGGCCGCGAGTTGTGGCTTTTCCAATATTGAGTTTTGTATCCGCGTTTGAGTGATACAAAGCTTGCGCGTCTGTATTGACAGCAATAAATTCAACGCCTTTAAGTCCCGCTTTGATCATGCGGTTTACAGCGTTTCCGCCACCACCACCGACGCCGATGACTTTCAAATTTGCGACAGGTGTGATGTCTGGAATAACTTCAATTGTTTTTGTGTTTTGGTGATTGTCGCCACTGAAGAGGTTTCTCAGATTTGATTTTTGTGATTTTCCGTTTGCCATAGTTTTTAGGGTAAGAGAGTAATCTGAGGGGGTGTTATGTTAAGTTTCAATTTACAAGTTACAATTTACATTCAGTTTTCAATTTTCAATTTTTTAATTTACAAGTAATTTACAAGTTACAATTTACATTCAGTTTTCAATTTTCAAGTTTCAATTAAGGAACAAGGTTTTTAAGGAATTTTTTCATGCCGTCGAATGTCTTTTTCAGGTTAATACTGCGGAAATTCAGGCTATATCCTTGAGCTTGCGCACGAGCGCCCCAAAGAATAAGACCAATTGCGGTTGCATATGCAGGATCATCAATCTTATCTACAATTCCTTCAAAGTTCTGTGGGAATCCAATCTGAACAGGAAGATTTAAAGTGTCTCTTGCGAGATCAATTACGCCTGACATTTTTGAACCTGCACCTGTGAGAACAACTCCGGCCGGAAGCATGCCATCTCTGTGAATCTTTTTGAGCTCTTCTTTAACAAGCAAGAAAATTTCTTGATAACGAGCTTCGATAATTTCCACCATTACTTTCTTGGAAACTTTTTGCATGTCAATTTTGCTTAGCAAAGAAAGGTCAATTGTTTCACGATCATTAACATCATCCGGAATACATGAGCCGTATTCAATTTTTATTTTCTCGGCCGTATCTATAGAAGTGCGAAGTCCAATTGCAATATCGTTTGTGACGTTTTCGCCACCAACCGGAATAACAACTGTTTGAAGCATCATACCTTCTTCAAAAATCGAAACAGATGTACCGCCGGAACCAATATCAACCGCGACAACTCCAAGCTCTTTCTGACGCTTGCTCAAAACCGCTTCAGGGAAGGATAAACATGAAGGAATTATATCATCTATATCTATGCCGGATTGAAGAACACATTTTTCAATATTCTTAATTGTTGGGACAAGTCCTGTGATAATATGCGCCTCAACTTCAAGGCGAATACCCGTCATTCCAACCGGATATTTTATACGTTTTTGCTCGTCGACTGTGAATGTTTTTGGGATGATTCGAAGAATGCGTCTGTTGCCGGAAATGCTGACTGCCTGAGCGGCTTCAAGAACACGATCGACATCATCTTCTGTGATTTCCTGACTTGCGTTTGAAACGGCAATAACGCCCTTTGAATCAAGAGTTTCAATGTGATTTCCACTTATACCAAGAAAAACGTGATTGATTGGTTCACCGGCCATTCTTTCCGCATCTTCAAGTGAAGTCGTGATTGAATTTATCGCCTCTTCAACGTCAATAACGCAACCTTTGCGGAGACCGCTTGAAGGGGTAATCCCAACTCCAATAATACTTGGAATTGTTGCACCTTCTTCCAGTGCCGCAACAACAGTTCTTATTTTTGAACTACCAACGTCTAAGCTGGTTATAATTCTTGATTTTGGCATAGAGAGGAATTTATTTTTTCTGGCGAACGCAATATAGTACAGATAGAAAATTTTGACAAATCTTTTGCAAGATTTTGGTATAAGAAATGGGGGATCGTCTAAAAAAGTTGTTCAGATATCTATGTATGTGCATGCCTAAAAGTGAATTCTATTGCGAGGACTGCAAAATATGATTTGATAGGCTATTTTTCATTTGCCAAAAGAGCGTTTTTCGTTTTGTTTAAGCGGTTTAGTATGAACAAGTTTTTTATACAGGATGTGGCGTTTATGGCTTAACGAGTCCTAAAACAACGTGGGTTGCGATTTTTGTTCAAAATTTTCGAAGCGTTTTAAGAGGGATTTAAATTCCAAATTTGCGAAAATTTCTTTGATTTTTTGTGACGAAAAATTTCTAACTTCACTTTTTTCGAGTGAAAAATTTGGGTCAAAATCCGTTACCAAAGTTGCCATACGTTTTGAAAAATATGCAGACACTTTTCCGGTTTCAAGTTTTAATTTTATACCTGCTGGAAGCTTATCTAAATTTTCATAAATTTTATCAAGCGTGCCATATTCGGTTAAAAGATTTTTTGCGGTTTTTTCACCAATTCCAGGAACTCCTTTTATGTTATCGGAATTGTCACCAGCAAGAGCTTTATAATCCGGAACTTGCGAAGCCTCCATTTCAAACCTTTCTTTTATGTTTTGCGGAGTGATTACTTCGAATTCATTAAAGCCTTTTTTTGGAATTATTATTGAGGTTTTATCGGAAACAAGTTGAAGCGCGTCCCTATCACTTGTTGTAATAAAAATTTTTGTATCAGGAATTTTTTCCGCGCGCTTTGCAATTGCGCCGATAATATCATCAGCTTCATAATTGTCTTCTTCAAAAAGCGGAAGGCCAAATGCACTCACGATTTCTTTCGTCATCGGGATTTGTGCATAAAGTTCGTCCGGAGCAGGAGGTCGCGTTGCTTTATATTCTTTATATTCAACATGACGAAAAGTTTTTTTACCTTTATCAAAAACAACTGCGATGTGAGTCGGCTCGTGATCGAGCAAGAAGCTTAGAAGAGTTGCTGTAAATCCGTAAACTGCGTTCGTTAAAACGCCCTTAGACGTGTGGAAGTGGGGGAGAGCATAAAAGGAGCGGTAGAAGATTGAGTTGGCGTCCAGGATGTAAAGTTTATTCATGGGGAGATTATAGCATGTGGGGAAATTCTTGATATTGCTTTGCTTGTATGTCGCGAAGAACGCGATCGAGATTTTTATTTATTTGATTCACAACCACGGGATTATTCATTGCCATGTTTGTACCGAAAATTTTGTCTTTTTTTAATCTTATCAAAATCGGAATAATTTTTTGATTTTTTATTGTTACAAAAACAATCATTCTTACGCTGCCCTTTCTGCCGATTCGAACTTTGAAAAATTGAAATTCCTTTGCGTTATCTGGAGATTTTATTTTTACAGCTAATCCTTTTGCGACTTTCCTTGCTCCATCAAGCAAGTTTTCGATACCCAAAAAACGATTTAATGGCTTAAACTCATGCTTGGCTATATATTGCGTTAAAATCAACATCCTACTTGAGTAATTTGGCTAACTTAGCGGCTTTTGCGTTAATGTCTTTGTCATTGAATATTATTTCTTCGACTTCCGGCTCTTTCTCGAAAACCTCAATTCCAAGTGAAATTTTTCCAGCAACAAAGCCTTTCATAGCGTATATAAGAAGAGTTTTTAAAGTTATACCTTCGCGTTTTGCTTTTTCTAAAGCTTGGTTTTTAAGATCCAAGTCTGTAACAAATGAAACTTGTGTTGTCATATTAAATTTTATTAAACTATATTATAACTACTTATAGTATAGTTTATAACTATATGGTGAGTCAAGGTGACCAACTTCTCTGCCGGTCGACGCATATTAAATCACACCGAGATTAAATCCATATAAACAAAACCTAACAAATTTCTAACATGGTTGATTTGCGTATTTTTCGAGCTATAATAGTTATAGATCTCAGCTTTCCAGCACCGCTGGATAAAATCCTCGTCAGTCTTGGCGAGGATTTTTCGTTATGAATTGAGGCTAAAGTATATGTAATAATATATTCCTGTATTTAGGCAAGGGCAAGTATGGCAGTTTTGGCTTATAGACTTGAAAAATGAGCTCAAATAAGATATAATATTAAGATAAGTCAAAAAGCGAAGTTCAATACAAAAACAAAATGTTTAAAGAAAATCGTATTATTTTTGAAGGAGAAGCTCCTGGAAAAGGCATTGAAGCACAAAACGTAGAAATTGATGCTGATCTTAAAGCTATTGAGCTTGAACGTTTTGTTAGCAGAAAAAAAGAGCTTTCAGCAAAGGTACAAAAAATCTTACATAAAGAAGGAGCGACAAGCGCGACTAAGATTGATGAATTAAATAAATTGCGCACAGGCTTGACTGCATATTACGATAAAAATAAAAGTGCAAAATACAAAGGAGCTGAGGCGGATAAAAAAAGGGTAGGTGCTGCTTTATTGGAAATTTCAGGGGTAATAGATGAAGTTATTGCGGAAATAAAAAAGCTGGAAGAACCTGCAAAGAGAGAAGTGAAGGTTGAGGCAAAAACCGGCCTACGAGATTTGAAAGCAGAAGCGCCTAAGCCGGCTGTAAATTTAAAAGAGCGCCCGAGTGAAGAACGGGTTCTTGAATTTGCAGATGCAATACGAAATGCATATTCCTTCCCTCTAAAATCGGTTGACACTAAGGGGTTCAGAGAAGCGGAACAGGCTTGTATCGACGCTTTAGCGGAAGACGTTATGAAGGCCACCGGCTGTACCGATAAAGGTGCGATTAAAGTCATTATTGGTTCTATTCATGAAATTGCTCCTCAAACAGCATACGACATTGATGAAACAAGAGTTGGCCACCCTGTTTTCATCGAGATGGCTATTGACGCTGAGGATGTGCATTCGGATGATGTCTACTATAAGAGCCAGTTGTTTAACAAATTATGGGAGCACGGCCTTGTTGGAGAAAAACCAAATCCGTTGGAAAATAAGGAGTTTGATCAAAAAACGCTTGATAAATTTTTATTAACTATAAAAGACGAATACTCTTTCCCTCTTAATGATTTACCTGAACAAGGAGCCTTAAAAGCTAAATGCACCGATGCTTTGGTAAAAGATATTATTGAAGCTACGGGATGCAAAAATGAAGATGCGATCAGAAAAGTTCTTGCTGCGCACGATGCATATCAGCCTTTTGGCAATAATATCTTAACCCCTAGAGGAGAAAAAGGTTTTGGCATTAAAATCGATCTTGCTGATAAAAATAAAAGTGGCTTTGCAAAAAAAGCTCTATTTCGACATTTGCTTGATGCTGGGCTTATCAAATAAATAAAAACTTAAAACAAAAATAAAATGTCATCATCAAAAACCAAAAGCGGAGTGAGTGAATTGCTCCAAAATAAAGCGGAGTTGAAAGCAAAATTGAAAAACAGTTTTCCGCATGCATTGAAGGACCATTCGCCCGTTGTTGGGATTCTTTATGATGGTGAAAATGCGGATAAGAGTGCGAAAAATGCGAGCTTGGCTTTTAGCCTTGTTGAGGCTTTAAACAGCCTTGGAACGTCCGCAATGTTAATTACAAAACAAGATGACGAAAAAATTCCTTTTGAACTTCGTGAGAAAGTTTGTGCAATTTCCATGAAATCAAAATCATGGGAAAAATTTTATTATGCGTGCGATATGATGATTGTTTTGACTGATAGCGGAAGCGATACAGAAAATGAAAAAATGTACCGCGATATGCTGAAAAATGGGATTATACCAATTGCTTCAAGGTCCCAAAAATTTCTTTCCAACTATGACCCCAATCACGAAAGCGGCAACTGTTTTATCTTTGATGAAAAAACCATTTGGGAAGTTTTTGCGGCAACTGTACGCGCAATCGAAACGTATAAATTTCCGTATGACTGGAAAAACATTATTAGAGGAAATATCTAATTTTCTATAAATTCCCTGACGATGAGCTGTTCTGGCCGATGTTTTTGATCGTATCAATTATGTCTGAAAAATTGATGTATTTGATTACGTCCAAGCCAAGTGCGCCGCCGACGGCGTTAACAATAAAGACGGCTAAAACGGTAATAATCAAGCCGATGATTGCGTATCTGATTGTTGAAATTGCTTGTTTGATTTTTTCTTCGTGGCCACCGGAAAGTATGAAAGAAATGCCTCCAACAAATATGAATATAACCGACAAAAAACCTGCAATTATGATTGCATAAGCAAGTCCGCGATTGATGATTTCAGCAACATTGCCTTGCTGAGCGGCTTCTACGATGCTTCCGCCGTTTGCCATATTCTTGTTGGTTAAAGTGAGTGAGATTTATTTTTTTGAAGGGCGCAAAATTTTCAGCCTAAGCCTCGTTTCTGCGCCCTAAAATTTATAAGGACATACTAAATTTCTGTGCCTTCGATCTTGACCTCTCCTTCTCCTCCTTCTGGTTCAAGAATCTTTAAGTTAACGCGGGCATTGTTTTTTGAACCGATAACTCGGAGCAAAACGCGCAAAGCTTTTGCGGTTTGACCTTCTTTACCGATTATTTTGCCCATATCTTCCTTCGCAACTTTGAGGGAAATGAGCACGCCCATTTCATCAACTGTGCGAGTTACGACGACTTGTTCCGGAAGAGAAACAAGCTGTTTGACCACGTATTCAATAAAATCGCGGTCCTGTCCTGTTGCATTGTCTGTAGTCATGAGTAAAAAATTAAGGGATACAGAATGTGAATAAATTTCTAAGGCTTAAGCTGCAGGTGTTTCGGCTGGCTTTTCTGGTGCAGGTGCTGGTGCGGCGGCTTCAACTGGAGCTGCTGGAGCTTCAACTGCTGCAACTGGAGCCGGTTCGGCTGCCTTTGCAGGGGCTGGTGCTGCGGCTGGAGCTGGAGCAACCGGTGCTGCTGGGGCTGCTGCTTCCTCGCCTTTTTTCTTCTTTCTTTGGTGCAATTCAATTTTAGTATATTTTTCCATACCTGTCATGCCGTTTCTTTTTAGAAGAACAGCAACAGTGGAAGAAGGCTGTGCGCCTTTTGAAATCCAATATTCGATTCTATCTTTTTTGAAAGATATTTCTTTGGATTTTGGGTTGTAGCTCCCAATAATTTCAAGAGCTTTACCTTTTGGTGAGGAGGTTTTTTCTTGTAGAATAAGCTTGAAGCTCGGTTGAGCACTCTTTCCTATTCGGGTTAGTCTGATTGTTAACAAGATAAATGGTGTTACAGAATAAATAATATTGCGGTTTTCGCAGGGTTTATTTTAAGGGAAAAGGGAAGAAAGTCAAGGTTTTATTTATACGTTGGTTAGTGCGATATACTTGACAAAAACTAAAAATTTGATAGAATAGCACACTAAATTGAATAATATGGGACGTAAAAATCATCGTAATGCGCCTGCGCCTAAGGAAGGGGCAAAATCGCCTCGCACGCGCGCAGATGTACGCAAAAACGCTGAAGATCATCGAATCAGAAACGTGCTACTTCTGATTGGAGCTGTGATTGGTTCTACTGCTTTGGGTGTTATGTTTAAGGGAAGCAATGACGCAACGTTTGATAATACGACGAGCCCCGCCGTTACCGCAACGACCAATGGTAATTCCGCTACTCATCCCGCAGCCTCCGGTCCGAATTTACCTCCTGATTTTGATGAAGCTAAATTGGATATTTTGATAGCTAAAATTGAAAATGCAATGACGGCTTTTAAAGCACAACTTAATTTCGATAAAATAAAGCATCCCAATATGAAGCCGGGGATTTTGCGCTTATTTGATTTAATTGGAAATAATGCAAAAAATGATTTAAAAAATTATGGTAAATACAAAAGAGCCGAGGCCAGTACTAAAGATTTATCTGCTACAAGGGTCACTACAAGACCGTATGATTTTTCTTATCTGGTTGACGATTCGACCCTGGACTCTCTTAAATTTGTTGCCGCATATTCTCATTTTCCACGCCACATGATTTTATCTTCTGATTTTAACCCCAATAGCCCAATGGATCTTTTGGCAATGCTTCATGAAGCGACCCATTTAGGAACTGATGCCGATTTTGTACTGGATACGCGGAACGACCCTGAAACTTTGAGAGCATATCTTCATTTTTACACACATGAGCCCGGTGAAAAGAAAAAATGTGATGTTGTAGATGAGGCTAAAGCTTGGGCTGTACAAACTGAACTTTTGAATGTTTTTTTGGATGGAGATCTTGAAAAATTGGCAAATTCAATGTCTGTTAGGCAAATAATGGATCGCGGAGAAAGTCATAGATATGAAGATATTTTGAAAAAATTAAAAATAGAAAACGAAGAAGAAATTTATTCTTTTATGGGTTTATTGCTTTCTGCGAAATATTATTTTGCAGGACCAAATCACGACAATGAATTTATCGATATAATCGCTTATATACATGAAAAATTAGGCGCCAGACTTTTTGTAATGGATAAAAATAAAAGATTTGTGCCTTATAAAAGGAAGCCGGTTGTTGAGTTGGAGTGATTCTAAATTAGAATCAAAATAATTTTTCTTGCGGGTTTTTGGACTATATCAATTTAATTCTCTTCTGTTGTAGCACGTTTTTGAGAAAAGAATTTAAATTTTTCTTAAACTTTTTCTGAAATTCTTCGTCGGACATAAGTGTGTAATTTACTTCGCGACCGAACTTAATTTCAAGCTTATTTATTAGATCCATAAGCTGATCTTGATTTGGTGAACCGATAATCATCAAGTCTATATCACTGTTTTTGTGCTCTTGACCCCTGGCAAATGAGCCGTAAATAAAAGCTTCTTTTATATTTTTTAGTTTTTTGAGCTCGGACCTAAGCGTGCCTTCGATGCCTATGGTTTTGAAAACAATGCTTTTGAGCTCTTTGTATAGCGGATATTTTTTGTTTAGTTTAAAAAAGCGGGAATTGGCCTGAAAATAACTTTCAAGAATACCGTCTTCGACTAAATTACCAATATCTTTCTGAAAAAAGCCCGGCGGTTTATCGAGCATTCTGCCGATTTCTCTGAAGTAATAGGCTTTTTCAGGATTGTTAAAAAGCGTTCCCAAAATAAGCGTCTGATTTTTTGTGAATTTTAAAGGCATGGTTGTATGTTGTCTGCATACAATTGTATGCTATTTGCATACGGAAGTCTAGGGAAAGCTAAAATTTACCAATGATGGGGTGCGTTTTTCATCGCATCTAAATCTACTTCCCGTTGCAAAGCTTCAATTATTCTTGCTCTTTCTAATGGATCTACGCTGTCCGGGAACACGACCATTTTTTGCCCAGGGAAAGCCATTGCTCCTGACGTTGGATCAAAAAGTACTCGCCCCATCCCCGAACCTATTAAGCCGTCTCTTTCTCCTAAATCAGTTGGGCTAACCCCTGTCACCATACGAAGCATTTGATCTCGGGCTTCTTCTTGTGCTCGGAGTTCCGTTAACATTCTCATGGCTGCCGCGCTTGATAAATCAAGTTGAGGTTTGCGCATAATTGGAGGCTGAGCTAAAGGCAAAACTTGCCCATCAACAACATCCAAATGGTCGACTGGTTCGAGTGGCTCTTGCGCTTGTGGTTCAACCGGAACTGACGCGTCGACATCGACATCCATCGGCTCTTCTCCTCCCGGAGCGGAAAGAGTTTCAAAAACCTCACGACCTGAATCTTCTGTAACATCACTAATTTCCGGATATGTCGTTTCATCTTGTTGATCCGATGAATCGTCTGAACTGGCTTGCTCACATACAGGAAGCTCTGCATGTGATACCGGTTCTGTTAAACCCATTTCCGCAAGAAATTCTTCCAATGATCCTCTCGCGCCACATACGGCTCTGCGAGCTGCTTCATCAGATCGATGTTGGTCTATCGCTTCATTCATTAAAGCAAAGCCATATTCGCTGCTTCTGGCTTCCGGTGCGGTGGCGCCCAGTGCTGCTACAAATGCTCCAATTGCTAATAATCCTTTGCCCATATTCGTTTGGTTAATTTTTTAATTATTTAGTTCTATTTTTAATTTCTTTATAACTTCGTCGCCAAAATCCGCATTCATCTGGCGGATGATTTCTTCTTTACGCATTGTGACTTCCTGTGCCCAAAGAGGGGAGGAAACGGCCAAGGTTAGGGTTTTTTCGGAATATGATTTTGCGGAAATATTTAAAATTGATTCCGGAGTTGAAATCATTTTCGGAAGAATTTTTTGAAAGCCGTGGCAGACTTGTATTGATGTGAAAGTTTTGGAAAATCCAAGATTTTGGGCGGCGGCGGGAAAGAAATTTTGAATCGGATCAAAAGCCATATTTGCAGAAATTTACAAGTTACAAATTTACAATTTACATTCAGTTTTCAATTTACAATTTTTAAGTTTTTGGCGGTGCAGGATTCTTTGTCAGGAGGTTATTATAAACCTCGAGAGTTTGTTTTGCCAAATTTTCCCATTTGAACATCTGAACTCGTTCGTAACCGGCTTTGATTAAGCGCTTGCGCAAGTCTTCATCGGCAAGAGCTTTATGCAAAGTGGAAGCCATTTCTTTGATGTCGTGCGGATCAAAAAAGATTGCCGCTTTTCCACAAATTTCCGGAAGAGAAGAAGTGTGTGAAACGGCAGTCGGCGTTCCACATGCCATTGCTTCGAGTGGCGTGAATCCAAAACCTTCATAAAAAGATGGAAGAGCGTGAAGGTCTGCGCAAGAATAAAGTGCAATCAAATCTTCTTCGGGAACTAGGCCCGCAAAAATCACATCATCTTTTAAACCGAGATCGTGCGCCATCCTGCGAACATCCGGATAATATGGATCTTCGCGACCTGTTATCACAAGTTTGTGCGGAGCGTGAAATTTATCTTTTAAAATTTTAAAAGCCTTAAGAAGACCGGTGATATTTTTATGATAACGATAAACGCCGGTATATAAAATACATGGTTTATCTATGCCGTATTTTTGCTTTGTTAATTCTAGCACTTCCTTTGGTTTTACTCTTTGAAATTCTTCACCAATCCCTTCATAAATCACAGAAATTTTTTCAGATTTTATTTTAAGAATTTTTATAAGATCTTTTTTTGTATGTTCGGAAACCGCGATTATTTTTTTTGCTTTTTTTGTAACGGTTTTTAAAACAATATTGTATGCGAGTTTTTTTAAACAAGATTTATTTTTACGACCCGGAAAAAACGAAACAATCAAATCATGAATCGTCACAATTGATGGTCTAAAATAAAAAATTGGCGCATTAAAATGCGTAAAATGCATGAGATCTAACTTCTCTTTATTCAGCGCGCGCAAGAATTTTATCTGCTCAGCGAGTGAGTAATGGCGCGCATTCACAAGCACTTTTTTGACATTATGCGCAGGTGGAATATATGCATGAAATTCCGGATCATTGAAAAATAAAACGTAATGATTTTTGCTATCAATTTTGAAAAGATTTTTTGTGAGTTCGTAAGTATAACGGCCGATGCCGGTGAAGTTTGACGAAAAAAGTCTGCAATCAATTCCGATTTTCATGATGATATTTTAGCACGAACTATAAAATGCCGTTGCGGCGAAGAGTTTCGATGGCATTTGCGATGTGTGGCAATGAACCCTGATGTTGATATTTAAACTCAACTCTAAAATGCACCGGTTTAGAAGCCCATCCTTCAATTGTTATTATGGCTTGCACTCGCTCGGCGCCGGTTTCCATTTGGACATGTCTTTTTGGAAGCTCTAATTCAACGTGCGTTGGCCTTGTTGAATCCGAGCCAATTAATGTCACAGAGCAACACGTATGATTTCCACCATTTGTTGCAAAATCGTATAATTTTTGGACTGCGGTTGTATAATCTAAATCTTCCGACATTACGCATAGCCCTTCTGACGTTTTCGTTGGCACACTTCTTCCTTCTTCCCCTAAAGCCTGCAAAAATCCTTGCAAAACATCTCTTGCGCCTACGGCTTTTAAAAGCCCTCTATCAACGACCGACCCCCTTCTTGCCTCAGGCCCTTCTCCTAACGCCGCTGATCTATCAACTCCTGTATGGACTTCTGTGACCATATCTATAAACAATTTAATATTACGGAACTTGAATTTATCGCAAAAATGAGATGGATGTCAATACTTAACTGTTCAGACTGGCACTATAGTCCCTATATCCGTGGAAGGTAAACTTCCTCCCCTTCAAATCTAACTCGCTTAAGTATCCTTTTGCGTAAACCTGCTTCAATTTGTCGCACACGTTCTCGTGTTATTCTAAATTCATCGCCTATTTCCTGCAATGTTCGAGGAGAATCATAAGCGAGAATCCTATAATCTAAAACACACAATTCTTTTTCATCGAGTCCCTCTCTTAAAGTATCTATTATCCCCTGTATTGCAACGACATCCATTTGAGCCTCATATCTTTTCGAATAATCAACTCCATCTGAAAACCAATCTCCAAGTTCATCAGAATCACTATCGTGATCATTAAATGCGTTTTCATTTAACGAAACTTCTGACCCCATTATTCCGAGCCCAAGCTCTCTATCTAAAACTTCCAATGTTATTCCCATCTCTCTATCTCTTTCCGTCAAAAAACTGGTATCCGCTTCCATCCCTCGCCTAAAATCCATTAAAGCTGCGCGCGCTTCGCCTGAATTCAATCTTGAAATAATAGCAGTTCCCCTGGTTCCTCTTGGCTTTTTTACAAGTCCTTTATTTTTGCTCATAAAATTCTTCATGTACGCTCTAATCCACCAAATTGCATAACTGACTAACTTGTAACCTCTTTCCGGCTGAAATTTACCAACCGCAGTCATAAGTCCTATATTTCCCTCCTGAATTAAATCTAAAAATCTTGCATGAAATGGCGGCAAATACTGTTGCCCTATTTTTACAACAAAGCGCAAATTTGCATTTATTAATTTTTGGCGAAAAATGAGACTTGACGTTGCAATATACGCTTTTGCCGCTTCTTGCTCTTCTGCCCTCGTAAGAACGGTAAATCTGGATACGTGTTGCAAATATAGGCTTAAAGCTGTTGGTGAATCCGGTTTTATATCTGATCTGTTTCTGCTTGGCCTCATAAAATAATAATTTATGCCGACAAATAATCTCCGCATCCGGCGTCTTCAAGCGCTTGCCTTGCTTTTTCCTTAATCCTGGATTCAAGTTGCCTTACACGCTCTTTGCTAATTTGGAATACACCTCCAATGGCTTCCAAGTGCATTGGGTCATCCGGTTTCTCCAATCTGTTCTCGAAAATAAACAGCTCTCTTTCGTCCAAAGTTCTCCTGAAACCATCTATCGCTTCTCCTATCACGGCTCTATCTAGTTTTGAAATACATCTTGCTTCGCAATCCACTCCATCGGTAAGCGTTTCATCCAAAGCTCGTGATTCAAAGCCGTCGCCATCAACATCATGCTGATCAATAGACGCATCCGTTTGCAACATTTCTCTTTTTGCATCTTTAATAGCTTGCATGCTTATCCCATACCCTGCATCTGCGTCGCTTATAAACCCCGACACGTCCACCTCTGTCCCATTGTCCAGCATCTCCAAAGCGGATGTAACCTCCGGCATCATTAATTTATCAAACATTCTACGTTGCGCCCTAGTTGTAGCGGGTCTTACTATTCTAAAATTTCTCCTAATATAATCTTGCATATACGCCTTAATCCACCAAACCGCATAACTTATTAATCTGTAGCCGCGTTCGGGGTCAAATTTCTTTACCGCATGTGCAAGCCCTATATTTCCCTCCTGGATAAGATCTGAAACCGATATATCAAAAATCTTATACTTAAGCGCTATTTTTACAACAAAGCGCAAATTTGCACGTACAAGTTTTTGGGCTAATTTTGGATCTTGAGTTGCAATAAATCGCCTCGCAATTTCAGCCTCATCTTCACGACTCAACATTGGTTGCTTGCCAACGCTAATCATATATAGATGCAATGGTGTGTTGTCGCCATTTTCAGGCATTGTATTTTTCATAGGGGAATAGTAAAACACGAAAAATTGGTTTCGTAAAGACTATAATGCGGCAAATTCTTCGCTCGTACCTGATCTTCGCAATTGTCGTGCGATCTTTTCTCTAACTTTCGCTTCTACTTGTCGAACACGTTCACGCGTAAGTTGAAATTCATCCAAATCACCAATGGCTTGAAGTGTCATTGGGTCTTCTGACAAAATTCTTTGCATTAATATGTAGTTCTCCAAATCAGTTAATCCATCTAATAAAACGCCTATCTGTTCTCTTAATGCATTGTTATCCAGCACTTCTGCCAATGCGGCTTCATTGTCCACTCCATCACTTATTCCATCTCCGAAGGATTCTTTCTCATCACCATCGCCATGACTTGCATGATCATCTAAAGATAACTCTCTTTGCGCCATGCCTCTTTTACTCATAAGCGCTTCAACTGTAATGCCAGCGGCTTGATCGGCAGGACTTATTTCTTCTGACGCATCAACGTCTTGGCCGTTAGCCAATAAACTTAAAAGTGGTGCTAACTTTCCTGATCTTAATCTTCTTAATATCATAACGTCCAAATCGCCGGTTGGCATTTTCATCAAACGAAAATTCTTTCTTAAAAAAGCTTCTATAAAATCTCTTATCCAATATTGTGCATATGTTGATAGCCTGAATCCGAGATCCGGATCAAATTTTTTAATAGCTCTCATCAATCCAATGCTTCCTTCTTGAATTAAATCTAAAATTGAAGCCCCTGTATTTGCATATGTGAAAGCAATAGCTATAACAAGGCGTAAATTTGCTTTTATAAGCAATTCTCTGTCTTGCAAGCTGCTCGTTTCTTTAAATCTTTTTGCAATTTTATATTCGTCTTCGCGCGACATTGGCGGACATTTTGCAATCTCGCCTACGTATATTTCGAATGCTTTGCTGCTGACTGTTTCCAAACCTGATTTCATTATTTTAAATGTGAATTATTTTATGCTTGCATGTAAACGTCGATTCCTTTGTTTCTTAAATTTTGCACAACCTTTATTCTGGATGCCACCTCGATTTGCTGTATGCGTGCGCCTGATACACCAAGATCTGCGCCAATGTCTTTATTCGCCCTATCGTTTCCTTCGCCATCATTTGTCAAAATCCTTTCTTGAAATACGCGCATTTCCTTTGGAGTTAAACAGCAAACTGCTGATTCGATTGCAGCTCGTATCCTTGCACTGTCCGCTCTTAAAACTACAGAATCTTCATTTTGAGTTCTATCACTAACCAAATCCCCAAGCGATCCCATTTCATCACCGTTATCTCCAAATATAGGCGTGTCCAATGAAGCCTCTCGCATCATCATGTTTCTGCCCTCTAAAAGCTCCTTTTGATTTACGTCCAATTCCTCAGCCAATTGCGCCAACTCATCCGCTCCCATCCCATCGATACTTGTTGTTAAAAGTTTTCTGAAAATTGCTCGCTCTTTTTTACTGGTTGGGACCTTCATCAAGCGATAATTTTTTCTTACAAAGTGTTGTATTTCAGCTTTAATCCACCAACCTGCGTATGATATTAATTTAATTTCTCTATCCGGATCAAACCTATCAACAGCTTTCATTAATCCTATATTTCCTTCTTGCACAATGTCTGCGATCGGAAATCCATACTTTCTGTATTTCATCGCAATTTTTACGACAAAACGAAGGTTTGCTTGAACGAGTTGATTGCGAAGTCTCATATCTGTGCGTTCGGTTGCTATAAATCTACGTGCAACTTCCTGCTCGCCTTCTCGAGTTAACATCGTGCATCTATCAACATCACGCATGTATCGCTCAAATTGCGGGCTCCTTTCGTAATTCGATGTTTTGTTTTCCATAGATAAATAGTAAAACATGGAAAATGTGTTTAGTCAAGAGCAGTAACTTGGCTAATTTGAATGTGAAATGCGACCGGTTAATTACTCGGCTTTTTGTGGACCGCGAACCATGGATGCCGCTGTTTGACCACCTTGGCCGAAGAATCTTCTAATGCTTGCGCCAATGCGTTTAACCCAGCCGAAAAAGCCGGCACCTTGAGGAGCGGGAGATTCTGAAGCGTCCGTAGAATGGTCTGCGGCCTCCGGGACTGTATTATGTACTGCGTCTGCAGTTGATGCTTGAAGAGCTGTGGCTGCGTTGGCTTCTGCTACCGCTTCTTCTTTTGCAACTTTTAATTCCGGATGCGCCGGAGGAGTTGTTTCATGGCCACCGTCAACCATAGCGGCTCTTAAAGCTTCTTTTCTGGCTGCCCGTGAAACTTCCGCAGCTCTTTCCGTCAAAGCTGGCTGCACTGCTTCCGAAGCGGCCATAAGTTCAGCTGTAGCTTGAGCTGTATTTGGAGCTGCAAGCTCATTAACTGCTTGTTCGGTTGCTGCGTCCGGTAATTGTGGAACTGATTGTGGTGCTGCTTGTGCCATATTTTTTGTTTTTAATACTATATTATCTCATAGAATAGCGGAAAAATCAAGGTCAGAAGGGTGATTTTTTGAAACTTGCTTGAAAATAAGGATCTTTATATATATTATTTCACTGTTCAATTGCCGGTTGAACGTTTTTGGGGTCGTAGCTTAGCCCGGTTTAAAGCGCCACACTGTCACTGTGGAGATCGCGGGTCCAAATCCCGTCGGCCCCGCCATTAGCACTTCTATTGACAAAATAGCGTATTTTATTTAGAATAGTGTCTTATTTTAAATAAAATATAAAATTAATGCCTAAAACGCTTGATAGCTTACGCATAGTGCCCGGCGATTTTGCTGCTGATTATGACCAGGGCGATAGAAATTATAGCGAGTTTAGACGCATGCATGTTATGCATGAACGAGGCGCCACTAAAGCTGATATTATTGCGTCTCCTAATTTTAGCGGAGAACTTGGTCTTTTAATCGCGAGATACAGAGCTTGGATTGTTGATAAACGCGTACCTTATGCAATTCAAGGAATTTTAGAACTTAATAAATTAGGTGTGTTTCCTGCAACTAAAAATGCACAATGTGAAGACCCTTTGGATCAAATAATTCATGATGAAATTGTCCCTTTTACAGCGGATAACTCTTTATTCCCACTTTTATCCTTAGTGATGAGTACGTCATTTTGGAGGGGAAGTTTTAGCGGATCGGGAGCTTCAAAATCCGTTGGAGTTCGCGCGCCATCTGATTCTTTTTTACAACAAGCTCTAAATGATGTTTTTGGAGGAAGTGTCCACAAGGGTGAATTCAACATCAAAAGAATCATAAGTAGGTTTATCGCCGTTTTAGGTCAACCAAATCCTAAAAATGGCGCAGACTCGGAAATCATTATCCCTGAGCCTGTGCAGCTAGCTTTAAATACTTTAGAATCCGGTGTTACTTCTGTTGATGCAAAGAAAAAAGCGCGTCGAATTGTAAGAGATTTTATGCTGGCTTTTTTCTATACAAATCGATGTAAATTCAGTAAATCTTTTGGATATTCGGCAAACCTTAATGCGTCACAAACAAGAGAAAGGGCTAATGAAAAATGGTCTATTTTTAGAAGGGCTCTTTTGGAATCGAGGTTGAATGTTAGAGTTAAAGTTAAAACTACAACAAGCAAGCCAAGGGCCACTGTAGACGAATCGCCAAAATCAAGAATTCATTATCATATTCTCCAATTTCCGGATTTAATAGAGGACGATCTTGAAGCGTTAAGGCTTGAGTTCGATGGGAGAGTGGCGGATTTAATTAAAACAATAAAAAGCCCTAAATAATTCTGCTGAAACATTGCAAGATTTACGGGTTATGCCTGAAGGCATCGACAGTTTGATGAAATAGATTTTAAAAAACCCTTCAGAATTACCGGAAGGGTTGTGGTTCGTATAGCCTTGTGACATTGTCTACGGTTTACACTCGCAATTTCCTCCTGACTATATCTACGACCGAAGTAATTGTATCACACAATTAATAAAATGCAAGCTTTTTATGATTATGGACATTTCTAAGCCAACGCTTGACTTTAATTGCTTGGTTACGATATAATATAATCGTAACCATTTAATTTTAATAAAAATGCCTGCTTCAAGATCAACGATATCGTTTAGTGAACAAAATTGGAAAAAACTTTCCGATAGTGATAATAAAAGTAAAATCGTTAATACCGCTCTCAAATTCTTCTTTGATTCAAAGGATCTTCTTAAAAAAAGGGAAGAGGAATTCATTTTGAATGAGCTTTGCCATTATGAAAAAACCGGCGAATCTTACGGCTTTGATGAAACTTTTAAATAAATAAGTCAATGAAAATCGTATTTTTAAGACAGCCTTACGGGTTTATAAAAAGGGCTGATAAAAATTTGAAGGAAAAAATAAAAGAAGAAATTTTAAAAATTCAAAAAAAGCCTTTTGATGGATATAGGCTTAGAGGTATCAGTTTGAGGGAATTTTTTTGTCATCATTTTGTTTTTATTAGGGTAAATTATAGGATTGTTTATAAAATAGCTGGCAATTTGATAATCGTTACAATCGCGACAAGGGAAAATTTCTATAAAGATTTGCGAGTGCTATAATTGCTTTATGGAAAGAAATCTTTTTGATTACGCGAAATTTGATATAAAGCGGATTTTTCGTGATATGAATGCGAAAGAAAAGGGCCTGACGCATGAGGAATCGAAAAAAAGATTAAAGGTTTTTGGATTGAATTCCGTAGCTGAAGAAAAAAAATCCGGAGTGATAATTGAGTTTTTTAGTCACTTTAAAAATCCGTTAATTTTAATTTTGATTGTTGCGGCAGGATTGAGTTTTATTTTTCGAGAAGTCGTTAATGGAATTATTATTTTTGCACTTGTTTTGGTTGGAGTTGTTTTGGATTTTATACAGGAACATAGCGCGGGAAAAGCGGCTGAAAAGCTCAAGGAGATGCTGAAATCGACGTGTGCGGTTGAAAGAGACGGAAAAGTTGTGGAGATTGATTTTAAATTTATTGTACCCGGTGATATTTTGCATTTTTCTGCAGGAGATATCATTCCCGCAGACTGCAGAATCATTGAATCAAAAGATTTATTTACAGATCAATCGACATTAACGGGAGAAAGTTATCCGGCGGCAAAACATGCGGCTTTATTAAATGAAAAAGCTGAGTCTTTGAGTGATCTTGAAAATATAATTTTTGCAGGAACGAGCGTTATTTCCGGAACCGCGAAGGCAATTGTTGTTTTGACGGGAAAAAATACGGAATTTGGAAAAATCGCTGAATCAAGCGCAAAAGCTGAGGAAGAAAGTGATTTCGATAAAGGAATAAAGCAGTTTGGATATTTGATAATGAAGGCTACGCTTTTTATTGTTATTTTTGTTTTCTTTTTTAACGCGTTTTTTAAACATGAATGGCTACAAAGCTTTTTGTTTGCAATCTCTATTGCAGTTGGATTAACGCCTGAACTTTTGCCGATGATTATGTCGATAAATATGTCGAAGGGCTCGATGCAAATGAGTAAACATGGGGTTATTGTGAAGAAATTAACCGCGATTCCGAATTTTGGGAGCATGGATATTCTTTGCACAGATAAGACCGGAACGCTTACAGAAGGGCACATTACCTTGATTAAACACATTGATTTGAAAGGAAATGATAATGAGGATGTGTTTTTGTACTCATACTTGAATAGTCATTTTCAGACGGGTCTTAAAAATCCAATGGATCACGCGATCCTTGAACATCAGCATGAAGATGTTAAAAAATATAAAAAAATTGATGAGATTCCTTTTGATTTTATTCGAAAGAGAATGTCTATTATTGTTGAGACGGGCGGAAAGCAGATTTTGACAACGAAAGGTTCGCCCGAAGACGTGTTTAAAGCTTGCGCGAATGTGTCCGGCAAAAGCGTAAAACAGGTAAATGAAGACGCAATTTATAAAGAGTATTTAGATTTAAGTAAGGATGGATTTCGAGTGCTTGCAATTGCCATTAGAGAAATTGATAAAAATAAAAAAGTTTACGAGCCGGAAGATGAAAAAGATTTGAATCTGATTGGGTTTGCGGCGTTTTTGGATCCACCAAAAAAGAGCGCGGAAGAAGCGCTTAAACATCTTGAAAAAGCCGGCATAGAAGTGAAAATTATTACAGGTGATAATGAACTTGTAACTGAAAAAATTTGCAGTGAAATTGATTTGCCAATTAAAGGAATTTTGCTTGGAAAAGATATTGAAAAAATGAGCGATGCGGAGCTTCAAATTCGCGTTAATAAAACAACTATTTTTGCAAGATGTGCCCCTGAAGAAAAGAACCGAATAATTCGCGTTTTGCGCTTGAATGGGCACACTGTCGGATATATTGGAGATGGAATAAATGATGCGCCGTCGCTGAAAACCGCGGATGTTGGAATTTCGGTTAGCAATGCGACTGATATTGCAAAGGAATCTGCGGATATTATTCTCACGCGACCAAGTTTGGATGATTTGATAAATGGCGTTATTGAGGGAAGAAAAACGTTTGGGAATACGATTAAATATATTATGATGGGCGTCAGTTCCAATTTTGGAAATATGTTTAGTGTGATCGGCGCGGTGATGTTTGTGCCATTTTTGCCGATGTTGCCGGTGCAAATTCTGTTGAATAATTTTATTTATGATTTTTCACAGATAACAATTCCAAGCGACAATGTTGACGCGGAGTTCATCAAGAAGCCAAAAAAATGGAATATAAAATTCATAAAAAAATTCATGCTGATCTTTGGACCGATCAGTTCGCTGTTTGATTTTGCAACTTTCTTTTTACTTTATAAAATTTTTGAAAGTTCTGCTGGCGCTTTTCAAACAGGCTGGTTTATTGAATCTCTTGCCACTCAAACGCTTGTTATACATGTGATAAGAAGCAAGAAATTGTCGTTTATAAAATCGCGGGCAAGCTTGGCTTTGACGTTGACGACAGTGGCTGCCGTGGCGCTGGGCTGGATTTTGCCTTATACGCCAATTGGAACGCTGTTTGGGCTAACCCCATTGCCTGCGAAAATCTTATTAAGTATCGCCGCACTTGTCGTTATTTATCTTATCGTCGTTGAATTTGGAAAATGGCTTTTCTATAAAAAATATGACTTCTAAAAAGAAATTTACCGGTGGATTTTTGAGTAAAATTTTAATTATTTTTTGTGCGATAATTTTGGTTTTTTTATACGGATGCAGTGCGCGAAATTTTGTAACTTTTCATACTGAAAAAGGAGATTTGAAAGTGAATGTGGAAATTGCGAATACGGATATCGAACGTGCACAGGGGCTTATGTATCGCAAAATGCTCGAAAAAGACAGCGGTATGTTATTTGCTTTCGAGGAAGATGCACTTCGCGCGTTTTGGATGAAAAATACACTTATTCCTCTTGATATGATTTTCGTTTCTGCGGATAAGAAAATTGTTTCGATAATTGGAAATGCCGAGCCGTGTAAAAACGCTGGAGATGCGGATGGCACAAAATGCAAAACTTATAATTCTTTAAAACCGGCAAAATACGTGATTGAAATTGCTGGCGGAGAAGCCGAGAACCATGGGATAAAGCCTGGAGGCAGCATCGACCTGAAATAAGCCTGACGGCAAAACGAGCGGTAAAATCTCTTGTCACGCGGCAAGCGTAAATTCAAATTTTATCACAATCGATGTGTTGTAATTTAAACTCCTTTAACGCCTGCATTTTGCATATATTCAAGCAAGCTTTTCACGAAGTCTCCGACAACCGGCACGAGTTGAATTTGTGAAAGAATAAAGATAAAAAGTGCGACTATAACCGTAGCCCCAAGGATGCTTCCAAAACCAAATGCAAGCCCTTTAACGAGTGAAATTACTGCGGCTTTCCAAGGCTTGTTAAATGATGAATTTGCCTCTGTATAAACCAAATTGCCAACTTGTACCGTTAAACCGTCTACGCTTCTTGCGAGATCTCTTTGTATGGTTTTTTCGTCCATGGTGAGGGGTTTTATTTTTTTATATTAATCCGCCAATTGAACAATGATTTTTTCTTTTGGAAAAACATCGTCGATATTGGCTTGAATGCCATATGCAAGCGTCATAAGGCCGTATGGGCAAGAACCACATGCGCCCGTTAATTGCACTGTTAAAATTTTGCCTTTTAGTCCGATAATTTTAACGCCACCGCCGTCCGCTGCGAGCATTGGAGTTATGCGCTCTGCAAAAACTTTTTTAATTTTCTTGAGGAGGTCGGAAGAATTGACCGGTTTTTTGACCAATTTTTTTGCTACGGGTTTTAAACTTTTTTTGATAGGTTTTTTCATCAATTTCATGTTAAATTACAAGCGTGAAAATATCAACGAGAAAAGGAGACAAGGGCAAAACTCGACTTGGTGACGGCAAGGAGGTTTTTAAGGATGCGAAATTTATTGAAACGCTTGGTGAAATTGATGAATTTAATTCAAGACTTGGTGAAATCATTGCGCTTAATAAATGGCTTAAGAAAGAGGGGATTTTGAGTGAGGTTCAGAAAAAAATGCTTGTTGCCGGAGCGGAAATTGCGGAATTCAAAGGGTGCAAAAAAATAAGTGCAGATGATTTAAAATTGCTTGAAAATGAAATAGAAAAACTTGAAAAAAAATTACCGGAATTAAAAAACTTTATAATCCCGGGAGGGAATGTTGTTTCGGCAAAGCTTCATGTTGCACGAACTCTTTGCAGAAAAATCGAGAGAAGAATTGTTGCGATTGAAAAGAAAAAATTGGCACGTGAAAAACGTAAATCAGCGATAAACAAAAACCTGATTCCGTATTTTAATCGGTTGAGCGATCTTATTTTCCTTCTTGCTCGGAAGTCGAACCGGCCACAGGGCTAGGCGGGAGAACTACAAATGTACAATGTGCACCTTCTTTTGACATTATCTCGGAATGCAAACCTCCTAAATAATAATCGAAAACACGATCACATCTATCATTTGTTTCTCTGGTTATTCTTGTACATTTATTGTCCGACCCTAAAAATTCACAAACCGGACGAGTACGTCCACTATCAAAATGCTGAAGATCAACGTCCATATCGTCTAAATCTAACTCTTTACCTCTTACATCAACCAATCCTATTCTCGCTAAATTGATCGGAAGCGTTCCGTAACCATATACTTTTTTAATCTCTAATTTTCCATGACCGTCGCATTTATGATGCTCTGTAACTTTAACTAATGTTTCCATAATATTTTGTTTATAGTAAATTGATTTAATGCACCGCATTTCCGGCGCGAAGCTCTTAGCGTTGCCACAAACATGGTGCTC
Source organism: Candidatus Peregrinibacteria bacterium GW2011_GWC2_39_14 (assembly GCA_000993595.1). Classification (GTDB taxonomy): domain Bacteria; phylum Patescibacteriota; class Gracilibacteria; order UBA1369; family UBA12463; genus UBA12463. Next base: position 85,296 of record LBWJ01000005.1, on the reverse strand, counting down.
CTGCATATCTCAGACCTTCTCCCTTTTTCTCGTCTCCGCAGGCAACTCTCGCGGCATTTCTACAAGCCTCCGATGATGCCTCTCTGATTTTTGTACAAACCTCATGGCGATCATCAAAGAATTCACAAACAGGTCCCGTTGTACCGTCGTCAAAATATCGCACATCAACATCGGTAGTTTTAAGACAAAATTCTTCACCGCTAAGTCTCCTTTCCCCCATTGTATTTTTGTCGAGTGTTGTAACTCCATAACATTGATGAGGAATGACTGCTAATGTTTTTTTACCTTCTCCCTCCATATAGATATTTTTAAAAAATAGGGATTTACAATAACAAAATACAACATATAAGTCAAATGTTTTGCCTATTGCCTTGAATAGTCGTTTTAAGCTATATTTTCTTAAGCATGATTACAAATAATTTAAGTTGGTTGATTGGCGGAGAAGCGGGGCAAGGCCTGGAAAGCGCGGGGCATATGTTTGCGCTGGTTTTGAATCGCGGAGGGCTTTTTGTTATCACAAATGCGGAATATCCGTCGCTGATTCGCGGAGGACATAATTATAATAAAGTTCGAGTTTCGGATAAGCCTTTAACATGCCATACGAATGACGTTGATTTAGTTTGCGCGCTGAATAAAGAGACTTTTGAAAAACATATTGATGAGATTTCTGAGGGCGGCGGAATTATTTACGACTCAGCTGATTTTCCGGATGCAAAAGGCAAGGATGGTGTGAATTTATTTGGAATTCCGATGGCTGAACTTGCGAAAACAAAAGGCGGAGGGATTATTATGAAAAACGTTGTGGCGATTGGCGCATGTATTGGACTTTTGGACTATGATTTGGATTATTTTAAAGAAGCTTTAAAGCAAACTTTTGGAAGAAAAGGCGATGAAATCGTGAATAGCAATTATAATGCGGCACAAGCGGGTTATGACTTTATGCAGGAAAATTATAAAGGGAAGTTTGGGTATAATTTGGCGGCAATGAAAGATGCGAAACAGCGCATGCTGATCCAGGGAAATGATGCTTTTTGCATTGGCGCAATTAAAGGCGGATGCAAATTGGTCGCTGAATATCCAATGACTCCATCAAGTTCTATTTTGCATTTTATGGCCGAACATTCACGTGAATATAACGTTGTTGTTAAGCATGTTGAAGATGAAATTTCAGCAATAAACACAATTATTGGAGCGAGCGCAGTTGGAATCCGAAGTTTGACTGCGACAAGTGGCGGAGGATTTTCTTTGATGGTGGAAGCGGTTGGACTTGCCGGGATGATTGAGACCGGAATCGTGATTGTAAACGTACAAAGACCGGGACCTTCGACAGGGCTTCCTACGCGAACCGGACATCCCGATTTAAGGCTTATGATGCACGCTTCTCAAGATGAATCTCCAAGAATGGTTGTTGCACCGGGGGACCCGGAAGAATGTTTTGAGCTCGGTTTTCAAGCATTTAATGTCGCAGATAAATATCAAATTCCTGTGATGTTTTTGTCGGATAAATATCTTGCTGAAGGCGAAAGGAGCGTTGATTTCTTTGATACAAAAGGGCTCGAAGTTGATCGCGGAAAATTGCTTCTTGAAAAAGATTTGGATCCAAATGAGGATCGCTATCCAAGATATAAAGATTCGCCGGATGGAATTTCTGCACGACCTTTGGCTGGAGAAAAAGGCGGAATTTTTACATGCACGAGTGATGAACATAATGATTACGGAGATATTGTTGAAGACATTCCGAATAGAGTTGAAAAAATGAATAAAAGAATGCGAAAAATTGATACTTTAAGAAAAGAATTGCCTGCGCCGAAACTGATTGGACAGGCCAAGGCGGACATGACGTTTGTGTCTTGGGGATCACCAAAAGGAGCAATCTTGGAATCTATGGAATTGCTTGCGAAAGATGGCGTGAGTGCAAACTTTTTGCAAATAAAATACTTCATTCCATTTCACTCTGAAGAAGTTGCAAAAATTCTTGGAAAAGCAAAAAGAATAGTTGATGTTGAAGAGAATTTCAGCGGACAACTTGCTGATTTGATTCGTGAAAAAACAGGAATATTTATTGAAGAAAGAATTTTGGATTTTAGCGGCAGGCCGTTCACGGCAAAACAAATTTATAATGAAGTGAAGGCGGGAACGGGACAGGCCTCTGCGAGAACTGTCCCTGGCTTAACAACAAAATTATGACTAACGTAAAACAAGCAAGTTTCGATTCAGTAGCAAAACCAGATTGGTGCCCAGGATGCGGACTTTTCGCGATACAGATGGCAATAAAACAGGCACTGACAGAATTAAAACTTGAGCCGCATAAAGTATTTTTTGTGACAGGAATTGGATGTGGGAGCAAGGCTTCACACTGGATAAATGCTTATGGAATGCACACTTTACACGGAAGAAGTTTGCCTATTGCAACCGGTGCAAAACTTGGAAATCATTCGCTGACGGTTATTGATATGGGCGGCGATGGAGATGGTTATGGAATTGGAATCGGACATTTTATGCATACGATGCGAAGAAATATTGATTTGCTTTATATGGTGAATGATAATCAGATTTATGGCTTAACAAAGGGACAAGCGTCACCAACTTCAGAAGTTGGGATGAAAACAAAATCGACTCCGTTTGGCGTTATTGAAACTCCAATAAATCCGATTGCGCTTGCGATTAATTCCGGCGCAACATTTATTGCGCGAGGATTTGCGGGAGATGTCACGCATTTAAAATGGCTTATAATGGAGGGCATCAAACATAAGGGGTTTTCGCTGATTGATATTTTTCAGCCATGCGTGACGTTTAATAAAATTAATACTTACGCATATTTTCAACAGAGAGTTTATAAATTGAATGATGATCCGAACTATAAAACGAATGATAGGGAAGCGGCCTGGAAAAAGGCACAAGAAAGTGGTGATAAATTGCCGATTGGAATTTTTTATCAGGAGACGCGCACGATAGAAGAAGAGGCGGAGCCGCAATTGCTGGAAAAACCACTTGTGTATCAAGACATTAAGAATGTCGACATAAATCCGCTTATGAAGAAATTCGTGTAAAGGGTATCAATTAAATGCTCGCAATTGGCTTGCACGCGTGTTTTTATCGTGTATAATTTTTGCACATGAAATTATATCTCGTAAAACCAGATAGCGAAAAGCCTAAAAATTGCGTTCCAAAACGTACATTTTTTCATAAAAGCGACTTAATAGATGCCGTAAATAAGCTTATGGGTATTTCCGATGTTGTTCGAGATCGAATTATTGCAGCTTTACATGCAATGTCTAACGATGAGCTGATGAGTCCCATTGTTACAGATTTAGCTTTTGTAAAAGCTTCTATTAGACTTCCTAGATCTGCCGGAATATTGCGTGTGGCTAATGAAGTTTATGACACTGTTCGCCTTCGTGATGCGAATGGTAATTTTACTGATTAGAAATATTTCTCTGCATGCCTTTGAATTTTGCACGGATTAAAGAAGTGCCGGCAAAGAGATTTTTGAATTCGTCTTCGGTTTTTATGGCGCGAAGTTGCTTGAGAGTTACTGTTTCGAGAATTGGCGCAATAGCAAAGTCCGGATTTTTTGTTGGGGTTGCGCAAACATTGTGCGGACATGCATTTTGACATATATCACAGCCAAAAATCCACGGTTTGATTTTTGTGCGAATGGCTTTTGGAAATGGTTTTCGCGATTCAATTGTGAGATACGAAATGCATTTGCGAGCATCGAGATTGTGCGGCTTAAGTGCACCGGTTGGACATGCGTCGATGCAACGCGTGCATGTGCCGCAAGAAGGGGACGGAGGCAATTTTGGAGACTTAGATTTAGGAAGTGTATCGAGCGAAAGCGCGAGATCTGTAATTATTTCCGCAAGAAAAACAAAAGAGCCGAATTCACGAGTTATTAAGCAATTATTTTTTCCGATAAAGCCAAGACCCGCTTGCGAAGCAAAATATCTTTCAAGGAATGGACCGGTATCAACATACCTCTTTATTTTGGCTTCTGGAGCCAGTTTTTTTATAAATTCTTCAAAGCGCTTAAGACGCTTTTCAATAATTTTATGATAATTTTTTGACCATGCATAGCGTGCAATTTTTACACCATCTTCGTGCAAACGCGGCTCCACAGAATTAAAATAATTTGTGGCAAGACAAATAATTGATTTTGCACCGGTAAGAATTTTATTTGGATCAGCACGAAGATCTGAATTATTTTTCATCCATTCCATATCTGCATTTTTGCCTAAAGAAAGCCATTTTTTAAGCCTTCGTTTTTCGGATGGATTTGCATGCGCGGGAATAATTTTTACCAAATCAAAACCAAGTTCAATAGAAAACTTTTTAATTTTACCTGTAATTTGGTTGCGCGTTTGTGATATCATAAATCTCCTAGATATATTATATGGGGAAAGACAACATTTTACACGAAGATGAACTTCTGCGTATAAAAACGCTGATTGATTCTGCAAATGATATAGCGATAATTTCGCATAGGAATCCGGATGGTGACACTATCGGGTGCAATTTGGCGCTAAGATATTATTTAAAATCGATTGGGAAAAATGTTGTAAGTATTTGCGCGGATAAAATGAAAGATTATTATTTGAATTTTGAAGAAGCTAATTTATTCGTTAGTGATGCGGATTTTTTGCAATTTGATTTGATAATTTCGGTTGATATAAGCTCGAGTCACATGCTGGGTTTTGATGATTTAGAAGTTGGCTTGAGCATTGACCATCATATTTCGAATACCAAATATGCGAAATATAATTTTGTGGCAGAGGATGCGTGTTCAACTTCGTTTTTGATTTATCAAATTTTCAAATATTTTTCATGGCCGATAACAAAAAAAACCGCGACCGCTTTGCTTCTGGGTCTTTATTTTGATACAGGCAGTTTTATGCATTCCAATACGGATTTTGAGACTTTACACGTTGCCGGTGAACTCACAAAACTTGGCGCAGATAAGATGAAAATTGTACGTATTCTTTTTCGAACAATGACGCTTCCACAAATAAAACTCTGGGGAAGAATTTTGGAAAAAGTAAAAATGACGGAAAACGGTGTTGTTGTTTCGGTTGTGACAATTGAAGATGTTAAACAATGCGGCGCGAAAATTTCCGAAGTTGATCGCGTTATTGATTTTTTGAATATGACTGAGGGTGGAAAGCTTTGCGTGCTTTTAACGGAAGACGATAACGGCATAATAAAGGGCTCTCTTAGGACAAAAAATGATGAAATTGATTTGACTGCGATTTCAAAATTGCTTGGTGGAGGAGGGCATAGGAAGGCTGGTGGATTTGGGTTCCCGGGAAGGATTGTGGAAAGCGCTACGATTAAAATTCTGCCAAAATAGAATTTAATTTCGCAAACTTATATTCCGTATTTATCACAAATTTTCTTAAACTCATTAAGTGTATCTAAAATTAAATTAACCGCCATAATCTGGCCCGGATCTGTTGGCGTTTTTGTGCCATTAAATAAATCACGCCTGTCGATCTCGTCTATCCCAAGAACACATGGGCCTGCGCGTTTAATCGTGGCACGTAAATTGTCTTTATATAAATCATTATCATCGTTACAATTTGTCGTATCAAAAATTCTATTTATTCTTCGAACTATGTTTGTGGCTACTTTACTTAATGCATCTTGTGCTCCTTCCGAATTCTCAGAAACGCACTCTCCAATTTCTTTTGCAAGCGATTCCAATTCTCTGCCAATTTTGTAAACAGCATCAATTAAATCGAAACGTACATTGTTTTTTAAAGCTGATTCTTCGGCGACTCTGCTCATCAATAACATGAGAAATTTATTAAATTTTAATATCCATCTTCTTCACCGCCGCCACTGTGACGAAACCGATACCTTTCGCCAAATTCTTCAAATATTTTTGCACGTACCTCCTTTACATATCTCATGACAACGCCTTCTATTAGATTTTTCGCCTCTCTTGCTCCTTCAACTCGACCATCTATATCATGACAGTGCAAAACGTTCATTGCGGCCAAATAAAGACAATCAAAAACATCTTGACCGATTAATTCTTGCCCCTTTTTATCATTCTTAAAAATCATCTCCTTTATGTATAGTAATTTTTTGAAATCGGAATGAACGTATTCAAGAGCACATATCAATTCTTCTGAGCTTAAAGCTATTGTGTCAAATGCACTCATGGCATCTATATCGGCAATCTCTGCTGCAATTTTTCCGTTTCTCTCGACGGCTTCTTTTGAAAAACTGGAAAAAAACTCGACCTTGCTCATGATTTAAGTCTTTTTATTAAATAATTGTTATTCCGCCAATACAGCATCAAGGCGAGCGTGCATACGCCTCATATAATTAACGATGACTAATGCTTTTGGATCTGTTGGAGTAAATTCGCCTTTTAAAATTGCTTCTACGTCTGATCCCGAATAGCCAAACACATCAATCACGGCGTGGTTTATTGCGGCTTCGAGTTGTGGCTTTTTTATAGTTGTTCCCGGGGCCGTTGTAAACATTTCCATTTGCACGAAGTGCTTGGCAAACAAAGCGACTCGTTGCAATATGCTGAGCGTTTCCTCCCCGGCTATTGGTATAATGTTTATCATCAATCCTCTCTCTACGCTATCGGATTCGCGATAAAACTTATGTTGAATTTCGGACGTGTTCATAATTATTAGTTTAAGCGGCGGCTGATTCTTCAGGCCAAATTGCATCTAATCTTAGCAACATATCTGATAAATAAAGTTCCGCGATTCCTTGGCCTGCGTCAACAACATCTGTCATTGCGACCGCCATATCCGGATTTTGCGCTGCTGCGATTCTGTCTTCAGGTAAAACTCCTTCTGCGCTTGACGTAAGTAGTGTTACAAAGTCTTGTCGATTTAGTGGTCTTACTTTTGCGGGCACCGCTTCCAAAAGAGAACCACATCTTGCCGCTACTTGGCAAAGGGCACCTATAAGCGTTTCGTCGTTATCCGCCTGGTCTCTTAATAGCCCTGCAAACTCTTTTGATCTGTCTATTAAATCGTTAGCTACATGGTGTGGGTTGATTGCTTCATTCATATTATTTTGGTTATTTGTTTATTTATGCATTCGCACTTTCCCAAATACTATCTAAGCGTTTACGCATTTTGATAATATATTCTACGACTAATTTTTTACCCGGATCCGTTGGCACAACTTCACCTTTAATCACGGCTTCGAAATGAGCCTCATTATAAGGTAAAAAGTCACTCCCGGACAAATCTATTGCAGACTGAAGTTGTTCTTTCGTAGGATTTTCCAGTGAATCCACCATGGCTCCAGCGATGCACTGCATGGCATTCCAATGCACTATTTTTAATATCTGCGATAAATTTAACTTATCCGGTTTTTCAATACGAGATTCTAGCTCGGTTTTAACTTCCACTGATGCTGTCTCAAGCTCTTTAAATACCTTTTGTACGTCCATGTGTTTTATTTTTAATAGCTAAGGAGGGTTATTATATACATACTCATTGCTTTTTTCAAAACGCCATTGACAAAGTTATAAGATGTGGGTATTCTTTACTCCTATTTTTATAACCAATAAAAAATGGTAAAAAAAGCAAAAGCCTTACTAGGCATTATAGCTTTAGTAATGGTAATGATGGTGGCGGTAGTCACCGTGGATTCTACGTTGGCGGCTGGAAAAGACTTGCCAATCGTTACACTTCCTACCCCGATTGTTCCTTTAACGTGTAACGGAACATGGACAAGGGTTCTTTCAGGAAAGTACAATTTCACTATAAACCCTGCAGCGTCAGCTGATAGAGTGAGTGTAACCGGCATTACAGCTGCTCAGGTGCAAGGATTGAAAAGCGCAATAGAGCAAGGTTGTGATGTAAAAATCAGTTTTAAATCAGCTTTCGGAGATGCTTTCAAGGAAACGGTCTCTACTTGTGATCAAACGTACACAATGGGAAACACAATAAATGGTATATCCGCAGGATGTATTAGCAGCACACCTCTCGTTAGCAACATGAAATTCGATAAAAATTCGGAATTTTTGTATGATGAAATTTCTCTTTGGACAGAAAATGGAGCTGTAAAGCTTTCTAAAAACAGAACAGCTCATTGGTTTACAGATTACGCACCAACAAGCTCTTCATTCTTCATTTCCAATGGAGAATACCAAGGAGATTGGCAGGTTAATGTTTTCTTGAAAAAATAAGGAGATAAAAACTTAATTTATAAAAAGCCTCTCGGCTATCGAGGGGCTTTTTTATTTGCTTATTCTTAAGAATTTGAGTATGGTGTTCGAAGAACATGACTTCAAAAATACGCAAAGTTTTAATTCTAGGCTCAGGAGCCCTAAAAATAGGGGAGGCTGGAGAATTTGATTATTCCGGAAGTCAGGCTATCAAGGCTTTGAAAGAGGAAAAGATAAAAACGGTGTTACTGAACCCAAATATCGCGACTATTCAAACGAGTGAGGGAATGGCGGATAAGGTTTATTTTTTGCCTGTGAATGCGGAATTTGCGGAAAAAGTAATTGAAAAGGAAAGGCCGGATGGGATTTTGCTGGCTTTTGGCGGACAAACGGCTTTGAACTGCGGAGTTGAGCTTTATAGAAAAGGCATTTTAAAAAAGTATAAAGTTACCGTCCTTGGAACGCCGGTTTCAGTTATTGAAAAAACTGAAGATCGAGATTTGTTTAAAGAGGCGCTTAATGAAATTGGCTTAAATAGCCCAAAAAGTTTGGCATGTGAAAGTAAAACGGTAGCAATGAATGCGGCAAAAAAAATCGGATATCCGGTGATGGTGCGTGCGGCTTATTCGCTAGGCGGACTTGGAAGCGGAATCGCATATGAAACAAAGGAGCTTGAAACGTTGCTCGATAGCGCGTTTTCATATAGCAATCAGGTTTTGATTGAAGAATGTTTGAAGGGCTGGAAAGAGGTTGAATATGAGGTTGTGCGAGATAAATTCGACAACTGCATCACGGTTTGCAACATGGAAAATTTCGATCCGCTGGGAATTCATACAGGGGAAAGTATTGTTATTGCGCCGTCGCAAACGCTGACAAATCACGAATATCACATGCTACGTTCATTATCGATAAAGGCAATTCGAGCGCTTGGAGTTATTGGTGAATGCAACATTCAATATGCGCTGGATCCGACTAGTCATGATTATCGAGTGATTGAAGTTAATGCGAGGTTGAGTAGATCGAGCGCGCTGGCATCTAAAGCGACCGGTTATCCCTTGGCTTATATAGCGGCAAAATTGGCACTTGGATATAGATTGAGTGATTTAAAAAATGCGGTAACAAAAACTACGTCGGCGTTTTTTGAACCGGCATTGGATTACGTTGCACTAAAAATCCCGCGATGGGATTTGGATAAATTTCGCATGGTTTCCAAGGAAATTTCTTCGGCCATGAAGAGCGTTGGTGAAATTATGGCGCTTGGAAGAAGTTTTGAAGAAGTTCTGCAAAAGGGCCTCCGAATGCTGCAAATCGGCTTGCATGGATTGACTGCAAACCATGATATGGGAATTATTCCGGAAAACCTTGAAGGGGATTTAAAAAGACCAACCCCAAAAAGAATTCTTGTTATCGCCGAAGCTTTGAAACGCGGGTGGACTACGAAAAAAATTGCAAATATTACAAAGATTGATTTGTGGTTTTTGGATAAATTGAAGAACATCATCGAGTTTGAAAAGCTAATGATGGACGGAGCTAAGCTCACGCCGGAATTAATGCTTCAAGCAAAAAAGCTTGGTTTTTCAGATAAACAACTTGCGAATATTTTAAAGAAAACGACGTTTGAAATTCGCGATGAAAGAAAAAAAATGGGCATTACTCCGATGATAAAACAAATTGATACGATGGCGGCGGAATGGCCTGCAAAAACCAATTATTTGTATGCAACGTATCATGGTGAATCGAGCGACACGGCACGAAGTGATAAGAAAAAAATCATTGTTCTCGGGAGCGGAGCATATTGCATCGGGAGTTCGGTTGAATTTGATTGGTGTTGCGTAAATGCGCTTAAGGCGGCCAAAAAATATGGATATGAAACAATTATGATCAACTATAATCCGGAAACGGTTTCGACGGATTATGACATCTGTGACAAACTTTATTTTGATGAACTTTCTTTTGAACGCGTGATGGATATCTACGAAGCGGAAAAAGCGAGCGGGGTTATTATTTCGACTGGTGGACAAATTCCGAATAATTTGGCTTTAAAACTTCATAAAGCGGGCGTGAAAATTCTTGGAACAAGTCCGGAAAAAATTGACGTTGCAGAAGATAGAAATAAATTTTCTGCGGTTTTGGATAAGATTAAAGTTGATCAACCGAGATGGAAAAAGCTTGCGGGAGTTTCTGAAACTGTGAAGTTTGCGGCGGAAGTTGGTTATCCGGTTTTGGTGCGACCAAGCTACGTTTTGAGCGGTGCGGCGATGAGCGTTGCGCATAATGAAATTTCCTTGAAAGCGTTTTTGAATAAGGCGGCGAAAATTTCTTCTGATGCGCCGGTTGTTGTCAGCAAGTTTGAAGTTGGCGCAAAGGAAATTGAGATTGATGCTGTTGCAATGAACGGAAAACTGCTTATTTATGCGATAAACGAGCATATTGAAAATGCAGGCGTGCATAGCGGTGATGCGACGATTGTTTTGCCTCCGCAAAAACTTTATATCGAAACTATTAGAAGGGTGAAGGAAATCGCAAAACAAATTGCAAAAGAACTTGAAATCACGGGACCTTTCAACATTCAATTTTTGGCTAAGAATAATGAAATAAAGGTGATTGAATGTAATCTGCGTGCGAGCCGAAGTTTCCCATTTGCGTCAAAGGTCACGGGATATAATTTTATTGAAATTGCGGTGAGTTGCATGCTTGGTGATAAAAAATATATGAATACGAGATTTCAAACTTTGGACTTGGATTATGTCGCTGTTAAAGTACCACAATTTTCTTTTACAAGATTAAAAGGTGCAGATCCGGTTCTTGGCGTAGAAATGGCTTCCACCGGCGAAGTCGCGTGCTTTGGCGATGATTCGAAAGAAGCGTTTTTGAAAGGATTTATTGCGACCGGCTTTAAAATCCCAAAGAAAAATATTTTGGTGAGCATCGGCAAAGAAGAAGATAAATTTGAGTTTGTGGAAACTGCAGAAAAGCTGATTAAATTGGGATATAAATTATATGCGACTGAGGGGACGTCAAAATATTTGAGTGAACGTGGAATTGAAAATAAAATGCTGGAAAAAATAGGTGTTAGCTCTAAGTCCGGTGCGCCAAATCTGCTTGATTATTTAGCTGAACGGAAACTTGATTTAGTCATCAATATCCCGAAAAACTACAATCGTGATGAAGAAACTGCTGGCTATTTGATTCGCAGAAAAGCGATTGATTTGAATATTCCTTTGATTACAAATTTGCAGATTGGGAAAATGTTTGCGATGGCGATTGAAAGCTATAATAAAAATGGGTTGAAGATTAAAAGCTGGGATGAGTATTTGGAAAATCTAAATAGAAATTAGCGGCGATTCTTCTTCCCCAATCTTTTTATTTTCGCTTCAATCAGTAGATTTTTAGCATTTTTTGAGGTTATAACCGGTTCGCCGGTTTTTGCTTCAATGCCTTTCCTGGCGGTGCCTGCGATGTGACCACCTTGTTTTGCTACTTTTTTATTTTCCGCTAACCCGGTCGGGAGTTTCTTCTTGGAGATTTCCGCTGTTGTGGCTTCGGCAAGCATATTCAAAACCAGCTCCAAATTAGTCATATTGTCACGGAGATTTTCTTTTTTTAGATTCTTGAAAGCCTTGTAATCCTTCACGCTTTTACCTGCCCATGCACGAGTGATTTCGTTCGTCAAAATCGCGTACTCAGCACCTTCCTGCATGCCTCGCTCTTGCCACTCATCCGTCAATTCTTTGCGCACTTCAATGCTTTTAAGCCTTTGATTTATCCATTCTTTGGAATAACCTTTTTGCAAATACGTTTTCATGGCTCGATCAAAAGAAAGCTCCGGATTTTCGGTCTCTTCAATGCGTTCATAACCGACTTTGGCAAGCCAAGCCTTGAAAGGCTCAGCTTTAGGAGAGGGGATGCTTTGAATTACTCTAAAAAGAGTTTCCGTATCCGCAACGTCCGTAAAGCGCTTTTTGCCATCTTCAGCGGTCATTTTCAAGTGTCCCAATTTATGGGACGTTTCACTCCCTTCCTCTTGCAATTTGGTTTTTAGAGCATTCCAGTATTTTCTCGGACGAGGGCTATCGGTTAAAATCCCGACCACATCTATTACTGAAAAATACCAAAGTTCTTTGTTAGCATCCCAATAGCGGCGAATTTGTTTTTGATTAAATAAAATGATTGAACCGTCTTTATCCATAATCTTATCTTACTATCCGTGGTGAATTTATCCAGTGGAATTTGCGCAAAAGCGTTGATAAAAATGGACAACGATGGGGGTGCTAATCACCAAACGATTGAGACTTCTTTGAAAAAAAGAGCTTGGACGATCGGATTAAATGTTAAAAAATATAACGAGCGTCTTTCATAACATTCCCCATTTAAAATCAAGCAATTCTACCTATAATCTCTCTGTTTTTAAATCGTTTTAAGCTAACATATTGATAGTTAAATTTTATATATATTTATTTTTAACAAACCCCCACATGAAAACTCTCAAGTCATTGGCTGTTGTTTTCTTGGCGTTTGCGATGTTTGTTGGAGTCGCCGCCACAGTAGCCAGCGCTGCGTATGTTTCGCCGGATCAGCAGTCCGGATGGAATATTTTTGAAGTTGTAAAATGCTATCCGGCAAGTAATGGTGTAAAAATCGTAAGAGTGCCTAATACAACTCCCTACACCTTGTCAAATGGCTGCCAACTAACCGGGCCCCAAGGCTATAAGGATGGTATTTTAACTTGTGTTGATTCAACTCATTACAAATATGAATGGAAGACTTGTGCCGCTCCAATTATTGCTGATGTTGACGTGGCTCTAACAGCTGATACTCCGCAAGGACTTCAAGCTCCAAGTGCAAATGAAACTATTTTAAAATTTACAGTTTCTCCTGAAAAAGACAATGTTTGGCTCACGACTGTTGCTTTTCAAATTTCCGCGACTAATTTCGAACCTAAAAACTTTGGATTATACGATCAGGACGGGAACTTGATTGCTGTTCCACAAATCACTCTTGATAGAAAATCCGGCAATACTGCTGTCACTTATTATCTTAAACGTTTAGTTTTTGATTTGGCCGGCACTACAAGTATATACATGGATGAAGCTAAAACTTTTGAATTGCGAGCTGATACAACCGGTGCAACTTTGAATAAATCTCAAAGCATGAAAGTTTATTTTGATTATCCACAATACTTTAGACTTGTCGGTTGGAGTAGCAAAAAAAATGCTAAGAAAACCAGTTATCCTACAAACATAATTGATATAAGGTACAATTAAGACTTAAACAGGTGAAAAGCATAGACGGAGCGTAAAAATACAAAAATCCTCTCGAGAAATCGGGGGATTTTTTTTGAAAAAGCTTTTGCTTAATCCACTGCAAGTTTGTATAAACGACGTATGCCTACGGTTCTGCTATTTTCGTGGCTTTCGTCCAAATATCCTACGTCGGTTCGCTTTTCCGGATATTTATTTTTTGCTTCGTCCGGAATAAATTGTGCAACATAAGGAATAGCTACACTAGGCCCCGCCAGCCAAACCGCAACTATGTCTTTTTTGTTTTTTGATTCTGCAATTCCGTGTCCTGTAAAGATTTCGAAATCTATAATTTCTTGGCTTTTTTCAAATTCTTCATCTATTTTAAACATTGTATATCCCGAAAGTATTTCGTCAAAACCCGCTGTATTATAAATTTCCCTCCTAGCGTCTTTGTAAGTTATTCCTATTTTCATAGGCTCCCTCCCTGCGTCTGCAAACATGACTTTCCCGAATCTATCAACGCCAAACATAACGCCTCCTTGCTGTAATTTTTTAACTTTGCGGAGTCCTTCGCCTCCATCCTTCAAAAGAGACGTTACTATCTGATCCCATGAAATTCTTTGCTTATTTGGTTCAGACCATTTTTCATAATCTTTTCTATATTTAACTAATGATTTTCTGACTTCCACCTGCTCCGCTCTGCTTAAAGGGACCGCCTGAGGTGCCGGTTGCAACTGCTCATCTGTCGCCGGTTCATCTGCTCCTATTTCGTCGCGCACACTTGCCGTCAAGTCTTTCAATGTACCGTCTTCTGCTGAAGCATCCAGATCCGTTGTCCCGGCTCCATTTAAAGCCGCTAAAAGCTTATCCTTAGTCGCGGGGTCCAATGTTCTACCTTTTTCCAATTGATTCGTTAAAACATCGGCCAAATCTCTTAGGTCTTTAGCTGCGTCTCCTTCCGGCAATGTATCGCCCAATGTTCGTGCCATAGTCGACATTTATGATTAATACTATAAATAGTATAACATTATTTAATCGGTTCGTCAATGCCTAGCACTAAAAAGACCCTCTTCACCCTTTCAAATGTTTCCAGCATTATAATTCGCGTGCCACCCCCTCCTGATGCTTCGTATGGGCTCTCTCCTTTTGGGATTTGTTCGCTCCAAACATAAGGAGTTTTCTTATTAACCATCAAAGACGTCCCGACTCCACGAATGCCCATGTACCCTCTTGGAGCGGTAAAATCTCTTGGACGTGCGCCTGCTAAAACTCTTTGATAAATTGCGTTTAAATCTTGTCCGTCCAAGGGCTGATCAACTGTAAGAATCACGCCATTTTCGGCATTGTAGCTATTCACTATCACTCCTCTTCTGGTGCAAAAACCACTGCCATGCTCAACAGCGTTTGCGACTAAATCCGTAGTCAAATCGATAGCGCCTAAGAAATAATCAATGTAATCAAAGCCCGGCAATTCGCAAAATCTATTTAAATATTTTCCGATATTTAAATCGCCTAATATTTCTCTTAACGCCTCTTTTGCGTCGCCTTTTAGAGCTTCGACTGATGAATCTCCAGGCATATGAGGCTTATATGCGGCTTTTACAAATCTTCCCAACGATATCGCAAAATCCGAATCGTAAAGTATTGTTCGGCTATGCTCTTCGTTGATTGAGCCTACCTCCGCTTTTGCGACGTCAAGAGTTAGATCTGGTCTGAGCATAATATTTTAATAAGATAATAATATATAAAAAGCGTGAAAAATAAGCAATAAAGATTTATAATGCCCACATGCGTCGAAATACAATTTTATTTGGCTTTACAAGTTTTTTTGCGGATATTGCGGGAGAAATGCTGATTCCGCTGTTGCCGGGGTTTTTGAAAAATACGCTTGGATTAAGCACGCTTTTGATTGGCGTGATTGAGGGCGCGGCGGATTCGATTTCGAGTTTTATGAAAATTGTTTCGGGACAGATGAGCGATTACTTCAGACGAAGAAAAATATTTGTAATGCTGGGATATTTTATTGCGGCGCTTGGAAAACCTTTGCTTGCGGTTGCCGGTTCTTTTTGGATTGCGATTGCGGCGAGATTGCTTGATAGGACAGGAAAAGGCGTTCGTGAAGCCCCGCGTGATGCGCTTCTTGCCGGTGATACGGATAAAGGTAAAAGGGGAGAGGCGTTTGGATTTTTGAAATCACTCGATACGCTTGGTGCGATTGTTGGAAACCTGCTGGCATTCTTACTTGTTTATCTTGCGTTTAATGTGCGAGATATTTTCTGGTTTGCATTTATTCCCGGAATGCTTGCGGTCGCTGTTGTGAGTTTTGTTAAAGAAAAAGATGTGCCGGATCATATTGCGAAAGTTAAAGCCGGTGATATTTTTAGATATAAACGATGGAAAGGAATGTTCAAAAGAAAATTTTGGAAATTTATTTTGGTTATCGGAATATTTAGTTTGGCGAGGGTTGGTGTGGCGTTTTTGTTGCTTCGAGCAGGTGTGATTATTGGTGCAAACAATGCTTTGATTCCAATTTTATATTTGCTTTATAATATTGTTTTTGCGTTGACGGCATGGCCCGTTGGAAGGCTTGCAGATCGCTTTAGCAAGCGCAAATTTATATACTCCGGATTTATCATTTTTGCATTGATGTGCTTTGGGTTTATCTTTGCGACAACTGTTTTTGAAGTTGGAATTTTGTTTGTTTTATATGGACTTTTTTCCGCTTTTACGGATGGAAATTCAAGAGCGTTTGTATCGAATGTAACGGAAGAATCAAACCGAGCAACAGGACTTGGAATTTTGCATGCGGTTGAGGGATTATTGCTTTTCCCCGGTGGAGTTATTTGCGGGGCTTTGTGGATGATAGGTGACGGAATCGGAACTTTTGTGTATAGTGGAATCTTGGCGGTCATTGCCGCATTATTATTCTTTATTTTGTTTTTTAATAACGACAAAAATGAGCTTTCTACCGAAACAAGTAAATGATCTGATTGAAGAGCTGAGCAGATTGCCTGGAATTGGGCCAAAGACGGCCGAAAGATTAACTTTGCATTTGTTAAAAACCCCTGAAAATCAGGTGAATAATTTGAGCGATGCTGTCCGAAAATTAAAAGAAGCGGCGAATTTTTGCCCTATTTGCTGGGCTTTAACGGACATTCCGGATTGCTGCGCGATTTGCAGAGATGATTCGCGCGATCAAAAAACGATTTGCGTTGTTGAGCAGATTATTGACATTGGTTCGATTGAGAAAACGGGCTACAAGGGCGTATATCACGTTTTGCACGGTGCGATTGCTCCGGTTGATGGTATTGGGCCTGATGAATTAAAAATCAAGGATTTGGTGAATAGAATCTCTTGCAACCCGGGTAATGTTTGTGAGGTTATTTTGGCTACAAATCCAAGCCATGAAGGGGACGCGACTTCAA
Organism: Candidatus Peregrinibacteria bacterium GW2011_GWC2_39_14; assembly: GCA_000993595.1. GTDB lineage: Bacteria > Patescibacteriota > Gracilibacteria > UBA1369 > UBA12463 > UBA12463. The sequence goes on along the minus strand of LBWJ01000005.1, from coordinate 68,482 downwards.
TTTATATTTCAAATTTGCTGAAACCGTCCGGCGTGAATGTGACGCGTATTGCTCGCGGAATTCCGGTTGGTGGAAATTTGAATTATACGGATGAATTGACGCTGATGCGGTCGATTGAAGGGAGAAAGGCGATATAAATTTTTAAAATATGTATTATTGCTCTCACATTACAAAAGACCTTAAAGAAGACTTCGAAAATCTTGCAAAAAAAAATACCGCTTCCGGTTTTCATCAATCTTTTGCATGGTCAAAATTTAAACAAGCGCAAGGATGGGATACATATAAAATCGGGCTTTTTTCAGATAAAACAAAGAAGTTGGTTGGTGGCTGTTCTGTTTTGGAATTTTGTTTCTCAGACGGCACAAGTTTTTTATATATTCCCGAAGGGCCGGTTCTTGATTATACGGATGAAGATAATCTTTTTTGGCAATGGCGTGCAATTGAAACCGCACTACATAGTATTATCGCCTTAGATCCTGAAAAGAAAACGACACATTTAAGAATGGAGCCGAGAATTAATGCTGTTCCAAAATGGTTTTTTACGGGATTTATTAAAGCTCCTTTAAATCTGCAACCGCGTTATACTCAAACTTTAAATATTGAGATGTCTGAAGATGAAATGTTGGCTCAAATGAAACCAAAAGGAAGATATAACATCCGTCTTGCTCATAAAAAAGGCGTTACGGTTCGTGAAATTTCATTTGATAAAATAAGCGATTTTTATAATGTTTATAAAACGACTTTTGAAAGAAATAAATTTGAAGGAAAAGATTTGGATTTTTTTCATAGCTATACAAAAAATTGCGACGAACATTCAAAGGTTTTTGTTGCTGAAGTTGATGGCAAAGTTCTTGCGAGCGCGATTATTATTTATTTCGGAGATCGAGCAACTTATTTTTACGGCGCTTCAAGCAATGAAATGCGCGAATATATGGCTCCATACGCACTTCATTGGCATATCATTAAAGATGCGAAAAACAAAGGATATAAAGAATATGATTTTTGGGGAATTGCTAAAGATGAAAACGATACCAAACATGATTGGCATGGATTGACTAAGTTTAAAAAACAGTTTGGCGGAAATCAATTAAATTTTGTTGGTGCTTACGATTATGTTTTTCAGCAAGATTTGTATAAGGCGTTTATAAAAAAGCATGAATCTTAAAATTTAAATTGCCATACGTAAATAAAAAGCCCCGCTTTTGATGGCGAGGCCTTTTGATTTAGTCTTTCGTAACTCTTAGTTTGACTTGGCTGATTTGTCGTCCGTATATGTCGTGTCTTCTTTTACCGGTCTAGTTCCGTCTGTTTTTGCATCTGAATATGTCTTACCGTCGTCTTTAGATGATTTTTCATCTCTATCGGTTTTATTATCAGTTTTTCCGTCTATGTAGAATTTGCTATCTTTTGTTGACTTTTCATCCCTTGAAACCTTGTTGTCAGTTTTTGCATCGGCATATGACTTACCATCATCCTTAGATGATTTTTCGTCTGTTGAAGTTTTGCTGTCTGTTTTGGCATCTGAATATGATTTGGCATCTTTTGAAGATGTGTCTGTTGAAGCCTTGCCATCTGTTTTTGCGTCTGAGTAGGACTTGCTATCCTTGGACGATTTTTCGTCTGTGGATGCCTTATTATCACGAGTGGTTTTTGTATCTGAGTAAGACTTTCCGCCCTTATAAGACTTATCGTCTTTATAAGCTGCTCCTGCAACGGATGAGCTCAAAACCGCTACTAAACCGATCGCAACGAGGCTAATTTTCTTGATGAAATTTTTCATGTTACTTTAAAATAAAATATTAAGTAGCGCAAGTATATCAGGTAGATGAAGTTTGTCAAGGGTTAATGCTTACTCTGTTTCTTCGTACCCTTTTGCTCTATCTAAAAATCTTACTCTTGGCAACATATCAAAATCTTTCAACTCATTTTTGTAAAACTCCACTCGTCCAGCTATATCCCTTGAACTTAATCTACTACTATCTAAGACAACGAAAGGATCAATTGAATGTGTTGGCGCCATATCTACACAAGCATAGCCAAACCCGTGTTTCCCGAACTCGTGTGAATAATTTCTTGTAAATCCGCTCCATAAAGCAATGCGATAACGATCCCCGTTTACTTCAAGTCTATCGCTTAAAACCTTTTTCCCGCTTGAAGCCGGAGGACTGTATCCAACTTTACCCATTTTCTCCATATATCCTCTGCCAACTATGAAACAATTGCAAAAACCATTCGTACCAGTAAAACCATTCTTTAATATTCTTTGAAATGCACCAAATGGATCTTCGCCTGAGTGCCCGGTAATGTCATGAATTCCTGGAACTTGCGTTATTTTTATGACCCCGTCTTCACCTTTTATGACTTCAAGCATTATAACTTCTTGATTAGGCGATTTTCTTTTAGCAAAAGTAAAGTACGGATGCTCTAAAGTTGGAGACTTACCATTGATAATTTCAAGAATGTTATGTTGCGCATCCACTATAATCGTTGGTACCAAGCCTCTTTTTTGTGCTATCCATAGCCCAATTCGTGAATTTGGCAATTCAATTTCGTCAATTTCCCGACCTGTTTCTAACATGATTAAAATGTTTAATAGTTTAATATAGTAACATTTTTAGAAGAAAAGTCAATGCCTTGTACTATATTTAATTTTACGCTTGACTTTTAGAAATCATTTATGTATTATTGTACTAGTTTGATAGTACATATATGAAAAATGCTTATTTGAAACAATTAGTAAAAAGTCTGCTAAAAATCAAAAATCCTAAAGAAATGGAGGAATTTTTGAAAGGGCTTTTAACGGCTCAGGAATTGAAATCTGTGCCTGTTAGGATCGAGATTGTGCGAATGTTAAAGGCCGGCATTCCGCAAAGAAAAATTGTTAAAAAATTGAAGGTTGGTGTGGCGACCGTAACAAGGGGATCGCGAGAATTAAAACTTAAAAGATTTAAAAATGTTTAATTTTAGAAAAAATTGCTGGCGTGATTTCAAAAATTGGCGGGCATAAACCTTGTTATTTTATTTGTTTATACACCGCCAAAAAATGGCGGTTTTTTTATAAAATTTTAACTAATTTATTACACAATTTAATCAATTAAAAACATGAAAAAATATGATATTCAACCGGATAAAAAAGGATTTTTTGGAAATTATGGCGGACAAATTATTCCGGATCAATTAAAACCGATTTTTGATGAAATTGCTGATTTCTATGCGAAAATCAAGGATACAAAAGAGTTCAAAGATGAGATGAATTATTATCGCAAAAACTATATTGGCAGACCGAGCCCGATTTATTTTGCGGAAAAACTCAGCAAAAAATATGGCGGTGCGAAAATTTACCTAAAACGTGAAGATTTGAATCATACCGGTGCGCATAAAATAAATCACACAATAGGAGAGGCTTTGATTGCGAAAAAAATGGGTAAAAAGAAAATTGTCGCGGAAACAGGAGCGGGTCAACATGGCGTTGCGCTCGCCACTGCAGCGGCTGTTGTTGGGCTTCCTTGTGAAATTCATATGGGAGAAATCGATATCGCAAAACAGGCACCAAATGTTACGCGTATGAAAATTCTTGGAGCAAAAGTTGTGCCGGTTACGCAAGGCACAAAAACGCTTAAGGATGCTGTTGATTCGGCTTTTATGGAATTCGTAAAAGATCCGCAAAATATATTTTTTGGAATCGGATCTGTTGTTGGACCGCATCCTTTTCCGATGATGGTGCGAGATTTTCAAAGAATTGTCGGAGAAGAAGCGCGTGAACAATTTTTGGAAATGACCGGAAAATTGCCTGATAATCTTGTGGCTTGTGTTGGAGGTGGAAGCAATGCAATTGGCTTATTTTCGGCATTTCTTGAAGATGAAGATGTAAAAATTTATGGCGTTGAACCGAGCGGAAAAGGACTTCAGCCTGGGAATCATGCGGCAACTTTGACTTTGGGAGAGCCTGGAAATATCCATGGAATGCATACTTATTTACTGCAGGACAAAGATGGCAATCCTGAGCCGGTTTATTCTATTGCTTCGGGCTTGGATTATCCGGGAGTTGGGCCACAACACAGCTTTTTGAAAGACATAAAACGCGTCGAATATAAACTTGCGAGCGACAAAGAATGTCTTGATTCGTTTATGGAATTATCGCAACTGGAAGGCATTATTCCGGCACTCGAAAGTGCGCATGCGATTGCATATGCGTGCAAACTTGCGGCTGATCTTTCGCCTGATCAAACGATTTTGGTGAATTTGTCGGGTCGCGGAGATAAGGACATTGATTATGTTGTTGAGAGCCTGCATATTTGATAGAATTCCGACGCAATAACAATTAATAAAAATATTTATGATAAAAAAAGTTTTGAAAAATACGCCAAAGTTGAAATCCGGGCTCGCGCAGATGCTTAAGGGCGGCGTGATCATGGATGTGACGAATGCAAAACAGGCAAAAATCGCGGAACAAGCGGGCGCTGTTGCTGTTATGGCTTTGGAACGTGTTCCTTCGGACATTCGTGCACAAGGTGGTGTTGCAAGAATGAGTGATCCAAAAATGATAAAGGAAATTATGAAAACCGTTTCGATCCCCGTGATGGCAAAAGTTCGCATTGGACATTTTGTGGAAGCGCAAATTCTTGAAGCGCTTGGCGTTGATTATATTGATGAAAGCGAAGTTTTGACACCTGCGGATGAGCAATATCATGTTGATAAATCGAAATTCAAAGTTCCATTCGTTTGCGGATGCAGAAATCTTGGAGAGGCTTTAAGGCGCATAAATGAGGGCGCGGCGATGATTCGCACAAAAGGGGAGGCGGGCACAGGAAATGTTGTTGAAGCTGTGAGGCATGTGCGCGCAGTGAAAGACGAAATTGCGGCTTTGAAAGGCGCGGGCAAAGAATTAATCGCAAAAAAAGCAAAAGAAATGCGCGTTCCCGTTGCGCTCGTTGAATATGTTTCGAAAAATCAAAAACTACCTGTTGTAAACTTTGCGGCGGGTGGCCTTGCCACTCCTGCGGATGCGGCAATGATGATGCAAATGGGATGCGATGGCGTTTTTGTCGGAAGCGGAATATTCAAATCTTCGGATCCTTTAAAACGCGCGAAAGCTATCGTTGAAGCAGTTTTGCATTTTAATGACGCGAATGTTTTGGCGAGGGTTTCAGAAGGGCTGGGCGAACCAATGAAGAGCTTGGAGATTAGTAAACTTACGGATCTTTATGCGAAACGCGGAAACTAAAACTAAGATGCTGATTGGCGTGCTTGACATTCAAGGATCGGTTGAAGAGCACGCCATGATGCTTGAAAAATGCGGCGCTGAAGTTATTTTTGTAAAAACAGTGCCCGATTTGGAAAATATTCGCGGGCTGATTATGCCCGGCGGAGAAAGTACGCATATTTCTATGATGCTTAATACTGGCGGACTTTTCGATGCGATAAAAAAGAAAATTAAAAGCGGAATGGCGATTTATGGAACGTGTGCGGGAGCAATTCTGCTTGCGAAAAAAATCCTTGGAGATGATGGCGCGATAAAGGTGAAATCTTTTGACGTGATTGATGCGGAGATTGAAAGAAACGCTTATGGAAGGCAAACTGATAGCTTTGAAGTGGATGTGGAAATTCCGGCGCTTGGAAAAAATGCTGGCGGAAAAAGTAATGCAACCAACAAAAAAGTGCGCAACTTTTCTGCAATTTTTATTCGTGCGCCAAAAATAAAAAGCGTTGGAAAAAATGTAAAAATTTTGGCGAAATATAAAGATGAAATCGTGATGGCTGAAGGAAAATTCGGTAACGCACAAAAAAATAACATCCTCATTTCAACGTTCCATCCGGAGCTCACGAACGACACGCGTGCGCATGAATATTTTTTGAAAATGGCTTCTTAAATTTCTGAAGAATCCGGGGCCTCTGCTATTCCAGCTGCGTCCGCGACTTCTCCCGGTTTTGCTTTTCTAACGCGCTTTCTTTTCCCGTCTTTAAGCTCTTGCAATGATAAATATGAACCTTGAACGTATGTTCTTTGCACTTCAAATTGGCAAGGCTGGACTAATGTAATCCTTGTTTCGTCCGATTTTAATCTAGCCAACGTCTCTTTAACAAGAGCCTTATGTTCTTCTATTTTTTCCGCGGCTTCAGCTTCAACTCGTTCTATTTCTTGCACTATATTAAACGCTCTGCCCGGTTTGCCACTATTAAGCGCTTCAAATAAAGCTTCTCTCGCGTATCTTAATTTTTCGATTTTTTCTTGTTCTATTATTTTTAACTCAGGATCATTGCTGAAAAACCTTAACGCGGCTTGAAAAAGTCGTTCTTGATTTTCGTCCCTATAAGAACTCACTTCCAGCTGCCCCATTGGTGCCGGACTTAAATCCAAGCCTTCTATAACGCCTGATGTCGCCATCTCGCTATGCATCCCGAGTGCCGCTTGTGATGCCTTTTTCTTCACAATTGCCGTGAGTTCAACGACTCCTTCTTCAGGTACTTCATCTAATCGCGTTTCGATAAACCTGTCGAATCTTTCACTTTCCGTCATGACATTCCCTTTAAGGATTGTATCCCCTCTACGCAATGCTTCATCCAAAAGTATTGCTCCCGGATCAACACGTCTTTCTTCTTCTTTTTGCGCATAACCTAAAATTCTTGAAAATGGGTCAACGTCCACTGCGAAAATCTCTGAAAGTTGAACTAAGCCTTTTTTATAATCTTGCCAGACCACAAGCGTGTCCGTACATGGGCGATATTCTATTCTACCGCCTTCTTTTTCGTATTTTTTATAAACACGTATTGCCTTTAATTCATCCATACCCGGATTGTCTGACTCGAAAAGCTCTAAAACTTTTTTTTGTTGCACCAAAATTACTTTTCTTCTTACTGCTTGTTTTGCACGATCTTTTGCGGTTGTGAAGTCTATTTTTACGGACCCCAGACTTTTCCTTGGAGTTATATCTCTTTCAGCTGTTACCGCATCAACGAAAATAATTTCATCGTCCGGCTCCGGAGGCTCTTGCTGTGGCTCTGCCGGCTGTTCTGCTTCTGCGGGTGCTTCAACTACTGCTTCCGGCTCTTCCAATGTAACTGGCGGCGCTTGAACCTGTGGCTCTGGTAGCGTCACTTCTTCTTCCGGCATTTCCGGCTGTTCATCGTAAAATGTTTTCAAAAATACCAAAACTACATATTCAATTTCTTGTAAAAATTTCTCGCTGCACCCTTCAAGATTTTCATGCGATATGCCTTTCCCGAATGGCATTCCTTTGCGCCTAAAAATAAAACCTGCCTTACTATTTTCGTCAAAAGTTCCTTCAAATGTATATACACCTTGTTCATTTTGTCCCGTTAAAAACCATGTATATGTAATTTTACCTTTTGCGCCTCTCGCTTTTTTAATTGAAATCTTTTTGAAAATTTTATTAAGCGGCGAATCAACGGCAGACATCGTGCCTTTATAGCTCATCCCGTCGCCCATAACGCGTTTTTTGCACGTTTTTAAACTCACCGACATTTCGTCTATTTGCTCTGTGCGGTCTAATGATTCTAATTCTCCTGAGACTTGTGCTGAAATAGATGATGCTAATTCTTTTGTTGCCGGGACTATTTTATCCGGTTTTCCTTGCGCTGTTTTTCTATCTAGCTGTTCTACCATTACGTCAGCAAATAATCTGGCATCTTTTTCTTCTTCAAAAAACCTACTTGCTAATTGAACAACCGATGTTTGTGCGCCACCTTCTGCCCAAAACATTGGCAAAGCGCAGAATTCTTCCATAAATTCACGCTTATCGCGAATCAACATCCCCACTAAAAGACACCTGTTGATTTTAAAACATTTTGATATATTTCTTAAATCATCTTCGGTTTCAATAAAGCCTTCCAACATTTTCTTGTATATGCCCCTCCTGTCGTTCAACCATGATGCAATTTTTATCAACAATCTTCCGGGGCCATAAAAAGACTCCGGATTATCGCCTTTAAACATTTCCGTTAAATCTCTCGATATTGACGCATCACCCCTCACCTTTTCCTTATCAAACCATCTTAACATTTCGGATTCCGCATCTATCTTCCTGCCTCCGCCCACATCCGCATCTCCCTCAACTGAACCCGTAAGTGCGTCTGTTAAATATATTAAAACTTTTTTTGCGTCTTTATTCTCGAAAAATATTTTATACAATTCGTCCCTAATAGCCGGCACAGTAATTTCAATAAACTTGCCCATCATCCCAAAGAAATCTTGAACTGTCATATTCTTCATCATTTCTTCGTATTTTTCTCTATGTTTTTTAAAGAAATTTATCGCTTTAGCTTCGTCCCCATCTTTTCCCATTATTGTTTTTAAATGCCTTAAATACTCCAACCTTAGCATGTAGTGATCCTTTAAAAGCTTTACATCAAATTGCGCATCGTAATTATTTAATAAGCTTTTAAATACGTTAACCGAATCTCTATAAAATTGCGGATCAATTTGATCTGGATTGTACATAGTTACCCTTTCCATAGGCTGCATTCCTTCAAACGCCCCCTCTGGAATAATTTCGCATACAATTTTAGAAACCTCGTCAATAAGCCTAACTAACTCACTAACGTTTATCACCCCTACAAGCACCAAAAACGACATCTGGTCCAGTGTTCTTTCCATGTCCTCTCTTTCTATTTTGCCTTTAACGGTTTTTACTTTAATCAATTCTTCACTTATCATCCTTGCAGCCATTTTAAGAGGCGGGATCCTTGTTGCATGTGCAAACTGCGCTTTTTCAGCATCGCTCAATCCTTGCAATTCACCGCCAGCTATACGCTTATGCATTTCCTTAGAAATCTTGCATGTATATGCAACTTCTTCTAAGGTGCTTTTTTGATCACTTGGTTCTGATTCTTTTATTAAATATTTTTGCACAATTCTACGAGAAAATTCAGTCCCTTTTATATAATATAAATCTGATATGCCGCTTCTTATCCCGCTAATTTTGCCTCCGGCACTCTCAACTGTTCTGCTAAAAATATCTCTATAAACCTCCCCTCCGTATTCAGCCATAATCATTGCAACGCATACGTCTTCTATTGAGCCACATGGCGTAATGTTTCTTCTGGGACCAACGTTTTTCCCATCAATAATTTTTTTTAATCTTTGCGCATCACCCATAAGCCCATATACTCCTCGCTCATGCGAAAACACTTCAACTTTATTTTCGAAAGTCGACTCTATAAAGCCTCCCATTAATTTCACGAACCGTCTTGCCTTGTCCTCATCCAACATAACGCTCCACGTGCTTTCCCCGCCCTCTAACAATGGAGCTATCTCTCGCAATAAAGCCATGCTTTTACTAAACTTTTCTCTCTCCTGCTCCAATTCTTTATCCAATTCCACGGCCTTAGAATAAGCTTCTTCTATAAATTCGTCGTCGCTTTCATCGCCAACTAATTCAATTCCCGTTGCCGCCACGAGCAAGGTCCTGGCAACACTGCTTGGATCTTTATCATATTCACTATCGTCAGAATATAGCCACCTGAGATATATTTTTTTTATGATGTGTTTTACTGCGTTTTCGTCATTAGCCTCCATTGCTTTATCAAAAAAAGCCTCTTCCTGTGAATCTAGTCTTACTTTTAATTTTTTAGTCACTTCATAAACGGCCCTTATTAAAACCGACCTCCCGCTCACCTTACAGCTTTTATTTCTCGAGCATGCTGTTTTCTTATCAACAAAAGCATCCGCAACTTCATCGACTTCTCCTGGAAGCTCTATTCCCATGTCATCGCTATCAACTATAGCCCGCAGCTCTTCGTCGCTTGGATATTTCAAGTTTCTTTTTTGAAAAAAATCTTTCAATTCTCGGTCATCATCTAAGTTGCCGTTAAGCTTTGAACATGCGAGAGCAACCAGCCTATCTCTGGTTTTTTCATCAATTTCAGAAAGCATTATTGTTTTTTGGTGCAAAATGTCATGGCCTTCGTCTGCACTTACGCTCGGTCTGTTCATTATTTTTCTATAATAAATATTCTAAGGCAAATATTTTGCCCTAGAATTGGGAATTTGTCAAGAGCTCAACTTTACGTCGTCGCCAAAAGCACCTTATATGCTTTTTTGAATTTTGCGTCCAGTACTTTTAGGCACATTTTGCGCTCAAATTTGTTTTTGAAAAATGCAACAACCGATGGACCGCTCCCGGAAAGGACAACTTGAGATGCTCCGGCCTGAAGAAGTGTTTTTTTGATTTCGGAAATGTCCATCGCGATTTCTATGTCATTGTGCAAATTATCTAAAACAGCTTGCTTCTGCGGTTTTTTGGCCTTTAATTCTTTAAGTAAAAGCTTGGTTTTTTTCTGTTCTTTGCCGGTTAATTTTGTATTAATTTTTTTATAAACCGTCTTGGTTTTTGCGATTAATGGGGATTTTTTATTTGGAACAAATAAGGCGAGTGTTAGATTTGTTAGGGGAGTGAGCGCGCGAACTTTTTCACCAAAATGCGTACCCATTGCTGTGCCGCCGGTTATAAAAAATGGTGCGTCCATACCAAGTTTTTCTGCAAATTTTTCAAGCTTTGCTTTTGAAAGCTTCAATTTAAAGAGCTCGTTTAAGCCTTTAAGCATGGTTGCGCCATTTCCCGAGCCGCCGCCAAAACCGGATGCAACAGGAATGTGTTTATCGATAAAAATTTCGACGCCTTTTTTAATGCGGCAGGATTTTTTAATCATTTCCGCAGCTTGATATGCAAGGTTTTTTGGCGTGACTGAAAGATTTTTATCATTTGATTTTAGAATGATTTTATTTTTCTCGATTTCTTTGATTATGAGCGTGTCGTGAAGGGAAATTTGCTGATAAACCGTCTGAATTTTGTGATATTTGCCAGCTTTTCCAAGAACATCAAGTGCAAGATTTATTTTTGCGAAAGACTTGATTTTGAGTGAGTTTGTCATATGAGGGGTTTAATGAATTTAATGAGTTTGGCGCAATAAAATCGCCGAAATACAGTATAAGCCATTTTTGTTTTTACCGCGAATCGCCGTGATGCCAATTTGGCTTTGGTTTATTTTTAACAGATGCGAAAGTGCGGATTTTAATTTGCTTGAAATCGGATCGATTTTTATTTCGTTTGATTCAATTGAAAGCGATAAATTTGATATAGAGTAGCCTTTTTCAGACATCTGCTTTAATGTTTTTTCAAGATACTTTCTGCTATTTTTTATTCCGGATTTACACATTGAAGTTGCAAAGGTTCCAAGCGAACCGCCTCCAAGTGCACTTGAAATTGATGTTGTTATTGCGTGAAGAATTGCGTCGCCATCAGAATCCGCTTCGAGTTTTTTATATTTTGGAAATTTTAAACCGGCAAGCGTTAGCGCGCCTATGCGTGAAAATTCGTGAAAATCGGATCCAACCCCAATTAAATCGGGTTTTAAATCGTGTTCAAATGTGAGTTTTTTATTTAATGGGCTCGCCTCTGTCCATGCGACTTTTTGGCCTATTCGTTCTACTAAAAACGCATCGTCTGTTGCGGAAAGTTTTTTAGTAACCGCATTTTTATAAGCTTTATATAAAACACTCCACTTAAATCCTTGCGGCGTCTCGGCAAGAAGGATTTTTTCACGAGGGAGCGTTTGTTTTATGAAATTTCCATCAACCATTTTCACCGTATCCACAGCCAAATTCCCGGTTATGCACGCGGAGAATTTTTTGACTAGTCGGATGCAATTTTTTATCTCTTCTTGGCCGACAAATGGGTTGGCAACGTTGTGAATCAAAATCACGCCTTCACTTTTCAGCGATTTTTCAAGAAACTTTATTGCATTAAAAACCGATTCTTGACGACTTTTTCCTCCTAAAATTATTCGCACTGATTTTGGAACCAATTTTTTTATTTTTTGCGCATTTTCTGTGTTTGCAACAACGATAATTTTATCAACTTTTGCTTGCAAAAAAGCGTCCACCGAATGCATTATCATTGGTTTATCTGAAATCATCTGAAGTGGCTTATCTGAGCCAAATCTTGTTGATTTACCGCCCGCGAGTATTATTGCTATATTCATCTTTTATAAATTTTATCAGACCTAAAAAGTTTAGTTTTCCATCTAAAAATTTTTGCGTTCCAATTTCGTCGATGCGGCATAATTTTTTTGTTAATTTTTCGCTTTTTGCCGCGCTTCTGCATAGTTTAATCAACCCAAATTTATCCACAATCTCTTCAAGAATCAAATTTTTAGTATTCGGGATTTTTGATTTTAATTTTGGTGGAAATGGATAATTCATCACATATGCAATTGGTAGTTTCATGTCTGGTTGGCTTATGCTTGCGCAAAATCTGCCGTCTTCAAATTCAACCGCACAATGCAAAATTCCTTGCGGATGGTATAAAACTTCAACTTGTTTTTCATCCACGCCGTGCAAAATCCCGCATTCAATGACCTCGAAACCTTTATTCATAAGGGTCGCGGAATCAATTGTAACTTTCTCGCCCATTTTCCAAGTTGGGTGCGCAAAAACTTTATTTAATTTTATATTTTTAAGCTTCGTGGTTGACGTTTTATAAAATGGACCGCCAGAGCAGGTGAGTATTATTTTTTTAATTTTTCTTCCCGGATTTGTTTTTAAAATTTGAAAAATTCCGGTGTGCTCCGAATCAACAGGGATTAAATTTACTTTGTATTTTTTGGCTTCCTTAACCAGTTTTTTACCTATGCATAGAATTGCTTCTTTGTTTGCGATCGCAATATTTTTCTTTGCGTGAATTGCCGCCAGCGTTGGCGCAACTCCAATCTCTCCAACCAATGCGTTGATAATTAAATCCGCTTTTTTAAGTATCGCTAATTTTATTAAATCTTTTTCGCTACCGGTTATTGAAAAATCCTTTACACCAAATTCTTTTACCTGTTTTTTGAGCAAATTTATGTTTTTATGGCAACTTAATCCGATCACTTTGAAGGCATCTTTATTTTGTCTGACGATTTCGAGCGCTTGCGTGCCAACTGATCCGGTTGACCCTAAAATTACAATATTTTTTATTTTATTTTTCATTCGCTTCAACGAGTTTTATAAATTCTTTAACAATTTCTTTTTCCGGGACGGTTTTTATTAATTTTCCGTGATTAAAAATCCCCGCAGACTTATTTCCTCCAATAATGCCATACTTGGCTTGCGCAACCTCTCCCGGACCGTTGACCGCACAGCCCATAATTGCAATTTTTATAGGCTTTTTAATGTGCGATAATTTTTCTTCAAGAATGTGACTGATTTTTATAATATCAATATTCGTGCGACCGCAAGTTGGGCAAACAATAAACAACGGCGCCTTTTTATAAAGATTAAGCGAAGATAAAATTGCTTTTGCGGCTTTAATTTCCTCGATTGGATCTTCTGCCAAAGAAATTCGCAAAGTATCACCAATGCCATTCATCAACAAATTACTTATTGCGATTGCGTTTTTTGCAAAACCTTGAAAAAGCGTGCCGGCCTCCGTGACGCCAAGATGCAAAGGATAATCGCAAAATTTACTAATTTGTTCGTACGCTTTTATGTTTTCGAAAATATCTGTGTGCTTGAGTGAAATTACAATATTGCGAAAATTCAATGATTCAAAAAATTTGATTTGTTTTTTTACTTCTTTAACCAAATCTTCAGCCGTGATTTTTTCTTTTAAAGGCCTGATTGAGCCTGCGTTTACGCCGATTCTGATTGGAACATTGAATTTTTTTGCTTTTTCAATAATCTGCACAAGACTTTTTTGCGGAATATTTGAAGGGTTAATTCGAATTTTATCAGCACCATTTTCAATCGATGCAACCGCCAAATTTGGATCAAAATGAATATCTGCTACGAGCGGAATGTGTATGCGTTTTTTGATCTGCTTTATGGCTTTGGCGGAATCCGGATCCGGGATTCCTATGCGGATTATTTCGCATCCAAGCTTTTCAAGTGCAAGAATTTGTGCGACTGTTTTTTTGACGTCCACGGTTTTCGTTGAACACATAGACTGAATCGCAATTTCGTTTTTTCCACCGATTTTTATACCACCGATTTTTACTTCTCTTGTTTTGCGCCTTTGAATCATAAAAATAATTAAGCTTCGATATTGTAGCATAAAGATTGGTCTTGACAAGTTGGCGTAAAAACCGTATAGTTAATGCCTGATTTTAAAAAATATAATTATGTCTACCGACAAACATATTAATGAACAAGATGATGCCGGTTTTGATGAAAGCATCATTGCGGACTTTTCTACAGACAAAGTGCCTCTATCAGCCATACAAGCAGCTTTAAGAGCTGGTAAATTTATAGACACCACTCTTGACGTTGAAGCCATGGGCGAGGCAAGAGATCAATCTGAAAAATAATTAATAATAAATTTATGAATGCATTTAGTGCGTGTGGACCTTTTACAAAAGTTGCAATTCTTAACACTATTGCCGGAAGGGTGGCCGAAGGCTTATCTTTAGACTCTGACGAAACTGAAATCATCAAAGGGACTCTCGCTGAAGCATGCGGTTTTTACGAAAACTTATCTCGAGCTGTTACCGCCGCTGGCCCTTCGCTTAAAGCCGCTGCCTTTGATGCTAGCGCATTAAATTCCGCTCAATTAATTGCAAGATTTTTACCAAATAGTCCTATCGATCTCGAAAGCATGCCTGATATTCTTATGCATTTGAACGTAATGCGCGCGTTTTATCAATTTCAAGTTGAACGTGAAACGAGATAGCTTAAAATAAATTTATTATGAATGATCGATTTGAAAAGCCTTATGGCAATTGGACTGATGATGATAAAGCTTTAGCCGCTGGCGCTATTGCCGATATGCTTGACCGCGGAAAATTGCTTACTCCTCAAGTTGAAAACATTGCCGCAAGACTATTAACAGACTTTAGCGCCAGACTACACAGGGTTGATGATGTGGTTATTGAAGTAGAGGCTCCAGCTGAAGCAGATGATGATAAGGTTTTAGCGCCAGATCCGAGTGCGCTTTATTACTTTGAATCATTAAAAGCTACAACCGGAGTAGAAATTACGCCGTCCGCTTCTCCTCGAGAAACAATTCGCGCCTTAACCGATCGTATCGCGCTCCCAAAAGGTGGAGATGAAGAACCCCCTAAATAATTTTCCCTGCAATTCCTGAATTGCATTGACTTTATGAGGGTTTTTTATTATTATCCATCAAGCTTAAGCCAGATTTAACCAATTTTGTATACCAAAACATCTGCGAATAAACAATCAGATTAGAGCTGGAAGCGTTCGCTTGATCGATCAAGACGGAGGACCCGTTGGAATCGTGCCTACTGAAAAAGCGCTTCAAATGGCCAAAGAAACAGGTTATGACTTATGCGAAGTTGCGCCTCATGAAAATCCGCCGATATGCAAATTGTTAGACTACGGAAAGTATTTGTATCATCAGCAAAAGCTTGAAACGAAACAGAGAAAAATGCATAAGCAAAGCGAAGTAAAAGGCATACGTCTTGGATTTCAAATCGGACAACATGATCTTGAGACCAAGGCTAATCAGACAAAAAAATTCCTGGAAGACAGATGCACGGTCAAAGTCGTAATGATGTTTAGAGGAAGAGAAATAACTCATATTGACTTAGGAAAGAAAAAGTTGGAAGATTTCTACGCTCTTGTTAAGGACTTTGGAAAGCTCGAAGAGATGCCAAAGAGGCAAGGAAATCAATTAATCGCGATTTTAACGCCGCTCGGAAAATAATCAATAATCAAACAATAATTATATGAAGCAGAAAACACATAGTGGAGCGAAAAAAAGAATGAGAATGACTGCGAATAAAAAAGTGGTTTTCAAGAAACCTTGCAGGAATCACCTTCTTTTTGGAAAATCAAAAAGACAAAAAAGAACCTATAGAAAGGGGCTTGTTGGAATGCCTGCAGACATGAAGGCTGTCCGCGCTTTGTTACCAAATAATCAGTAAACCTAAAATAATATGACAAGAGTAAAAGGAGGCGTCCATACAAAAAAACGTCACAATAGTATTTTAAAAGCTGCTAAAGGCTTTCGCTCAGGTAGATCAAGAAAATACGGACTCGCAAAAATGGCTTTGATGAAACAGGGCCAGAATTCGTATATTGGTCGCAGACAAAAGAAACGCCAAATGCGCACAACTTGGATTGTTAGAATGCAAGCTGAATGCAAGAAAAATGGCATCAACTACAGCCGATTCATAAACGGACTAGTCAAAAAAGCAATCTTGCTTGATAGAAAGGTCTTGGCGGACATTGCGCTCAGCGAACCTGGTACATTTAAGAAAGTTGTGGAAGAAGTTCTCAAGGCCTAAACCATAAATTCCGATGGATTATAAAGTAATTTTGGGCTATATATCCATTTTGATTGCGATCGCAAGTTATATTATTTATTTTGAGCGAATTTTTACAAATAAAATTAAGCCTCATGCTTTTTCATGGCTTATTTGGAGTATATCGGTTGGAATAGCTTTTTTAGCATCATTTATTAAAAACGGCGGATCTGGGTCGTGGGTAATAGGACTTACTTCCATTGCTTGTTTTATAATTTTTATCTTGGCGTTATTTAAAGGTGAAAAAAAATTTAATAAATTCGATTGGATTTCACTTGCTTCTGCGTTAGCTGCAATTTTTTTATGGATTTTTACAAAAGAACCAACTTTTTCTGTAATTTTAATAACTATTATAGACCTCATTGGCTTTATCCCAACGGCTAATAAAAGTTTTTATAAGCCAAATGAAGAAAGCGCTCTATTCTTCTCTCTAGCCGGATTTAAATTTATTATTGCCATTTTTGCCATTAATTCGTTCTCTATCAATACGCTTCTTTATCCTGCGTCACTTGTTCTGACAAATAGCGTGTTGGCTTTAATTATTTTGGTTAGAAAAGTTCAATTTAGAAAATTTTAAAATTCTTTAAATTTGCATTTAAAGCTTGAATTGTTTCTTCGATATGTATCACTTTAGCGGAATTCGGCCCGTGCGAACACCAATCAATAAAAGCTTTTAAATCAGCGTCTTCACCTTGTGCGCAAACAGACACAGAGCCGTCGTTTTCGTTTTTTACCCAGCCGAAAATACCGAGACCTTGCGCTTCGCGAAGGGCTTCACGACGAAAATTAACGCCCTGAACGGTACCGGAAATTTTTAATAAAACTTGTTTCATGCAAATCTATTTTAACATGGATTAAAAAGCTTAAAAATGCTAGTATGGAAGCCTGAATTATGAAAAAAATTATTAGGAACATTGTTTATAGGGCACTTGTTTTTTTGGCTAAAGTTAGGCTGAGGAGATTGAAGCATGCAAAAATTATTGGAGTAACAGGTAGTGCCGGAAAAACGACAACGAAAGATGCTTTAAAAAAAGTTTTGGAAGCGCACTTCAAAGTTATTGCTAATAAAAAAAGCTATAATACGGAATTTGGCTTGCCTTTGACGATTCTTGAAGCTGACGCGGGATTTTCTTCGCCAATTTTATGGCTTATTAACATTTTGAAAGCGAAATATAATGCTTATTTTTCGAGGAAAAAAGTTGACTTCTTTATTTTGGAAATGGGCGTTGATAAGGTTGGTGATATGAAAGATTTGACCGCGATTGTTCAGCCGGATATCGCGATTTTTTCTAATGTTAAACCTGTTCATTTGAATCCCGGACAATTCAAAAATCTTGATGAAGTTTATGAAGAAAAAAGTATTATTGTGAAAAATTTGAAAAAAAACGGGGTCGCAATTATTAATGTTGACGATGACCGTGTGAAGAAATTATATGAAATTCAAGGGAAATTGCGTGACGAGAAGGGGACTCGATTCATTGGATTTGGGCTTAATAAAGAGGCGAAATTGCGCGCTGAAGATGTTAAAACAACGCTGAACGGAATTTCTTTTACTGCAGTTTATGGAAATTTACGTGCAAAATTTGAAGTTCCAATTTTGGGAGAACAGCACGTTTATTGCTTTCTGCCGGTCATTGCTTGCGCGCTTGAATGCGGACTTTATATGAATGAAATCGCCGAATCTTTGAAGTATTTTTGTCCACCACCGGGGAGAATGAATTTGATTGAGGGAATTAATGGATCTGTGATTATAGATAGCTCTTATAATGCGTCTCCGGAGGCGACAATTGCGGCTTTAAATACAATGAAAGACCTTGCCGGAGCAAAGAGAAAAATCTTTGTTTTTGGGAATATGAATGAGTTAGGAGAAGCGTCGCCGGAATATCATAAAGAGGTTGGAGCACATGCAGCAAAGATCGCCGACATTATGCTTTGCGTTGGAGAGTTTTCAAAAATCGCAGGAGAAGAAGCGATTAAAAATGGCTTGGATAAGAGCAATGTTGGCTTTTTTAGTTCGGCTTTAACGGCCGCTGAATTCGCAAAAGATTTAATAAAAAAAGAAGATATTTTACTCGTTAAAGGATCTCAAAATAAAGTTCGCTTGGAAAGGTTTGTAAAAGCGCTTATGGCGCATCCGGAAAAGGCTGATGAGCTTCTTTGCAGACAAGAAAAAACTTGGCAAAAAATCGAATAAAGTTTGAAAAATTATGAAATACACGTGGAGAATTGTAGGGCATGAAAAGCTTGTGCAAGGACTGGAAAACAATATTACTTCCGGCAATATTGCGCATGCATATCTTTTTGCCGGACCGGAAAAGGTCGGAAAATTTACTGTCGCAAAAACCTTTGCGCATATTCTTCAGTGTGAAAACAGCTTTTGCCATACATGCCAAACTTGCCTTCAAATAGAGAAAAATGCGCATCCGGATACGATTGTTTTTCGAGATAATGGCGAATCGATAAAAATAGATGAAATTCGCGCATTGATAAATAGGCTTAATTTGAGCGCACCAAGTAAATATAAAGTTGTTATTGCGGAAAATATTGAACGTATGCCGGATGAGGCCGGGAACTGCCTGCTTAAAACGCTTGAAGAACCACCGCCAAACACGATTTTTCTTTTTACAACATTGTTTTTAAAAAGCATTATGCCGACAATTCTTTCACGAGTGAGGGTTCTCAAATTCCACCATTGCCCTGAAGATGTTTTAGTAAAACACCTAACAAATATGTACCCGGAAACTGATGCGGCAACGATTGAGCAAATCAGTAAATTTGCTTTAGGTAAGCCCGGCGTGGCGTTCGACCTTATCAACGATCCGCAACTTGCATCAAATTATAAAACTTTATATACCGACCTCCAAAGATTCCTTGATTATGAAAGTATTTTTGATAGATTTTTATATATAAAAGAGGCGGAAAATGATCCGCGAAAAATTGCAGACATTCTGGATATTTTAACACATATAATTCGCACGAGAATGGTAACCGGAGCACCTTATCGAAAACCTTATGTCGAGATTTTGGAAAAAATAGATTATACAAATTACCTTTTAAAGCATAATATTAACCCAAAGCTAGCGCTTGAAAATTTAATGCTAAACATATGAAAAATACATTTCACATAATTTCGTTTTTTAAGAAAAATTTAATTGAAATTCCTTGCACGGAAAAAGACGATGCGGATTACTCTGCCGGCGATATAATAATCTATCGTGATGAGGAAGGCTCTGAAGACGCCGGAAAAATAAATTATATCGGCCCAGCCTCTGACGCCGAGAAATTGATGAAAAATGCCTGTGTCCTTAGGAAGGCCACTTCTCACGATTTACAAAAAATTGAATCGCATGAAGAAAGAAAGGCTGAGGCGGTTATGATGTGTTGCGATAAAGTCACGGAATTGAATTTGAATATGCATGTTTTTGACGCGTCGTTTTCTTTTGACGGAAAACGTCTCGCATTTTTATTTACAGCTGATGAGCGCGTTGATTTTCGAGAACTCGTAAAAATACTCGCCGGCGCTTTCAAAAAACAAATTCACTTACATCAAGTTGGACCTAGGGATCGTGCAAGAATGCTTGCTACATGCGGAAAATGTGGAAAACGCGTTTGCTGTAAAAGTTGGATGGATAAATTGCTAAGTATTACAATGGAGATGGTCAGAGTGCAAGGACTTGAGGGAAAAGGTGGAAGTAAATTATCCGGCGTTTGTGGAAAATTGCTTTGCTGTTTGCGATTTGAAGTTGAAGAATATAACCGCATGAGGGAAGGATTGCCGGAAATTGGCAGCATTGTTGCGACAAAAGACAATGAAGCCGAAGTTATCGGCCTTGATGTTCTAAATAGAAAAGTAAAAATTATCACGCGTGAAGGGCAATTTATGGTTATTGAAGACAAGGAAATTAAAAAAATAATCTCAACTCCAACTGGAGGCAGAAAACAGCCTTCTGAAAGCCCTGAATCCGAACCAGAGTTAATTTAAAAAATATGTTTATTTACGTTTTACTTGCGATATTTTCGGTTTTGGGACTTGTTCTTATTTTCATAAGACGCCACAGGCTTAATAAAAATTTGTGGTTCTTCACAGGAAGCGGACAAAAGCTTTTTGCTTATGGTCAAAAATATATTTTTTCGCGATTTAAAGCGCAAAATAAATCTTTTATAAATATTCCCGTTGAGACTTCCGCGCCGGATGCTGCACATTGTCCTGCGGCTGTTATTGGAAACGAGACTGTTCAGCCAAGACTTGAAACTGACGATGCAAAAGAAATGGAAAAATATTTTTTAGCAGGCGAAAAAGCATTTAAGAAAGATTATATAGATGAGGCGGAAAAGGCTTATGTTAAAGCTTTATCGTTCAATGAGAATCATGTTGAAGCAAATCTTCGACTCGGTGTTATTTATTTAAAAAAGAATTTACCAACAAAAGCTGAAGCAATTTTTAAAAAGTTGCTTGGCATAAATTGTGGCGATGCGGTTGTTTATAGCAACCTTGGCAATGCGCTTTATATGCAACAAAGATATCCGGAATCTTGTGAAGTTTACGCAAAATCTGCGGAACTCGATTCTTCAAATCCAAAAAGATTTTTGAATATTGGTCGCGTGATGCATGAAATGGGAAATTACGATGGCACCATTGAAAATATAAATAAAGCAATTTCGCTCGACTCAAATAACGCTGATTCTTATGCGGCTCTTGCGGATGCTTATGTTTCACTCGGCAATCTCGATCGCGCAAAAGAGGTGATTGATCAGGGGTTAAAAATTGATAAGAATAATTTGAATTTAAAGGCTGTTTCCAAGAAAATAAAACATAAGAAATCCGGAAAATGAATTGGATTTTGATCGCGATTTCGTCACATCTTGTTTGGGCCTTTGGCAGTATTGGCGATAAATTTATAATCGCGAATAAGATAAAAAACCCTTATATTTATTGCATTTGGATGTTTTTTGTTGGTGGAATTGGCGCAATTTTAATTCCATTTTTTGGCTTATATATACCGACGATGGAGCAGTTTTTATGGATACTACTCGCAACGGTTTTTGAATTTGCGGCTTTATTCCCATATGTAAAAGCTGTACAAATGGAAGATATCTCAAGGATAAACGTTTTGTGGGTTTTGATTCCGCTTTTTAGCCTCATGATGGCTTACTTCACAATGGGAGAGACTCTAACGAACAACCAAATAATCGCTTTTTGCATGCTTATTTTTGGGATCGTTTTGGCTTCAGTGAAATTCGGCAAAGGTATTGTTAAATTTTCAAAAGCCTTTTGGTGGATGGCACTTTCCTGCCTTGGATTTGCGGTATACGGAACCGCTGTACGGCATGTTTCTCAGGAAATCGGCACTATCAATCTGTTTATTTATACACATATAACCGGCATGCTTCTCGCCATTCCATTTTTCTTTTTTAAAAAAATTCGGAATATACACACAGCGGAAATGAAGACCTTTAATCTTAAAACGATTTTGATTATACTCGCGGCAATCGTGATTGGGATCATCGGTACGCTTTTGAACGTTTGGGCGCTTTCTCTTGGCAAAGTTGCGCTTGTTTATGCCATGGAAGGGTTTCAGGCAATTTTTGTTTTTATTTTAGTTATTGTTTTTGCGTTATTTATAAAAGTTGATCTTCGAGAAGATTTGGATAAAAGGAATGTCGCACTCAAAATCTGCGCACTTTTAATTAATCTTGCGGGGATTGCGCTTTTGAATATATAATAACTTCCTTTTTATAAATAATTCATAAATATGACTCGTCCAATTAATGTGCCACCGACGGCGCCAGTAGAAGCTCCTAAAACTCCAATGCAGGAGCTTACCAAGTTGTGTGTTAATTATTACAGGAAGTTGCCTGACCAAAACGAGAGGAGCCTCCATGTTTCAGGTCTTTTCTATAGTCCCAGCGAAATAGCTTCTCACGTTGAATCGTGCACCGATGTAGGTTTAGCGGTTTTAGCCGGCTACGTTGATGAAGCTGCTGCAAGGGCCATGGTTTATTTTTCAGAATTAGACCCGGAACTTCGCATGGATTTTGGCGCAGACTGTTTTTCACCATCTAAAATCGTCGAACAAATAAAGCGAAGAACTGACGTTGGTCTGAGTTTTATAGCTATGAATGAAGTGGAGTGCCAGGCTGAATTAGAGCCTGTCGAACAGCATTCACCAGATGTATTTCTCGCTGATCTTGCCGCTGCTAATAAAGAAAGCATCACTAGAACTGCTGGCGAATTAAAGCTTTAGTCCTTAAATTCCCCCGCCTTAACCGGCAAACCGTTTTGTGCATTTTGCGCGGCCTGCTGCGCTAATTCTTCGACCGTATACCCAACCGTATACCTATTTGCTGTTGGCCTATATTGGCTAAAAATCGTTTCTTTTGTGCTTAGACCGCTGGAATAAGTCATTGTTCTGTACCAGACTGCGTCAAAGCCTTTTCCTGCGTGTTCAATCATTTTTTTCCCGCCTGGCGCCAAATCCTTGGTTTTTACAATTTCTTCCTTCCTGGCATCCTTATAGTTGCCCAGATAAGGTCCGTCCATGGCAACCTTCCTTCCGTCTGAAGTTCCATAAAATTTGTAATATGCCTCAAGGCTGTCTGTATAAGACTGAACCAAAATATATGCACCTGTGTCATTTTTAAATTTTAAATCGTGTACGCCCGGATAAATCGTTGCGTCCAAACCGTGCCCGCCAATTTGTGAATAATATGTAACCGCATAAGAATGCGGCGATCTTTCAACTATTGGAAGACCGGTATAAATCGCGGCCCTATACATTGTGCTTGAAACTTGGCAAAGTCCGCCGCCATATTCCGGCACCGTTCCTTCCGGCCTGATAACCAGTTCTTTTAAATACCCTGTTGTTTCATCGACTTTTCCGAGCGTTTTATTAAAAGAAAAAACCTCGTCCGGCTTGATCAATACACCGTTAAACTTGGCAACTCCATTTGCAATATTATAGATCCTGTTTTTAGGCGAATTGTAATAAGACGTGTGCCCAGTGCCAATAAGCTCCTTTATACCAAGCGCCTGCAAGTCTTCGGAAATTGAGACTTCCGGGCTGGTTTCGATTATCGGAATCTTCACAATTTGCACATTTTCATTCATTGCAATTTCAAGCAGTTCTATTAATTTATCTTGATCAACCTCCTCGCCAACATCCCCATGTCCTTCAACGATAACCTTGTCATTCTTATCTTTATATATTTTTACCGAACTGGCTTTTTTGTCTATTTCTTGCGCTATATTTGCTGTAAAAGACTTCTTTGTAAATTCCGGATTTAATTTTATTTTAATCCCCGAACCGACAAATTGACCCGCCGCAACATCTTCCGTTATCAACTTATATTCTTTTTGAAAAAACACTGCATCAAGAAATGTTTTTGGATAAAACGGGTATGACTTTTTATCGTATTTTACCGCAATGTTTTTATTGAGTGCTGTTTTAATTCTTTCAAAATTCACGCTTAAGTCTTCCGCTAAAATAGTCGGCGGCGTTTTTGTAAACTTTAAATCAACTGCCGCATCCAACGCATTGTTTAATTTGGCTTTCATGTCGTCTGTCAGCTGTTTTTCATCTAACTTTGATCCTTCTTGCTCTTTTGTAATCTCAAAATTTCCTTTATTCAAAACGATGCGCGCCTCTTGCATTTCTCGGATATCGTCCTTGAATTCGGTTTTTATAAAATCACTTAACTTTGCCTGATCGAATTTATTTTCGAGTGGCATATAAATCGGATCCATGAAAAATCCTATGCGATTTGATTTTTTTATCTTATCGATCGTTTCTTTTAAATTCATTTCCACGCCAATGTCAGAAGGGGAGATGTAAACCGTTTTGCCATTGTACGTAAATTGTATTTTTTTGTCCTGAAAATCTTTAATTTTGGCTGTTATTTCTTCTTGCTTCTGTATTAAATTAACATCTTCAACCAAAACCCCCGCAATCACATATGACGGCTTGCCTCCGAAGATAACCGCCGCGACAATCATTAAAATTATCAAAATGGCTCCAACGTATTTTGCCACTTTTAATTTTCTGCTCATAATAAAGCTGTGTTTATTCCTCTTCTTGTTTTTGAGCCACTTCTTGCACCGACTCTTCTTTAACGCCTTGATGCTCCCTCGCGCCCAATAAATTGTTTTTTATTTCTTTATATTTTTTAAAAATCGTTTTCCTGTTTTCTTTGCCTGATTTTGGAGCAAGAGCTACGCCTAATACCGATCCAATTGCTCCACCGATAAGCGCCCCTAAAATGAATTTATCAACTATACCTTCTGAGTCTTTTTCGTCTGCCATTTTTTGTGAGGGTTATTTTTTTATCTTGTATACTCAGAAGTTTGAGTTCTTCTGATCACGTTAATTTTTACTTTTCCGGGATAACCAACCTCGCTTTCTATGGTTTCTGCGACGGTTTTTGCAAGTCCGGCAAGATCCTCATCTTTTAAAGTTTGCGCATCAACAAGCACTCTAACTTCACGCCCTGCTGAAATTGCAAAAGCTCTTTTAACGCCGTTAAACCTGCTTGGAATTTCTTCCAAGGCTTTAATTCTTTCAATATATCTACCTATAGACTCTTGTCTTGCGCCAGGCCTTCCCGCCGAGATTGCATCTGCCGCCTTAATCACCATCGCCTCCGGAGTTCTTGCGGGTTCCGATTCATGATGCGCCCATGCCGCATGTATTTCATCTTCCGAAAATCCGTATTTTGTCATCAATTCTTTTGTAATAAAATCGTGACCACCGGTCACCCCGGGATCCTGATCTATAGCTTTCCCGAGATCGTGTAAAAATCCGGCTATTCTGCAAGTTTCTCCATCCAGTCCAAGCTCGTCACTTATCATGTTTGCAAGATATGTAACCTCCATAGAATGGCGCATAATGTTTTGACCGTAACTAGTTCTGAAATAAAGTCTTCCAATTATCTTCACCAAGTCCGGATGAAACGCTCTTTTTATGCCAAGTTTCTTTATAGCATCAAGCCCAAGCTTATAAACATCTTTATCAACTTCCGCGGTTGCAAACTTCACAGCCTCCTGCACCATTTTCACATCTATTCTTCTTCTGCTTTCGAATAACCTTGTTATCGCGATTTCCGCTATGTGCCTTTGCAATAAACTGTAAGACGAAACCGAAATCGTATCCGGAAAATCGTTAAACACAATGCTGACCTCCACCAAACTCTCGAGCTCTTTAATATTTTCACCCGTTCTTCCAACAAGCTCGGCTTTTAAGCCGTCTTTTGGTACGTAAATTTGTACATTTTTCTTTTCGGTCGAAGTGTCCATTGCCACCCTTTGCATGGTCTCGAGTATCATGTTTTTCGCGTATTTCTCTGCAATTTCTCCGTAATAACTTTCGAGTCTTTTCAGTTTATCAACATTTTCCACTTTAAGTCCTTCTTCAAAGCTTTTTACGAGCTGATCTTTAACATCTTCTACGCTTTTTCCGGCTTTACTTGAAAGGGTTTTAACTTGATCGAGTTTTATTTCTTCGTGTTTTTTCTGTATTGAAATCAACTTTTCATCTTCTTGTGCGGCTTGGAGCTTTAACTCCTCAAGCCTTTTTTCTCTTTTACTTGAAGCCTCTTCTTTTATCTTTACCGATTTTTCAAGATCTTTTAAAAACAATTCATACGTTTTTGAATTTTCCGTTGTTTTAGTTCTTGCCTCGTCGGTTTGCATCCTCGCTTTTTCCCTTATCTGAATTGCTTTTTCTTTTGCTAACTCAACGGTTTTATCCGCTTTGTGTCGCGTTTCCGCTATATTGATTTTTTTCTTTGGGGTTAGCACCTCTCCGGTTATAAAACCTGCGAGTAAACCCGTAACCAACAGTATTATATTTAATTCCATATGTATTTTTACGTTCGGATTCCAATTATATCAGACTTTAAAGGGAAATGTAACCTATCGCGTGCAAAAACAGGGCTACGCCAAGTGCAATCATAATAATTCCCGTCACGAGCCTCATCACGGCTTTGTTTTTATTTTTCCAGTTAGCCACCTGCGCCGCAGAAACCCCAACATAAACCGCGAGAATTATAACTATTAAAGGTAATACAAAAATAAAGTTGTAAAAAAGCAGGTAATAAAACGCTGTTATATCGAAGTTTCTCGATAAAATTGTTGTTATCGCAAGATACGGCCCACCCGTGCAAGGCAACTCCACGGCTGAAACAAAAAAACCGAGAATGATCGCGCCCACAACTGTTATGTTCTCTGTATATTTTTTAATTTTCTGCATTTTCGCCTCTGAGATTTTCAATGAAAAACCTTTTCCGTACCAAAAATAATCCTTCATCTCAATCAACCCTAAAATAATAACCACGACCGCCACTGCAATTCCTATAAAGTTCGATATTTTTATCTTATATAAGAAATAAACAAGCCCTAGTCCTGCGAGCAAATAAGACACGTAAACCGCTCCGATATAAACAAACCCTATTGCAAGTAATTTCCTTTTATTTTCATATAAAGACAATATTGTTGTTGCGAGTATCACAAGCACACCAATTGCACACGGGTTAATTGAATCAACCAATGCTGTTATAAATACCGTTAAAAACTTTACCTCTTCCATCTTTGTTTATTATTTTACCACACCCTCGTCTTCAAGTTTGCAGTTTGTTTTTTCCGCTATTTTTTCAAGTGGCATTGTTCCCTCAACCCTACTCCCATCTGAAAACTCCCATGTTGGATAAGCCTGAATTCCTTTTTTAAGGCAAAATTCCGGTTGTGGTTTTTCGCCACGCGCGTCACACTCTATATAATCTATATATTGAAACGCTTCCGCGAATAACTCTTTTTGCTTTGTACAATTATGACACCAATAAGTTCCGTACATTTTCACACCCTTGCTTGTCACGCATTTTGCAAAAGTATCATATATAGGATTGCTCACTACACACCCCTGAAGAAAAAGTGCAAAAGTCAGTAGTGATATGTTCAAAAGTTTTCTCATATAATGTTTTAAAAAATATTTATAAACAAGTTTTACTATATTTTACACTTTCGCTGTTGAATAAAAAAATTAATCATATTGTCTTCTTTTGTTTTTAGGGTCTTTTAATTAGATTTATTGTTTAAAGTTTGTTTATAACTTTTCATCCTTTATTAATAATAATTTAATTAATTAAATTTATATTGTTTAATATAGGTTAATCTGTATAATTTAATTTAAAGAAATAACCATTTAATATTATGAAGGTCTTTTGTAATCAGAAGGAGCTTTTAAATGCCCTTAATATTGTTAGTAAGGCTGTAAGCCAGAATGTTGTTTTGCCTGTTTTAAACAATATATTGATAAAAACAGAAGGTAAGGAGATGTTTTTTGCAGCTACAAATCTTGAAATTGCAATTAAATATCACCTTCAAACAGACGTTAGGAATGAAGGCTCTATGACGGTTCCGGCTAAGCTTTTTACGAATTACATATCTTTATTGCCTGACGAAAAAGTTGAATTAAGCGTTTTAGATAACTTGACTCTTGCGATTAAATCTTCAAGTTCACAGACAAAAATTAAAGGTATTCATGCGGATGAGTTTCCACTTATCCCAAAAACCGAAAAAGATCATACATTATCTATCCCAGCAAAAGAGCTCGAGAAAGCCTTAAATCAGGTTGTTTTTTCAGCTTCACTTAATACATCAAGACCGGTTTTATCCGGTGTGTATTTTTTATTTGATAAAGATGCTTTAAAACTTGTTGCGACTGATAGCTATAGGCTTTCCGAGAGAAAAATTTCTACAAAAAAAGATAAAGACGCCGCCAGGGTTGAGTGTATAGTTCCGGCTAGAACTGCTTTTGAATTAAGTAAGCTTCTTTCTAAAAGCACAGGCGATGTTGATATTACAATTAGTAAGAACCAAATTTTGTTTGCTATAGGGGCGATTGAGCTTACTTCGAGGCTTATCGAGGGTAAGTTCCCTGATTATGAAAGGATTATTCCAAAAACAAGTAAAACTAAAATTTTAACATCCACCTCAGATCTTGAGCTGGCTATGAAGAGGGTTAGTTTGTTTGCAAAAGAAGATAGCAATAGCGTTAAAATATCAGTTACAAATGACGGGAAGATGATGATTTCCACAGAAGAGACCAAGGTTGGCGAGGAAAAGGCTGAAATTTCAGTTACAATTGAGGGTGAAAATAACAAAATCGCCTTTAACGCACAGTATCTACTTGACGTTTTGCCTGTTTTAGGTGAAGATAAGGTGTGCTTGGAGATAAATGATAAACTTTCTCCTGTTGTTGTTAGGCCACAAAAGAATGCGGATTATACATATATTATTATGCCGCTTAAAATTTAAAGTTCAAAAGTCAAAACTTAAAGTTATTTAGCAGGTGATTAAGCAAAACTCTTTCGTTACGCGTTTTACGTATCCATTGCATGATGGTGTTATTGAGTCGTTCAAAAAAAACGGCAATTTGATTGTTTCCGGAGCGAATGGACACACCTCAAAAGCACTTGTTGCTCTTGATTTTATCGAGAACGCTGACGGTTTGCCGAAAACTTTTTTATGGATTACCGATAACTGTATCGAGAGGGATATTATTCATAAAGAGCTCGAAAGGCTTGGCGGTGTTAACGCTATTTCCGTTGATGCGCCGATGTATAGTTCGGATGCTTTTGCTCAGAAGGAAGGGGTTTTCAATGGTCAGCGCTGTGATGCGATTAATATTTCTAGATTTTTATCAAAAATAGTTTCAAAGGTTAATAATTTTATAATTGTTCCTTATTATTTTTTGATGAAAAGTTTTCCTGCGCCCGGGGTTATTAAGGGTGGTGTTTTTAAAATTACTTCCGGAGAGGAGGTTGATATGGTTAAAACCTTTGAGAGGTTGATTGATATTGGCTATGAGGTTGGTGATGATATGCAAACTTTAAAACAGGGGCAGTATTTTAAGAGCGGCGGGAATATGACGGTTTGGCCTATCAATAGCGAAAGCCTTGTTAATATTGAAATCGATTTTGATAAAATTGGAAAAATAAATTTATTAAAACCTGTTGTTTGTGAAAACGAAAAGTCTGTGAATTTTGTTGAGATTTATCCGATTATTTTAAGCGGTTATACGGTTTCGATAACTGATTATATTGATAAAAGTACTTTTGTTATTGAGGATGAGCTTGACGTTCCGGATGATTTTTTTGATGAGTATAATGAAATGTCCAATAGTCTTTTTGGAGATAATCAATATTTAAAATTTACGCCTTTCCATGAAGACACTTCAAATCATTCACGTTTGCATTATTTGAGTATCACGAAATACCGCGATACTTTTGAGTTTACGACGGATCTGCGTGATAAAAGGGAGAGCGGTTGGCAGATTTTGATTTTTACGAAAAATAAAGACGAGCTTCGAAATATATTCAATGAACATAAGTTGGATTTTTCAGATAAGGTGGACGTTTTTGATAAAAACGTAGGCAGAATCACATTTGTTGATGTTGCCAGGGAAGATAATTTTCCTTATGCGTTCCAAAACCCTACTTTGAAATTGGCTCTTATTACAGATAAAGAAATTTCGATTATTAGGGATGCGAAAAAGAAAGCAATTTCCCAGAAAGTTATTTTGGACTTCTTGACAGGGCTTAAACCTGGGGACTTTGTCGTTCATGCTGATCATGGTATTGCGAAATTTTTGGGACTTGATCAAAAAACGATCGAAGGAATCACGCGTGAATATTTGGTTCTTGGATATGCGGAAAATGATAAATTGTTTGTGCCAATTGATCAGTCGGATAAGGTTAGTAAATATATTGGATCGAGCGATTTGATGCCAAAATTGACACGTCTTGGGTCTGTTGAATGGACGAATATTACAAATAAAGTTAAGAAAGAAACCGAGTCGATTGCGAAAGAATTATTGCAACTTTATGCGTCTAGAAGAGTTGCGCACGGAATTAAATTTAAAATTGATGACGAGGCTCAGGCGCGGTTCGAAGAGAAGTTTCCATATGAGGCAACGCCCGGGCAAATTAAAGCTTTTGAAGAAGTTAAAAAGAAAATGGAATCTCCTGAGCCGATGGATTTGCTTGTTTGTGGAGACGTTGGATTTGGAAAAACCGAGGTTGCGATGCGTGCGGCGTTTAAGGCTGTTAGAAGCGGAAAACAGGTTGCCTTGATTTCTCCAATTACGATTTTGGCGGATCAACATTATAGATCTTTTACAAAACGTATGGATGAATTTGGCGTAAGGATTGACATGTTGAGTAGGTTTAAAACCAAAAAAGAGCAGGATGTGATTGTTAAAAAATTGGAAAAAGGGGAGATAGATATTGTGATTGGAACGCATCGATTGCTTCAGCCGGATATCAAATTTAAAAATCTTGGTTTGCTTGTTGTTGATGAAGAGCAAAGATTTGGAGTTAAACAAAAAGAGGCTTTGAAAAAGTTGCGCACGGAAATGGATATTCTTGTTTTGACTGCGACGCCGATTCCAAGAACTTTAAATATTGCTTTGAATAAATTGCGCGATATTGTGACGATTACAACTCCACCACCGGGGCGTTTGCCTGTTATTACAGAGGTTAGACAGTTTTCTATGACATTGATTCGTGAGGCGATTTTGGCGGAAGTTAAGCGCGGAGGGCAGATGTATTTTTTGCATAATAGGGTTCAAACGATTGATGGAATGGCGGATAAATTGCGATCGCTTGTCCCGGAAGCGAGATTTATTGTTTCACACGGGAAATTGAATAGCGATGAATTGGAGGAGAGGATTATTGATTTTAAAGATCATAAATATGATGTTCTTGTGACTTCTACTATTATTGAAAATGGGATTGATTTGGCGAGTGCGAATACCTTGATTGTTAATCACGCGGAGAAGTTTGGATTGTCACAATTGTATCAATTGCGAGGTCGCGTGGGACGTAGCAGGACGCAAGCTTACGCTTACTTTATGTATCATGGGCAGAGATTGCCACTTGACGCAAAAAGAAGGTTAAAAGCGATTGTCGAAGCTTCTGATTTGGGTAGTGGTTTTCAGATTGCAATGAAGGATTTGGAGATTCGCGGAGCCGGTGATATTTTGGGCGTTAATCAGCATGGAGTTGTGAACGTGGTTGGTGTGAGTTTGTTTATTCGTATGCTGAATAAGGCGGTTGAAGACTTGAAAGCGGGGCGCACGACTGATAATAAAGATGAGATTCCGGAAGTGTCTGTTGAATTGCCGTTAACAGCCTTCATACCTGATAATTACATCGTTAGTTCAAAGGATAAAATTAATATTTATCAGAGAATGTCTGCGGCGGATACGTTGCAGTATGTTGGTGAAATTAAGGATGATGTTGTCGAGGAATATGGGCAATTGCCACGTGAAGTTTTGAATTTATTTAAAATTATAGAGTTGAAATTATATGCAAAACAGGCCGGAATCGTGAATTTGAAAACCGAGAATATGCATGGCGGGAAACAGGAAATTGTGCTTTATATGTCGGATAAAGTGAAGGCCGGGAATATTGCGAGTTTGTTGAATTACAATCCAAAATGGCAAATTTCCGGAAGCAAATTGCGTGTTTTGATTAAAGATTTGGGCATGGATTGGCCGGAAGAGTTAAAAGAATGTTTGATAAAGTTGGGCAAGGTTTTGCTGAGTGCGGCAACGGGGGCGGATGTTGCGAATCCGCCGGTTCAATCGAAGCCGGAGGTGCAAAATTCGAAACAAATTCCAAGCACGAATAGTGGGATTTGATTTGCCCTTGTTTTATTTTAAATATAGGCGTTAATATTAAATCTTAAATATTAACAATTATCATATGGGACTTCTTAAACGTTGGCGCAATAGGGGAGGTGGCGAACATCTTTCCGGACTTGATCGAAGGGATGAGCTTCCCGTTGGTTTTAGGGCGTTTCGTGGTTTTATTATACTGGCAGTGGGTGCGATAGGCGTTTTGACCGTAGCTAGCCTTGCTATTCCTGGGTTTGCTTTGTGGGGTAAATATAAAAAAGGTGAAATACAAAGCCCTGAAGACCTTGCTAATGCCGTTGGTCAATTGAATGCCGCTTTAAATCAGGCTACCGTTCATATTCCGGAAGCCGGGAACGCCGGCGGTGCAATAGATACGTCTGCTCTTGACGCTTATATGGCGCCCATTATTGCCAAGGGAGAGGGTATGTCTTTGGAAGAACGTGAGTGTGTTGCTTTGTATAATAAGCTTAAAGCTTTCATGGTTCTTAAAGGGGATGTCTCCGGAGTAAGAGAAGATTTAAAAAGATGTTTGTCTAGCCTTGATGGAAAGTAAATTTTATTATAACGTTTTATTTGTTGTAAAAGTTTTTTTAAGTGCGGCGACGGGAGCGGATGTTGCGAATCCTGTGGTTCCGCCGAAGCCGGAGGTACAAAATCCAAATTAGTATAGACTTTCCAATTCGCCTTGATGAATGATAGACCCATGGTTTATAATGGGCCCTTATTATTAATTTATAATTATGGATGCTTTTTTGAAACCAAGAGAGGTTGCTATTGGTGAAAATGCTTTGCCGATAAAAGATGCTGGTGAGGTGTACGAGGCCGTTTTAAAATTATATAGGGCCAAAACGCCTGTCGCTATAGTTGATGCCGCTGGTTTAAACGTTGCTGATCATACCGTGCTGGATATTTTAAGTAGAGGCCGTGAAGCAATTGCTCCTGTCGTAGGGTTTGTTAGGTCCGCGGTTCATAGGGCTTGATAAAAATTGGCGTTGATGGAGGGCCTTGTGGGAGATCGCTTGAGGGAGCCATTGATCGTGCGAACAGCTTAGCTGATAAAGTTAATTTTTATGAAAATAATTTTTCTCGTGAACAAATTGAGGCTGGTGGCGAGGAGTTGAGAGATGTTGTATTTGGAGACTCTACCGTAGAGCAACTTGTAGTGATGCAGAAATATGAGTCATGGAAAATTCAAGTTATTGTGCCTTTTTTTGATGCAGGTTTTTCTCCAGAATTTTTAGAGGAAATAGGTTTTTTAACCGTATTTCAAATGAGTACTATTCGTCCAGTGAGAATAGCGCGAATGGATATCGAAAAATTAAAATTACTAAGAAATGTAGATCTTAGAGTTTTACAACTATTTGAAGACTTTGCTTGGAGTGAATTATCTATGAATAAAATGGTGGCAGTTTTAGGCTTGCCATTAGCGACATTAAGACAAATTGAAAGAGGCGGGGAAGGAGCAAATTTATTAGATCTTTTAAAGAGGCTTTCGGTTACAGAGATAATTGCTATAGATCCTCAAGCTTCAGCGCTTGCTTTGTCTGTCAAGGCTTGACTTATTCTATAGTTTATTTTACAATCAAATTTGCAGTTTAGATTTTTAGATAGTTTTTTGACAAATGGGGATGACAGGATTCGACAGGAAGCTTTACTTTTCAAGTTGCAATCCGGGCGTCGCGCTAGTCCGCCCGTATATCCGTCTGGCGCAAAACAAATGCAGAAAATGCAAATGAAATGGCATTCGTTAGAGCTGCTCGTGCTTTTGCACCAGCTTTGGCCCTTGCCTAATTGCCTGATTTTTTCGGGTAACGTCTTACGCGTTGATGCCTAATAGATGCGATAAGGCGACAATTTTTAGGATAAGCGTGCGAATTTAGAACTGAATACTGCACGTCGAAAAAACATCAGTCCGCTATTTTGGGTTTTTGTTCGCTTTTAATCCAATTTAGCGCAAAACAAACGAACTAAGATTGTAGGCGCTTGAAATGTGGCTTTTTGGACCCGGGTTCAACTCCCGGCATCTCCACCAAAAAATTAATTTTCGATTATTCTTAGATTTGTTCTTGCGAGGATGCTTCTTATTTGTGGGGCTAATTCTTCAGGAGTTTCGATTGTCCAACCCTCAGGCCCTGTGTGCACAGCTAATGGATTTCTTGTTAGATCTTGTATCCTTATAATAGCTGCTTCTGTCGCATCTATTGTGTTTATGTCTGGGTAGTCGGTTTTTGTCTCTACGTTTAGTATTATTGAGGCCATAATTTAATTAGATTATTAATACTTTTATAGTATACTGTATTTTTAAGAATACGTCAAGTCTTAATGTTTGTTTTGAAAAACGTTTTTGTGCTTTGTTTAAGTTCTTTAACTTACGCTTTTATAGTCAAACGCCTTGCATTATAGAATCATTAGGGCTTATTATATTTTCTTATTCGTTAATAAAAACTTTATGGCTATAGACTTATCTCGCTATGCTGATGTTCAAATTCCTCCGTGGATTGATAATGGTTTATTGCAGGCTGCTTGTACTCGCGGAGGTGATTTTGCTCAAGAATTTATGATTAGAATTGCTTTTCGCGAAGAAGGTGGGGAGTTGACTACTGGTGATAGATTGCCTTCAGCTTGCAGCTCGCGTGAAGTTTCAGAGATTGCCTTGGAGATTGCTCGTGAGCAAGGAAAAGTTGTTAAGTTTGTTCACAATACTAGAGAAGTGACGGTGCAGCCCGATTCGCAATTCACATCCGTGGATTATGCAAGAGCTTGCGACGAATTATTTTCTAGAGGTAGAAAAGTTAGAGGTGCTATTGCGGGATGTGTTAGGCTAGTATAGACGATATTTTTTATTGGTTTTTTAGTTTTGAAATTAGCTTTTTTGCGTCGACTCCAAGTGGAAAATTAATTCCGAAACAATTTTTATCAGTTTTATAGAAGATCCCTTTGTCTAATGACTTTGAAGATGAGCCTTTATAGCTTTTCTTTAGAGTTTTTGACGCGATTTTCATTATATTGATTTTTTATATTATTCATAAATCGCATGCATCCCAATACTGATAAACAAGATTATGCCGTCGTCTAGCGGTTTGAGGATTATTCTGTGTTTCATGTCGATTGAAATGCTCCACAAGCTATCCAACTTGCCTTTCAACTTATGAAGTCTTAGCGAGGGGTGAAATGCATTTTTTCTAAAAACGGCTTCCTTTTCACAGGCTTTTTTTTGAATATTTTTTGGAAGATTTGAAAATTGTTTGGCGAATTCATTGTTATAGTGAATTTCTTTGATTTGCATATTAGCTTATTAAATCTTTTAAACTAGCTAATTTTTTTGTTTTTCCAGATTTGTAATCTTTTTCCGCTTGTGCCGCCATTTTTACCAGTTCTTCTTCGGAAATAAGACTTTTTTCAAGATTCATGACGCGAATAATATAAGAGCTTGTGGTTTGGTTGGCTTTTTTTGCTCTTTTTTCGATGTCTTTTTTTTGGGCTTCAGGTAGAGAAATGCTTAAGATTGAACGCATAGTGAATTGTTTAAATTTTGTATTACAATTGTATTACAAAAATAGTTTAAAATCAATAGGATTTTTACAAATTTAAAGGGCTTTTACCAGCTTATTCCGTCGCGCGCGATTGAGACCATGGCATATTTTCTTTCTTTTCTTTCTTCGGTTGTCCATGACGGTTTTGTATATCCTTTAGGGATTTCTTTTTCGTGGAATTCAACTTCTGCGGAGAAGTCGACTTTGCCATTTAATTCCAGTCTATCAATTGTTGTTGTGCTTTCTTCGCCATCGCGTACGAAATATCGACGTTTTTTTAATATTTCATATTTTTCCGGACGAACTTCTTTCAAGGCTTCATAAAAATCTTTAGTTATTTCAAATTCTATTTCTTTTCTTGCTTGGCCGGTTCCGGATTTTATTGTGCCGAAGTAAGAAGCTTTGTTTAGTGTGTTCGTTATTTTGCGAATACGGAATTCGTATGCTGGCATATCTCCTTCATTTGGAGCTGAAAATAAATAAATTTGTTCATGGTCTTCAAATTTTCTGATTACCGTTAGAAGGTGTAGATCCGGGAACGTAGGGGCGCTTGTATCAACGCTATATTTTATTTCCAGTTCTGTGCGTTCTTGTTGCTTTTCCTTAATGAATTCATCTCCTTTCCTATATCTCAACCTACTTGTTTCGGTATCTTTTTCTTCATACGTTGGATCGGTTGTAAAGTCTGTGCAAACTTTTCCTTGTGCGCGTTTATCCGCAATTTGATGAAGCAGTCTTCTTGCGAGGAAAATCAATTGTTCTTGAGGTTCCCTTTCTTTAACGGCTTCTCCTGCTGCATTAAATGCCTCCATGCGATCTATTGCCGCTGAAATATCGCGCTCTGTGTCCAATAAATTTTGCGCAATACTTGGTTGGGACTTGGCAATTCTTGTACGTGTTTTTTCGGAAATTTTTAATACGGTTTTTAGTATTGAAATTTGACCAGGCTTTCCATCGCTGTCGGCTAATGAGTCGTTGTATCTAAGGGACATTCCAATAGCTTTTGGGCTATCCGAAGTAAGATTGAGTCCTTCTCTTAACGCTTCTGTTGTTTCATCGCCAAAAAGAATAAGGCTTTCACGGTTTGAACTTAGTAAGTCCCTGGCAACGCTTGCAACGCTCGTATTTGTTTCTGCGTCTATTCCAAGCTCTATCATGCTTGTGTTAACTTCTGCTACAAGCTGATCATGAGTTGAAAAACGTTCATCTAACATATGAGGATTGTTAAGTTGGTTAAATTATAATGTTAAAAATGGAATTTGTCAAATGGATTAAAGGCTAATAGTGCGTGTTGCCGCGCGGTTCAAATCGATTTAAAGACTTATAGTTAATTAAAAAGGGCGCCTTTTGTAAGCGCCCTTTCGATGTTTTGTCTATTCGTTTACCGAATTTATTTTGCCTGAACCGTTAATCCCAGTAAGAGTGAGGCGATTTTTGCGGCTTCGGCTCTGGTTATGCTGTTTGATGGAAGGAATTTTCCATCTTTGTAGCCACTAACAATTTCATTTTTCACAGCGTATTCAATGTATTTCGCAAACCAATCGGCGGCTTGTACATCCGGGAATTTATCGCTGTAAATAAGTTCGCTTACTTTGATTTTTGCCATATCGAGTAAGATTTTGATTGCTTCGGCTCTGTTAATTGGTTGATTTGGCTTGAACGTTTCATTGTCATATCCGGAAACAACTTGTTCTTTGTAAGCCGCTTCTACGTATGGAGCAAACCAATCGTTTGTTTTAACGTCTTTAAATGAGGTAGTCGTGAGACTGTTGTTGACTTGGATGTTAAACATATTTATTGCGATTTTCGTGAATTCGGCTCTGGTTATGGGCTTGTTAGGGCTGTAATGGGTTGCGTCTGTTCCGGATATAACTTTTTTTGCCAAAAGATCTTCAATAAATGTTTTAGCCCAGTGTCCTGCAATATCCGTTATATCTTTTGCCGATGGCGTTATGACTGTTTTATCTGCGATCTTAGGCGTTTCTTGTACTACTATTGATGGCAAGATAGCTCCGCCCCCTGTTACGCTGGCCGCCGGAGTCGCTGAAGCCGCAGTTGATCCTGCGGATTCGTTGCCATCTGTGTCAATAGCAATAATTTGATATGAATATGCTGTTCCGTTTGTGAGACCTGTAATTGTTTTTGTACACGTTGTTGTTCCGCAAGCGGATTGGAGCAGTGTTGTTACGACTCCTTCCGATACATTTGTTTCCCAGATGTTGTAACTAGACATATCGACTTCGCTGTTTTTTGTCCAAGTTAACGTGACTTGTCCGCTTCCCGCTGTTGCGGTTGGCGTTGCTGGTGTTGCCGGTGGAGTTGGGCCGGTTGGGAGGATTGGTGCGAATGTTGTGAAGTGGTCCGTTTCCGCGACCAAATAAATATAATCTACGCCTGCCGCCACCAACGTTGCCGAATCTGCGACTGTTGCGTAAGGAATTATGTTTCCACTCACGTCATAATATTCTTTCGTTGATGATTGAGGCACCCAGTTGTTTGCGCCATCATCCCAATAACCGATTGTTAATTGGTCCGCTTCCGCTGGGGTGTCTAATCCGGCTGCTGTTAATTCATCTTCTGTTAAATGTAATGAGAAGGTTACTTCATTATCCAATGTTGTTATTGGATTTCCGTCTGCGTCCGATGCTGATATTTCTTGTCCATAACCAATTGGAGTTGCAGTTGGCGTTTCAAATACATCGCTTATCTCTTTTGTCGTGATTTGTCCCGCATCGGTTCCCGATCCTAAGGCATTTGGTGGTATGAGGATTTCTGTATTTGTTTCTGCGTCGCTAATAATTCCTCCTGTGCTTGGAACAATTGTTTCGCTTTGTGGAGCACTTGGAATGTCGGCTCCCGTTAACGCAATTAACGAAAAGTTTTTTCCCGTTTCGTTGGCCGAAGTTACATCAACTTGCAGTGCTGTTCCTTCCGCATATCCGTCTAATTTTGCATTTATTGTCCAAATTCCAGGCTTTACGGATAATACATATGTTCCATCTGTTGAAGTGGTGGTTGAAGCAAAGCCGCCACCTGACGCTTCCGCATAAACTTTTGTGTCAGCCGCTATGACGCCTCCCGCTAAGACTGTTCCGGCTATGGTTTTTGAGTTTGCTGTTAACGCTATATCGTTTCCCGTTGAAGTATCCGCTACCGTTACATCTATCGGAGTAGAGGAGTATCCTGATTTATCCGCTGAAATGCTGTATGTTCCGGCCGGAAGTTTTATCAAATATTCTCCGTCCAGCCCTCCACCTGCCGCATCGTTTGATGTTGTGACGGCAAAGGTTTCTTTTGATGTGGTGTTATAAATAGAAATAGTTACATCGTTAATTCCTGTGCTCGAGCTGGTTATTTGTCCTGAAACCGAATATATCGTTGGGAGGGTAAGGACTATGCTGTCACCGGTTCCGTCAATGTTTATTTCGTTGTTTTCACCCGGTGTTCCGTTTACATTATTAAATTCCGCACCGGTTGTTTCCACGTCGGACAATGGAATCCCCGGGATGTCCGTATCTAAATAATATGTTCCTTCCGGTACGGTCACTGATGCTGATGTGCTTCCTGCGGGAATTATTATTTCGTTGCCTTGTCCGGTTGCATTAAATAAATTTATTTCAGTATCCTCGCTAACCGCTTCGTTGAGCGTTATTGTGAATGTTTGTGGAGTTGCAACTGTGAAATTTTTTCCTGTTTCCGTTCCATCCACCGCTACCGTTTGAGGAGCAAGCTCGCCGGTTCCCGGAATATTTGCTCTTACCGTGCAAGTTCCGTCCGGTACATTCATTGTGTAAGTTCCATCTGCGGCTGTCGTTGTTTCATTTGTGCCATCCGTGCAGTAGGCGGTTACTATTACGCCGGAGTCATCGGATGTGCCGGGGATGTTGATTGTTCCGGAAATACTTCCTTGGTCGTTTGCAACTGTGAAATCTTGATTTGCGAGATTTGATGTCGTGACGGTTAATGTTTTTGATCCCATATACCCGTACCCCGGGGCATCCGCTTCAACCATCCACGTTCCCGCTGAAACGTATAATGTGTAATTTCCGGTGTTGTCTGTTTTGGAATGTATCGGTGGAGCAGGGGAATCCGTTCTATGGCTCCATACCGCTGAATTTGAAATTGCGTTGGTTCCATCAGTTACTCTTCCTTGAATTGTTAACGCAGAACTCGATTTATTGATTTTTAAGTTGAATGGATTTTCTCCGGACGATCCTGTTGAAGCTGTTGGAGAGCCGTCAACGTAAAAGCTGCTTCCGGAAACCAATATTGCAATTTCTCCCGAATTTGGCATGCCCGGTAAAAATGCACCGACTTTATATGTTCCCTCTGTTACGTTTAACGTGAATGTTCCGTCTGTCGCGGATGTTGTGTGGCTTCCTGTTCCTCCTTTTGGGTTATAAGCATAAATTTCAGCATTTGATATTGCCGTGCCGGATGCATCGAGAACTTTTCCTGTAATTGCTTTATCCGCTATGCTCATTGTAAATGGAATTGCGCTTTTTGCGGCTCCTCCAATGTCACTTTGTGCAATCATTACATTTCTTGATGGTCCCGGAATCCAGTTCATTTGTGGCGGTGTTCCTGCCATTGGGCCTTTTGGCATAGCCGGACCAATGCCGACCATCCAGTCTCCTGCTGTTGGTAGATATAAATTGACCGTTTTGCTTGTTCCGGTTAAAGATGCGCGTGCAATTGTTTGTGAAACAAATCCCTTTGGGCTATTGGCGAATACGTCTATGCTGTCATTAAATCCAAGACTTGTTATAGCCGCCAGGCTTTCGGATGTGTAGCTAATGGTTATAGGTTGTGTTGCTCCTGTTGTCCCGTTTGAGGCTGTAATTGAAATATTTTTTATCGTGGTTCCGCTTACGGTTATAGGTTCCGGATTCGATTTTCCGTTATAAGTTGTTTCTCCAATCGTGAAGTTTGGTTGAGTGAAAATCATGTATTGTCCCGATGGAAGATTTGAAAATTTATATTCTCCGTCTTGGCCTCCTCCATTGGCGTTATTTGCCGTTGTTGTTTCCATTGGACCAGTGAATGGAGAGTTTATGTAAACAGTTACTCCGTTTATTCCGGTCGAGCTTGCTGTAATGCGTCCACCAATACTGCCTGTTCCCGATGAGCCGATGAAGAACGGCATCGTTGTCATTCCTTCCAAAAGTGCGCCGGAGCTGTTAAACGTTTTAATTTGTAAGCTATATCCGGAGCTTGAAGAGTCTTTTGGTTCGCTTGCATTTGTGATTCCATCCAAATCAATTTGTATGAAGTCCGTTGCGCTTGTTGCTCCTGATAATTTTACATAAACTTTATTTGCCGCCGCGATATATCCGACTCCGTCATTTGCCTGTGCTCCGGCTCCATCAGTTGGAGTTGGAGTTATACTTGTTAGATTTGTTGCAAACGTTGGCGTGCCCGTTGCCGGTCCATTGAAGTCTGTTTTCATTGGACTTTGTGCGTCTTGTTTTACACCTGTTACTGTAAATCCCGCAGGGAAAGTAAGTTCCACCCACCCACCTGTTGGGATTTGTGTTGCTACCGGGAATCTTATGAAAAATTTTGTTGTTGCGCTTGCCATTGAATTCATTGGCATTGCAGAAATAGGAGTCATACCCATTGTCCCCATGTTGAAATCTTGCATTCCCAAGCCTCCCATAGTTTGCATTCCTTGTCCTCCGGCGAATTTATCAGCACCCATAACCATTCCGTTGAACGTGTCATATGAAGAATTAATAGCGTTCCCCGCCGCGTCTTTTACGCTTGAATTTATTCCTATATAAAATCCGTCATTTGCTGTTAATGTAAGACCATCAAACCAGACTGAATTTTCAAAGGTATCGTAATGAGCATTCACTCCTGTCATTAAGCTTACTGTTGTTACGCTTCCTTCTCCCGTGCAAGAACTTCCGTCTGGTGATACTGCACTTCCCGAGCATGTTTTTAGAGTGTAATAGGCTTTATTTTCCGCTAAACTTTGGTCCATTGCTTCGTCGAATTTTACTCTAAATCCATAGTTATCAGCTTCTGAAAATACCAATTGAGGAGCTGTTATGTCTTCAGATCCCGTCGTGAATGTTTTTGTTACTTCTGATATTGCGGCTCCCGTTACACTTGTAACGCTTGTCGAAATATTGAATGTATAAATCGTATTTGCTAGAAGCGTTGCTGATGGGACGAATTCAATTACATTGGATTCCCCTTTGTAATTAATAGTTCCCGTGACAGGCGATGATCCTTTTCTAAGAGTTACATTTGTAGAATTAACCGTTGATGGATCCAGCGGCCCGTTAAAGCTTGCTCTTGGAATTATTGAGGTTGGTACTCCGGTGATTGTTCCCGATGAGTTGTATTTATCAAGATTTGAACCCATTAAGCTTGCTGTGATTGTTGATGTGCCTGAACCGGTTCGGAAATTTTCTTTAAATGATCCCATGTTATTAAATCCAAATCCAAAACTTTGCAATGGATTTCCGTCATCGTCCAATGGCATACCCGCCAGTTGAGTTCCTTTTGGGTCTTTTACATTTCTTGTTACTACAACCCTATATTCACTGTTGGCCGCTAAGGTTCCCGTTATCGCCAAAGATGCGTTTTGGCTTGTACCGGTTGTTGGTGAAACCGTCGTTGTTACGATCGGATCCACTTCTACTCCATTTACAATTTTTTTCAGATAAATATTTGCATTTGTAAAAGTTGTTGCGTCCATTTGTCTATCAAAATCTATGGAAATTTTTGAAATATTGGTTGGCACATCCCATGACCCCGGTCTTGGATATCCCAGATTTGCCATTGGCGGTACCGATCCTCCAAATGTTCCCGTGAAGCCACCTCCCATTCCTCCCGGAGCGCTGCCGCCACCTTGTGGTTGCGTGAAATCTCCACCTCCGGTCCCGGTTGTTATTGCGAATGTATATGAAGATCCGGCATCTGTAAGAGAGGTAGATCCTTCAGGTAATTCCAGGGTGCTTACAAAAGATTTTAGAATTGAGACCGTATACACTGTTGATGCCGTTAGCATTCCTGATGTTGGAGTGAATTTAGTTCTGTAAAAAGAAAAGTCTCCATAGTTTTCAGCAAACACTTCCCATACCCCTGTTGTTGGCACTCCTCCCGATGAAATTGATATTGCACTGTCTGCCGTGTTTGTAAGTGGGAACGTAACGCTTTCATTGCTTGGATTTCTGTTAAACATTATGTCTATTGGAGCATTTGTTGGCACTCCATTTTGATTATTTGGTGGGCCATATCCTTTAATTGTGAGTGAAGATGCTGAAGATATAATAATGTAATCGTTTTCATCCGTTTCGTCGCTGCCAATAGTGTCGGATGATGCTGAGACCATGATAGTGTCTGCTTCGGGAGCTTTTATGGCCATGTTCAAGACGCCATTCGTTAAAGATTGGTCAAACGCGTAGCTCGTGGTCGTGTTTCCAGTTGGGGTTCCGTTAATAGAATAAATATATGTACTGCTTTCATTTAAAGTGTAAGAACTTTCAGTTCCCGGCGTTAATGTTAGAGATATAACGCTT
Organism: Candidatus Peregrinibacteria bacterium GW2011_GWC2_39_14; assembly: GCA_000993595.1. Classification (GTDB taxonomy): domain Bacteria; phylum Patescibacteriota; class Gracilibacteria; order UBA1369; family UBA12463; genus UBA12463. The sequence goes on along the minus strand of LBWJ01000005.1, from coordinate 25,465 downwards.
CCGCCTGGGGTTGGCGTACAAGAGGTTGGTCCAATAACAGAAATTGAGGTTTCCGTTTTAGATGAGGCTATATATTTAGCATCTGTGCAGCCTTGTATTCCAACTCCTCCCGGAACTGCTATGTTGCCTGTGGCTTGCATGCTTATTGTAGATGGAGTGTTTGCAGTTATGGTTCCAGGGGTTACAGCGTCCATTGAGTTTGATGCTCCTGAGCTGGTTGATAATGGAGTTACTTTTACGAGTCCTTCTGCTAGATAGTTTTCTGTTGGCCCGATAACTTTGAAGGTCGTTGGAGAGGGGGTGGCACTGACGAGATAGCTGGCGTTCGGATTGTTTGCACCATCTGAAAATATAATAAAATCATTAACGTTTAATCCATGTTCCGAGCTTGATGTTATTATATTGGATTCGACTGATGATGATATAGATGAGACAAGCATTACACTAACGTCTGTTAATGCTGAGGTTACAACGCCTCCTCCCGCATTGACTTGCGTTATTGTGACCGGTATTTCCGTATTAGTCTCGGCAGTTGAAGCTGTAATGTTTGTAACCAAGTGATCTGCTCCTCCCGATGCTGAATTTACGGTTATCATTGCAAAATCATTTCCGGGGTATGTTTCGTTGTTGTCATTTACCGCCGCACCATTGGCAAAAACATAAATCCCGAAATTGGAGGTTGCTCTTACTGTGAACGTATTTGTGTCAGAATCTCCTACGTCCATATTGAAACAAATCAAATTATTATTGCTTCCGCTTATATCTGAACTTTCGGTTGGGTACATTCCAGACCCTCCTTGGTGAGGGTTTGATCCTGATCCTACGTTTGTTACCGTTAAGCCTGCGCCCACTGCAGTTACGTCAACGTATGTACTTGGAGAGAAGGTTGATGGATTATTTATTTCCACACAGGCTTTATCGCTTCCCGTAAATGTTCTTGCTTCATTTGAAGCGTTGTAGCCTTTTACGGTAAAAACCAGCGTTGCTCCCGAATCCATCGAGGTTGCGTCGTCCGCAGATGTTAAAGTAAAATGGTCACCCGTGGTGATTACCGCTTTTACAGGTGGTGCAATTTGGGCCGTTATCATCATTGCGATGATAGTGACCGTTAAGACGCGTGCTAAAACACGACTAATCCATTTAGAAGTTTTCATGAGAGGAGGGTTAAAAAATTGTTAATGTTGACTTGTTAAAAATCTATTTTAGATTATCCGTCTTTAGCCTGACAAGGTTCAAGTATTCTATAAAGACAAGTGGGGTAAATATTTTATGATTTATGTTCATTAAAACTAGTGACACGTGCCGCCGCGCGGTTCGAATTGGCGTAAAAAATATTGTTCTTTTTCATTTTTTTCCAATACTATTCCAAGTCCGTTTCTTGCCGCTATTAACTCGAAAAACCCTAATATTGTCTTGCCGTTTTTTGGCGTTTCTTCCTCCAGAAGCTTTTGATTTGCCGCTTCAATTAAGCCCGGAACGTTTAATTTTTCAATTGCTGTGCGGACTTCATGTGCGGCCATTTCCATTGCTATATCAGGATTCCATTCGATTTGTGCTAATTTTTTTACACAAGTATTCATCGCTTTTTCTACACATTTAACGATTAAATCTCTAATCGCCATTAATTCATCTTGAGCAGCCATGCAGTTTTTTACTTCTTGGATAGACTGATCTGGCAATCTTTTTTCTTGTAGTCGCTTTTTAATAAGCTTAGGCCAAAGTGCGCCTACAGGCTTTTCTTTTGGCCTTTCAAGTATATGTTGGGTTTTTGTGAATACGTATCCTGCTCTTGCGTTAATGTTCACTTTTTCAGTTGGGTCTTTTGGCCAATTTAGAAATTCTTGTTGTGCTGTGTGTACAAGCCTATAAGACATTTTTGGGTCAAGAGGTTTCTCTTCGCCACATTGGAATGTGCATTGATTTTTTGGCGGGTTTTCAGGGAAGACTGTGTATAGTTTTTCTATTTTAGCTTCCATATTTGATGGGTATTTTAATTGGAGATTAAATTAGCATAATTTTGATCAAGGTGTAAAGCTTGTTAAAGCCTCATTTTTCTGTTATAATATAAAGATATTAAATATGTATATGTCGTCATTAAAACATTTATACGTACAGCTAAAACAGTACAAGGAAAGCCATAAACCGCTTTATTTTCTTTCGGCCATGGTTTTTTTCTGGACGATTTTTGATTGCATATTGTCTTATGCGGTTCCGTTGATTTTAACTGAACATGGCTTTTCGGCTACGCAAATGGGGTTTATTCTTGGATCATCTTCAATTGCGGGTGCGGCTTTTGATTTTTTAATGTGCAGATTCATAAAGACTGTTAATTTTAGAAGGGTTTTTATGTTTATGTTCGCGATTTCCGCTGTTTTTCCTTTGATTTTATGGCAAGCAAAAACGATTCCGATATATATTCTTGCAATGGTTGTTTGGGGTATTTATTATGACTTATACAATTTTGGACTTTTTGATTTTGTAAGTTGTTATACGGAAAAAAAAGAGCACGCAGCCAGTTTTGGAATTGTGCAGGTTTTTGCGTATTTAGCTGAAATTATTGCGCCTCTTGTTGCCAGTTTGTTGATTGTTGAATATGTTGATTTTAAGACTTTTGCGGGAAGTGCGATTTTTCTTTTGATCGGATTTTTATTTTTGATTTTATTGATGGTGGTTACTAGAAAGAGGAAGCTTGTTGATTTGAAGTGTGAAGATGGGTATTGCGCAGTGAAGGAATTGCCGAATTCTGCGAGCCAATTTCGATCGTGGAAAAAGATTGGCGGATATGTTTTTCCAGCCTTATTTTTGACGTTTTTCTTGTATACGGTGGATGCTTTTTTCTGGACAATAGGACCGATTTATTCCGAGGGATTGGGCCTTGATGGGTTTAACGGTTTGCTGTTGGCTGCTTATGCGCTGCCTTTTATTTTAGCTGGAATTTTTGTTTCAAAATTAACAAGCAAATACGGTAAATTAAAAGTTGCATATGTCGCTTTTTTAATCGGATCGATTTTACTTTCTTGTTTCGCCCTCGTTTCAGCGATTAATCCGGTTTTTACAATTGGATTAACGTTTTTTGTTTCTATGACGATTGCGATTTCCTATCCTTCTTTGAATGGATCTTATGCGGATTATATTTCCGAATTTCCTGCGATTGAAAAAGACGTTGAAGGTTTGGAGGATTTTTTTACAAACATTGGATATGTGATTGGGCCGATTTTATCAGGCTTTTTGGCGGATACGCTTGGCATTGAAAAAGCTTTTTCTGCAATTGGAGCCATTGGTGTGATTTTCGCTTTGGTGCTTATTAAATCGGCGTTGAGAAAGAAAAAATTAAATGAAAAATAACAAAAAATATTTATGAATGGCGCTTTGCATCATTATCATCTTCGAAAACGAGTTTGCAAAATGGGCGAGCAGCTTCCAAGTCCGGATAAATGGAAGAGGTTTTTGGATGAAGCGATTTATGTTGTTGGGATTTTGGGTCCGGTTATGACGCTTCCGCAGGTTTTTAAAGTTTGGTTTGAGCATAACGCAAGTGGGCTTGCTCCTGTTTCATGGGGAAGTTATATTTTGTTTAATATTTTTTGGTTGGCATATGGAATTACGCATAAAGAAAAGCCAATTATAATTACTTATACTTTGTGGATTTTAATAAATACGTTTGTTTTTATTGGGATTCTTTTGTTCGGATAATTTTGAACTTTAGGAGGGTCGGTTTTGCGAGTTTTTCGTATATATATTGCGAGAATTTTAATCCGTTTGAATCAATGTGTTTTGTTGAATAGAAGGCAAGAATAAAGATGATTGGAATTGAAACTATGAATGAGATTGAAAAGCTTGTGACGTATGAAAAGTGCGGAATTAATTTTAAGAATATCCAGCTTGAAAGTGAGCCGAGAACGAGTGCGTGGATGAGATAAATTGAAAATGAAATTGCGCCTGTGAATATTAGGAATTTGTTTGAAAGGAATTTTTGAAAATTTGTCGATGCAAATGCGGCAATGATTATTAGAAATGAGCCGATAATGTGCCAAAATTGGCCAGGGCTAGGCAAAAATTGAAGATTGAATAATTCGTATATTGTGCCGTTTGTGTAAACTCCAAATGGGTATGCACCGAAGAATATTCCGATCAGAATAAGCGGAATTGTTATATAAAAGTGGTTGAATTTTTTGAAGAAGTTTGGTGAATTTGCAAAGATGTCGGCTAAAATTATTCCAAGGATAAAAGCGGAATAATACGTGTTTATTAGAATTAAATAAGTTAATACGTATGCGACGTAGCGCAATTTTAGTTTGCCGAAAAGTGCGATTACGCCGAGTGTTATGAAGGATCCGTAGAAAATGTATGACATCATCCAAAGTGCTGTGTTGTATGAGGCATCGTACGCGAAAAAGACTCTAAATAAGCCGCTTTTTAGCATATGCCAAAATGATGTTTCAAAGCTCCATTGTCCAGCAAACCACCAGGAAGATTTTGAAAATTCTGATGCTTCTTTATTGAAAAAGAATCCGAGTTTCATCAATATGTATGCGACAAAAACCGAGACTAAAATTGGTACGACTAGTCGGAAATATCTTCGAATTGCACTTGAAATAATGATTTCGTAGTTTTTAAATTTCAAAAATTTGTAGCTTAAAACAAAGCCACTGAGAATATAAAATAAACAAACTGCAAAGTTGCCGGCATAAAAAATTCCAAGAGGGGAGCCGGCAAGATATGCTTCCGAAGCAGCGTTAATATGCGATTCTGCTGCGTTGCCTGTATAAAGAGCGGGTAAAAATGCAAGAATATAATGATGAAAAACAACAATTATTGCGGAAATTGCGCGAATTCCATCGAGATAATTTATTTTTTCAGTTTTTTCCATATTTGTTTTTATTCAATAAAATCCACGAAACATTTTTCGCAGTAGATTTTTTCCGGACGACTTGGTGCATAGGAGGATTCCAGGCTTGCGCTGCATTTATCGCATTTGCGAGCCCAAAGTTGGCGAGGATTTCTGAGTGACATTCTTTCCATGTGGCGGCAGTCGAAGCATTTTCGCGGGATCGGTAAATTCATTTTTTTATAATATTCCAATTCTTGAGGTACGATTTTGTAGTTTTTCCCACACTTTTCACACGCCAAAAGTTCGTTGATTATTGTTGGTGGTACGGATTTGACATCGGTTGGTAAAACGCATGTTTGTTTTTGATATTCGCGTGCATCTTTTTCGCGCCATTTGAATCCTTTTGAAATGGCTTGTTCTTGCGTTAAAGGGTAGTATTCCTGTGCGACGCTTTCATTATATGGGAATGGTGTTAAATTAATTGGAAAAAATTCTCCATATTCATTAGTTTTTAACATATGATCAATAATTTTTCCCGTTAATTCTTCATATTCTTCTTTTGTATATCGTTTGTTTAAAATGCAATATTTTTGATTGTGAATTCCGTTACACCCGAATAAATATTGGGCGTTAAAGCAACTGTCGCAATAACTTAAATCATTATTCCTCCAGGCTACATGCACAAATCTCATGCCATAAGATTCGTTTACACCGTGAGTTTCATATTGAAGTTCTCCTTGCCAAGGTTCGTATATGTCATAGCAATCTTTCATTTCCCCAAAGTCATATGCGAATTTTACGTCCTTGCATTTGAAGCCGTAAAAGCTGTTTTTTGTGTTTTTACAGCTTATTAAATGGTCTCCGGTTGAGATTTCACAATTAAGAATTGTGCAATATTTTCGGGATGCGGATTTTATAAATTCGATAAATTCTTTGCGTGCATTCTCCATGTTTTTTGCGTTTGATAATTCCGCGCGGATTTTTTCATATTCTTCTTTCGTGGCTTGTTTATTGCGAATGTAATATTTTTTGTGGCGTAAATTATATGACATAAAGCAGTTTTCACAGCCGATGCAGTTGTATAAAAAGGCTGACTCGATGCAGTTTTCACAGTCCAGAAGCCCAATTGAGGCATAGCATCCTTTTGTGCTGACACAGTTATAGCAAAGTTCGTCGTGTTGCATTGCGAGACAATCAACACAGTTTTTGTTGTAGATATTGAAGTTTGTGCAGTAGTAGCAATCTTCACAGTGTGCGGAATTCATGCACATATAGCAATTTTTATTCCAGTCTGAATGATTTGTGTACTCTGAATTTGTATTATTTTGTTCCTGAGAATAAAGCGACATGCGTGGGACTGTTTTTAATAGAATTTCGAATTGGTCAAAAAATGGCTTATTGAAGTTGAAATCCATGCCATATTTTCGCGAATCAAATGAGTCGTCCCACCAACAATGTCCGCAATAAACCGGAAATTCCGTATTTTCCGGATAAATTGAAATTATTTTTTTCTTGCACGAATCGCACGTGCGTGAATATAAAATTCTTTCGTTTCTTCTGCAAAGTCTGCGGATTTGCCTACAGTCCGGGCAATGAGTCGGTGCAGGCATGGCATACGTTTTGCCGTTAATTATTGGCGAAATTTTGCGATAAAATGCAAAATCTTCATCTGTGATTTCGAAATTCTGCGCGCAATTTTTACAAATATGTGTTTCCGACATTTATATTATTTATTTTCGCGTTTAATAACAATCCAATGATAAAGATAAAGCGGTAAGCCAATCAAAATCAACGCAAGGTTCATTGCTGCATCTTGATGGCGTTGCGATGTTACATAGTCAATTTGTGGAGCATCTTTCCAGTTTTTATAGTCGGCTAGAAAATTAACAAGAGTTGCTTTTTCTTCTTCCGTTAAAACGAGCGGCGTTTTGCTTGTTGTATATTTTTCAATGCCACAAGCCGGATATGGGAATTGCTTGCTTGTTTGCCTTTGATATTCATCGGCTTGAGTGAAGACAAACGCTTTAAGTCCCATGTTTACAAATCCAACGCTGCCAATTACGAGGAGCACAAGCCCTAAAAGAGCAAATCCATAAAGATAAATTTTTCGAATGAGTGGATGATTTTCCATTTTATTTTTGGTTAAAAATTTTGGAACATTTTTATTATAATTTCTTTGAACGGTTAAAGTAAGATTTCGGTCTTGACATATTATACGTTAAGATTTAGAATAAACCCCTTAAAATAATTTTATAAAAAAATATGGCTGATTTTAATGAATTATATGATCGTTATTTCCTTGATGCGTATCGCTATTTTGCGCTTAGAATATACGATGATGTGAAGGCGCGCGAAATGATGGAGAAATTGTTTTTATATGTTTACGAGAAGGCGGATATTGAACCTATGGCGGTTTATCCGTTTTTGCCTTTTATGTACAGCTATTGCTGGAAAATGGTTAAAAACGAGCCGATTGCCGTGCCTGGTAGCGTTGTTGGTGGTGATAAAAGGCCTGTATTTTTTTCAAATACTTTTAAGGTTGATGCCGGTGGTGAAAGTGCAATGATTCCGCAAGCAATGCTTGAGCTTGTTTCACATTTGGATGTGCTTGAACGTGAAGTTTTGTGGTTAAAGTTTTTTGAAGAAATGACTGATTCGGAAATCGTTAAAACGACTCAGATGCATTCAAAAGAAGCTCCAAGAAAAATATACGATGTGCTTCAAAAGGTGCGTGATTTACTTGTTACTTCGGCTCCGGGGTCTGAAAAGCACATAAATTATTTTGGAAATGTAAATAATTTTTTTGATAGCATAAAACTTGCAATAAATATTACGGAAAACGGTACTTTGAAAGAGCAGATTAGGGAAAATGTTGCAAGATTATCTCAAGAAAAGAATAATCAGAATTTGTTTGAGAAAAAGGCTGTGGAAGAGGCGCAAGTTGAGTTTCGTCCAGAGCCGCAGGTTCAGCCAGAAGAGCCCGCTCAGTTTAATCCTGAGGCTTCTTTTCAACCAGAAGCGGAATTTCAAGTAGAACTTGAACTTCAATCTGAACAATTAATCCAGCCAGAAGTTGCTTTTCAAGCTGAAGAGCGATTTCAGCCGGAGGAACCGGTTCAATTTAATCCAGAGGTTTCTTTTCAATCTGAAGAACCTGTTTTTCAAGCAGAGCAACCTGTCCAATCAGAGCCGGAATTTCAAGCCGAATCAGGCTTTCAGCCAATGGCTCAAATCACGCAAGATATGGATATGGAGTCGCGTTTTGAGGCTGTTCCGGAACAATCTCAGCAAGAGCAATTCTCTGATGAAGAGCCATTTAGCTTTGGTGATTTGTGGAGAAGGGTTCAAGGCGGCGTAATCGCTGTTTTTGCGGTCATTGTTGTTGTTGCGGTTGGCGTTGCAATTTATTTTGGGACGAATGTCTATTCAAGAGTTACTTATATTGCGGATTTTAGTGAAGAGTATAAGAACGCTTTTAGAAAGGCTGTTCTTGAAAAAGTTTTGCCACCAAGAAAAGTTGCCAGTGCTGAAGTTAATAAGATTAATCAACTTGTTAATTTAGCGGTAAATATCAAGAATGATGGCACTGAGGTGTTTACGTATAGAGAACTTTCTGGGCTTAGGTGGGAAACGAGAGAGTGGAGGAAGATAGAGAATAAATAATTAATTTTGCTTTAGAAATGGCTTGTCCGCGGTGGCTGAGTTTGTTTTTGGCGTGTGCGGAAAGCGCTGCATAAACTTTCTTTTGACCATTAGGCCTGAAGCACGAGGAGAGGGGGAGCCCTTTTAAAATTGGCGCCTCAGGCCTATGTGTTATTTTTCCTTTGCAGGATCCTTCGAATGTGTAAGTTTTTTTATTCCAAATCAAGGCGGCTGTGCATTTGAATTCTGCGGTTCTTTTTGATTCCGGGACTTTTTCCATTTGTTTTAAAAAATGCGTGAGCCACTCTGTGTCTGATGCTTTTTCGCCTTTGCCCCATCTGCGAGTTTTGTGTCCGAGTGCATTTGGAAGTGCATGAATTTCAATTCCAGAATCTTCTGCAAGCGTATTCACTCCACCAGATTTTTCAAAATAAAATTTTGCTTTTATTTTTGCATTCGCTTTGTATGTTTTGCCTGATTCATGCGGAGAATCGATGATTCCAAGATCTTGCGGCATGACGAATTTTAAAGGTAGTCCGCGCAAAACTTCTTTTATTTCACGGAATTTTCCCAGATTGCTTGTGCCGATTAAGAGAAGCGGTCTGTTTGCAGGCTTTTTATTCGACCTCAGGTTCTTGGCCGTAGAGGGTTTTGTATTTTCTTTTTTCATTGTTTATTGCGCGATTAAGCCTTGTTTTTGTAAGTATTAATTTGTTTATTTCGGTTTCGCTTTCCTTGAATTTTCTTGCAAAATCGATAATAAGATCGTGTATTTTTAGAGCATATCCGGGGTTTTCACTTGTTATTGCGAGTTGTTCATTGTGTTCAATCGCGATTTGATATTGGTCTAAAAACGCATGTATTTCCGGTAAAAGATTTTTGATTTCGTAGTCCAATCCGGATTTATATAAAGCGGCTAAATAGTCATAATAGATGCGAATATTTTTGTTTAAATTCGAGTTTGATTTTGTGTATTCGTAGATTTTTTTAAGTTCCGGGATTGCCCATGTTAGGCATTCCTTTTCCTCATTAACAAGGCATAATTCGTATATTACTGTTTTTACGGCAATTGATTTTTCATTTTGTGAAAGTTCTGATAAAAACCTTATTCCTAGGTTTGAATATGGTGGAGCTCCCTTGGACATTCGAATGTAGGTTTTGCCAATTAAATAATTTAAATCTTGTTTGAAGAATAATGGCTGAGCGGACTCGAATTTTATTAATGCGTCTTCGTATTTACCATTTTTATATAAATTTTGTCCTTCTTTATATTTTAATTTGTAGAACGCTTCATGCGCAGATACAAACAAGAGGATAAGGCTTAATAATGCGGCTAAAATGATGTACGGGTTTTTATATCCGGGTGTAAGTTTTTTGGAAATTTTATTTTGTTTTGATAGAGATGCGATTATTCCTAAAAATCCCCAAAATAAAAGCGAATTTGATACAAAATTTAAATTAAAATCCATTTCGCTTTGGCCAAGTGCGAGTAAAACAGATGTTCCTAAAACTGTTATTTCCGGTGTCAGTTTTTTTATTGATAGCGCGATGAAGATTAAAAATGCGACAAAGAATGCGAGTGCAAAAATTCCGCTATCGTTAGTGATTTTTAAATACAAGTTATGTTGATGATTTTTTGCAATTTGATCAAAAGCCGAAGGTCCATATCCTATCCATGGATTTTCTGAAAAGATTTTCATTGAAGCTCCAAACAGGTTTAATCGGTCTGTGTATGAAGTTTTTCCTTCGTCCGCTTGAAATGTGATTTTGTTATATGGGTTTTGCGTTTCGTGATTTATGGACCTGAAAAGCGAGCATCCATAAGCCAAAAGCAGTGCGATTAAAAAGGCGAACACTATGCGTTTTCCACTCAAAATCAAGAAGCTTTTTGATGTTTTTATTTTTTTAAGAAGAATGATCGTTGTGATAATTGCCGCAATAACAAGCATTAGCCACGATGTTCGTGAGAACGTGAGAATAAAGGCTGAAAATTGAAGCATTGTTGCGATCGTGTAGAGTTTTAACTTTGCACTTTCTGCGTTTACAAGTTTATAAATCGTTATTGGAATAATTAGTAACAAAAATAGAGCGAATGCATTTGGAAAAGACACTGCGAGCATATTGAAGTCTACGAACGTTGAAAATACGCGTGTTGGTGAAAGGTAAATGTAAAAAATAAGTCCCGCGAGGCTTAACCCTGATGCTGATGCAACTAAAAACGTAAAACCTTTATCGATTGTTTTTTGACTTAATGTGGTTTGGCTGATTATTAAAAACGTCACTGCTCCGCTTACGTATGCTAAGAAATCATATATTCCAAAACCGCTTATTGGTGCAAGTGCAATTGATAAAAAGAAGGTGGCAATAAAAAAAATAAGAAAAATATTTGCCAGTGAGCTTGTTTTATTTGACGATTTATTTGCGTTGCGTGTAAAAAGTAGTGTTAGTGCCGGTATAAACAATAGCCCTGCCCATAAAAAATGGCTGTGTAATGAGATCCCGCCGCGATAAAGCATTGCGAAGATGAATGCTACCGCGAATGGTATTAAAATCAAAAGTTTTTTCATTGTGAGGTTTGTTAACTTGAGGTCATTTTATCACAAATATTGCAGATTGGTTTTTGAAGGTATAAACTAACGCCGTGAAAACTTTTATAGTCATTCCGGCTTACAATGAGGCAAAAATCGTTAGTTGTGCTGTGCATGATTTAAAAATCCATGGATACCGCGACATTGTTGTTGTTGACGATGGTAGTTCTGATAAAACTTTTGAAGAAGCTGAAAGAGCCGGAGCGGTTGCTATAAAGCATGTTATTAACTGTGGCGTTGGAGCTGCGACACAGACCGGAATTGATTTTGCTTTGAAGAATGGTGCAGATGCAATTGTGACTTTTGATGCTGATTGTCAGCATTCAGCGGATGATATAGAAGGCTTGATTGAGCCGATTTTGAAGAGAAAATACGACGTTGTTATAGGATCGCGTTTTTTGAATAAACAAAAAATTCCATTTAGCCGCAGAGTGTTTAATAAAATTGGAAATTTTCTTACGTATTTAATCTCCGGTATTTACTCCACAGATAGTCAGTCCGGTATAAAAGTTTTTAGTAGAGAGGCTGCTAAGAAAATTCGTATTACAGCTAATCGGTTTGAATATTGTTCTGAAATTTTTCGTGAAATAAAAGAAACGCGTTTAAGTTTTATTGAGGTGCCGGTTAAGGTTTCTTATACCGCTTATACAAAGCTTAAAGGTCAAAATTTTGCACATGGTCTTGAGACTGGTTTTAAATTGATAGTTAGATCATTAATGAGATAAATATGAATGCTTTTACTTTTCATGGGTTTGCTTTATATCAAGTTATTACTACGATTTTTTGTTTAGTAATGATTCTTAAAATGATTTCAAGATATAGAAGGCATGAAAGAACTTTAAAAGAGCTTATTGTCTGGGTTGTAACGTGGGGAGTTATTGGTGGACTTGCATTTTTCCCTTTTATTATAGACTACATTGCTCAAGTTTTTGGGGTTAAGAGCGGGACCAGCGGGTTTTTTGCCATATGGTTGATAATTTTAACTTACGCATTTTTTCGTACTTTTGTTGTTGTTGAACATATTGATAAAAAAATTACAGATTTAACGCGAAAAGCGGCTTTAGATAGCCATGATATTGATAAGGTTTTAAAAAAGGATAAGTAAATTTTATTATGAATTTTCCGCGAGTTTCTATAATAATGATTAATTATAATGGTTTAAAAGATACGATTGAGTGTCTTGATTCTTTGATAAAATGTACGTATCCGAATTTTGAAATTTTGCTTATAGATAATGGGTCGGAGCTAGATCAGTCTAAGGCAATTTCTGAGCTTAAAATGGAGAAATTGCGCACTTTTATTAGTAAAGAGAATTTGGGATTTGCGGGTGGAAATAATTTTGTAGTTAAGCATGTTTTGAAGGAGGGGAAGAGTGATTATATTTATTTTTTGAATAACGATACGGTTGTTGAGTTGGACTTTTTGGATAAAGCCGTTGAAGCGGCTGAAAAAGATCCAAAAATAGGCGTTGTTGCGGGTTTATCTTTGCAATATGCAAATCATCATTTGATTGAAAATGCAGGACATGATTTTTTGAATTGTGGTGATTTTGTGCCGAGAGGAAGGGGATTTAAACGTGAAGAATTAAATGAAAAATGTGAAGTTTTGGGTGCATGTGGCGCCGACAGCCTGTATCGAGTTGAAGCTCTTAAGCAGTGCGGGCTTTTCGATGAATCGTTTTTCTTGAATTATGAGGATGCGGACTTGTCGATTCGATGTATTTTATATGGTTGGAAATGTGTTTATGAACCTAAATCTATTATTTATCACAAGGTTAACGCTTCGATTAAAAAGGTCAGAAATTATGCGTATGCGCTTAGGTCTCAAGGGAATCTTCTTAAGGCCTATTTTTATAACACTCCAGCCTTGGTTTTGCTTTTGAATATGCCATTTTTTCTATTTCGAGATATTACGGTTGTTTTAATTAATTTGATATTTTTGAAGTTTGAAATCGTTAGACTTTTTCTTCATTCGAGATTTGTATTTTTGCGAAATTTGAAGGCGATTTTAAAAGAAAGACGCGCTCGAATGAAGCACAAGCGCGTTTCGAGTTGGTATATTTTATGTAAGCAAAAATTCTTTCTTAAAAAATATTTTAGATATTTTGTTGAAATAATTTTGAAAGGAAGGGGATCGGCGCTTCATGGGAGAGTTAAGATTTAAATGAAAAGTTTTATAATTAACGAATAAGGGATTGTAAATGCATTTATTATTATACGTGCGATTTTTGAAAATTGTTTTGTGTAGAACCCAAGCAGGAGCTTTGGTTTTATGTAAGCGGTAAATGTGTTTTTTTCATTTTCCGTTAAAGTGTGTAAATCTTGTTTTTGTTTTTTGATGAAAAGTAATTTGCGCCAAATGTTTTTGAAATATCTGTTTGCGATAATTCTACGATTTTTTAATATCCATTTCTTTTTACTTTTGCTTCCAATGGAATTTTTATAATCGTGTTCGACGATTATATTTGGGTCAAATAGAATTTTTTCGTTTGTCGTAGTACATCTGATTGCGTAATCCACGTCTTCATAATATAAAAATAGAGATTCATCGAAATATCCAACTTTTTCGATCGTTTTTTTACTTAAAATAAAAGCTGAACCGCTAAAAAATGTAGCTTCTTTTTTGGATTTTATCTTAGGAGCGCAGTTGTAATTTAATGGGTATACAAAGCCAAGAACATTCATTCTTAATTCTTCTACGTTTACGTTTCCATTTGGTAAAAGTACGAGCGGTTGAATGATTCCGTATTTTTCTAAATCGTCCGCTTCAAATTTAAGCGATTTTATAACTATGTCTGGATTTAAAATAAAGAAATAGTTACATTTATCGTATAAGTGCTTTATGCCTTGATTAACGCCTGCTCCGTATCCTTGGTTGTGCTTGTTTGCTATTAATTCACATCCAAAACTTTTAACAATTTCGCACGTTTTGTCCGTTGAATTATTGTCTATTACTACAACGTTTTTTATGGTCGGTAAGCTCTGAAGCAAGTGGCCGATGCAATCTGCGCTGTTGTATGTGACTATTACAAATCCTAAATTAATTTTTTCCACCACGATTCGTTTTTTTTATACCAATTAATCGTTTCTGAAAGCGCTTCTGAAAATGAAAATTTCGGTGTCCAGCCAAGCTCGTTTTTTAGTTTTGAAAAATCTACGGAATAGCGTCTGTCATGGCCGAGACGGTCTTTAACATATTCAATTTGGTTTTCACTTGTTCCCATTTTTTCAAAAACCATTTTTGTAAGATCTATGTTTTGAATTTCGTTTCCGGTGCCGATGTTGTATACTTCGCCGATTTTGCCTTTATGCATGATTTCATCAATTGCGATGCAGTGATCTTCAACATAAATCCATTCGCGAACATTTTTTCCATCACCATAAAGCGGAACCTTGAGTCCGCGCATGAGATTTGTGATGAAAAGGGGAATGACCTTTTCCGGATATTGATACGGACCAAAGACGTTACACGAGTGTGTGACGATTATAGGTAGGTTGTATGTTATAAAATAAGCCCTGCAGAGGTGGTCTGCGCCTGCTTTTGAGGCACTATAAGGACTATTTGGCATAAAAGGAGAAATTTCGTTAAAAGAGCCGTTTTCTATGCTTCCATACACTTCGTCGGTGCTGATTTGGATATAGCGTTTTACATTGTATTTTTTTGTAGCTTCAAGAAGCGTGCAAGTGCCAACAACGTCGGTTATCACAAAATCTCGCGGACCTGTTATTGAGCGGTCAACGTGTGTTTCTGCGGCATAATTTATGACTGTATCGAATTTACGTTCTTGAAAAAGCTTATCAACAAGCGCTTCGTCTGTTATATCGCCTTTTACAAATGTGTAATTTGGATTTTTTTCAACATCGCGTAGATTATCCAGATTCCCCGCATACGTCAGCTTATCCAGATTAACGATTTGATAATCCGGGTATTTTTTTAGGATGTAATGGACGAAATTTGAGCCCATGAATCCGGCGCCGCCTGTGATTAGAAGTTTCATATACTATATTTTATGCATTAGTTTTATAGATCTTGTTACATATCCGGTCTTTCCATCGGTTTTTATTCTGATGGTTTTTAGCCTATTTGGCGACTTTATGTCTATTATATATCGCGTCATCTCCGGTTTAAATTTTATTGTTTTTACAGTCGTTTTGTTATCCTCTGATATTGTTTCAACTTCGGCGTTGGATTCTGTTGGCGGTAATAGAAAATCCATTTGTAAGTAATCAGCATATTCAGGCTTCGGAACATCCCAAAGCATTGAAGGACTTTCTCCTGTTGGAGATATGGCGCTATTTTTTCTTCCGTTTGTTCTTATATTGTAATTTGTGGCTTTAACTTTTAACATGTCTAGATCGGTATATTGATAAGACTCAAACGGTATTTTTGTTTGATTTTCGAAATTACCGAATTGATATTCCGTTAGCTTTGCTAAAGACCTTTCGGCTATTTCAAAGATTACTATTTTTGTATTTTTTATATTGTAATTTTCCAAGGAGTTTTTTGGTATTGATATGCGTATGCTTGTAAAATCCGTTGAATATTCGTTTATATAATAATCTAAGTTTTCTGCAAAACTGTCTCCATAGAGCACAATAGGTGGTAACTTTTCGTGATTGGTGTTTTTAATTTCCGGGATTGTGTTTGTTTCTTTTTGTGCCGGTATTCCAAGCAAGTTGTCCAAGTCTCCGCTTTGAGTTTGTGCGTTTTTATATAGTACGTCATTTCCTATATCTATGTTTGATAAATGACTTATTATCGTTTTTGCCGTTATGAATGCGCCGACGTAGTTCCAGTGGCTGTCTCTTTTGTAGTAAATTGAATATTTGTTTTTATAGTTTGACAAGGACTGAATCAGGTTGACGTGATTTACGTTTTGTTTGTTAAATTCTTTTAAAAATCTGGTGTGGTTATAGGCGCATTTTTTGCATGTAAACGGTATAAATTCCGGATAAATTGTGCTTTTATTTGGAGTAATTACAAAAAGAAATTTTATACCCTTTTTTTCCAGGTCCACCTGAAATGTATATATGTTTTTTACGATTTCAGATATTTCTTCGTCTGTAAGTAAAGATCTTTTATCATAGCCTTCGAGGTAATCCGTGTAAAATAAATAATCGTTTTTTCCTATGATAACCTTATTATTATTCGTGCTTTTAAAAACGTCATAATCTATTATGTTATTTATTTTTATCAGCGTTTCTCGGAATCCAAAATTATCATTAAAATATTTTTGGAATTGTTCCATGAATAAGCCGTTTTTTAAGTTTTCTATGTTGAATTTTGGAACTTGAGTTTTTAATCTTTTTTCTTCCAGAGAGTCGGTATAAATGGCATGAGCGTTAATATCAAAAATATTCCAATGATTACGTACTTTGTTAATTGTTTAGCCTTGTTATTCATTAAAATCTAAAATAAATAAACGGATTAAAGCTTCCTGAAGAAAGCGTTATATACGAATAAACCAATATAATAATTGCCATACTTCCCTTTGTCACATATGCAAATTTGAATTTTTCCGAAATTTTATAAATGAATTTGAAATTTATAAAGCTTAATAAAATTGCAACTATGGTTATAAAAATAATTTTATTATTCATTCCCGCATAATATAGGAGGGATAATGATTTTGAGTTAAAGCTGAATGCATTTCCTATGAAGCTTATCGCTTGTTCCATGTTTTCCGATCTAAATATTGCCCATCCTATTAAAACAAAGAAAAAGGTTATTAAATTTGATATTATTGGATGAAAATTTTCAAGTTTTTTTAATAACCATGCTTTTTCAATAACGATTAATATCCCGTAATAAATGCCCCAAATTAAAAACGTAGTGTTTGCTCCGTGCCAAAACCCCGTGAGTGTAAAAACAATTATTAAGTTTAGATAATTTCTTATTTTTGAACATCTGTTTCCGCCGAGCGGTATATATAAATAATCTTTGAAGAAGCGTGATAAAGACATGTGCCATCTTCTCCAGAATTCCGTGATGCTTTTTGATACATATGGTCTATTAAAGTTTTCCGGGAGATTGAAGCCAAACATTTTTCCTATGCCGATTGCCATGTCCGAATATCCGGAAAAATCAAAATATATTTGAAGCGCATACGTAAGCATTCCAATCCATGCAATTGACATACTCATATCGGAAGAAGAGAAGCTGAATATCGCGTCAACCATGGCTCCGATTGTGTTTGCAATAATGACTTTTTTACCTAAGCCGATGGAAAATCTCCAAATTCCTTCTAAGAATAAATCCGAAGTGTGTAGCCTTTCTTTTATTTGATGTGCGATTTCATGGAATCTTACTATTGGTCCTGCGATTAGTTGAGCAAAAAACATTAAATAAAGAGTGTAGTCGATAATATTATAAAATGGTTTCTCTCTTTCCCTGTATATATCCACTACGTAGCTTATTTTGTGAAATACAAAGAATGAGATTCCTATTGGAAGTATGATTTTTGTCCATACGATGGTTTTCATGCCCATTATAGATAAAATCCAGTTGAATTCGGCTTCAAAATAATTTGTATATTTAAAATAAATAAGAATTCCAAGATTTATTATTATGGAAGCAATTAGATATATTTTTTTAGCGTTTCGCCCTTTGGCTTTATCCATCAATATGGTTAAAAAATAATCAATGGTTATATTGATAAGAAAAATCATAAGGAAATTTGGAGCGCCCCATGCGTAGAAAAGTATGCTAAAAAGCACTAAAGTAAGATTTTTTAACGATGGAGCAAGAAAATTTACAGCGTAATATGTGAAAAGAGCCGCCGGCAGAAAAAGAAATAAAAATACAGTTGAGCTGAAAACCATGATTGGATTTTATCTTTTTGTCGTTATTGTATCAAGTATTTATTTGAAATATATAAAAAGACCTTTACAATGATTTTATGCAAATGCTTATTCTTTGTTTAACGGAAGATATTCCAAAACCTATGCTTGTTTTTGATAATAAGCCTTTTTTGCAGTATTTGATCGAGTATTACAAGGGGCAGGGTATTAATGAATTTGTTTTATCCGTCGGATATTTAAAGGAAAAGATAATTAAATATTTTGGCAATGGGAAGAGATTTGGAGTGAAAATTAATTATTCGAAAGAGGATGTGCCTTTGGGTACCGGCGGGGCTTTATTTAAAGCTAGGAAAATCCTTAAAGATGTTTTTTTTGTCGTTAATGGAGATACTTTTCGTGAGGTAGACCTGAATGATTTGCGACAATTCTATAAGAAGCGTGATGCTTTATGCGTTGTAGGTGTTTCAAATTGTATAAGGAAACAAAGCTCCGGCTTTGTAAAGTTTGATAAAAAATGGCGTATCGTTGATTTTAAGTCTTCCAGTGACGTCAAAACCGGCTATATAAACAATGGTATTTATCTTATGGATAAGCGCATGTTTGCGTTTTTCCCGAGAGGCAAATCGTCACTTGAGGATGATGTTTTTTTTAGAATTAAAAGCGGCCTTTTTGCTTACGAAATTCAAAAAGGTTATTTTATTGATATTGGTACCATAAAAACCTATAATCAGTTCGCTAAAGAATTTTATAAGGTCAAAAATGTCATTAGTGATACGTTCAAGAGCTCCGGTGAGAATTAGTTTCGCGGGTGGCGGTACAGATATTAGTCCATATACTGAAAATTATGGTGGCGCTGTGGTTAGTGCGGCTATAAATAGATATGCTTATTCAACGTTTATTGCGCGCGATGATAATAAAATAATTCTTGATTCGCTTGATATGGGTTTAAGGCTTGAATTTAATGATATTTCCGAGATAAAACTTGATGGTCAATTGGACCTTGTAAAGTCGGTAATTTTATATTTTAAAGAAAATCGTCCATATTTTTTTGAAGAGCATGGTAAAGGTTTTGAAATTTATACAAGTTGTGAAATTCCGCCGAGATCCGGGCTTGGTAGCTCCGCTTCAATGTTTGCAAGCGTTATTGGTATTTTTAATAAATTGGCAAAAGAGTATAGGATTGATAATTATGATGCCGCTGAGCTTGCTTATTACCTTGAAAGGGAAAAAGTTAAAAATCCCGGAGGTAGGCAGGACCAGTATATTTCTGTTTTTGGTGGTATAAATCATATAGAATTTAAAGGTAATGATTTTGTTAAAGTGAATTCATTTAATTTGAAGCGAGATTATATATTGGAGCTTGAATCTAATCTTCTTTTGCTTAACATTGGTCAGCGTCAGGACTCGGGTGATATTATCGATGAGCAAATTAAAAATATAAGTATCAATAAGGATTCTCTTGATGCCCTTCATGAAACAAAGGAGCTGGCGACTGTTGCCAAATACGCTTTGCTTCGTGGCGATATAAATTCAATAGGGGAGATTTTGGACGCCGGATGGCGGGCTAAAAAGAAATTTAGTGGTCAAATTACGAATCAACAGATTGATTACGTCTATAGTGAATTGAAAAAAGTTGGTGGAATAGGGGGCAAAGTTACCGGAGCCGGCGGCGGCGGTCATCTAATTTTTTATTGCTTTCCCGGTAAAAAATTGTATGTTCTTAAAAAAGCTCTTGAGCTAGGTCTTAAAGAGGTTTCTTTTGTATTTGATCACGAAGGTTTAATAGCTTGGCATTCTTCAAATTATGAAAAAAATAATACAATCTTGTATTCGAGAGAGCGTTCGGGTGAAAGAATCGTTTCCAGAAACGCTTATCGAGAAAATAGAACAATCGGCAAGTAAAATTATTTTTTCGCTTAAAAAGGGCAAAAAAATATTAATATGCGGTTGTGGCGGAAGTGCATCCGATAGTCAGCATTTTGCCGCAGAGTTGGTAAGCAAATATAAGCTTGAAAGGAAGGCTCTACCCGCAATAGCTTTAACTGTGAATTCTTCCATTGTTACTGCAATTTCGAACGATTATAGTTTTAAAACCGTTTTTTCGAGACAAATTGAGGCTCTTGGAGGCCCCGGGGACATTTTATTTGCGATAAGTACTTCCGGAAATTCAGAGGCCGTTTTGGAGGCTTTAAAGTGTGCTAAAAAGCAAACCATGTATTCAATTGGGCTAACGGGTGAGGGCGGTGGTAAAATGAAAGAATGCTGCGATTTATCGCTTAACGTTCCTTCCAAAGAAACACCACGCATACAGGAGTCCCATATTTTAATAATACACATTATTTGTGAACTTGTTGAGAAGGCTTTTTATGAAAAATAGAGCTGTTTTTTTAGATCGCGATGGGGTTATCAACAAAGATAAAAATCATGTCTATAAAATTGAAGATGTCGAATTTTATCGTGATGTTTTCTTGGCTTTAAAGAAAATTCCCGTTGGTTTTAAAAAAATAATAATTACGAATCAGGCTGGTATAGCCAAAGGTTTGTATGCCGAAAGAGATTATAATATTTTGATGAAGTGGATGATTGAGCGGTTTAAGAGCTATAAAGTTAAAATAGATAATGTTTATTTTTGTCCGCATCATCCGGAAGGAGTTGTTAAAAAATATAAAAAAGCATGTAGATGCAGGAAGCCTAATGTTGGTATGCTTAAAAAAGCCGAAATAGATTTTAATCTCGATTTAAAAAAATGTTGGTTAATAGGGGATAAGTTGTCGGATATTTTGGCGGGTAAAAAGGTTGGTTGTAAGACTATTCTTGTTTTAACCGGGCAAGATAGTGATAATAAAAAAGCGTTTGTCGAAGCTGACTTTTGCGCAAAAAACCTGACAGAAGCTGTTGAAATAATTAACAGGTGATTTTTTTTGTTGAACTTATCTGTTCCAAAAAGTGTGACCTTTTTTGACTTTATCTCGCCAATAATTCAATAAGTCTGTCATCGTTTTTTCAAACGGTATTTCAGGCTTCCAGCCTGTATGTTTTTGAAATTTTGACGTGTCCGGCACTTGAAGATCGGCATCGAGAGGTCTTAATCTTTCAGGATCGGTTTCAATTTTTATATCTTTTCGAGTCGAAATGCTAAGTAAAAATTTAAGCATATCCTCAACTGTGCACGTGTACGTTCCGCCAATATTGTAATATTCACCCGATATTGGATTTGTCGTGACGAGCATGTAATAAGCTCTTACAGCGTCTCTGACGTCTGCCCATGTGCGAAGTGATTTGATGTTTCCGACTTTTACAATCGGTGGTAATAAGTTGTTTTCTATCATAGCTATTTGTTTCGCAAATGTTGATTCTGCAAAAACGTCGCCTCGTCTTGGGCCTGTGTGCGTAAACATGCGTGTTGTCATTATTTTCATTTGATATGCTTCGGCGTAAAACCTTCCTATCAAATCCGTTCCGGTTTTTGAAATTGCGTAAGGAGAAGCCGGGTGGAAATTTACGTCTTCATGAATTGGTAATTTTTCCTTTGGTACTCTTCCAAAGACTTCAGATGATGCACATACGTGAATTATAGGAGACATATCCAGTTTTCGTATTGCTTCGAGCAGTTTTGCCGTACCAAGTATATTTGTATTAAGCGTTTCAATTGGTGATTCAAAGCTTGTTTTTGGATAACTTTGTGCGGCTAAATGGAACACGTAATCCGGCTTTGATTCTTTTAAAACGTATAGAAGCGATCCAAAGTCGTTTAGATCACCATATAGTAACGATACGCGGTCTTTTCTATTGATTCTGCCTGTTAGGTGTTCGACGTTGTCCATTGGACTTCTCCACCTACACATGCCATATATTTCCCAATCTGTATTTTCAAGTAAAAAATCAGTTAAATGAGATCCAACCATTCCCGTTATACCCGTTATTAAGGCTTTTTTCTTTTCCATAAATTGTTGTTAATTTTTAGCGTTTTTATTAAACTCTATTTTCATTGCTTTTTCAATGCTCATTGGGGTTTTTCCGAGAAGCTCTTTAAAGTATAAAGACTTTATGTGAGTTTTTTTTGCTCGAATTTTTAAAAATTCTTTTGGTGGTT
This sequence comes from Candidatus Peregrinibacteria bacterium GW2011_GWC2_39_14, assembly GCA_000993595.1. GTDB lineage: Bacteria > Patescibacteriota > Gracilibacteria > UBA1369 > UBA12463 > UBA12463. The sequence continues at coordinate 3,511 of LBWJ01000005.1, read as the reverse complement.
TTATTATTTTTATTTTTAAATTCTTATCTATGTTTTTTTTGTATAAATAAGCTAAATCTTGCCTTGAAAGCAGTTTTTCTCCGCAAATATTGAAAATTTGATTATCAAATTTGTTGAATTTTTTTATCAATTTTCTTATTGCGCATAAAACATCTTCGATATAAATAACGTTTCTATAAAATGTATTAAAAATTTCAGCAGGTTTTTTATTTTTGGAACAGTCATTTATATATGTCGTGAATTTATCGTTTTTCGCGAATACAAGAGATAATCTGAATATTTTCAAATTTTTTTCTTTTTGGAATTTCTTTTCTATGGCAAGTTTTGTTTTTGCGTATTTTCCTAATGGATGCGGTTTTGAAAGTTCATCCGCACAAGTGTTTTTTGTTTCTCCATAAACCGTATCTGACGAGAAGAATAGTATTTTCGCGCCTTTTTGAAGGCATTTTTGTATAAAATATGAAGTTCCTTTTACATTTATTTTATAAGCCAATTTATAGTTTTTTTCACATAAATCCGGAGATGAAATTGCGGCTAAATGAATTATGAAATCATTTTTTTTGACTTGATTGTAGTCAAATTTTTTCGGAATTTCTAAGTCAATATCTAAACTTTTTGGCTTAAGACCGCCCTTTAGCGTTTTTATTAGTTTTTTGCCTATAAATCCGCTTGCTCCTGTAATTAAAACAGACATGTTAAATCGTTACTTAATTTTTGCTTTTTCCATTATCTCTTTTATCAGATATATTCTTGATTTAAATCTTTCCGCCAATGTTTTTTTGCTAAAATTTTCTTTTATGTATTCTTGTCCTTTTTTTGCAATGTTTTTATCGCGATTTGTGTAGACGTTAAGCATTGTTTTTGCCGCATGGTCTATATCCGGCTCAGCCCATAGATTTCCTTTTTCATAAGGTCCGACGTTATGTTCTATTTCGATCATTTTGTAATTAACAAGGTGGCTGTTTGTTGTATTTGTAAAATCAAGATTTCCCGACCAGCCGGTTGCTATTATGTGTTTCCCCAGATACATAGCTTCCGCGATACTATATCCAAAGCCTTCCGCTCTGTGTAATGACACAAAACAGTCCATGCAATTAAATAATCCCAGCATTTCTTCTCTGTTCATATAGTCTGGAATGATTTTATAATTACAATTTTTTAGATCGTTTTTAAGTTCTTCCAGCTGATTTGGTTGTGCATTATGGCATTTTATTATTAATAAAATATCGTTTTTGTTTTCAAAAGCTTTTGAAAAGGACTTAGCAACAGCAAATGGGTTTTTCCTTTCTATAAGGGATAATCCGTCAAAGCAAAATAAAAATACAAATTGATTTTCAGGGATTTTGAAATAGTTTCGTGTATATTTTGCATCAACATCAAATTCAATCGGTATTGGTGTATTTACGACTGGAACGGTGGATTTTTCCGAGATTGCATTTAAGCAAAAGGTGGACATTGTCCACACTTCATTTACATAATTGAAGCGATCTTGCCATTTTTCCGGGAACTTTGTTAATTCCCAAGCCCAAAAACTTGTCGTATATTTGTTGGTAAATTTTTCCGGTCCAATATCTCTAATTATGTATGGAATTTGATCTGCGTTTGCGACCAGTATGTTTATATCGTAGGGTAATTGATTCGAAAAATTTGTGTAGGTTTTGTCTTCGGTGCGCGTCCATGCTTGGTCGATATTATATAAGCTGAACGGTATTTCGCTTGTTTCTATTGCTCTTATTATACCTCTTGCTCCTTCTCCGACGCCCGATTCCGCATTAATGTAGCCAATTATATTTACGCCGAATGGTTTTTTTTGGTTTTCAATAGACCTTAGGAATGTTTTGCTTTTTTTAGATTCGCCTCTTCTTTTTTTAAATTCTTGAAATTTTAAAAATTGTCTGTAAAACCATGCGTGCCCTTTTGGTCCCGTTAATTTTTTTATTAATTCTGAAATTTTTGCCAATATAATATGTTTGTTGATTCTTGTGTGTTTTTTCGATGGTTCTATTGTGCAATTTTTTGAGAAATAAGCGTCAAACTTATATTCATTTCTAAATGAGTTATACGCCCAGTGAAATATATTCATTTGATCTTTTCCCCAGATGTCCGGATAAAACCTTTTCACATCTTCACGAAAATTGTACGTATATTCCATCAGATTCGTTATAACTGAGTCTTTTCTTGCCGGTTGCATAAGCCATTCTAAGAATGAATTGTGTTCTGTTTTATATGGATTTTCGAATTTTTTTTGTAAATCTTTTCTATCCCAATACAAAGCGCGAAATATATCTGATATTTTTACCCCGTTTTCGAAAAATCCATATGCATAAGTCCATTTTTTAGTTTCTTCAAAGGCATTTTTTATAGTTCCTTCTTTATAGCCCTCAAACAGTTCTTTAATTGTAGGGTTTAACCTGCTTAAGTGATGTCGCGTTTGATATTTTGATACTAATTCCATTTCATTCATTGGAAATCCACTGAAATGAAAGAAATATAGAGGTTTTCCGTTAACAAAATATTCTTCGTTAATTTTTGTTATATTACTTCGTTCGTGCAGGTTCCAATATGCAACGTTATAGCCAGGCTCTCGCAATACATAAACGTCATCAAAAAGATTATCCAATAAAATCATCCATTTTTGGTCCGTAAAAAGCCCTTTTTCTATGCGGTTTACGGCTTTATCATACAATCTTTCTTGCCACCATTTGAGCATTTTGAACGTTTCTTCGTTTCTGCGTGTCCCTATGAACCCCAGGTTATAACTTCCCGAAAGCAATAAATCGACTTCCGAAGGGCTGCATCCGTCTTCCGGGATAGGTGACGTTGTGTGTGGAGTCACGACGAAATTGTGCTTATCGAGAAGTTGGCTTAATTCCGCCATTGTTTTATAAAAATGAATGTCCGGATCGAAATAACATATTTTATTTATTTCCGGATGTTTGTTGTATAGGTATTCAATGAAATATGGTTTTACGGCTGTGTTTAGCTCTGTTACGTTATATTTGAATGTAAAAGATTTTAAATTTTTAATATTTAATTCTTCTATTTTTATAAGTTCAAACGGTTCTTTTTGCGGATCAAATTCGTCTTTTAATTCATCGACTAATAATGCAAAAACTTTTGATTTTGGGTGAAAATGTAAGAAATTTTTTGTTAAATTGCGTGCGAAAGCCAGATAATTTTTTGAAAATATTATGCAAATATTAAGTTCATTGTTTTCCATTGGCGTTTATTTATAGTATTTAATTTTTAATCTTTTTTTCAGTCTATTTTTCCAAAGATCGTCTATGTAGGCTTTTCTTCCTTCGAGGTCTTTCGTAGTTGTATTTAACTCTTTTTCTTTTAATTCCAGGTCTTTTTTTAGAGATAGGATGTAATTATCTTTTTCTTTTATGTTTTTTTCAAGGTCTTTGAGATATTCCTCCTTATCCTTAACGCTTTTTTCAAGATCTTTGGAGTACTTTGTGCTTTCCTTGGCGGCTTTGTTTAAATCAGCGATATATTCATCCTTTTC
>LBWJ01000004.1:971-8870 GCA_000993595.1 Candidatus Peregrinibacteria bacterium GW2011_GWC2_39_14 | reverse complement strand
AGCGTTGACAAGTTGTCCGATAGAGGCATCGGCGCGATTCCTGTAGCAGAAGGCGTCAAGCGGTTCAGAGAACTAATTGAGCGGGATCCGCAAGTGGACCAGGTCGTTATTACTTCCCGTGTCCCCGGGCTCGATACTTTTCGATTCAATGAATTTAAATCAGAACAAAATTGGAGATTTATCGAAGAAATCAAATATTGCCTGCCGCAAGTTGAGTTAATCGTTCAGGCTAATCTGAATATTAAAGATGACCCGTATGTCCTTGACCACAATTGGAAAGGGTCGTTGCTTTTTCCAATGGTCTTCGGCCTGGAGGCTATGAGCCAGGCCGTGGCATATTTGACTAATGTAGCTCAATTTGATTTTTTAAAAATTAGAGATATACATCTTGATAGGCCCATTTCAGTTAGTCGAGAATTAGGAACTACAATTGAAATTCGAGCCCTGATCTTAGAACGGGACAACAAAGAGGAAAATTGTAAAGTTCAGGTGGAGATTTACTCAGAACAAACCGGGTATATGGAACCACACTTTTCGGCAATTTTTGAAGTGAATGGAAGAGTAGATTTCCCTAGAGTTAATAATCAATTAAAAACCAGACCGAAAAAGTTTCTTGACATCGATCCTCAGGCAGACCTCTACGGGCCAATTTTGTTTCAAGGAAAATTATTCCAATGTATTGATAAAATCCACGACCTTTTTTATGATGAAAAAACTCAGAAAGGCGAATGTTTATTAACTGTTGATCACAACAAATCCGTTAACCAATTCCTTGAGACATCCCCAAGATTTAATAATCGTTTTCTCATAGGAGATCCTTTTTCGTTAGATTCTATTCTTCAGTCAATGCAAGTCATAATAACTCCTAATATGGCATTACCTGATTATATTGAAGAAGTTTCATTTTCGTTATCAGATAAAAGAATTAAAAAGCGGCTTGTTTCATCAGTTGTCTGTAGAACAGATGAAAAAACATATATCGGAAATAGCGGAGTGTTAGAAAAAAATAATTCAGATATTCTTAATGTTCGGAACTGTCGGTTTAAAGTTATAAAGTTCTTGGTGGAAGGGCCCAATGCTAGTGATTGGGTTGACCCAACAAAACGAGATCAGAGGATTATCGAGAGCAAAGTCAGCGAACTTGCCCAGCAAATGGGATTGCCTATGCCGGTTGTCCGTTATTTATATGATGTACAATTAAAACAAGCTAAAAAAGAACAGCGTCATAAGATTGAGATTCCTTTTATCCAATCGGCTGTCGAGAAATTTTTACAAAAGGAGAATAAAAAGCCGAAATCTGTAAAAATCGGATGGTTGAAATCAGGTCGGCCAGCCTTGTTCGGTAAAGAATTAAACCATATTCAAATCTCTTTATCACACTGTAATGGTTCTCTGGTTTGTGTTGTCGGATACGCTGAGCAGGGATGTGACATCGAAAATGTGGTTAAACGTTCAGAAAAAGATTGGTTGGCATTACTCGGGGAAAAAAAGGTTTCGTTACTGGAACATCTGGTTAGCTTAGGATTTGACTTGGACTTCAGCGGGACAGTTGTTTGGAGTGCTTTTGAAGCATTTAGAAAGTTATTAAATAAATCCGATATAGATTTTGAATTTGCTGACTACTATAAAAATGTAATTATTTTTAGAACTAAAGGAGGGGATTCTAAGGCAAAGGTATGTTCTATGCCAATAGAATTAACACGAGGATCTCGTAAGATACTTTCCTTTTCAATAAATGCGATTAGAGATTCTGAAGATATTAAGAATCAACTCGATGTTGATATTAAGACATTAAGGAAAATCGGGTTTAATGAAAATCAATTATTTGGAGTCAACATTGACTATTCCGGACCACAAAAGCAATTAGTTATGACTCAGAGATTTCCGGTTACATTTAAGACAAATCAAATGCTGAGTCGCAGGGTATATTTTACAAACTTTTTTGATTGGATTGGAACTATCCGAGAGTACAGTGTCTATCCTACTTTTAAAGAACTTGTTAAGCTGGCAGAGAGCGGTGAATGGGGTTTAGTTACAAATATGACTGAACTTAAAATTTTAGGCGGAATTAAGTGTAATGATATTGTTGAGGCTAAGATATGGGGTGGAGCTTTGGAGGGCAATAAGAATGCAACTGCCCCTATGTTTTTCGAGTGGTTTAGAATTACCGATGGAGGACAGCGTGAACGTGTGGCAGTGGCTGAACAGAAAAGCACCTGGGTGAATATTAAGAAAGACCATTCTGTTGTAATCGAAAGGATGCCTGAATTTTTAGGCGACTATTTGGATTTAGTGAAGCCTATGACAGAAAAGATTTTCCACCGGGAAAGTTGTCCAGAACCTTATAGAGATATCAATTTAGGAAATAAAATTAAATCATATGGCAAGGATATTGTGCATAAATTTAAAATTGATGAGGGTATTTTTTCAACAACATTAGAAAACTCTAATATAGTAGGCAATATTTATTTTGCCAATTATGTTAAATGGCTAGGGGCAGTAGGAGATAAGTTTTTTTATAAGCTCATCCCGGCGTACTTCACTAATGTTGCTGACAAAAATGAAATAATATGTCTTGAATGTAATATCTATTATCTTAATGACGCATTCCCCTTCGAGAACATCAGCGTTGAAATGTATTTGGATGAATTATATGAGAGTGGCCTTAGATTGTATTTTGAATTTTATCGCATCAAAGGGGGCAAAAAAGAAACAAAATTAGCCTACGCTACCCAAAAAATATTGTTTGCACATTGGTCAAATGAAGTAAAACCTGAGGCGATACAAGTGCCTGACATAGTAAAAGATTTCATAAAATCTAAGGAATAACAATTGAGCCTCTTTGCTTTTATTAGTTTAATTGTCTCGATCTCATGCGCCTCGATGGCGACTTTGACGTTTTTGCAAGCTAGAAATCGAGTTCATTGGGTTTGGGGGATCTTCAACCTTAATGTTGCCCTCTGGTGTTTAGGGTTATTCCTGGCTGGTGTTGCACAATCCTCTCAAATGTCGCTTCTTTATTGGAGGCTAGCTCTTGTATCGAATACTTTCATTTCCGTTTTCCTTTATCATCTAATTTATTCTTTATGCAAATTAAATGAAAAAAGACTTCTTATTTTAATCTACCTTCAGGGGGTTCTTTTTGCACTAATCGCTTTATTCTACAAGCCATTTCTCTCCGAAGTTCGTCTTATCTTTAACACAATATATTATGCAAAAGCTACTCCTTTAATCTCCCTATGGTTTTTAGTCTTCTCTTTTACTACAGGCATTGCATTTTATAGGATATTGCAGTTTGTTAAGACCGCTCATGGTGAAGAAAAAACGCAAGCCTTGTATCTTTTTTGGGGAATGATAGTAGGGTTTGCAGGTGGCTTCACGATAGCTCTGCCTCTTTATGATATTCCGATATATCCAGGTTGGCATTTCTTAATATGCATATATGCAGGGATTTTTACGTTTAGCATTCTTCGCCATCGTTTTCTTGATATACGGGTAGGTTTGATACGTATGCTAATTCCGGTTTGTATTCTGACGGCGATTTTATTTGTTTTATGTTTTATCTATTTTAAGATGACCTTATTTTCGGTTGCTAGTCTTTCTGTAGCAATTCTGTGTTCTCTTTTGGCATTTATTGTCTTTGCCTATTCGACGAAAAGGGTTCATCAAATTTGGGCTGTCTTTAATGTCATTGTTGCAGTGTGGGGATTGGCTAATTTTGCCGGTGGGATGTCAGTTACACCCGAAAAAGCACTTATATTCTGGAGGCTTGAATGCGTTGTGACTACATTTCTTTCTGTCGTTTATTATCATGTGATCGCTGAATTTTGCGGGATCCATAGGCCACGAATGCTTCTGTTTGCGTATATCCAAGGGATTTTATTTGTCCCGTTGATCATTTTTTCAAAACATTTCCTCGGCTCAACTTACTATGCGTTTGATTCAATGCATTATTATAAAGCTACTATTTTATTCACTCTTTGGGCACTAATATGGTTCCTCATTACAGGTTCAGCTTTTATTGAACTGCATAAATTTATAAAGAGAAGTAAGGGGATAATAAAAACGCAAGCATTATATATGTTCTGGGCCCCGCTTTTAGGACATACAGGAGGAGCTATAACCATTATTCCTGCTTTTGGGATCCCTCTTTATCCAGCATTTCATTTTTCTGTTTGTGTTTATGCCGCTGTCATGACTTATGCTATGTTTCGTTATCAGCTAATGGACATTCGTATTGCGGTTACGCGGCTTGGGGTCTTTGTTGTTGTCTATTCTTTGGTTTTGGGTATCCCTTTTGGATTAGTTGTTTTGGGAAAACCCTGGTTAATCAATATCCTTGGTGAGAACTGGTTTTGGGCTCCCATGGTAACGTTGCTTGTGCTAGCCACGTCTGGACCCTTCATCTATCTTTTTGTTCAGCGTAAGGCTGAAGATGTACTGTTACAGGAAGAACGGCGGATTAACTCATTGCTGACTCAGGCTTCTTACGGCATGACGACCATCCGCAATCTGACAAAGTTGCTTGATTTCATTGTTGATGTCTTGCGGAAAATCTTAGGAGTAGAAAAGGCAGAGGTTTTTATATTGAATCAGGCCATTAATGAATATGAATTAAAAGCGCTCGTAGGGGAAAATGGCATCCTGACAGTTAACGGAGAAACCGCGCTAATTGAAGACCTTATGAAAAGGCGTGTTCCCCTTGGTGGTGATGAAATTAAATCCCGTGCCGAAAGCGATCCAGATAGCGCAAATATCCAGGATATTCTCTCCGAGATGAATAGAATTTCTTGCAGTGTCATTGTGCCTATTGCCATCGACTCTGCTTTGCTGGGGTTTATTGTCCTCGGAGATCGCAAGGGCAAAGAAACTTATTCCAATGAACTGCTGAACGTCTTGGGGGTTTTAGGCAATCAAGCGGCCTTGGCGGTCAAGAACTGTTATTTTCTGGAAGAAGAAGCCGCGCGTATGGAGAAGCTGGGCTTAGAGGAGCGGCGGGTTTCCCTTGATCACCTGACGAGTTCTATGGCCCATGAAATTGATAATCCCATGATGGTGATCCATGGGCAGGTTGAGGGTTTGCAAGAGGCATTCCAGGATTTACGCATTTCTATGCCCGATGATTTGCGGGAAAGAGTTGATAAATCAATGGAATATATCCTGGAGGCCAGAAGCCGGGTGAGTGGCATGATCCAGGCCATTAAAGAGTATTCCAGGAAGACGACAGGGCTGTTAAAACTCATTAAGATATATGAGGTGGAGGAAGGGTATTGGAAACTGTTCGGCTACGAATTTAAGAGAGAAGAGAACAGACAAATTAAATATATTAAAGAGATCTCCGATAATTTGCCGTATATCTTGGGAGACAAGATTCAGCTGGAAGAGGTTTTCTTCAATCTTGCTAATAATGCCATTCATGCTGTCCAGCGCAGTGAAGTTAAAGAAATCAAATTAAGAATATTTCAAAAGAATTGAAAAGAACATTATTGGGGACATTTTCCTGGCCCATATCACGACCAAAGGATCGACAGAGGGTTCTGGTTTGGGGTTATATCGGGTACGCAAGATCATTGAATTGCATAACGGCCGCGTCTGGGCGGAATCGGCGGGGAAAAACAAGGGGGCAAAAATAATCGTTGAATTTCCTGTTTTTAAAGGGGATATCAAGGCATATTTAGACAAGGGGAAAACTGAGACCCCTAAGAAAATGTTTTAGAACAGGTTTGATAGTGTCAAAAGATTTATGAAAAACATGTGTAATTAGGGATTGAGCATAGGAAAGATCCCCCTCCCCTTGTGGGAGGGGTTAGGGGAGGGGATGGTTGAAAAAAGCGTTAACGCCTGTTGCCAGGAGATTGAGGAGTGATCCGACAGAAGTTGAAAGGCATCTTTGGCATGTGCTTCGCGCAAAAAGTCTGGGCGTCAAATTCCGCAGGCAGGCGGTTATTGGCCGATATATCGTCGATTTTGTTTGTTTTGAAAAGAAATTGGTCATAGAGGGCAGCATGATCAGAGTTGGAGGGATATTCCGCGGGATGAATGGCTCAGAGGGCAGGGGTTTGAGATTTTAAGGTTTTGGAATAATGATGTTCTTGCAAACCTGGAGGGTGTGTTTCAGAAGATTGAAGAACGTTTGAAATCCCCCTCCCTGGCCCTCCCCACAAGGGGGAGGGAAGCCTATGGATAAATTCCCCTCCCTTTGTGGGAGGGGTTAGGGGAGGGAAGCGCAGTGTTCGTAACAATCGAGCAACAGGTTTGCCTGGGAGGAGAAAATGGATAACCAAATGATCAGGGTGTTAGTTATTGACGATGAAGAAGGCCTTGCTGATTTCATGCAAAGGATTTTATCGCTCAAAGGATACGCGGCCTTCATGGAGACCGACGGCGTTGGTGCCGTTAACTTCTTTAAGAATGAAAGACCGGATATCGTGCTTATCGATATTGATTTGGGTTACTCGGAGATTGACGGGGTAGAGGTCCTTAAAAGAATTAAAGAGATTGATAAAAACGCGGTCTGTATTATGGTTACGCGCATAACTGATGAGGAGTCTGTCAAGAAGTCCAAAGAATACGGGGCCATGCACTATTTGTTAAAGCCGCTGGACAGCAAGGACATTGTGGCGGCAGTTGATGAGGCCGCGCGAGTCATCCGGCAGCGGAGGGCGTCGTAGTGGCTAAGGCACATTGCGATGAGCAAAAACTTTACGACCGGATCGCGCTTGAAAAGATTACTATCCATCCCTTTGTTTGGGATACGCTGTATTTATATTTAGGGGACCATATCTCCGGTATTAATTTCATCGTCTCTTACTACGTTGAGAAAGATGAGCCTATTCCCATAGTCGATTGCCAGAAGATATTAAGATACGCGCGGATTATGAACGAGATGGTCGATAAAATCCTTCATCCGGAAAAAATGGAAAAAGAGAACCACCGCCTGGAAAAGATCAAAAACGAGAATATGCTTATGCACGGGGTTGTCCGGGAGCTGGTTTCGCACTACATCGGTAACGATATTATGGGGATAAATTTTATCGTAAGTTTTTACCTTGACCCTAAAAGCGAGGAGCCGGTGCCGGTCGAGGACGCGAAAAAGCTGCTTAATTATACGCAAAGCATGGGGGCGTTTCTCGATAAGTTACGCAAAGCCACCAAGAGAGATGTGAGTTTTTAGATCTATAGGAGAAAAGAAATGATCAAGATCCTTGTTGTCGATGACGAAGAAGGCATATGCGATAATATCAAGCAGATATTTACCTATATCGGATTTACGGTTTTTACAGCGACAACCGCCCAAAAAGCCTTAAGTATCTTTGAAAAGGAAAAACCCAAGATTATCTTTTTAGACATTATTATGCCGGATGTCGACGGATTGGACCTTTTGAGAAAGTTCAAGGAAATAGACCCCGCGTGCATTGTGCTTATGGTCACTGCCAGCCAGGATGAGGCGGTCAGGGAAAGGGCTTTGCAATTGAAAGCGGATGAATTTATCCAAAAGCCGTTTAGTCGAAATTATCTTCGGGATACTGTTATGTATAAGATAAAAGAGATGCTGGATAAAGGCGGACACATGCAAAAGCCCAATATTCTGATCGTAGATGATGAGGCCGATATCCGTAATTCCATGAAAGATTTTCTTTCGCCGCGGTATGAATGTAATCTCGAACTGGCGCGCGATGGGGAAGAGGCAATCCAGAAGGCCAAAGATTTTAAGCCCGATGTTGTTTTGTTGGATATTAAAATGCCTGGAATGAGCGGTATAGATGTTATAGATGAAATTAAGAAAATCAATCCTGGCGTAAAGATCATCGTCATCAGCGCATGGAAGAGCTCGGATGTGGTCAGGCAGGCGATTGCCCGGGGAGCGGTTGATTATATCGGAAAGCCGATTTCTTTGGC
>LBWJ01000004.1:0-949 GCA_000993595.1 Candidatus Peregrinibacteria bacterium GW2011_GWC2_39_14 | reverse complement strand
TGATTTTGAAGAAACGCGAAACACGGGTTAATCCCGCATGATTGCTGACGCAATCATTTCTGCGGGATTAATTCTGGCAGCGACTTACGTTCACCTCGTTCCGTAAGTCGCGCCATCATTAAAAATGCTTAGGATTTTGCAAGACGGTGCAGATACAGGTTTTTTTGCCGTTGTTTTCCAAATGGTGCGGGATCGAGCTGTTAAAAGATATCGAATCTTTGCTCTTTAAGAGGTGTTTTTCATCTTTGAAATAACACGTCAGTTCCCCTTCAATGACAAAAATCCACTTTTCAAAATTTCCTTCCGGACTTTTTTCGATCTGAGTCTTGCCCTTCGGTTCAAGCGTCAATTCTAAAGCCAAAAAACTGCGGCTGGGGCTGCTAACCACACTCGCGTGGACTTTTTCGTTATAGGTATATTCGTCCAGGCGTTCTTTCTTGCGAATCACCAGGCTCTGTTCCAATTCGGTGCCTTGAAGCATCTCTTCCAGGCTAACGCCCAAGGCGCAACATATCTTGAGGATAGATGAAAATTTCGATATCTTCCCGCGCTCTATCCTTTGGAGCGTCCGGTAGCTGATCGCCTTGTCTCCAAAGACCGTAACACAGCGATCATAAACCTCTCGGATGGTTAACCCCAGATCCTCCCGCATTTTTTTGATTTTTTCGTGAAGTTTCATGATGCCAAATATTATAGGGGAAGGCGAATGATTGTCAAGACAAAATTAAAACAATGTATTGCACAATTTGTCATATTTATTAAAAAATATTTTTTAATTAGCCATCTATAATTACATAACACATTTGTATTAAGTAAGTTATGAAATATTTAGTAATATGACATAAATCATACTATGTATCTTGATTATTGTCATATCGCATGCTATGCTTTAATCAGTTGGAGGCAATATCCAATGACTGAAATCATCCACAAATTATGTGAAGCACTT
>LBWJ01000003.1 GCA_000993595.1 Candidatus Peregrinibacteria bacterium GW2011_GWC2_39_14 | reverse complement strand
AAAACAAAAATAATGGAAAAGCTCGCCGCCATCGCCAAAGCCGAAAAAATAGACATTGAACCGGCAGCTCTTGAACTTGTCGCCGCGGCCGGCGAAGGAAGTTTCCGCGACGCCGAATCGCTTCTGGACCAGATAGCTTCGCTCGCCTCGCCGACTTCAGAAGGCGGGTTTGGCTCCATCAATTTGGAAATAGCCGAGCGCCTGACGGGACGAGTCGGTCTCAAAAAAGTGGAGGAGTTCGCCTCGCTTATAATAAAGAACGATTTGAAGGGAGCGCTTGATTATCTCGCGACAATAAACGAAGAAGGACACAATCTCGTCCAGCTGGTAAAAGATTTAATACACTATTTGCGGAAAGTTTTGTCGCTCAAACTCAACCCGGGGCTTGAAAGCATTTTCCAGTCCGAACTGACCAGCGACGAAATCGTCAAGCTCAAAAAACTGGCAATGGAAGCCGATGTTCAGAAAACTATAAAACTTATAAAATCTTTCATTCGCGCTTACTCGGAAATGAGATACTCTCCTTTCGCAATAGTACCGCTTGAAGTATGTATAGCAGAAAATCTATCATGAGCTTATCGAACAATAATTATCTATAAGTTTGTTTGGCTTGTCTTGAGCGAAGTCGAAGGGCAGAGAATTTGGGGTAACAATAAATAGTATAAACAAATTTTAACAATGCAATTAGATTTCAGCGCTTTCGTTGAAACAATCAAAAAATCTTCTCCCGTTATTGCTTTTGGAATAGGGCTTTTCTTAATTTCATCGTTAATTACTATATCGCAAGGTATTAAGATTATTCATGAATATTACACAAATACCTTGGGGTATAAGACGAAACTCATAAAGAATATAGAATTACTTTATGCGGGAGTTAATATAGACTATTTCAAACAAAATTTCGGCGCACCATTATTTGTAAACCATAACCTTAAAATTAATCGTATTGAATACATATTTATTAATAAGTATTTCTATTTACAGGCTATTACTGACGAAGTGGATACGGTTTTAGCTTATTCAATAACAACGCGCGAATCGGATTTTAATCCATCTATAGAATTAGGGCCTTATACGAATGAAAATAAGATTGTAAATATTAAATTAGGTATAACTCATTTCAGCGATTTGAAGGACCTGGGCAATCCTGGTAACATTTTTAGCTTTGTTGGTGCTCACGATTTCTTTTATGGAGAGGAGTATTATTTTGGGAATCCAGGAAAATATCAGAGTTTTTATTTTGCTACAAATGAATCTGGCTATTTTGACACTAAGGATGAATTCGGTTTACCAGTTGAGGAAAAAGATATTCAAATAGATAATCCTAGGGTTCAAAAATTTAGGGGTTCTCAGATTATAAATACTTACATGATCACTGCTCCGCTAACTGACGCCAAAGATCTATTTTTAAATGGATTTTCTAATGTAAATTTCTTTGGTGGATTTTACATTGGCCCAAACTCTAGTCAAGTTCGTGTCATACCTTAGTTTTTCAAAACGATTAACATGTTTGCTACTATTTGGACAATCCTTTCTGGAGCTTTTGATCTAGCTTTTATAAGGAAAGCTATTATTGATTGGTGGAAAGAGAGGAAAGAAATAGCTTTTTCAGTTGCCCAAGTCAAGAGTCATAATACATTTGTAGCCCAGATTATTCATGTAGGGGGCGAATTTTCAAGACTGTATACCCTACATGTATTTGAAGAATACTACGTAGGATTTTTCCTCATTCCAGCAGAAAGATTTGTGGGTATCGGTTTTAATCGAGGCGGGGACTTGATGATGGTGTATCCATCTGGCTTTTCTGAAAAGCACGGCTTTGTTCTTGATTCAGTGTGGCAATCCTATCTAGAAACACCAGCTAAGATAACGAATCCAGATGTATGCCATTTGAGCATCTCTGGGATGAGAAATGTGTATTACGTCAGATTTAAAAAATTACAATCTGATTCAAAGACGCTCCAATAACGTCCACACACGCCAGCTAATAACTACCTTTTCCCTAAGCCGTAGCGATTGGCATTAAATAATAAAAGTCTTTCTTGCTTTCTACTTTTATTTTTTCGAGACATAATCAATTATTTTGTCCCAATCCAAATTGTCTTTGGTATAAAAAAGGTCAACGACATCCTTAGTCATTTCGTTGACTTTCTTTATATATAGTTCCTTAAAAACATCGTCTCGTTTCTTAGCTTCTCTATCTAGTGGTTGAATGATTTTCTTATACAATTGGTCATCACCGGAGATAAGTTCCCAAAAAGATTGTCCGCAGATTTTGTAATAACTAATATCAGGGTCTTTATTCACTTTGTGAGGATTATTGTCTCGTCCGTAAATACATCCATTTACAGAAACTATACTATTTTTCTTGAGTTCAGCCCGAATAAGTTTTTTGGCAATTTTCAAATTCCTTTTCATTGTATTCACTTGATCAGAATTGCCCCAGTTTGGTCCAGATTTAATACCGACGATGTAGGTTTTCTTATCGCGATCAAATATCAAGTCGACGCTACGATATTTTCCTTCTTCGGCTTTTTTGCCTTTGAAAACCTCATGGCAAACATGAATAGCAAGATTTTCCATAAGATCGCCAAAAATTGTTTCTTCTTGCGAAGACAGAAATGCGTCAAGGCTACTTTTCGCCAAATCCCCGGCAGTTTCAATATTTTTTGCTTTGAACAAATAGGGATTCTTTCGTTTTGAAATTGCGGACAGTTTTGCAGATCCAAGTCGGTTAAGCCTTATTTCGTAGAACGGCTTTATTACATCGGATGCGATGAATGCATTCAGCTTTTCGTAGTTTAATTTTTTCATGTCATTTCGTTTGTTCGTTGATATTCTCGACAGCAAGTTTATGGTATTCCTCCAGTATTTCAATGCCAATAGAGCTACGATCAAGCTTAAATGCCGCAATTGAAGTCGTACCAGAACCCAAAAATGGATCGAGAACGATATCGCCTGGTTTTGTAAAAAGCTTAATAAACCAACTCGGTAATTCTTTAGGAAAAACGGCGCTGTGTTTTTTATTAGAGCTTTCCGTTGCCATCGAAAGGACATTCGTAGGATAAGCCAGCTCACGACCAACCCAATTAGACACATTTTTCCCAAAACCACTACCAACCCTTGAGTTGTCCCTTTTCTTATCAGTTTCGCTAAGATTTTTCAGACGGGTTTTTGCCCAACTACCCATAGGCACTTTTACCTCGTCTTGGTACATATTAAAATCTTTTGCTTTGTTAAATTGTAAAAGTCTCTCCCAGGAATCACGGAAACGGTTGGGCCATTTACCCGGGAAACAATTTTTTTTATGCCAAATAAACTCTTCTGTCCAAAACCAGCCCTGTTTTCTCATTTCGATAATCAATTCCATAACATAGGTGTGTCTTTCGCCATTAGCAACTTTTTCTTTAATATTCAAAATAAATGTTCCTTTTGGACGTAGAACACGCAACAGCTCTCCTGTTATGGGCAAAAACCACTCAACATATTTGTCCGGACTAATTCCACCGTAAGTACTTTTTCTTTGGTCTGCGTAAGGCGGTGATGTAATAATAAGATCAATAGAATTACCAGGCATGCTTTTTAAGACATCAAGACAATCGCCAAGGATAACGTCGGCTTTTACTCTAGCATTCTCCCTTGCAGTAAATAAATCCAATTTTTCTATAGTACTAACTATCATATTTTTAAGTATGGATAAAATTTAGTTTCACTCGTCAATTTTTGTTTATCAACAATTTGTATTCGCATCGAATCTCGAATGTTCCCTATCATCTCAATGTCCCATTTAATTTTTACGGATGGCATAAGTCGCTGAATCAACTCAAAAATCTCATTGTCCACAAAATCTTGCCTTTTGATTTGTTTTTTTGTCAATTGAGCCATGGGTTTATTATACATTTTTTGTGATTTTTTATAGTGGTTGAATTATTCATAACTTTATCTAATTTAATAATACCTGACTTCTCAAGATTTTCCACCTTCCCCTTTTTCTGTATAATAACGTTCATATATTACCTATGATTGAAAAACTTTTAAATAAGCATTATCGCCCAATAGATAAGGAAATAACCATTGGGCAACTGCTTAAGCAGTTGTTGCCCCAAAAAGAGGTTGTTGTAATGGGTATTGAGGGCGCAGGCGGTAGCGGGAAAACAATTCTGGGCAAAAAACTTTTGGAAGAATTTTCTCCGCAAAATGCCGCCCTAATCCTCTTGGACGACTATGTTTGTTTTTCTTCGGAAGAAATGAAAGATAAAGGCATTTTGACTCGCTACGATTGGCGCAGCCGAAATAGAAAGAAGTTTCTGGAAGATATCGCCTCCTTAAAGCAGGGGCATACCATACAAAAACCGATACAGGATTACTCCAAGGAAGCGCCAGCCGAAGAAACCGAAACCGTAGAGCCGAAGCCGTATATTATCGTAGAAGGAAACCTCGATGTGTCGGACATTGCCGATATTACTGTTTTTCTTTTTGCTCCTGACGAAATTTTGGCAGAAAGAAGATTCTTAAGAGACAGACAAAAACAAATTCACGCCGACGAAACGAAGCTAAAATCGTATATAGTTCAAAGTTTGAAATATTATCATCAGTTTTTAGAACCTGCCGCAGAACATGCTCAAATCATAATTGATACTGTAAGTGGAACCATTTATGAAAAAAGGAATGTCGATTTTCTGAAAAGAGTATTCTTTGATATCATGAAGTCATGAAACTGCTTCCAATAATTGAAAAAGTAAAGGGCGAAATTCTAAAGAAGACAAAACCTGCTTCGATATTCCTTTATGGAAGCTACAATAGCTCCGAATATCTGCCCGGAACTTCCGACTTGGAAATCGGAGTGTTGCGCAAGAAAAAGGAATATGCGCCGAGCACAACGTTAAGGCACATTGCCCAAAAGTACTCGACGGAAAAAGTCCGTCTGCGCATTTATCCCTACGATATCCGAGGTTTCGAAGAAGGGACAATAAACTCCCCTTTTACCAAATCCGTATTTATCCGGCACACAATATTAACCGCAGAGACCATTTGGGGAGAAAAAATTATAGAAAACTTGCCGTTGCCGACAATCACTTTCCTTGACGCTTATCGGGAAGCTTGTTTCACGACAATGCGGGCACTGTCTGCCTTGTTCTTTTTGAGGGCTAACAAAATGAAAGAAGCGATAGAAATGACTTACAAAGCTTGCTTATTCGCCACCTTAAGCATGGAATATCTTAACGGTGATTTCCCTATAGGTTTTGCGGACATCGTAAAAGCTTCAAAGAAATTGAAGCTAAGCGCAGAAGAACGAGTGCTTATCCATAATGCTCATAAACTAAGGCGTGGGAAACTGAAGTTATCCAAGGAAGAGATGTACAATTTTGTATTCTCCGTCATGAATTACTGCAGTCAGACGGTGGAGTCGAGAATTAGAAGGCAGTTAGAGAGACGGGGCGATAGAATTCTTATTCGGTAGCTATCAGAGCGCGGCATCCACAAATACAAAACCATGACCAAAGCAATCCTCTTTGACGCCGACGGGGTGGTACTTAAAAAATATAAGGAGTATTTTGTCAGCCAGTATTTTGCCAGAGAATACAAAGCGCCGTCTGATGAAATAAATGCGTTTTTTGCCAAAGATTTTCGGACGTGCCAGCGGGGTAAATTGGACCTCAAAGAAGAACTGGCAAAATACCTATCGAGATGGAATTGGCCTAACGGCGTTGATGCCTTTTTGGAATATTGGTTTACAACGGACGCGACAATTGACGCGGAAGTTATGAATGAAGTAGAAAAAATCCGCGGGAACGGATTCAAATGCTACCTCGCAAGCGACCAGGAAAAATATCGGGCAGAATATATTGTGAAATTGCTTAATTATAAAAATTACGAAACAGACCCTCCTTCGCCAAGGCTACGGGATGGTTCTCCACTTTTTGAATCCTCGCCACAAGTGGCGAGAGATAGGGCTGAGGAGAATAAATTTGACAGATTTTTCTTCTCGTATGAGCTTGGTTATATGAAATCAGAACCCGAGTATTTCGCGGGGATTCTTAAAATAACCGGCCTGCAACCGGAAGAATTCATCTATTTTGACGACGACCAAAAAAATATTGATGTCGCTAACTCTTTAGGAATAAACGCGCACTTTTATACCAGTATAGACGACCTGAAAAAAAGTTACTAAGATATAGTTTCAATTGTTATTTAATCATAGTGACTGGTAGTGACTAAAGGTCACAATGCTTCAATCGGTTTGTTCGGCGATTACAAAATAAATTTTTTGCATTTCCTCCATGCCGATTGTAATGTTAGTAACTCAAAAATCACGCAATTCTCTACCGTAGCGTTCATTTTTTCTAACGCAAATGCTACCATAAAAATATGGTTGATTTTCACATACACTCTTCTCATTCAGACGGCAACCAATCAGTGAGTGCAGGAATTGGTAAAACAAGCCGCAGAAAACGGCATTACGATAATGTCGCTGACCGACCACGACACTACCACGGGCATTTCCGAAGCCCAAAAACTGGGCGCGGAAATGGGCGTAAAAATAATTCCCGGAATCGAGATTACCACGGCAAAAAATAATAAAGGCCTTCACTTGCTCGCTTACGGCATCGGAGAAGAAAACAAAATTTTATCGGAGCTTCTTTCCCGTCTGCGAGAAGGACGAAAAAAAGGAGTTACCGAAAGACTGGAAAAGATTAATCAGAATTTCAAATCTTTGGGCAGACCGCAGGTTGATAT
>LBWJ01000002.1 GCA_000993595.1 Candidatus Peregrinibacteria bacterium GW2011_GWC2_39_14 | reverse complement strand
AGCGTTGATCCTGGTGTCGGGCATCCGGTGACAGCCAGTCCTGGGACCGGCGACGCCGATCTGACCGGGGTATTTCTGGCAGAGAAAAATTGGTACGGGTGCCCGGCCGGATGCTCAACCACCAAGCAACTGGTGATCTACGGGACCATCGCCGCGGATTTCGACCTGTCCGGTGACGGCAGCGTCAAATTCAACCGCGATTTGGGAACCGGAAACAATATCGGTCCCGGCGTCTCCGTCATCTGGAACCCGAATCTCTTGTTAAACTGGCCGGACCAGCTCTCCGACGCGTTGACGGACTGGCGGGAAGTGGCGCCGTAAAATTGTTAATTGCTATAATGCAGTTTTATGGTGAGTGAAAGAGTAAGAGTATTCGGTGAACCGATAGTCAGAGTTGAAAACTTAAGAGCTTATACTCATAGCCGAGTTCTTTATAACGATATTAATACCTGAGTTTCTCAAAACCTAATTTTCCATTATTTTTGAAGCTAATTTTGTGCTTTTTGGGGTTACTAATCTAAACTTTAATTGTCTACGCATAAATTTAAATTGGCGTGTTTAAAATAACTCAAAATTGGACACTAATTTGAGAAACTCGGGAGAATTTTTCGCCCCTGAGATCCCTCGCAATATTTGTATATTCATGTAGTTTATTCAAAAAAAGGTTTAGAACATTGATAGTCCACCATTTGTGTCAATTGTACATCCAGTTATAAAAGCTGAATTATCACTAGCTAAAAAATAAGCTACATTCGCAATATCCTCGGGTAATCCTAAACGTTTTAGAGGAATATTGTTTTTAATTTTTTGTTTCAATTCCTCTGACCAATTATTAGAGATTTCAGTATTGTCAATTGCTGCAGGGGCTATGCAGTTGACTCGTATATTATATTTAGCTAATTGCAACGCAAGGCTTTTGGTTAAATTAATGACGGCTGCCTTGGACGCCGCATATCCGACACTTGAGTCCGGTGAGCCATTCCTTCCTCGTTCAGAAGCTATATTAATGATTATTCCTTTTCCTGTTTTTTTCATATACGGATAGGCTTGTTTTGAACAGTTAAATGTGCCAGTTAAATTAATGGCAATTTCTTTTTCCCATTCATCTAAATTTTCTGTTTCAAAATTTTTTCCGCTTGAAAATCCTGCGTTATTTATAAGAATATCTATCTGTTTATATTTTTTATAAATTTTAGAGAAAGTTCGTTTGATAGATTCACCGTTACTCACATCCCCAAGTTCATATGAAACAGAACGAGTATGTTCCGTAATTTCTTCACAAGTTTTCTTAAGTTTGCTTTCGGTTCTTCCAATGATAACAACATGACTAGCATTTTTTGAGAATTGTGTAGCTATTGATTTTCCAATACCGGAACCACCACCCGTCACAACGGTAATTAATCCTTTTAAATTTTTCATATGAATTGATCGATTATAACTTCATTATCAACTTTCTTTTTAGCTAACTTACTTCTGTGGGATTCATATTCTTGGGCAATAAGTTCATAAAATAGCGAAAATAATTTATTCGTAAGACGTTGGTCATCAAAATTGCAAATCATATTGAGATAATCTTCATCAATTTTATAACCTGCCGTGTATTTGATAAATGCTTTAACTAGATCTTTTGGTGTCGCTGTATTGCTATCGTATGCATCACGATAGTGTCTCATTGTTAAAAGTTTTCCTATTTTTGGGTGTTGTCGTGTAATTGTTTGTATTTTATTTCCTAAAAATACAACGTCATTTTTAATTATTTGGATGTTTTGCAATGCGCCTTGGTGAATATCAAAATAAATCTGAGACATTCTCCCCCCAAGCTTATCGTTTGTATATTCAATCATATTTGGATGGTATTTAGTTTGTCGCGGTGTGTGAGTCGTGTGGTCGGAAGTGTAAGAGACAAGTCCCAAAACATTATCGTCATGATCTAAAAGTTTAATATGGAAAGTAAAATCTAACTCCGCATTTAAGATCTGTTCAGGAATTTTTTGTGAATCATTAAATCCAAATGATTCAGAATCCTCTATTAAGTCACGCAACTTTTTATATCCATGAATTTTTAAATAATCCCTAACTCGAAAAATATAAGGAAGGCTGATTGATAATTTATGAATATTTCCTTTGGCGATAGCTAAATACCAGGCAACTACATCGATGTAATGATAGCTGGAATGAGAGAGTGATCCTATGCCATCCAAATATCCGTGAGCTCCACCTTTAAGAAATTCAATTGGGTATTTGTGTACACCTCCGTTAATTATTACGTTCATGTATCTGATACCTTCTCCTGTGGATTTATAAATATTATTCAATTCGTTCGCGGTTTTTACGAATGGTTTAAGCATGCGGCGGCGTAAAGGTAGACAAAATAAATATCTTTTATTTTTTCCTTTATTTATTTGAATAGAGTTTCGTAGTTGTTCATATTTTTGCTGAATTTTAAATGCGTTTTTAAGATTTGATGACGCATTTTCGCTTATAACCAAAGGTTTATCACATAAAACATTAATGTTGTTTTTTGCGCCCCAACTATTATAGAAAAAATGTGCCAAAGGATTGGTTGAAACCATAATGATTCTAACGTTATTTTTTTTTGCTATATCATTTAATTTATTTTCTAGTTGAGGTTCTGTATAACTATGTGGGTTGATCCATTCAGGGTTATCAATCTCAAGTATTTTTTGTAAATTTTTATATTCCGTTTGCGTCTTTGGATCCATCATGTCTATAATCGCCGCGACTTTAATGTTGGATAGTTGTTTCTTTAAATCTAATATAGCAGGGTAATGATTGAGTTCCGCCCAATGTCCACTTCCGCCAGCAATAATAATTGATAAAGATTTTCTATTATTCATAAATATTTATTTAGCTTTAACCATACGGATTCTGGTATATCAATCATGGTATTTTTTAAAGCCATTTTTTTATTTTTTAAACTTTTTTCACCCGGGATATATATATGAGATGTGTTTGAATCTTTTTTGCAATTTTTTATTTGTTTTATGAATTTTTCATTCTCATTATTGAATTTATCTAAATTTTGAAAAAAATTAGGATCAATTGCTAAAAATAAATAACCAATGTCATAAGCATTTTTAATTTTATTTCCCATAAACGCGGTCACGAGTGATCCAGAGAGTATCTGAAGCATGAAAGATAGACCATAACCCTTATATCCTCCGAATATTTTTACTGATTTTGCTTTTTTTGGATCCGTGGTGAATTTTCCATCTTCATCATAGAAAGTGTCTTCGGGAAGTTTTGTTTCTGTCTCCAAACAATGCCAAATTAAACCCATCGGCACCTCAGAGGTGGACATATCTAAAACTATCGGATTTTCGTCAGAAGGAACGCTAATGGATATAGGATTCGTTCCAAGAATCTTCGAAACGCCTCCAAAGGGAGCAGCCGCTGGTTGACAACTGTTAGTAAGTAATCCAATAAGACCTGCTTTTGCGATTTTCTCGGTCCATTCGCCGAGGGAACCATATTGTGTCATATTTTTAATACCTATAAGAGCAATTCCGTAATGTTTCGCTCGTTTGATTAGCAAATCTGAGGCATAATCAGCAACCAACGGACCAGGCGCTTCTTGTCCGTCGATAAGTGCAACTGCCTTTTTATCAATACTGATTTTAGGTTTACGCCCTGAGTAAAAGTTGTGAATGTCCCAGCAGAATCTGCTTATTCCATGAGTTGTTTTACCTTCAAGTTCAGCGTTCCAATAAGCTTTCGTCAGAATTTTGGCTTCTGAATGCGAAAATCCCTTTTGGCTTAACAAACTAAGCATTTGTTTTTGAAGTGTATATATATTTATTTTCATGATTAATTTTTAAGTTCTTTTAGTTTTTTTATTATTTCGTTGGGTTTTAAAACTGCATGAATGTATCTACTGCATAATTCTGATGAATCTTCCATCGCAAATATTTTCAAATTTTTACCATGACAATATCCTATTTCAAACGATGTGCTTTGTCCGATATATCCATCTGGATTTACTATATAAACGAAATCCGTATTGTGCATCTTTTCTAAAACTTTATCTTCAATTTGACGAATATCAGCATCCCTAGGATCATAGTCGAAAATTACAAATTCATCTTCAGGATTTAAAATTGTTGAGATTTTTGGAGAAAGAACCTCAATGTTATTTGCGTGAAAAAAATTAATTGTTTCGACTATTTGCGAGTAATGTTTACGAAAACTACCAATAATTAGGCACTGATGTTTATTTTTATTAGCATTCATAGAATACTCCTTAACTTTTGTTAAAAATAACTTCATATTTACCATTTTTTTCAACGATATAAACAATATTTATTTTAAAGATACTTTTTTTATTCTTTATTAAGTGTTTCGTAATCATCCAATCCGTCGGGATAAATTCATCTTTCAGTACGCTAAGTTTATCTGGGTGAACTAAATGTATTTCTCCTTCGGTTTTATTCGCTTGGACTTTTCCTGAAACTAAGGCGCTATAGATCGAAAGCTGAACTCCGGTGGCCCCATCATCTTTGATGAGAACTTCATAAAGATCACCCCTATAAGACATTTCTTCCACGTTTAAGCCACTTTCTTCTTTTATTTCTCTGATTAAGGCTCGATCGGGTCCCTCTCCTTCTTCGATTTTCCCTCCAATTAAACCAAAGTAGTGCTTATATGGTGGTTTTTCTCGCTTTTGGAAAACAAGATATTCACCGTAATTAATTAAACCAATTGATACTTGCATAATGTTTACTAATTTGACCTATTCTCGAATACTAGATGGTTAGGGTCCACAGAGTACTTTTCAAATACTTCTTTGCCAGTCATTGATGTTGTGTCTTTTGGGTCAAACCCCATAAGCCTTACGCCGTCTAATATAGCCTCTTCTGTGTTGCTTTCGATTTCAAGATAGGTGGGTACAGATGGCCAAGTGTCTATATCAAATCGAATATTGTTATATAGGTATGATATTCTTTTCTTTTGTTGGTAAACGATTTTTTTAAGGCCGATTGATTCCATATAGGAGGCGACTGCGTCCCATTGAGATTCATCAGGAATTTCAATTGATAATTCTAATTCTTCTTTGACGGGTGCTGCGTGAACCAATTGTTTTAGAATTAATTCTCTTCTTTCACCTTCACGACGTAACCTCAAATAAGCTCTTTTAGACATTAATGAATATTTGCCTTCTGTAATGTTACGAACATGTTCGAAGATTGGTAGTAAATCTTTTGATGGCAAGGTTGTTTCATTAAATTCAAAAGGAAGACTTTCCGAAGGAAGATCATATCCCTCCATCATAGTTATTCCTTCAAAAATTTTTTCTGCTCCGAAAGTTTCGAGCTTTTTTGTTACTGTTTCAACGTCTATTTCAAGAATTTTTATTTCTTTTTCATGCATATGTCATCCCCTCAATAATTTGAGACCATGGTTTTACATCATTTGACAAAATTTCTCTAATCTTGAGTATTCTTTTTTCTTTCACCTTCTCGTTTATCGGTAAAAAGTAAGGTATTATGGGATTATCTAACCTGAAAAGACCGATGCCAAGGATAAGAACCTTCGAAAGCTCTTCATTAAGATCTGTGTTTACTTCGCTTAAGTATCCGGCAAGGAAAGACGTAAGTCTTCGGGAGCCTTCCTCGACGCTTTTGCTATGTAATAAGATATGGCTTGCTAAAAAATTAATATCGAAGATTGTATTGCCAAAATGGACAAGCTCTAGATCGCAAAAAGTCACCTCATCATTCGCATTTACACCGATATTTTTTGGTGAAAAGTCACAAAATATCACTTGTCTTGGCATCTGTTTTAAACGTTCAATTACTCTATCTATCTCATGTATACGGAGATAGCCCAATCTGTAAAGAAGATTATTTGAATAAGTGATATCGTCATTATCAGGGCGTATCGGAGGAGAAAATTCCACTGCTTTATGAAATTTGGCGACAGCTTTCCCGCATGCATGCATTATTTCTTCAGAAACAGTGCCGCTATTAAATAATCTTTCAAGCGTAAGTCCGGAAGGGATAACATCTGTCATCAGCAACGCATGGTCATTTGCATAATATGCTAGGACATGTGGAAACATTCCGGGCAACTTTTGGTCAAGAAGATTCATTGCTTGTTTTTCGAACTGGATATCATTTGGATCTACTTGAATATCTGGAAGATTGGAAAAAATCGAGCCGCGAATTTTCAAGTACATAGTTTTTTCTGCCGAGACTAATCTATACATATGGTGAACGAGTCCTCCAGACACAGACTCAAGTCTATATCTATTATCAAAAATAAAGCCATTTCTTTCAAAGATTGAGACTACGAATGAGTCTGTCGGGTTAAAATCTAATCCAAGTTGCGCTTCTTTTATCATAATTTTTCACTTATTTTATACACGTTTTCATTTAAATGTCATTGACAGGTTTGTCAAAAATATTAGGCAGTTATTTAGTGATACGAAAATTATCTAATTATAACAAATGGCATCATATTTTGCAAAAAACTGGCATTTGTGATATAAAAACTACTATGTCTGCATTGGCTAATAAATTAGTACGGTATTATTGCAAAAAAAAGAATAGGCTCATTTTTTCTAATGGAATGAACTTAAGTAATCTTGCTATCTCAATGTGGGAACAGCTAGGTTATCGGGAAATCGATGCAAGTGTTCTCTCAAGAGTGCTAGATGGTGAAAGATTATTCAGTTTTAAACAGTTAAAAGTTTTTTGCGAAATATTAAAAATTCCCCAACATGAAGTGAATTCCTTGGTAGATTCTTTATATTCGGAATTAAGCTTTAAATTCGGTTTCGAAGAAATATTTTATGTTCATGAAGCGAAACATCTCACTAATTTAGTTACTGATAATCTCGATAAGATAAGCTTAATGAAAGAAAAAGGATATCCGACTGTAGCGATAAATTGGATTGATGATATATCAGAAAAAATTCAATTAGGATTAACACAGTCTCATGACCTCGTTACGAGAAAAGTTCTAAATGGACTTTTCGCAAAATTGTTGATTCAAAAAATATTTTGTATTTACGAATCTGATAAACAACCAGGTTCTGTCGAAAGGGTTTTCCACATCGCCCATAAATTAGACGAAATAAACACCGAGCTTAAAGATCCGTCTATATTTGCGTTTAGTATGTTCTCAAAGGGTGGAGCATATTACGTAAAGAAATCGTATAAACTTGCAATTCCTTATCTACAACATTCTATTGCACTTCCGTTATCTGATTCAATCAAGATACAAGCTTTTAGACAATTATCCATCTGTTATGCAATAGTCGGTGACGCAAACAAATCGGAGGAAATAAATAAAATATTAGTAAAAGATTGGATAAAAGATTCTAAAGATATGACTTTTCAAATTTTTGAAGGCATCACTCGTTCCTATTCTGAGATGCTCGATGAATATAACGCTCTATCAACACTAGAAAAGGCAAATGAAATTCTTGGGCAAATTGAATCTCAGGGTAAGGAATACAAAGAGTTAAGAAAAATTCAGTTAACCCGTACAAAATTAGAAGTATATAAAAAGAATCGTCATATAAAAATCAATACAAATTATGTCGAAAAAATAAGCAAAGAGGGTATGCAACTCGCAATTAATCACGGGTATTCACGGCACCTGGATAGCATCAGAAAATTATCGCAACAAATTCT
>LBWJ01000001.1:16201-39104 GCA_000993595.1 Candidatus Peregrinibacteria bacterium GW2011_GWC2_39_14 | reverse complement strand
GAGCGAAGGATATGGTATGGTCGTGATGGAAGCGCTGGCAGCAGGACGCAGAGTAATTATGAATGACGTGGGGGTTGCGAATTTTGAAGTAGTCCCAAGCGAAAACGTGGCAATAGTGCCGGTGGGAGACAAGAAACAATTTAAGAATGCTATAGAGAGTATATGCGGGTAAAACATACTATTATTGAAATTTTTATCTCAATGCGCCCAAAACAGTGGACCAAGAATTTTTTTATTTTTGCCGCTTTGATTTTTGTAAAAGATTTTTTGGATAGCCAGAAGGTATTATTTGCCGTTGAAGCTTTTGTTTTATTTTGTTTTGCTTCAAGCGCGGTGTATATCATGAATGATGTAGTGGATATAAAAAGCGACAGAGAACATCCCACCAAGAAATATCGTCCCTTGGCAGCGGTAAAGATTTCACCTTTTTTCGCGATATTTTTTGCGGTTATATTGGCTACTGTTGCGTCCCTTGGCGGCTGGTTTTTGAACACTTCGTTTTTTTGGGCAGTTATGGCTTATTTAGTTTTGCAGTTGTTATATTCTTTTTGGTTAAAGCGAATTGTCATAATAGACGTGTTAGCTATAGCGCTTGGATTTGTGATCCGGGTAATTGCCGGAGCAGTGGCCATAAGCGTATCTTTTTCCGTATGGCTTATTTTATGCACTTTTTTTCTGGCATTATTTTTGGCAATCAGCAAGCGCCGTAATGAATTACTGCATGGCGCGAGCGGTTTTTCCCGAGGAGTTTTGCAGGATTATACTTTGGAGTTTTTAAACCAAATGAATATGGTTGTTTTGCCGTCTACCATCATCACGTATGCATTTTACACATTCAGTTCAGAGCACAGCAGGTGGCTTATGGTGACTATCCCTATAGTCGTGTACGGCCTTTTTAGATATCTTTTTATAACAGACAAGAAGCGTATTGCTGATAACGGGCCAAGCGATGATATTCTTGGAGATGCCGGTATACAAGTAGCGGTGTTAGTCTGGATTATTGTGTCTGGAATAATTTTGATTTATGGCAAATAAAAAATTGAAACTTTTGGTCATTACTCAAAAAGTTGATCTCAATGATTCAAATTTGGGTTTTTTTCATGAGTGGTTAAAAAAAATTGCTGAACACGTGGATACGTTGACTATTATATGTCTTGAAAAAGGTGCAGTAAAACTCCCAAAAAATGTTTCAGTTTTTTC
The DNA here is from genome assembly GCA_000993595.1 of Candidatus Peregrinibacteria bacterium GW2011_GWC2_39_14. Classification (GTDB taxonomy): domain Bacteria; phylum Patescibacteriota; class Gracilibacteria; order UBA1369; family UBA12463; genus UBA12463. The sequence continues at coordinate 37,904 of LBWJ01000001.1, read as the reverse complement.
TTTGGGAAAAGAGAATCAAGAAAAGATGCGTTTAGTCTACATATATAGATTTTATAAATTGCTTTGGCAATTGCGCGGACGATATAACGCGGTTTTTGTTCACATGAATCCGGAATATGTGATTTTGGGCGGACTCTTATGGAGAATGATGAAATATCCGGTGACGCTGTGGTATGTACACAAATCAGTTACCGCACATTTGTGGCTTGCGGAAAAATTTGTAACACATATAGTAAGCGCCTCGCCGGAAAGTTGTCGTTTGCAAAGCAAGAAAATTATTTTTGTCGGACATGGTATTAACACGGACGATTTTAGAAATCCAAGAAAAGTACTCCCAGTAAATACCATTGCCATGATTTCCATTGGGCGTATTGCATCGTCTAAAGATCTCAAAACACTTATTTTAGCGGTCTATTATTTTAAAAAACAAAATTTAACACAACAAATTTTTCTTGATATATATGGCGCGCCAATTACAAAATATGATTATAAATATGTGGATGCATTGCATTCTTTGATCGGCGAGTTAGATCTTGAGCAAGAAGTGCATGTGCGCGGTGGTATTATTCATTCCCATATCCCTGGAATATTGGCGGATTATAACTTGTTTTTGCATGCGAGCCGCACCGGTAGTGTTGACAAAGTGGTTCTTGAAGCGTTGGCGGCTGGTTTGCCGGTTGTAACTTCCAGCGACGCCTATATGAAGGAACTATCTGCCAATGTAGTATTTCAATTTCCTCAAGGGAATAGCCGTTCTTTGGCTCAGCTTATTGAAAAATTACATGGCTTTGGTATACTTGAATCTACTAACCCTATCTCTGAAAAAGCACATACTTACATCAAAAACACCTATGATTTGGATCAATTAATTGATAAGATTTTAGTGATAATGAGTAATAAAATATGAAGCTTTCTATTGTTATTCCTGTATATAATGAAGCCAAAACGCTTGAAAAATTGTTGGCGGCGGTCATGTCTGTAGATTTGGGAACCCTTTCAAAAGAGGTTATTATTGTTGACGATTGTTCAATCGATGGCACGCGAGATATTTTGAACAAACTCCCACAGTCTGTATATCGTGTGTTATTACAAGAAAAGAATCAGGGCAAAGGAGCCGCTTTACGCCGTGGATTTAAAGAAGCAACAGGAGATTTCATACTCGTTCAGGATGCGGATTTGGAATATGATCCGAGCGAATACATGCATTTATTACAACCGCTTTTAGACGGCAGAGCGGATGTGGTTTTCGGTTCGCGTTTTGTGGGTGATCGTCCGCATCGCGTATTATTTTTTTGGCATTATGTGGGTAATAAATTTCTCACTATTTTTTCCAACATGATGACGGGGCTTAATTTGACTGATATGGAAACATGCTACAAAGCATTTACGCGCTCTGCTTTGCAAAAAGTTCTTCCCAAACTTCACGCCAACCGTTTCAATTTTGAACCGGAAGTAACTGCGCGAGTCGCTCAAGCGGGATTGCGTATATATGAGGTGGGAATTTCATATAACGGGCGCACTTATGCGGAAGGAAAAAAGATTGGATGGAAAGACGCTGTAAGTGCTTTGTGGGCGATTATTAGATCTAATGTGTCTCAATGAAAAAGATTTTGATTGTCACTCCAAAGTTTCCGTATCCTTCATATGGGGCATGTGAGCAAGATCGTGCTGCCGGTATTGAGATGTTTAAGAAAATGGGGTACGAAGTTATGGTGGTTACCAAAATTTATAGTGAGGAATATAAAAAAGATGTAGAAGAAGTAACAAAGAAGTTGCATATAAAAATAATTCCCGTTTGTTATAAATATCTACACATCGCAATGAGTTGGCGTAAAATTATTTTTGGATTGAAGAGGCTGTTTCAGCCATGGTATTGGGATGGTGCGGCGTTTGAATATTCCGAGCCGGAAATACAACATGAGCTCAGAAACGCGCTTGAGAGTTTCAGACCAGATATTGTGTGGTTTGATTATACGTATTTATGGCCGCTCTACAAAATGGTTAGATGCCGTCGTATTCCATTAATCACACGATCCATTAATTTTGAACCGAATCATTTTTTAGAAGAAGATGGACGCAGTATTATAAATTATTTCAAGTTTTTGCCAAAATTGTTGACAGAGTTCATAATGAGCAGATTAAGTAATGTCGTCTGCGCGATTACTCCTCAAGAAGCAGAACTATATAAAAAAATAGGAGCTCGTCGCGTGGTTATTTTGCCTTTGCGAGGTCTCTCTCATTTGCTTATGAGAACACAGGAAATTCATGATCGTGTGCCCTTGAATGTTTTTTTCTCCGGATCTACTTATAATGTGGCTCATAATCGGAAAGCGTTAGAATTTTTATTGAAACAGATTGTCCCAGATGTCCAGAGTAAATTTCCAAATCAATTTATTTTTCATATTTTTGGAGGGAAAATTCCTAAAGGGCTTTCAAAATATTTTATTCGAGGAGTGGTGAAACATGATTATTTGCCTCAAGACGCCTTTGAAGATTTGATGACCCAAATGGATATCGCCATAGCACCATCGCTTTATGGCGCTGGCATGCAACAGAAGATTTTTGAACCTCTTTCACGCGGTTTCCCAACTATAACTTCGGCGCGCGGACTGGCGGGTTATCCGTTTAAAGAAAATATACATTTACTTCTTGCTCACACATCCGATGAATTTGTGGCAAGGCTTGCGGTTTTGAAAGACATTGGTGTGCGCCGGCGATTAGGGCACTCTGCGAGGACTATGGGGATGCAATTTTTTTCAGAAGAAAGCATAGGGAATATCTTACAAAAAACATTGATAACAAGTAGTTTTAAAAATTAAAAAATGTATGTCAAAAAAGGCGTTTATAACAGGCATATCTGGTCAGGACGGTAGCTATCTTGCCGAGTTTTTACTAGAAAAAGGCTACGAGGTACATGGCATTGTTCGTCGTTCCAGCAGTGTTTTTAGAGAACGGTTGGAATATTTGTATCCAACCTATAAAGACAAGAAATTATTTCTTTATTATGGAGATGTGGCCGATGGTAGCAGTTTGGCGCGATTACTGGATACGGTCAAACCGGATGAGATTTACAATTTGGCAGCGCAAAGTCATGTGAAAATAAGTTTTGACATTCCCGAATATACGGCGGATGTGACGGGGCTTGGTGTTATTCGTATTCTTGAATGGATTCGCGAAAGTGGCACAGGAGTAAAATTCTACCAGGCTTCCAGCAGTGAGATGTTTGGTAAGGTCATAGAGACTCCTCAAAAAGAAACTACGCCATTCTATCCACGGAGTCCTTATGCCTGTGCCAAAGTTTTTGCGCATTATGTCACCATTAATTATAGGGAGAGTTATAATGTTTTTGCATGTAGTGGAATCTTATTTAATCACGAATCGCCGCGCAGAGGAGAGAATTTTGTGACCAGAAAAATTACTAAAGGTATCGCAAATATTTTAGCTAAAAAAATAAATGCTATCCATCTAGGTAATTTGGACGCCAAGCGGGATTGGGGATATGCTAAGGATTATGTGGAAGCAATGTGGTGTATGCTACAACAGGACAAGCCCGATGATTATGTGATTGCAACGGGAGAGACTCATTCGGTTCGCGAGTTTATTGAGGAGGCATTTAATGTGGTGGGATTAGATTGGGAGAAACATGTGATTGTAGACAAAAAATATTTCCGACCTAGGTGATGCGTTCAAAGCAAAAAAGATTTTAGGGTGGGTGCCAAAAGTCGGTTTTAAGGAACTTGTGCGCCTTATGGTGAAAACTGATTGTGAGGAGGTGGGAGTTAAGATTTAATTGCAATTAATATGAAAAAAACTACTTTAATTATGGGTTTAGCTGGTCAAGACGGTAGTTATTTGGCAAATTTTTTGTTACAAAAAGGATATCGCGTTGTTGGTCTTTGTCATTCATCTGACCCAAAAGCGCTTTGGCGATTAGATTATTTTAATATACGTAGTAAAGTAAAACTTGAGATAGGTGATATCACTGATGCGGCACACATGGAAAAAATAATTAATGCTTATAAGCCCGATGAATTGTATAATTTGGCGGGGATTTCAAGCGTTGCCAGATCATGGGATCGTCCGGTTGAGACATTTCGTGTGAATGCATTGGCCGTAATTGGTATTTTGGATGTTTTGCGGCGTAGAAGTCCACAAACTCATTTTTTTCAGGCTTCCAGTGCGGAGATATATGGGAACGTCAGAGAAGTTGTGAATGAAAAAATAAGTATGTTTAATCCGCTTCATCCGTACGGCACCTCAAAACTTGCGGCGCATTTTGCAATAAAGAATTTTCGTGATCAATACGGATTGTTCGCGGTGAACGGTATTTTATTTAATCATGAATCGCCTCTGCGAGAAGATTATTTTGTGACTAAAGTTATAGCACAGGGAGTTGCGCGGTTAGTACGAGGAGAGGTAAAGAAATTTAGACTAGGCAATATCAATGTAAGCCGTGATTTTGGTTTTGTGGGAGACTTTGTTGAAGCAATGTGGAGCACGCTTAATCACACGCGAGCGGAGGATTTTGTTATTTGTACAGGTAAAAGTTTTACAGTGAGAGATTTTATTCGTGAAGCATTTGCATGCATTGATATTGCTGATTGGCAGAAATATATTGAGATTGATTCTTTGCTTGTTCGTAAACAGGAGGTTAAAAAGATGCGAGGAACATCTGCAAAAATAAAAAAAGAATTAGATTGGAGACCAACAATCAGTTTTAAAACATTGGTCAAAATGATGGTTGAACACGAGATTAATACTTTACAACATGGCGGTATTTAGAAAATTTTTTTTGTTGGTTATTATTACTGCGTCATTTGTTTGGTCGTTGGTATATAGTTTTTATTATCACATTCCGCCGGTTGTTGACGCGCAAGCATATGATCGTATTGCTATTAATTTAGTTGAAGGTTTTGGATTTAGAGAAGATCGCAACAAAAGTTTTGAATTTGACACCTCTATTGTTCGCGCTGGTCCGGGGTATGAATTTTTTCTAGCAGGTGTCTACAAAGTATTTGGCCATCGCTATGAAGCGGTTTGGGTTATACAGGCGTTGCTTCATGCATTTTCCGCCCTCCTTTTGTTTTTTATTAGTTGCAGAATATTCAAGGAAAAAGGAGAATTGATAGGGTTCATTGCCTCAGGTCTTTTTGGCTTTCATCCCGATCTGATTGAAGTTTCCGCGATGCTCATGACAGAAACATTGTATTTATTTTTGATTACATTAATTGTTTATTTATTTGTTTTAGTGCATGATCGATCAGATAAAACATCCTTGTCTGGCCTACTTGGTTTAGTTACAGGGGCCGCCATCCTTACTCGTCCTACAGTGATTTTGTTTGTTCCGGTGATACTTTTTGCTTATTACCGTTTGAAGCACTATCTCCCTGTTACTTGGTTTTGCATCGGTTTAGCCTTGCCAATTCTTCCATGGGTAATGCGTAATTATCTTATCTATCATCAGTTTATTCTTACGACCCTTATTGGTGAATATAATTTGTGGGTGGGTAATACATTGCTTGCTAACGGCGGACAAATTTCTGGGGGTTTTAACCCGCTTACTACTTTTACGGATGCGTATGGTTTCTTTGGATTAAAAGTAAAAGCTCATGCAGAGTTTTGGGCGTTTGTACTAGGACACTCACTAGTGTTTATCAAACTTTGTTTGATAAGGTTTATTCGATATTTTAGCCTCATCCGTCCTATGGGTTTCTGGTTTTATCAAACAGGAATTCAACAGTTGGTTTTTATTGCATCGTCCGCTGTGGCGATTGCCTTGTTATTTGTCAGCGGATTTTCCGGTATGGTCCTTGTTTTGAAAGAAAAGAAGTCTCTTTTTTACTATCTCATTGTTTTTGCTCTTATTTCACCATTGGTACTTATTCCTACGGTCGTACAATCACGTTATCGTTTTCAGATTTATCCATTTCTCGCCATTTTTGGTGGGTATGCCCTTGTTTCCATTTGTCATAAAAATGCGCATTCTAAAAGAATTGTGGCTATGACAGGAATTGGTTTTTTGATAATAAGTTTAGTAGATGCCGGTCACTCATGGTCGACGATACTGGATCACCTGCATCTCTTTATAAAATGAAGAGTTTTGGGTAACTACTGATACCGTTTTTTTTTGTGTTGCCACCAAATTTGTAAAATTTCTTTTATCATTTTTGGAGCATCACGCCGAATATTGAGGTTTGATTTGCCAACATTCTTGAGTGATGCAGGTAATTCCTTTATTTTAAATCCGGCTATCTGTGCGGCGAGAAGGAGCTCCACATCAAAGGAAAACCTATCAATAGTAAGTTTAGGAAGAACCCTATAAGCAACTTCTCGACGCATGCCCTTGAGACCTGCCAAAGTATCAGAAAAGTTGAATGGAATGAAAAAACGAACAAAATGCGAGTAGATAGCATGGGTAATAAGTCGCGGCCAAGCCGGTTGTTCATGGTCTATCTTCGGAGGAAGATCGCGATTAACTAGAACCATGTCAGCTTCGCCACTTTTCATTACGTTGAGCATTTTTTTAATTGGTTCGGTTAAATAAGGAAGATCGGCATCAGTAAAGAATATATAATCTCCCGTAGCTGCGGTTATACCTTCGCGTACTGTGTAACCCTTGCCTCTATTTTTAGATCTTGTTATTAATCGGAGAAAAGGGATCTTTTTCATTTTTTCTTCTACTATGGCAACACCAACATCAGAACCGCCATCATTAATAATAATTAGCTCGGCTTCCCAGCTATTAATTTTTATGAGATCCGCCAAGGATTCAATAGTACTGCCTATTTTAGCTTGATCATGATACATTGGTACAACAATCGAAAGCAAGAGAGACATAATGATTTTGTTTGAGAACACTTGTATTTAAAGTTGAAAGGTGCTATTATTGTACGTATATTTATTGCGTTAGTCAAGGCAGAAGATTAAATTATTACTCTATGAAAATTTTAATTACAGGGGGTGCGGGTTTTCAAGGTAGTCATCTCACCAGTGCCTTGGTAAAAAAAGGCCATCAAGTAACAATATTGAACACTTTCTCTGATCGCGCGCTTTTTAATCTCTCTTTCATTCCTAAAGAAGTAATTGTGGTCTGGGGGAGTGTGACTGATAAAGAAATCGTAGATAAAACAGTTCGTGGCCATGATGTGGTTTTTCATTTGGCAGCACATATTAATGTTGATGAGTCGCTCCATGATCCGGCGATTTTTTATCATGTCAATATTTTGGGAACTCACAACATCTTGGAAGCTGTAAGAAAATATGGCTCACGTCTAATTTTAACATCCACTTGCGAGGTGTATGGTGATGATCATAATTTTGACTCCGACGAACTGCTTGACGAATCAGCTGAATTGCGCCCCAACAGTCCGTATGCCGCCTCTAAAGCCGGCGGAGATCGAATGTGTTATGCGTATTTTCGTTCTTTCGATGTAGACGTTACTATCGTGCGTCCATTTAATATTTATGGCGAACGACAGAAAAACGGAAGGTTTGGGGCTCTCATACCGATTTTGACAGATAAGGCCTTACGAAATGAAGATCTTATTATTTTTGGTGACGGTCTTTCGACTCGTGATTATATGCATGTGAGCGATGCGGTGCAGGGATATCTCATAGTGCTTGAGAACCTTTCGCTCAAGGGGAAAGTAATTAATTTTGCTAGTGGTAAAAACACGCGTATAAAAGATATTGCCGATCACATAGCCCAACATTTTGGAGTTAAAGTTATACATGATTCGGCACGCCCCGGTGAAGTTTCTCGTTTCCCCGCCGACATTTCTTTTGCAAGGAGTTTAGGATTCAATCCTCATGTTGACATACGTGAGGGGCTTGATCGTTATATTATGTGGGCTGAGAAAAATTTAAAATAATCTCCGTGTGCGGCATTAATGGTTTTAATTTTAAAGATGCCGGTCTAATTCTTAAAATGAATCAGACCACATCACATCGTGGTCCTGATGAGACCGCTATTTGGTGTGGCGATAAAATTTCATTCGGACACAATCGTCTTGCGATTATTGATTTGTCGCCACGAGGTGCGCAACCGATGTGGGATGCGGCTCATGAGCTCATCATAATTTTTAATGGTGAAATTTATAATTTTAAAGAATTGCGCAATCAATTGTGCGAAAAATATGCTTTTAACTCCGAGAGTGACACAGAGGTGATTCTCTATGCCTATCGCGAGTGGGGGAGAGATTGCGTTAAAAAATTTAACGGCATTTTTGCCTTTGCTTTGTGGGATACTCGAACAAAAAATTTGTTCATTGCCCGTGATCCTCTTGGCGTCAAGCCACTGTACTATTTTTATGATGGTATTCGATTTATTTTTTCTTCGGAAATTAAAGCAATTTTGAAGCATGATATACCACGAGAGGTAAATAGAGAAGTTTTTAATCTCTATTTCCAACTCCTTTATATTCCGGAACCACACACCATGTTTCAGGGAATTAAGAAGCTACCTCCAGCGAGTTTTGCAACATTAGATTCCGCCGGTGTGTTTCAAATTAAAAGATATTGGGAGGTAAACGATTTTTCAAATGTTTCTTCATATAATGATACTAGAAGTGAAATTAAAAATTTGTTTTGCGACAGCGTCAAACACCAGCTTATCTCTGACCGTCCAGTAGGTGTTTTTTTAAGCGGAGGAATTGATTCTACGGCTGTCCTTGGCGCGGTGAGTGAATTTTACACTGGCAAAGTCAAAACTTTTTCAGTTGGTTTCAAAGATAGTCAAAATCCTGAAAAATTTAATGCTGATTTTTTTCTCGCTCAAAAAACAGCACAGCATTACGGCACAGATCACCATGAACTTCTCATTGGTCCTGAAGATATTAAAAATAATTTAGAGAATATTGCATGGCACATGGATGAGCCAAACTTCAACCCTACCGCCGGTGCCATCTATCTATTAGCTAAAGAGGCAAAAAAGAATGTAGCGGTGGTACTTGGAGGTGATGGAGGAGATGAGCTGTTTGGTGGCTACCCGCGCTATTATTACAGTTATTTATTGAGTTGGTACCAAACTATGCCGCATATCGCGCAGAGTGGGATAACAAGTTTATTGCAACTCTTAGGTCGTACTAATCTTGCCGGCAAGTTAAATCTTAGTGGTGTCAACCGCATACTAGCTTTTTTGGCACAGAAAGAATCACTCTTGAAGCGAGTGATTAATTCGAATATTTATCACACCCATGCCGCTAATAATTTTTTGACTGACAAATATTTTGGAAAAATGTTGCCAACTGTGGATTTTGAAAAATATTTCATGCAAATTGATCGAGAGGGCTGGTTGGTGGATGAATCTCTCATGCGTACCGATAAAATGACTATGGCGGCGGGATTGGAAGAACGAGTGCCGATTTTGGATTACCGATTAGTTGAGCTTGCTAGTCGTATCCCAACGCATTGGAAACTAAATGCTTTTCAATCGTCAAGAAATTTTAGAGGCAAGATAATTTGGCGCGATGCAATACGTAATTATTTACCAGAGCATATTTTAAACGAAAAAAAACGAGGTTGGTTTACGCCCATGGCCAAATGGCTCCGTGGGGATCTTAAGGAAACTATTTTAGAGATTTTATCCCCAAATAATATTCATTCAGAATTTTTTAATACAGTTGAGGTACAGCGCGTTTGGCAGGATCATCTCAGCGGTAAACAGTATAATCTCAATATCATTTGGGCGATTGTAATGTGGCAATTATGGTATAATCGATTTATTAAGCGATAAATTATGAATATAACAAGCCATCTTAAAGAACTTTGGCGTGGTAAGGATCTTTATCGCATTTTTATGAATCGGGAATGTGAGCACTACACTATTAGAGGAAAGGTCTTAGATATAGGTAGTGGATTAAAACTTGCGAGCTATCATCGTTTTTTACAACGCGAGCAAAGTATCCAGATTGAATGCTTGGATGGGGGTTTTGAGAGTAAGGGGGCTCAGCATATTGATTTGGAAAAAGATTATCTACCTCACTCGGATGAAAGCGTTGATACCGTACTCCTCTTCAACGTGTTAGAACACATCTATAATTACTCTCTTATCCTCTCTGAAATCAAGCGTGTGCTTAAAGCGAACGGCCAGCTTCTCGGCGTTGTTCCCTTCCTCGTTGCGTATCATCCCGATCCGCACGACTACTGGCGTTATACTAAAGAAACGCTCCAAAAAATATTCACTGCTGTTGGTTTTTCTCATATTGAAATCAAATCTTTTGGCTATGGTCCAAGTGTGGCGGCACTTTCGCAGATGGAGCAGATATTGCCGCGCCCTCTAAAAATTCTTGTTGTCCCTTTGGCTTTATTTTTTGACTGGTTTGTGCTTCAATTCCGACCAAAGATGAACAAGGATAAATTTTCGTTGGGACTATTTTTTGTGGTGAAAAAATAACATGCATCTCATATATCTGGCCAACATCCGTCTGCCTACCGAAAAAGCTCATGGGCTTCAGATTATGAAAACCTGTGAAGCGTTAGCGAAGCAGGGAGTGGAGGTAGAATTAATTGTCCCTCGGCGTCTGAATCGTTTTAAAGACGACCCTTTTGAGTTTTATGGCGTGGAAAAAATTTTTAAGCTCACCAAGCTTTGGTGCTTAGATTTAATTTCGTTGAATATTTTTGGCACATTGGGGTTCTGGTTAGAGAGCTGGACATTTTATCAATCGGCGAAGCGTTACTTGTTCCACCTTACTCAAGGGGGGAGGGAGGAGGTCGTCTATTACACCCGTGACTTGCCTATTGCCTGCTGGCTATCAAAAAAAATGGCTTCTGTTTATTACGAAATTCATATGTTGCCGGATCAACCTGACCGATATCATCGTGAGACATGGCAACGGGCAAAAGGTTTGGTTGTAATTAGCAACGGATTAAAACAAAAACTCGTCCTTGAGGGAGTAGCAGTGAATAAAATAATTGTAGCTTTTGATGCAGTTGATACTGATCAATTTACACAACTAAATAGTCAGCAAACACAATGGGCGTCTAGAGAGCAACTTTCTTTGCCTCAAGATAAAAAAATTGTACTCTACACTGGCCATCTTTATGAATGGAAGGGCGCTCATGTTTTAGCGGATGCGGCAGAGGAATTATATCGAAAAATGAAGAATGATATTCAGGTGTATATTGTTGGTGGAACCGCAAAGGATATCCTTGCTTTTAAGAAAAAATATCATAATTGTTTGAATTTGCATATTGTGGGTTGGGAGAAGCATAGCTTGATGCCTGTTTGGCACCATGCGGCAGATGTATTGATACTTCCCACCAGCGCTAGAGAAACAATCGGTTCGGTTTATACATCACCTTTGAAACTTTTTGAATATATGATATCAGAGCGGCCAATTGTGGCTTCTGATATTCCTTCGCTTCATGAAGTGCTTGATGATAATACCACTACATTTTGCACGCCGGATGACCCAAAAGCTTTGGCTAATGCTATTCAAGATGTCTTGACAAATTTCACTCAAGCTCAAGTCAAAGCTAAACGCGCACATACAATAGTTTTAGAAAAATATAGTTGGAACAAACGAGCCAAGATTATCAAAAATTTTATTTCAAAAGTATGATGAAAATTTCATGGCATGGTCTACGCCAATGGCTTACCGGCTATCGCCTAATTCTCATTGCGGCGTTAATGGTGTTCGCTATCATGCTTTTATATGGCTTTCCCGATTCCTCGGGGCCATGGTTTGACGAGGGTATTAATTTGGGAATTGCCAAGTCGTGGGTCCAGCATGGTGTCTATAGCATGCAGATAGGATCAGATACATTTGTAGCGGAGCGCTCACTTCTTATTACTACCAATTACCCACTTTTAGGGTTTATTGCCTTATCTTTTAAATTATTTGGTGTTGGTTTAGCACAGGCAAAGTTTGTAATGATTGGCTTTTTGATTGTTTTTGTGTTTTTATTTTTTAAATTCATAAAAAAACACTACGGTTCAGAAGCGGCAGTGATAGGATTGGTAATTTTAGTGACTTTTTCACCACTTTATGGCAACGGTAAAAGCGCCTTGGGTGAAATACCCGGACTAACATACTTTTTGTTGGGGCTCCTGTGGCTGGATAAAAGAAAACCGATTCAAATATTTGTCACGGGTTTATGGTTTGGTCTCGCGGCTAGCACTAAGTCGCTTTACATTTTATTTTTGATGAGTGTAGCTGTTGGAGAAATTTGGTTTGCCATTAAAAATAAAAAGATTGATTATCAGCGTTGGCTATTGCTCGTTTTTGGAGCGACTATTCCTTTGCTCCTTTTGATTTTTACCCTACTACCAAAAGAAATATCCAATGATTTTTTTCAAAAGACTTTGCAACTATACACTAATCCCTACAAAGTTGAACACGCTATTGGAATTAATCTAAAACGTTTCTTTACAGAGACAACGCCTTTACATTTTGCACTGCTATGGTTAACATTTCTTATAGTCAAAGCATTTCGTCGATTTCGTTCGTTGACTATTTTTGAAGTGATAGTTACTGCCTTTATTACGTTGAATATCATTTTTTATCTAAAGACAGTGGGGTGGTATCGATATTTTTTTCCGGCTCACATTCTCGCTATTCTTCTTTTTCCAGGGGCGCTTCTTGAAGTTCGTCAACACTTGAATATCTCGAGTAGAATCAAGTTTTATGGATTTTGCCTTGTTGTTTTTGCTTTATTTTTTGCTCAGAGCATAAATTTACTGGCGCATTTGTATGATCCGGTATATTTCGATCCTGCACCGCGCCGTTTTGCTGAGGCAGTAAGTCGTCTGGTTCCAAAAGATGCACCACTTTTGATTATTGATAACCCTGCTTTGGCCTTTCTTGTGGATCATCCGCTCATGTATCAATATGTGCAAACAAGTCCACACCTGATAGTTGGCAAGAATTTGTTGCAAGATGGTAACTTGCCGCCCTATATTTTAGCTTCGGAATGGAATAAAATTCCATATCCAAATATTCAATTGACCGTGAAGGACGAGTATGATAAAGTAATGCAAGATGAAAAAAACATTTTATATCGTTTCCGTAATTAAAAAGTGCTCGTTAGCTATATATGAATAGACGGAGTAGATGGCAAAAAATAAAGGATTTTTTAACACTTCCATTGCGTGCGTTGTGCATTTTTGAAGGTAGAAGGTGGGGATTAAGCTCTATTAAATCAGAACGCATTGAGTATGCCGCGCGTGAAGTGCGTGGGTATTGTTTGGATGTAGGGTGTGGTAAGCACAACGTGCTTATTAATGATTTTTTGGATGGTAATGGTATTGGTATTGATGTTTTTGCTTATGAAGGATTGAACCAAGAAAATATTGTTACCGACATGACACATTTGCCCTTTCCGGACAATAATTTTGATTCAGTTACATTTATTGCAAATTTAAATCATATTCCTGTGAACGATCGTGATGCGGAGTTGGCTGAGGCGTTTCGGTGTTTAAAACCAAATGGTAACATCATAGTCACCATGCCCTCTCCTTTTGCTGGGGTACTTATTCATAAATTTGTTCACTGGTATGATCATATTTTTGGGACTCAATATGATGTTGATACAATACGAGGCATGCATCATGATGAAGAGTTTTATGTAACCGATCAGGAAATTCGGCAACGTTTGAAGAAAGCGGGTTTTAGCAAAATTATTAAGAAGTATTTTTTTACTCAGTGGGGTCTTAATCATCTAATTATGGGCTCAAAACAATAATGTGTTTTACTGGTAGGTACTATGTTACAACAAGTAATGGTTTTTTACACCAATCCAGATCAAGTTAGTAAAATGGCAGTTGCTTTTCGTTCCAGTATTGCACTGGGTATTTTTATTATTTTTTTTGTAGTTTGTTATTATAAATTATTTTGGAAGGTAGAGGGAGCTAAACGCATCTTTTGGATCTCGAGCACGATTTTAGCCGTTGTCATGTTGATAAAATTTAGTATCGGGGTTCTTTATAAGGGGTATGTTCCGGAGTTGTTGTTATTCTATGGAATTCCTTCGCCAAAAGCACAGAGCTTAGGGTGGTGGCTGGTGGCGGTTAGTGTGGTAATGCTCTTTCTTTATTATCGTGAAAAAATAGAAGCTTGGCCAACAAGAAAGTTTCTCCCCGTCATTTTTATTACCTTTAGTTTGTTGATTTTCAGTGTGGCGGCTATTCGAGAAGGCAAGGCGAGCGTAGCAGACCCGTATACTAAAATTTTTTGGGAGTACAGTGGAAATGTAAGTCATATTCGTGATCTCAAGGTTTTTTTACATAATTATATTGTTAATGAGCTCCCTCCACTAACCATTGCCAAACACTCTGAAACTCATCCACCGGGTTACACGGTTATTTTATATATGCTCTCTAAATTATTTTCGGTTGGTTTTTTGGGAATGGCCGTACTTACTATTATTATTTCCGCTACGGTGGTTTGGCCCTTATATTATTTATGGCGAGAACTACTTCCCGAATTGGCCGTTCGGCGTGCGCTTGAGATTTTTATTTTTGTACCAAGTATTGTTTTAATGATTGCCACCTCAACTGAAGGATTTTTTTTGTTATTAGTGTGGACAGCAGTGTCATTATGTCTCATTGGTTGGAAAAAAAATATCTGGTTGGCAGGACTTGGCGGAATCTCGGCGGCTATGGCGGTTTTTAGTAATTTTTTATTTTTGTTGTTGGCGCCATTTTTTTTATATTTGGTTTGGCGAGTACTGCATGAAGCAATGTTCACCTCCCGCCTTCGCATGCTTACGCGAATATTTGTTTCTCTACTTAGCTTCTCTGTTTTTTTTGTGGCACTCTATCAGTGGTCGGGATATTCTATTGTAGATAATTTTTATACTGCACGAGTTGGTGATGCTCTGGCGGTACGCAGTAACTTTGAATCTTTGAGGATGTATCTTTTATATTTTTTTATGAATATGAGCACTTTTTTGTTCTACAGTGGGATACCGCTGGCATATTTGATTTTAAAAAATTTTCGTCACACTTTGCAAAGTAAACTTTGGCTGTTTAATTCTGGTTTGGTTCTTATTGTCTTTTTCCTCTTAATTGGAATATTCCAAGGAAACGTAGAGCGTCTTTGGCTTTTTATGGTGCCATTTTTTGTTGTTTTTTTTCATTCTTTCTTTACCGAGAAGGGCACAAAACTTTTGACTCCATTTCTCGTGTTACTTTTATTACAGGTAGTTGTTACTGAGATTCTTTTTTACACCTTTTATTAGTTACTTTGTAAATTAATATGAAAGATAAATGGCCAAAAATTTTACCATTTCTTACTGAAGACCAGATAAGGATTAAGACGGATTTTATGAAGCATTGGCATGAAGTTTTGCCTAGAAAATATGGCATTATAGAAGAATTTAATCATGGCTATCCAATAAAGAATTCCAAACGTGGTACAAAAGTTTTAGAAATCGGCGCTGGTCTTGGTGAACACCTTAGTTATGAAAATTTAGACAATATTGAATATACTGCCTTGGAATTGTTGCCAACTATGGCAGAAGTAATTAAACGTCGTTTCCCTACGGTTAATGTTTTGGTTGGTGACTGTCAAAAGTCCATAAATCTTCCCGATAAATACTTTGATAGGGTTTTGGCGATTCATGTTTTAGAACATTTGCCTAATTTACCCGCGGCACTTGTTGAAATTAGGCGCTTACTAAATTCTAATGGTGAATTTTGTGTGGTAATCCCTTGTGAAGGCGGACTTGCTTATTCATTTGCGAGGGTTATAAGTGCTAAAAGAATTTTTGAAAAACGGTATAATACGAATTATGATTGGTGTATTAAATCAGAGCATGTAAATACCGCCAAAGAAATAGTAGAAGAATTGCAAAAATTTTTTATCATAAAAAAAAGACAGTTTTTCCCATTTTTTATCCCCTCGGTGACCTTAAATTTAGTTATCGGATTAATTCTAAAACCTCGTAATTAAATTTTAAAGGGGGTGTTTATGAAAAAATATACCATCGCAGTCGTGGGTTTGTGGCATTTGGGTGAAATATTTTCAGCCGGGTTAGCTGAGCTCGGGCATACGGTAATTGGTATTGATAGCGATAAAAAAATTGTTGCCAATTTTCAAAAAGGCATTCCTCCGCTAGCCGAGCACGGTCTTGCCGAGCTGATTAAAAAAAATACTGGCAAAAAACGGCTCTCATTTAGTTCTAAGCTAGAAGAACTAAAAAATTGTGACATCGTTTGGCTTGCTTTTGATACTCTTGTAACAAAACAAGACGAAGTAGATTTGAAGCTTATCTGGAATTTTTTTGAAATTGCCACGCTATTGTTAAAACAAAATTCTCTGATTGTTGTTTCGAGCCAGGTTCCTATAGGGATCTGTCAAAAAATTCAGGAATTTATACACGAAAAGCGTCCGGAGTTATTTTTTGATCTAGCCTATGTACCGGAAAATTTGCAACTGGGGCAGGCGGTAAAAAGTTTTTTTGAACCGAAAAGAATTGTGGTGGGGGCCGCAAAGAAGACAGTAATTAAAAAAATAGAAGAAATTTTTACGCCTCTTCACACCATTATTTTGCCCATGAAAATTGCCTCGGCCGAGCTAAGTAAACACGCGTTGAATTCGTTTTTGGCCACGTCGCTCAGCTTCATTTACGATATTGCCGATGTCGCCGAGGCCTACGGAGCAGATGTCGTAGAAGTCACACGGGCGTTGCGTTCCGATGAACGGATTGGGCAAGGGGCATATCTTGATGCAAGTATTGGGTTCTCGGGTGGCACTTTGGCCAGGGATTTAAAAATTTTACTCAAAAAAGCAAGTGATGCACAGATTGATTTGCCAGTTATCTCTGGTGTATTCAAAAAAAATAAAGTTCGTCGCGATTTAGCAGCCAAGTATCTCACAGAACATTTAAAGAACCTGCAAGGAAAGAAGATTGCTGTTTTTGGTTTAACCTATAAATCTGGAACAGCAACTTTACGTCGCGCTTTGGCTTTGGAAATAATTCCAAAATTGCTCGCGGCCGGTGCCATTGTTCGTACCCATGATCCAATGGCTAATCCCGAGGAGGTGAAAAAAGCGTTACCAGTGGAATTTTTTACCGACCCTTACGATTGCGCCAGAGGTTGTCAGGCGGTAGTGATCGTCACCAATTGGTCCGAATTTAAAAAATTAGATTTAAAAAAACTTAAATCGTGTTTAAAATCACCCTTTCTATTTTTTGACACTCGTAATTTTTTCTATGAACAAGAAGAAGTCATCCTGCGCATTGGCTTCACCTATATTGGTATCGGACGTTGATGCGGATAACGCGCGCTTGACAGGGAACAATTTTTTATCTAAAATTTGCTTATAATTGGCAATGAGAAAAAAATGAGATTTTAATCTAATTTTAATCGAGCGAACCAATTTTGAATTTTGCTTACATCCAGAGTAATTGAATCTATGATTTCTATCGTAATACCGGTATACAACGAAGCGGAAAACGTGGTTTTGTTGCACCAAAAGATACGCGAAGCAATGGACAAAATTGGTGAAAAATATGAAACCATTTTTATTGATGACGGTTCAACTGACGCTACTGTTGAAAAATTAAGAACTTTAACGGGGATTAAAATTTTAATTCTTTCCATGGATTTTGGGCAAACTTCGGCATTGGACGCCGGTATTCACGAGGCCGAAGGAGAAATTATCATTACCATGGATGGTGATTTGCAAAACGATCCGGCTGACATTCCTAGGTTAATCAGTAAAATTCGTGAGGGTTACGACGTGGTGTCCGGCTGGCGCCAAGAACGCAATGACTCTTGGGAGCGAAGAATATTGTCACGTTTAGCTAATTGGCTTACTGCCAAGATGACGGGTCTTTATTTGCATGATTCGGCATGTGCTTTGAAAGCTTATCGTAATGAAGTAATTACCCCTATTCATCTATATGGTGAGATGCATGTATTTTTGCCTGCTTTTTTATATAGTCGTGGCGCTAAGGTCGCGGAAATTCCCGTTATTCATCACGCGAGGAAGTTTGGTGTTTCCAAGCATTACTTCATGAAAGCAGTGAAAGACATTTTTGATCTTTTGACTATTAAATTTTTAGCTAGTTTAAGAGGACGACCGTTGATTTTTTTTGGCGGACTCGGTTTGGGTTCGTTTTTTTTAGGAGTGTTAACTGCCGCAGTAGCGATTTACCTGAAGTTGGAGGCACTACGCAATTTTGGGCAAACACCACTGCCAATTTTAAGTATCTTTTTTGTTTTGTCGGGAATTTTATTTTTTATGTTAGGATTTTTGGCCGAGTTGATCCTGCGGGTTTATTTTGAAACAAACAAAAAGACGCCTTATATTATTAGAGAAAAGATTGAAATTAAATAGTTTTTATGCAGGCAATCATCATCGCCGCCGGAGAAGGCATTAGGATGAGACCTTTAACGCTTACGACGCCAAAGCCCTTGGTTCGTGTTGCCGGAAAAGCATTATTGGATTATATATTTGAAGCCTTGCCGAAAGAAGTAACCGAAGCTATAATTATCGTGCGATATTTGGGAGAACAAATTAAAGAGTATTGCGGATCTAATTTTCATGGCCGTTCCGTAGTCTACGCTGAAGGGTCTCCGTTGGGGAGCGCATATAGTTTTTTGGCCGCCAAGCCATATATCAAAGAAGATAGATTTCTTTTTATCAATGGCGATGAGTTTCCAAAGCGGGAGGATATAGAAGCTTGTCTCAAGTTTCCAACCAGTATTTTGTGTTGGGAGGTTAATGATCCATGGAACCATGGCGTTCCTTCTTTGCGAGAAGATGGTAGTATAAAAGAAATTGTTGAAAAACCGGAAAATCCAGCAAGCCACCTTATTTCAAACGGAGTAATGGTTTTAACTAAAAAAATTTTTGACTACGCTCCCGAAAAAAAACCCAATGGTGAATTTTTTTTCACGAGCATGGTTAACCGGTTTGTCCAAAATGAGCATGTGATGGCAGTTAAAACAAGTGGTGCCATAGGCGGTCTATCTACCATGGCGGACATCGCTCGTTTAGATGTGCTATTGCAAGGAAAATAAGCATACTATGATTCTTACCCGTACTCCATTCCGATTGCCGCTTGGTGGCGGCTCCACCGATCTACCAGCCTATTATGAAAAACACGGTGGTTTTATTTTTTCCGTCACCATCAATCTCTACATGTACATTGGGTTAAACCGTCCTCCGGCGGACGATTTGATTCGCCTTAAATATCATGAGAGTGAAGCGGTTGAGAGGATTGAAGATTTGCGCCATAATATAGCGCGCGCAGCTCTTCAGCGTACCGGTGTAGATAAGATGATTGAGATTTCTTCAATGGCTGATGTATCAGACGGCACAGGCTTGGGGAGTTCGGCTTCTTATTTGGTTGGACTTCTTAATGTTTTGCATACTTTGAAGTGTGAAAATTTATCGCGCCAACAACTTGCTGAAGAAGCGTTTGAGATTGCCACCCAAGACTTAGGTCTGCCGGATGGCAAACAGGATTTTTATTTAGCTACTTTTGGAAATTTTTGCGTTTTGGATATCGCTCAAAACGGCTTGGTTGCTGTGTCGCCGGCCAAGGTATCACTCAACACTCAACAAGAATTTGAAAATCGGACATTGTTGTTTTATACAGGCATTCGGCGTTCAAGCGTGGACATACTCAAGGAACAACAGGTTGACTTACTGGAAAATAAAATTGATGCCATTGAATACAAACATCAAATAAAAAAAATTGGACAGGAAATTTTAAAAGCTTTTGAAAACGGACAGATGGATCGTTTTGGTGAGCTCTTAAATGAGCACTGGCAGATAAAAAAGAATATGTCGCAAAAAATGAGCTCCGATATTTTTGATGAGATTTATGAAAAGATACGTGCGGTTGGCGCCTTGGGTGGAAAAATTGTTGGTGCGGGCGGCGGCGGTTTTTTTCTCGTGTATTGTCAGGATGGGTCGCAGGCAGCGGTGCGTAAAATTTTTGCGAATTATGGTATGCGCGAAGTGGAGTATAAAGTGGATGTTGGCGGCACACAGATATTATTAAATCATCCGCGATCTCTTGGCAGTATATGAGATTAAAAGGAAAGCGAGCAATTATTACGGGAGGTACCGGTATGATAGGCAGGACTATCGCTGATTTTTTTATCCGTGAAGGCTGTCATGTATTATTAAGCGGACGTTCTATTGAAAAATTGAACAGCATAAAAAAAGAATTTAATTCATCATTGCTGGAAGTTTTTCCCGCTGACGTCTCTGAAATTAAAGACGTTCAAAAATTAATCCAGGAAGCTGGCAGAATATTTCCGGCGATTGATTCTTTAGTTACAGCCGCAGGGGTCTATGGTGAGATAGGTTCACTTGAGCAATGTGATGCTGAACGATGGTTTGATGCCATCAAAACTAATCTTTTGGGTACCATGTATTCAGTAAAGTTAGCTTTGCCTCTCTTGAAGCAGGGAGTGCATCCAAAAATTATTACTTTTGCCGGCGGAGGAGAATGTCCTCTGGAAAATTTTTCTGCGTATGCAAGTTCTAAAGGAGCTGTTTTAAGATTTACAGAAACTGTTGCTCATGAGTTAAAGAATGTTGGTATTTCCATTAATGCTATTTCTCCCGGGTTAGTGAACTCCGGCTTTGTCGAGAATTTGATTAAAGCGGGATCTGACCGAGCTGGACGACAAAAATATGAGGAGGCATTACAGCAAGTGGCCGGTACCGGCAGTGTAGTATCACCGGAGAAAGCCGCCGCTTTAGCTGTATTTTTGGCTTCCGAAGAATCAAATGGCCTTACGGGGAAAAATATCAGTGCTGTTTGGGATAATTGGCAAGAGATACCAAAGCATATTAAAGAAATCCAAAATTCCGATATTTATAATTGGCGGCGGGTAAAACCTAAAGATCGTGGATATGATTGGTAAAATATCTTTAGCACTCATTGGGGCAGGAGGCATGGGCAAACGGTGGGCACATGCCATGAAGCAAGTTCGAGGAGTTGCAGTCCGCGCGATTGTTGATGTTGATAGCGCACGCGCCAAGACGCTTGCCAATAATTTTAAAAATTGTGAATCATTGGGTGATTGGCACAGTATTCTTTTACGGTCGGATATTGATGCGGTTGTGGTGGTGACACCGCATAATTTTTTAACGCCTGTTTCTCGAGCTTTTCTTCGCAATGGTAAACATGTGCTTTCAGAAAAGCCGGGAGGAGTCAACTCTGTCAAGGTCAAACAAGCTGTGGCGCTTGCCAAAAAGCATGGGGTACGATATATGGTTGGTTTTAATCATCGTTTTCATCCATCTTTTATTTTGGCGCGTAAGTTTATAGAGCAGGGGAAAATTGGAGAATTGATGTTCATTCGTGCTCGGTACGGTTTTGGTGGGCGAGCGGGGTATCAAAAAGAATGGCGCATGCACAAAAAATTTTCCGGCGGGGGAGAACTTATTGATCAGGGTGTTCACATGATTGATATGGTTCGGTCATTTTTGGGTGACATTACTTCTGTGGTGGGTTTTGCTGAAAATTTGTTCTGGAATGCAGGTGTAGAAGACAATGCCATGCTAATTTTACGCAATAAGAAACAACAATTAGCTTCTATCCACGTGAGCTGGTCAAACTGGAAACCAATTCATAATTTTGAGATTTATGGCACTAAAGGATATATACATATTGAGGGATTAGGGAAAAAGTATGGCGGCACGGAAAAAGTAATTTGGGGAAGACGTAACGAGAAAGATCCTGATCATCCGACAGAGCGTGAATTTATTTGTAATCCGGATGCCGA
>LBWJ01000001.1:0-16190 GCA_000993595.1 Candidatus Peregrinibacteria bacterium GW2011_GWC2_39_14 | reverse complement strand
GCCATTAAGGAAAAGCGGAATCCTGTGCCGAGCGCGATGGACGGCTATGAGGCTTTAAAAATAGTAGAAAAAATTTATGAGCACAAATAGTCAGTTCAAAAAAATTTTGGTGGCAGGTGGCGCCGGGTTTATCGGCTCTCATGTCGTAGACGAATTACTCTTGGCGGGTTACAGCGTACGTGTGATGGACAATCTTGGTCAGCCTACTCACGATGGAAATGTTCCCGAATGGTTGAGTAAATCCGCGGAATTTGTGAAAGGCGATGTGCGAAATAAAGATGACTGGCGTATGGCGCTTGAAGGTGTTGATGTGGTGATTCATCTTGCGGCGTACATGGATTTTCACTTGGATTTTAGCACCTACATTCGTACCAATCTGGAGAGTGTTGCTCTACTATTTGAGCTTATTGTTTCCGAAAAATTGCCAATCAAAAAAATTATCATAGCTTCCTCGCAATCCGTGTATGGCGAAGGGCAGTATGTTTGCGCTATGCATGGAGCTAGTTACTATGCGCCACGCTCGGAGGAACAACTCGGTCGTCATGAGTGGGAACAGTTGTGTCCAATATGCCACATGACAGTGGATCCGGTGGTAGAAAAAGAAACCGATCAATTGAAACCGCTCATTCCTTACGGCATTTCCAAACTCTCGGCAGAGCAGTTGCTTTTTGCATTGGGGAAACTCTATAATGTTCCCGGCGTGGCTTTGCGGTTTAGTATTGCACTTGGGCCCCGCCAATCTTTTCGGCATTATTATTCCGGCGCCCTGCGTTCATTCGCAGTCAATGTATTAAGCAATGAACCAATCCAAATGAATGAAGACGGCGGACAGATTCGCGATTTTGTTCATGTAAAAGATGTTGCTCGGGCACATCTCACCGTGCTTTCCGACTCGCGAGCAGATTTTGAAAGCTTTAATGTGGGGAGTGGCGTTGGTACGCACGTGTTTGAGTTGGGTAAATTGGTGGCCGCGGAAGCTGGAGTACCATTCAACCCTTTGTTGAACAATCGTTACCGTGTGGGCGGCTCCCGACATTCATTGATGGATATAAGCAAACTCAAAAGTCTGGGATGGGTACCACAGTATTCTTTGAGTGATGCGGTTCATGATTACTTGGAATGGGTAAAGCAATTTGGGGATTTGAGACAATATCTCAAGAAGACCGAAGATCAGATGCGTGAGCAAGGGATACAAAAAACGCTTTAAAAGTACTCCTAAAAAGAAGCCTTGTGAGCTTCTTTTTGTTATGGCTGGGATATTTGACAGAAATTGGTTTTTTTGCTAAGATTACTCATTCCTTTTAAACAAGGAAATTGTTCTTTAAAAAATCTCTGGAATAAATGATTAGAGCTATTTCCGTTACTTCATAGCGGGAAGAACCAGCTCGTTTTTGAGGATTCGCCCCGCGGTGTTACAGCGGCCAAGGCCGCCGGTTCACAAGCTGTGGGCATGCCTGTGGTGCTTGAGCCTTTCGAGGCTACCGTCCTGCCGCTCATCAAGGCTGGTGCCTATGCGCCTTATCAATTTAGGGCTTAGAGGGAGGATTCTGCAAGGGCTTGAAATCCAGCTTAATATAGTTTATACTTTTATATATCATTCATTCTTTAGTTATATACGCATAATAATATGGAATCACGCGGATCTTCTTACGCGGCTGATTTTTTAAGCGAAGTACAAGAGATCGCCACTACTATCAAAGTGCTCTATAGCCAAAAGCTTGATGAAGCAATTGATATTTTGTTTGATGCATGGAAGGAAGGACGATGGGTCTATGTTATGGGGAATGGAGGATCCTCTGCTACCGCGACCCATTTGGTAGCTGATTTAACTAAGACAATTTGTTCAAATCCCGGAGATCGTGGCATCAAATCAATGACACTGCTTGAAAATATCCCTTTGGTGACTGCTTTGGTAAACGATTGGGGGTGGGAAAATATTTATGTGCACCAGTTGTCCACCTTGTATGTGGACGGCGGTGTAGGCATGGCTATCAGCGTTCATGGCGGAAGCGGTCAGGATCAAGCCGGACAGTGGTCGCAAAACCTCATGAAAGGTTTGCAATATATTAAAGATCGCGGGGGCAAGACTATAGGTTTGTCGGGTTTTGACGGCGGGCCGATGAAAAATCTTGTTGACGTCGGTATTGTTGTACCGGCTCAATCAACGCCTATTGTAGAGGGCATGCACGTCG
Organism: Candidatus Peregrinibacteria bacterium GW2011_GWC2_39_14; assembly: GCA_000993595.1. Classification (GTDB taxonomy): domain Bacteria; phylum Patescibacteriota; class Gracilibacteria; order UBA1369; family UBA12463; genus UBA12463. Next base: position 13,998 of record LBWJ01000001.1, on the reverse strand, counting down.
TATTGCACCATCTTATCGTTTTTGGTCTTAAAGAAAAGATAAGCCGATATAAACAGTCGGGTAGCAATCAATCAAACGGTATTTATGAATACAAAACGAGCTATCTTTCTTGATCGCGATGGTGTTATTAATGACACGATAGACAGGGGTGAGAATTGTTTTGTTCAAGGGAAAAAAGTTAGATGGACAGCCCCGTGGACATACAGTGAATTTCATCTGAAGCAGGGAGTTACAGATGCTTTGGATGCTTTTCATGAAATGGGATACTTAGTAATCCTTGTCACCAATCAGCCTGATATAACTTACGGAACCATGACACGCGAAGATCATGGGCGCATTATGGCAGAGGTGCGTCAGTTGCCTTTAGATGATATATTTGTGTGTGAGCACGGGCGAGACGATGGTTGTGAATGTAAAAAACCTAAACCCGGAATGTTGTTTGACGCGGCAAAGAAGTGGGGAATTGACTTGGCTCAATCTTTTATGGTGGGGGATACCAAGAGTGATGCTTCTGCCGGGCGCGCGGCAGGATGCAAGGTGGTTATGGTGAATGATGAAAACAACAATAATCTTGATGCCGATTTTAAAGTTTCCAGTTTGCAGGAGGTACAGGAGCTCATTGAAGATTAATCTCAAACAAAGTCTCGTTTATTTTTTTTGTATAGTGTATGAAGATTTTTATTGATAGTGCCAATCTTACTGATTTGGAAGAAGGGTTAAAGCGCGGTTTCGCGCAAGGAATAACTACCAATCCGTCTTTACTTGCCAAAGAACCAAAGTCTTCCTTTGAGGGGCATGTCAATAAAATTTTAGATTTAGTCAAAAAATATCAGCCCGGAATTCATTTGAGCATTGAGGTGTTTTCACGCAATCCGGAAGAGATTTTTAAGCAAGCGCAGGAGTTTGTCAAACTTTTTAATTATCCGCAATTGAGTATTAAAGTACAGGTTGGGTGGAATGAACTTGAAACAATTAAAAAATTAAGCACTGCAGGCATCTCGGTCAACTGCACCGCGTGCATGGATATTACGCAGGCGCTTATGGCCGCCCATGCCGGCGCACGGTATGTTAGTTTATTTTGGGGACGTATTCGCGATGGAAAAACAGATGAAAAAGCACTGATAGAAAAAGAAGATTATCTTAAGAGGAAAGTTTTAGATGACAAAGATTTTGATCCAGCTTTTGCGGTGCAATCGGTTCGGCAATTTATTGATCAAAATAAGCTTAATTCAGAGATTATTGTGGGGAGTATTCGTTCGGTGGTGGATATCCGCGATGCCGGTCTTGCGGGCGCTCATATTGTTACCGTACCACCAAAATTTTTTCCCGATATGATGAAACATTTTAAAACTGATCAAGTGGTCAGTCAGTTTTTGAGTGATTTTGAGGGGTGGTTGTCTTAAGAATGATAGTTATGGTACATTCTGACTTTTGTAAACAGTTCATACCAGAAGGTGGTGTGGTTTTGGATGTTGGATCTGGCCGGGGGAAATTTTTATGTATAATGGCCAGTCTAGGGTTTAAAGCATATGGTGTGGAAATAAACTCGGCTTACATAGCGGAATCAGAAAATCGTGCTAAGTCTGAAGGAGTATCAATTAAAGTGGTTCAGAGTGGGGGTGAAGAGTTGCCATTTCCTGATAATTATTTTGATTTTGTTAATTGTACGGAAGTTACTGAACATGTTGATGATCCTATGGCAGTGTGCCGTGAGATTGGTCGAGTTTTAAAACCAGGTAGTCATGCCTACATCAGCTTTCATAATCGTTTTGGTATATACGACTATCATTACCATCTTTGGGGTATTAATTGGTTGCCGCGTGCATGGACGGGGCCAATTCTCTTTTTTTTAGGGAAAGCCAAGGAGGAGGGAGTGGGAATTGGACGTCAGACATTAACTTCCATGCATTACTTTTTATATAGTCAGATTAAAAAAATCATTACAAATAATGGTTTTACATTTACTGATACTAGGGAAGAAAAAATTAAAAAATATTTTCCAGTAGCTGCTCTTTTTTTGCTTCCCTTCTACCGAAGATTGGCACGACCGATTGCTTTCAACTCTTTTCACCTGCTTCTCACTAAGCATAGTTCTTAAAGTATATGGAAAAAATTTCTGTTATTATTCCATTGTATAATGAGGCCGAAAATATTGTTGAGCTTTATCGCCGTTTAAAAGATGTATTACAAAAAGATTTTTCAATTTTTGATTACGAGATTATTTTTATTGACGATGGCAGCAGTGACGCCGCTGCGGACATGCTCTTAGATTTGCATTACCGCGACACCAAAGTAAAAGTTTTGCAGTTTAGTCGTAATTTTGGCCATCATTTGGCCATTACCGCCGGCTTGGATTACACAAACGGTGACTATGTGGTAATGATGGATGGAGATTTACAAGACCAGCCTGAAGAAATTAAAAAGCTCTACCATAAACTCAAAGAAGGATATGATGTGGTATATGGAGAGAGGGTGCATAAAAAATTCAGCTTAATGCGCCGTGTGTTATCGGAGTGTTTCAATTTTCTTATAAGGCGATTTATAGAGGATCCTATTGTTATTAACAGTACTATTTTCCGTATAATGACTAAACAGGTGGTGGAAAATATACGTCTCCTACGCGAACATAACCGATATATCGTGGGAATTATTGGCTGGGTTGGATTCAAACATGTTGCAGAGCCGGTGGAACACGGTAAACGCTACAAGGGGGAGAGTAAATATAATTTTTCTCGACAAATTGATTTGGCATTGAACGCAATTTTTTCATTTTCAAATTATCCTCTCAAATTTATTACTCGGTTGGGACTTTTTTTCGTGATTATTTCCTTTGGCCTTGGAGGAGTTATCATTTTTAAGAAACTTATATATAATACACCAATAATCGGTTGGAGTTCCTTAATCGTGTCTGTGCTTGTTATTGGTGGATTACAGATTACTATACTCGGAGTGATTGGGGAGTATTTAGGGAGAAATTATATGGAAAATAAAAATCGCCCGCTTTATATTGTAAGAAATTATTGGCATGATTAAGTTTCGTCGCGAATCATTTGATTCCTCTATTTTAAAGCGGGAAGTATACAAAATGTATTTATCTCGTCCTTTGCGTGATGAGAGTGCAATCATCACGCAATTACGAAAAATATCAGCTGATAGTATTTTTTGTTTTTCTACTTTTGCTCCTCAAAATATTGCCGCGCTTGAGAAGCTAGGTTTTTCGCTGGTCACCATTCGCAATACCTATCGTTTCCAAGGTCTATTGGTCAAGACAAAATCGCTTTTGAAGGGTTTCCGTGTAGTGGCTGACAAAGGTATTCTTGCAAAATTAACAGTCGCCGATATCAATCGCCTGGCTGATGCTATTGGCTCAATGAGTCGTTATTATAGGGATCCTAAAATTTTGCGGAGCAATGCGCGTGCTATTTACCGTAATTGGATTACTAACAGTTTATATCATGGTTATGCTGATCAATGTTTTGCAATTTTAAAAGGGGATTTGCTCGTAGCGTTAATCACTATCAAATTAAGGCAGAGGACTGGTTACATTGACCTTTTAGGTGTCGTACCACAATTTCAAAAGAAAGGTTTGGGTGCATACTTAGTACAACACTGTCTTCAATATCTCAATCGTGAAGGTTTTACTGATATCCGAGTAATAACCGAAGGTGAAAATGTGGCTGCTAATATTCTTTATCAAAAAAATAATTTTGTTATCAACGCGGTTGAACTCGTTTATCATAAGCATTTTAAGAATTTTTAAAATTGTATGAAAGTTGAATTTTACAAACACAATATTTCAGTAGAAGATAAGGAAGAAGTACTTCGTGTGCTAAATTCATTTTTTTTAACTACGGGGGATTGGACAAAACGTTTTGAGAATAAATTTGCGCGTTATGTAGGGAGTAACTATGCTTTGGGTCTTACCTCGTGCACCAACGCACTCGAGCTTGCTTTGCGTTGTTATGGCTTTGGGACAGGAGATGAAGTAATAACGACACCAATGTCGTTCATCGCTACAGCGAATGCTGTGGAATATGTGGGAGCCAAACCGGTATTTGTGGATGTGGAAGAGACAACTGGAAATATCGACGCAAGTCGGATTGAGTCTGCTATCACAAAGCACACGAAGGCAATTTTACCGGTGCACCTCTATGGTCAGCTCTGTGATATGCGAGCCATTCGATTGGTTGCCGATCGGTATAAGTTGAAAATAATTGAGGATGCCGCTCATTGTATTGAGGGCATACGTGATGGTGTGCGGGTGAGTGAACTCGGCGATATTGCCTGTTACAGTTTTTATGCTACCAAGAATATTACTTCAGGCGAGGGCGGAGCAGTAACTACTAATGACGCCACTGTTTACAATTGGTTGTTTCAGGGTCGTCAGCACGGTCTCAATAAACAAGCTGCCGATCGTTATACCAAGCGTTATGAACATTATGATATGGCTTTTTTGGGACTTAAATGCAACATGAGCAATATTTTGGCGGCTCTTCTTCTTAATCAAATTGATCATATTGAAGAATTCTTGGCAAAAAAAGAAGCAATTGCCAAGCGTTACGATGTTGCATTGAGTGCTAATCCCTATATAAAAATTCCGGCTATATTGCCTAATTCCAAGCATGCGCGCCATCTCTACACTATTTTGGTTAACGCTGATGTTCGCGATTATTACCTTCACGCGTTTCAGGATGCCGGCATTGGCGTAGCTGTGAATTTTCGTCCCATTCATCTCATGAAGTATTACCGAGAAAAATATGGTTATGAGCACAACTCTTTTCCTGTAGCCGAAAAAATAGGTGCAACCACCATTTCCATCCCATTGTATCCCAGTTTGACTGATGAGGAGATAAACTATGTTATAAAAACTATTAACGACATTGTTGTTCGCTGAGCCGTTATGCGAGGCGAGAAGTTAAATCGGTACAGAAAATAATTTATTTTTATGTGGAGAGGTAAGTCAGTATCAGTTGTCTTGACCAGTTATCGTGAAAGACATTCAATTCGGGAAATTATTGATGATTTTTTTGCTACTGGCGTGGTAGATGAAGTGATTGTAGTAGATAATAATGCCGAGATGGGTAGTAAGGAAGAAGTACAGAAGACTCGAGCGAAGCTTTTTTTTGAAACAAAACAGGGTCAGGGGTATGCTTTGCAGACGGGCATGCGTGAAGCTCATGGTGACTATGTTATTCTTTGTGAAGGTGATGGCACTTTTAGTCCGCATGATGTTGAAAAATTTCTTTTATATGGGGCTGAATTTCCAGTAGTTTTTGGAACACGCACGAACACTAGCCTTATTGGGCATGATTCAGCCATGTTTTTTTTGCGTCGCATTGCTGATGTTCTAGAAGGTAAGTTGATTGAGATATTATTCCGATCTAATCGGCTTACTGACATTGGTTGTACATATAAACTTTTGCGTCAAGAAACTGTGCGACAGCTGCAACCGCATTGGATCAAAGGTGATTCGCATTTTATTACTGAAGTAACCTTGCAAGTGGTAGCGCGGCACATCCCATTTGTAGAGATCCCCGTCGCTTTTAAAAAACGGGTCGGTATATCAGCTGTGACTGAAAGTTTTCCGAATGTCGCAAAGTGGGGGGTAAAATTATTATTATTTATCATTCTATTTCGTTTGAAATGGAAGAATAGTCGCATATGACCTTCCTTACAGCTCATTCCAGACTAATGAGTTTTGATGGAGGTATCACTCGAGATATCGCTATTCAAAAACCAGATAAATACCGTTTTTTTGATGAAAAAAATCAGGGGACCATGATTGCTCGTGGCGCCGGTCTTTCCTATGTTCCTGCTAGCTTTTATTCTCAGGGAAAAACCATTGACTGTTCTTCATTTAATCGTTTGCTTTCTTATCATGGGGGGATATTAGAGGTTGAAGCAGGGACAACACTCGGTAAGATTCATCAATATCTTATTAAACATAATCGTTATCTTCCTATTCAACCAGGCCACCCTGATATCACGATAGGAGGTTGCGTTGCCGCAGATGTACATGGGAAAAATCAATTCCGTGATGGCACCTTTGTGTCTCTCGTGGAGAGGCTAACATTATTTCATCCCAAAAAGGGAATTCTTGAGCTTAGCAGGACACAAAATCCAGAATTGTTTGATCTTACTTGTGGAGGTTATGGGCTAACAGGAATTATTTTACGTGTGAGTTTACGGACTCGCCTGGTTTCTTCGTCCGTTGTTGAAATGACAACTATTCCCGTTCCTGAAATTGAACAACTTGAGGCATTATTGATGAATGTAGTCAGTAAATATGATTTAGTCTATTCTTGGCATGATTTTACTGCTACTGGGAGGAAATTTGGACGGGGTTTTATAACCGCGGGAAAATTTTCTACAGCAGATCAAGCCACTATGCCCTCTGATGACGAGAGTCAGAAAGACCTAAGACGAACACTTTTTGCTGAACACCGAGGATATTGGAAACTTTCTTTTTTTTCGTTTCGGCGAACCGTTTGGTTCAATCGTATGTATTACTATTTTAATTTGATGCGGTCGGCGCCGCGATACGTAAGTCTCTATGACTTTCTTTTTCTTGTTCATAATAAGGAGGCTTATTTTAAACTGTTTGGAAGAAATGGTTTCCATGAGTGCCAGTTCATTATCCCCAATGGAAAGTTTATAGAATGGTCGTACCGTGTACGGGAATTCTTATGTCATAACCCAACTCCTATCACCCTAGCATCTGGTAAACTATTCATGGGTAATCAGCGTTTGTTGCGGTTCACCGGTAATGGTGTGTGTATGGCTGTGAATTTTCCTCGATCTAAAAAAAGTCACGAGTTTGTTTCATTTTTGCATACATTAGCAATTGATATTGGAGCATTGCCTAACATTATTAAAGATTCCGATTTATCGACGCAAGTCCTTTCTGCCACGTATCCAGAATATGAGCGATTTAAGGAAGAATTGCGTCGTTTTGATCCGGAACTAATTTTTCGTTCCGAGATTTCGGAACGACTGGGCTTATGAATTTTCTCATTATTGGAGCTTCTTCTGGGCTCGGTCGTGCGCTTGCTGAAGAATTGGCCGCTAATGGCCATAATCTGTTGATTGTAGCAAGCGATGAGCGTGACCTTCAAGCGCTATGTAGCGATCTTTCCCTCAGAGGTACTGGTATTATAGATAGTTTTAGCTGTCATATCAGTTTTGGGGACTTATGGCTGGATCAGTTGAAGAAAAAAATTTCCATCTGGGGGGAGTTGGATGGTATTTTTTTACCTGTGGGATGGTCAAGTGATGAAGATTATATTTGTTCAACATCGGAAATAATAAACAAGATTGTTGAAATAAATTTTACCGCTGTAGTAAAAATCATTTCTTATTGTTTACCTATTTTTTTAGCTAAAAATAAGGGGTATATTGTTGGGTTTGGTTCAGTGTCTTCACTTCGCGGCCGCAGTTTTAATGTGGTATACGCCGCCGCCAAACGTGCTTTGACGAGTTACTTTGAAAGTCTTCGACACGCCCTTGCTGCCACTGATATTAATGTCCAAATTTACCAACTCGGTTATCTAAATACCAGCAACAACTGGGGGAGAAAATTGCCTTTTCCTAAGGCCGATCCGGTGAGAGTTGCGCAAAACATAATTAAGAATCTCAATGGAAATTTTGGGTCGATTTTTTTCCCACGATTTTGGTCGGGTCTTCAATATATTGTGCGTTGGCTTCCATGGGTGATTTTTAAACGGCTTAAATTTTGAAGTTATTTAGGTTTTGATATAGTATGTACCTTGATGAAAATCAAAAAAACTTGTATACTGAATGTTACGTTCTCGTTACCTCTCTTAAGAGCGCCATGTGTCAACCTTGTTGAGCTACTTAGTAGTCTAATTAAGTTAAAAGGCCTATGTTTATAAAAAAATTCGGCATGAATATAAGAATGCGTAAAGTAGGTGAATGTCTTTATGGTATCTTAAATAATAATGCAAAAGTTCTGGATGTGGGAGCCGGAAATGGTTATATTTCTTACTATTTACAAAATAAGTTTAAATGTAAGATACAATGTGCTGATATCATGAATTATTTAGAATATGATTTTCCATTTTCCAAAATAGCTGATTCAAAACTTGTTTTCAAAGATGATTCTTTTGATATCGTCATGATTATTGACGCCCTGCATCATATGGCGGAGGAGACGCAGATTGCTATGTTGCGAGAAGCCTCCAGAGTGGCAAAAAAAGTTTTTATATTTGAAACAGAACGAGCTTTTACCGCTCTGTTGCTTGACCACTTAGTAAACAAAATACACAATATATTAATGCCTATCCCTTGTACTCATAAAACAAGAATTGGTTGGACAAAGATCTTTGCTGATCTCGGCTTTGAATTTAAGGAGATAAAAGTTAAAAGAGGTTGGTTATATCCTTTGAAGCATTTATGTTTCATCATAAATAAGCCTGTTTCCTAACAACTCTGCCAGCTTTAATGTGCTGAGCGTTGATGAATAAGCTGATTATAAAAGTGGGCGGGTTGACACTCCTGGTCAATTTGTATACTATAAGGGAGTGTATTATTATATGCACATCAATACATACTGTCGCATCTGTCATAGTCAAAATTTGACGAAGGTGTTGGATCTCGGTTCACAGCCGTTGGCCAATGCCTTTCTTCGTTTTAATGATCTTGGCGCGTCGGAGCCAACTTATCCACTAGAGATGTATGTCTGTGTAGATTGTTACCTGGCACAGCTTATTCATGTAGTTGACAAAGAAGTGCTCTTTACTGATTATATCTATTTTTCTTCCAGCATGCCAAAATTGTCAGATCATTTTAAGAAATACGCCGAAGATATCATCGCTCGTTTTCTTGAACCGAATGATTTAGTTGTTGAACTCGGTAGTAATGACGGTATTTTGTTGCATCTTTTTAAAGATCATGCTTTTCGTATACTAGGGGTAGATCCGGCTAAAAATATTAGCACCTTTGCCAACGCTTGTGGCATCCCTACCATTGCCGATTTTTTTAATGAATCTTTAGCTGGATACATTAACAAAATTGCCGGGCAGGCTAAGGCGATAATCGGCAATAATGTAGTTGCTCATATTAATGATTATCAAGATCTTGGTCGTTCCATTAAAACATTACTACACTCGGAGGGAGTATTTGTGTTTGAGGCGCCCTATCTTATAGACATGTTTGAAAATTTAACTTTTGACACTATTTATCACGAGCACCTTTCTTTTTTGGCTGTCTATCCATTAACTCGTTTATTTAAGCAGTTCGATTTAGAAATTTTTGAGGTACAAATTGTATCTGCGCAAGGACAGTCATTGCGTGTATTTGTTGGGCATACTGGGGCTCACCCGATTGATGCCAGTGTAGCTGCTTGTGTTGATAGAGAAATTAGTTTCGGTTTACATAAACTGGAAACCTATCAAAATTGGGCTAAAAAAATAGTTGAGAGCAAAAAACGAGTAGTCCAACTGTTGCGAAATCTCAAGGCTCAAGGTAAACGTTTAGCGGCCTATGGTGCGCCAGCCAAAGGTAATACACTTCTTAATTATTATGATATTGGTCCAAATTTACTTGATTTTGTTTTGGACGAGCTACCTTCCAAACAGGGTTTGTATACACCCGGGCAACATTTACTCGTGGTTGATCATCAAACAGCCGACAAACGAGCTCCCGATTTTTACTTGTTGTTAGCTTGGAATTATCTGAAAGTAATTTTGAAAAAAGAAGATCCTTTTGTCGCACGTGGTGGGGCTTTTATATTACCAACCACTGGAAAAATTATTAAAACACCCTAGTATGTCTTTAATCTTTGAAAAGACAATACTTATTTGTGGAGGAGCTGGATTTATTGGATCTAATTTTATTCAGTATTTTTATAATAAATATCCAGAGTATCGGCTGGTTAATTTAGATGCTCTAACCTACTCTGGCAATCGTCAAAATTTGGTTTCAATTGAATCAAAGGAAATGATTCGCCCATTAGTTGAGCGTCGTTATCATTTTGTCCAAGGGGATATTTGTGATTCACAGATATTAAATCGTCTATTTAAGGAATATAATTTTTCTAGCGTCATTAATTTTGCGGCTGAATCTCATGTTGATCGTTCCCTTTGCTCTTCTTATGATTTTATTCGGACTAATATTAACGGAGTTCACAATCTCATTGAAACAAGTCGCCGGCACAGTCTGCCTCGTTTTATACAAATTTCCACTGATGAAGTGTATGGTGATGTGCCTGTAGGATTTTCTTTTGAGGATTCGCCGCTTAATCCATCAAGTCCTTATTCAGCTTCCAAAGCCAGTGCCGATTTACTGATTAAATCATATACACGTAGTCATAAATTGCCTGCTATTATTGTTAGAGGTTCCAATAATTTTGGGCCTTTACAATATCCAGAAAAATTAGTCCCCTTGGCAATTTCTAATTTTTTAGAAAATAAAAAAATGCCGGTGCATGGGACGGGGCAACATATTCGTTCTTGGTTATATGTTATTGATTTTTGTAGGGCAATTGATTTAGTACTGCATAAAGGAAGAGAAAATGAAACTTATAATGTGAGTGGCACTGCCAAAACAAATTTAGAAGTGCTACAGGCAATTCACAAGGCATTGCGTCTGTCTGGGCATCTAGATAATCATAAAATTCATACCAGAGACCGCCCGGGAGCTGATCTCCGTTATGCTCCTGGTGATAGTAAAATTCAACATGAACTAGGCTGGACGCCAAAATATATTTTTGATGTTGTTTTAAATGATACAGTGGAATGGTATCTTAATAACCAGGCATGGTGGAAAGAAATTAAACAAAAGTCCGTTTTCATTGAACATTATAAACGGCAGGAACAGGCGAATTATTACTGAATTTATGAGGATTTTAATCACCGGAACACATGGACAATTAGGAACAGCTCTTCAAAAAGAATTGACAAACCAAAATTATGAAGTGATAGCACTAGGTAAGTCGGATCTTGATCTTACTAAAATCAAACAAATAAAAACAGTCATTGAAAAGTTTTGTCCAAAAGTAGTTATTAATTGTGCAGCTTATAATTATGTAGAGGGCGCTGGTGAGGATATTGAGAAAGCTTATTGTCTCAATACATTTGCACCTTACTGGTTGGCTGTCACCACTAAAAAGGTGGGGGGCAAGTTGATCCAATTGAGTAGTGATTATGTTTTTGATGGCTCCAAAGAATCCTTTCGAGAAAATGATACCCCTTGTCCTTTAAATATATACGGGATGTCGCGGCTCGCTGGGGAACGATTGGTTCACCTCGTCGCACCAGAGAGTATTATTATCCGTACGAGCCGATTGTTTGGCTTTAGCGACGATCCCCAAAGTCATAATTTTGTGAAGGGTATTATTAAGAGGGCTAACCAGGAGGGGTTGGTAAGTGTAGTTACCGATCAAATAGGCAATCCCACCTATGCTCCCGATCTGGCGGTGGCCATATGTCAGTTATTAGAAAAACGAGCTGTTGTGGGCATTTATCATATTACTAACAGCGGGGCATGTTCATGGTATGAGTTTACTAAAAAAATTTTTGAAATAGCTCATATCACTGCTCCCATTATTCCTATCGTAACCGATGAAAGTGGAACTAAAATCAGTCGTCCATCATTTTCGGTTTTGGAAAATTTTCGTTTAATTGAGTTGGGTATCACACCACTTCGGCATTGGAGCGAAGCCTTGGCAGAGTATCTAGGAAAATTAACTATTTAATAATTTTATTATGGAATGGCACGCTCATCGTTTTCATGAAGATGCAAGGCGTCGAGGTTTTTATGATATTATTCCTGGGTTACCGGGCGAGATGAATTTTTCTCATATGCCAACAGGAGTTATTTGCGGTCTTCACATGCATAAACAACATACCGATTATTTTTCGGTTGCTAAAGGAAGTATTCTTATGAGGTTAATTTATGAAGATGGCCATCCAGAAGAAAAATTTGTGGTTTCCGAATATACACGCCAGACGATTATTATCCCGCCGGGAGTGTGGCACGGTTACAAAGCGTTGGAGCCAACTGTTTTAATCTTTTACATTAATCAAAAATTTGATATCACAGATGAGTTACGTCGTTCAACTCAACCCGAAGATTGGACAATGGAAATTAAATAATTAAAAAAGTACTTTTATGGTAGTAGCCTGGACTAAAAGAATTTTGCAGGTTATAGTGTCCCACCGGTTGATTATCATTAATAGTTTAGTTTTGACTACGATTGTCAGTGCTCCCTTGTTTTTGTTTCCATTAATGAACCGCGATGTTTATCAAGGAATAAATACGGCAAATTTTGATCGTGATCAGCTCTATTATTTGACACGTGGTAAGGAAGTTTTGCAAGGGTATCATTTAGGAAATGCGGTATTGCGCGAAGGAAAAGAAGGCCAGGAAATGCATCAAAGCTATGTAGAGTATATTATTTTGGGGCCTTTTAGATGGCTTGGTATCGCAGACAAGGTAGATATTGCCACTATCTATAATGTATATAATTTTATTGGTGTTTTTGTTTTAAGTCTGCTCGTTTACACATTTGCATACCAATTATCTCAAAATAAAGTATTCTCAATTGCTGTTGCTGTGGGTGTCATTGCCGGCTATCCCATTCTTTTTTATAAAACCTTATTCCATCCGGAGGTGCTCATTTATAGTCGCGCTTTTTCACCATACCTTCCAGCTATTCCATTTTATATTTTTCTCAATTTTCTTGTTAAGAGCATGCGGGATTCATTGCCCAGGTATGTGATCTTGGCGGGTATGGTTTTGGGAGTACTTTTTTACGTATATTTTTTTGCTTGGACTTTTGCTCTGGCTTTATGTGGTGTACTCTTGTTGGTAAAAATAATAAGAAAAGATAGTGCATCTTTCAAAAAAATTGGCATCATAATAACTGTGGGAATTATTGTCGGCTCGTTTAATATCGTTCGGATGGTGTTGTTTCATAATTCCGAGGTGAGTCGACAGTTATTTTATTTTTTATGGACCATTCATACTCATGCATTTGTTTTTAGTAAGATCAGTTTTGTTTTACTTATATTGTTTGGCATTTATTTTTATAAGCAGAGAACAGACAAACATCAGGTTTTAATTTTTGCAATTATCATGAGTTGTTGGATTGTTTTAAATCAACAAATTATTACTGGGCAGATGGTCCAGCAGGCTCATTATTATTGGTATTTTATTATTCCTCTATCAATTATAGTCGGGTTTTACATGCTATGGACTCTATTGGCTCGTTTCCATCATAGACGTGTGATACTTTATATCATGATCATTGTGCTTATGTATGTTAGTGCAGCAGTGGGGCAATATCGTGCTGAATTGAGTACTATTCCGTTCAAGCGCATTGAGCAGGCTTTTCGTCCACTTCTAGATTTTTTAAATACAGATCGTACTCCAGGGGTAATTTTAGCTAATGATGAAGATACAAGTTATTTATACACTGTCTATACTAATCACGATGTTTTTTGGAACAGTACTGCTGCTGTGACTTTTAATACTTCAACGCAACGGATTAAAGACGCGTTATATGTGTATATTTATTTAAACAAAACAGCGCGAAATAATTTTGTTGGGTTTATTACCAGTGTAATGAATAACCCACAGAAGGAGTCATTGTCTCTTTATCGGGAGCCCTACAAGGCAATTGAGGGTTATTCCTCTGGTCTAGATTATTTAGATTATCAACAGGCTGTTGTTACCCACGATGAGCGAATTAATCAACATCGATCGGCAACTATCGCGGAGCTTGATCGAGAATACAAACACTTGAGCGAGGATAGTAGTAATGTACAAAAGCTCTTACGTCGGTATGAAGTTAACTATATTGTCTGGGATAAGGAAAAAAATCCAGAGTGGGATTTGTCTTTTATACATGGTTTGAAAGAAGTTTTTTCTTTAGGTAATTTTAAGATTTTTAAAATACAATATCCATAATATGTTTTTTCATTTAAATGTACTTAAAAAACACTGGCCTATCTTTCTAACGGGTATTTTTCTCACTCT